>CAVZBC010000086.1:0-22600 GCA_963773125.1 uncultured Gammaproteobacteria bacterium | reverse complement strand
TCGTTAGCTTTGTGCTACACTTTGACGCATAGAAAACGGAAGCTGTCGTCCCCCTGATGAAGAGTGAAGTTGTTGTCCCTTATGGAAACACAGGTTGTCCCCAAAGCCAGCCCCGCTCCGCTCCCAGAACTGGCCACCTATTCGGCGCCCTTTTTCGCGCTCTGCCGCCGCTCGACCAGTCGAGAGAGCGTAGTAGCGGGACCTCACGGGCCCGCCGACCGGACCTCCCGCGCAAAAAAACACTGTGACACCATCGCCGCCGCTGTCGCGGGGCCCTCGACCCAACGCCTGCAACATCTCCTGACCGATGCCACCTGGGACCCGCCGGCCACAGGACCCAGCAACGCGTGACCGCCGAGTGGGGCGCAGAGCCCACCCCAGGGCTTGTTGGTCCTGGGACGACACCGGGTTGCCCAAGCAAGGGCGCAGCTCGGTCGGCATGGCCCGCCAATATTCCGGGACGCTCGGCAAGGTGGCCAATTGCCAGGTCGTGGCCTAGCGCGCATTACGTGGCCGATGAGCCCACCAGCCCCGCCCCCTCGATTTGGCCCGTGACCGCCCAGCTCTCTCTGCCGGAAGCGTGGGCTACCGATGCGGTGCGCCCCTCAACAGCTATTTCCCCACGGGGAGCCCCTTCCAAACACAAGCCCGAGTTGGCGCGTGCCCTGGTGGCGGGGCCCGGCATGGGGCGTGCCGTTTGCCTGGGTCGTGGCCGACGCCGGCTACGGCGCTAAAACGACCTTCCGGCAGGGCCTGGCGGCCCGCCGGATCGCCTCTGTGGTGGGCGTCAGCAGCCCCTTTGGGGTCCGCCTGCCCGACGAGGGGCGCCCCGCCGCGCTCGCGCCGCCCGCTCGCGCTCCGTGCGGGCGTGGCCAGCCCAGAAGCCGCGCCCGGCGCCGCGGTATACGGCCAAGGCCGTCCTCGAGGCCCTGCCCGAGGACCGCTGGCAGTCGATCACCGGGCGTTAGCATGACGACGGCGTGCTGTGCACACAGTTCGTGGCCTGTGCGTGTGCACTGGGCTCTCGGTGGCGCCCAACGCCTCCACAGTCATTCCCGCGTCTTCACAGGCCCCGAAGGCTGGCTGCTCTGGCGAGCGCCCAGTGCCTGGCGACGGGGGGGAGGTGAAATGGTCCTTCAGCACGCTGCCGACGCGCCGCTGCGCCGGCTGGTCGAGCTGGCCCCTAGCCGCTGGCCCATCTACGTAAGATGCCAAGGGCGCGTGCGGCTTGGTTCTAAGGCCGGCGCTGGGCGGATCGGGCACCTCGCATTGGTCATGCTGGCCTACAGTTTTCTGGCGCGCCAGTGCTGGACGCGCCGACCCGGCGGGCTTTTCCCCCCTCAGGCGTCCGGCCGTCCTTCCTGGTCGTGAGGTGGCGCCTGTGGCTCTTCCAGGACGTCGTACTCTGGCTCATCGCGACCGATCAGATTACCCATTTCCGCCCCAGGCGGATTGTAACGAAGAGTCCTAGATTGCTTTGCAAAACCCCTGTTGTGCACGATTGGGGATTAATTGCTCCTGGTAATTCCCGAGGTGCCCTCTGTTCCGTGACCGTTATGACCGTGGCACCTGTTCGAGCACATTCCGACTGTGGGGAGGCAGATGAGACCCCGTGCTGACGCAGAGGGAGGCGCCACTCGCCGATGACGGCACTTCCAGCTGGTCAAGACCGACCTACTGCGGCGTTTCCCGCAGATGCGGACGACGGATGCCCTCGACGCCCGTAGAGGTCATCCTGCGCCTGCGGGTCGTCAAGCACCTGTATGGCGGGAGTTTCCCAGCACTGACGCCCTGTGTCGCCGACAGGCTCTGCGCCAGTGCTGTCGGATTTACGGCTAGCCGAATCCTGATCAGAGGACCCTCAACCGGTGGGCGCAGCTCATCCGCCCCGCCACGTTGCCTCGCTTGCTGGATCATATCACCCAGTCACCTGGAGGTGCCCCAGGGCGGCCTCGTGGCCACTCACCTCCACCCTCACCGACCGTACGCTGCGGTATGATGGGGTGCGGGTGCTCAGTCGGGCATTGGGGACAGCCACAACGCTGCTGCAGGAGATGTCGACCGTCGCCCAGGAGCCCTTGACGGACGACGCCCAGCAGGCCCGGGCCAAGATGCAGCGCATTCTGGAGGTCGCACGCCAGCGGGGTGAAGCGGCTGCTGAGCGGCTCGGAAAACCACCTATCGCGACCGCATCGCCCTGCGCACTACGGGCGTGGCCCGGGCCACGCACGGGCAGCACAGAAAAAAGGGCCACGCTACTGGTGACGGCCCAGCGGGTCGTGAAGACGTTGGCCCAGTGCCTCCCCGTGGTCGAGCAGGGCATCACCCAGACGACCCGACGCGTCCTGGTGGGCGAACAGGCGCCGGCGAGCGAGAAGATTGTCAGTCTGTTTGAGCCCGACACCGCGATTATTCGCACAGGCACGCCCGGGAAGCCCACGGAATTTGGCCGCTGTGTCGGGCTGGCAGAGGTCGAAGGCGGGATCATCAGCCACTCGCGGGCCGACAACGGCCACCGAGTCTGGATCATCACTGCCAACAGTTCGGGCCCCCACCCAACTTGCTGACCGGCGACCGCGGGCTGCACTCCGCCGCCAACGAACGCTATGCCCGGCAGCGCGGCTGTTCACGGAGGTGGTGCTGCCCAAGCCCGGGAAGAAGTCGGCCAAACGGAGCGCGTATGAGCAACAGGAACTCCGTGCCGGGCGCAACTGGCGCGCTGGCATTGCCGGGCGCCTGGGGTACCCAAAATGCGCCACACGCGCTTGTGGCTCTCACGGCACCGCCGGCATGGAGCGCGGGGTCGGGGTGGCGCGACATATCTTGCACGCCACAGCCCAATCCCCGGCGGCCTGACGCCGAATACGCGGCGGACCAAGCGCCCCCTGTTCGGAGGGACCAGAGAGGCGCGGAGTGGTGCGAACAATACGGGTAAAGTCACGTTCTATCTTCCTAGGAGGCTGTCCGAGAAAGCCTCAGTTGAGTAACCAATAGTTGCTCGTGGTGATATGAAAGGTGATAATCACGCCTCCCTGTTCTTGAGCCTTTTGTCAAACCGACACGCGGAGAGCGATGATGAACGACGGCGAGGGGAAAACGTATCGCCCCTGGAATCCCGAGCACTACCGGCGTGAGTCCCATAGTCCTGAGGCCAAGTTGCCTCAGGACGACCTGGTGTTTTTCTTGCTCGATACGGTGTCGAGCTGGACTTGCGCCGTTTCTACGGCCATGAGTCGGAAACTCGTGGAGCGCCGCCATATTGCTCCAGATGATGTGTGTGTGTTTCGTACGCCTAATGTGTGGGGGTGTTTTCGAGTCGTAAGATCGCCCGAGCGTGAACTGGCGTTCCTCGCCATTGTGGGTGCACAGTATTGCTGGATTTCCGCACCATCAGTGATTTTTGCAAGCTGCATCTGGAGGCTTTTTGCCGACGTCTTTGTGCAGGTGCTGCGTATTGCGGGCGAATCGGGTTTGGTGAAGCTGGGCAATGTGTCGACCGATGGGACGAAGCTCCAGGGCAACGCGTCGCCAAGCGACGAGCTATGGCTATATGAAGAAGGAAGTCGAGCGGTTGCGCGAGGCGATCGAGGCGTTGGTGACACAGGCCTATCAGCAGGACACCGAGGACCTACTGCGGCCCCCTGCAGGGGGAATCAGCTGCCGGCGCCTTGGCGCGTCGAGAAGACCGCTTGGCCACCGGTCATTGAAGCGGCCATGCAACGCTTGGAGGCGCGAGCCAAAGCCGCCGCTGAGGCCGAGCGCCAGCGGCGTGCCGAAGCGGCGGCGGAACGCCAGTGCACGGGCCAAAAACGTCGGGGCAGGACGCCCAAAGAGGTGGACGAGACGCCCGATGACATCCGGGCGTCTCGTCCACCTCTTTGGGCGTCCTGCCCCGACGTTTTTGGCCCGTGCACTGGCGTTCCGCCGCCGCTTCGGCACGCCGCTGGCGCTCAGCCTCGGCGGCGGCTTTGGCTCGCGCCTCCAAGCGTTGCATGGCCGCTTCGATGGTGGCCAAGCGGTCTTCTCGACGCGCCAACTCGGCCGGCAACTCATCCCCCCTGCGGCTGCCCAGGGCCGCATCGTCCTCGGTGTCCTGCTGATAGGCCTGTGTCACCAACGCCTCGATCGCCTCGCGCAACCGCTCGACTTCCTTCTTCATATAGCCATAGCTCATCGCCTTGTGCCGAGACGCGTTGCCCTGGAGCTTCGTCCCATCGGTCGACACATTGCCCAGCTTCACCAAACCCGATTCGCCCGCAATACGCAGCACCTGCACAAAGACGTCGCAAAAAGCCTCCAGATGCAGCTTGCGAAAATCACTGATGGTGCGGAAATCCGGCCGATCTGCACCCACAATGGCGAGGAACGCCAGGTTGCGCTCGCACGCTCGGGCGATCTTACGACTCGAAAACACCCCCACACAGTAGGCATACAAAAGCAGGCACACCATCATCTGGGGGGCAAATGGCGGCGCTCCACGAGTTTCCGACTCATAGGGGGCATAGAAACGGCGCAAGTCCAGCTTGGGCACCGTATCGAGCAAGAAAAACACCAGGTCGTCCTGAGGCAACTTGGCCTCAGGACTATGGGACTCACGCCGGTAGTGCTCGGGATTCCAGGGGCGATACGTTTTCCCCTCGCCGTCGTTCATCATCGCTCTCCGCGTGTCGGTTTGACAAAAGGCTCAAGAACAGGGAGGCGTGATTATCACCTTTCATATCACCACGAGCAACTATTGGTTACTCAACTGAGGCTTTCTCGGACAGCCTCCTAGGAAGATAGAACGTGACTTTACCCGTATTGTTCGCACCACTCCGCGCCTCTCTGGTCCCTCCGAACAGGGGGCGCTACGGGCAAACCGTCCGCGTATTCGCGTCAGGCCGCCAGGGATTGGGCCATCACATGCAGATTGTGGGCGATCACGCCCAGCCCGACCCCGCGCTCCATGCCGGCGGTGCCGTGAGAGCCACAACGGGCCAGCCTGTGGCGCCGTTTGAGACCACTGAGGCGCCCGGCAATGCCAGCACGCCAGTTGCGCCCGGCACGAAACCACTCCTGTTGCTCATACGCGCTCCGTTTGGCCGACTTCTTCCCGGGCTTGGGCAGCACCACCTCCGTGACACCACGCTGCCGGGCATAGCGTTCGTTGGCGGCGGAGTGCAGCCCGCGGTCGCCGGTCAGCAAGTTGGGTGGGGGCCCGAACTGTTGGCAGTGATGATCCAGACTCGGTGGCCGTTGCGCCTTTTCGTCGGGATTGCCGTCCAGCACCGCAGAGTGGCTGATGATCCCGCCTTCGACCTCTGCCAGCCCGACACAGCGGCCAAATTCAGTGGGCTTCCCGGGCGTGCCTGTGCGAATAATCGCGGTGTCGGGCTCAAACAGACTGACAATCTTCTCGCTGGCCGGCACCTGTTCGCCCAGCAGGACGCGTCGGGTCGTCTGGGTGATGCCCTGCTCGACCACGGGGAGGCACTGGGCCAACGTCTTCACGACCCGCTGGGTCGCGGCCGTGGCCTGGGTCGTCAGCCTCTGCTGCCCGTGCGTGGCCCGGGCCACGCCCGTAGTGCGCAGGGCGATGCGGTCGCGATAGGTGGTTTTGAGCCGCTCGGCGGCCGCTTCACCCCGCTGGCGTGCGACCTCCAGAATGCGCTGCATCTTGGCCCGGGCCTGCTGGGCGTCGTCCGTCGAGGGCTCCTGGGCGACGGTCGACATCTCCTGCAGCAGCGTTGTGGCTGTCCCCAATGCCCGACTGAGCACCCGCACCCCATCATACCGCAGCGTACGGTCGGTGGGAGGGTGGAGGTGAGTGGCCACGACCGTGCCATCCAGGCGCCGCTTGCGGCCCTGGGGCACCTGCAGGTGGCACGCCAACTGGGTGATATGATCCAGCAAGCGAGGCAACGTGGCGGGGCGGATGAGCTGCGCCCACCGGTTGAGGGTCCTCTGATCGGGGACCGGCTCACAGTAGATCCGACAGCACTGGCGCAGGACCAAGCTGTCGGCGACACAGGGCGTCGTCGCTGGGAAACTCCCGCCATACAGGTGCTTGACGACCCGCAGGCGCAGGATGACCTCTACGGGCGTCGAGGGGCGTCCGTCGTCCGCGGTCTGCGGGAAACGCCGCAGTAGGTCGGTCTTGACCAGCTGGAAGATGCCATCATCGGCACGTAGCGTGTCCCTCTGCGTCAGCACGGGGTCCATCTGCCTCCCCACAGTCGGAATGTGCTCGAACAGGTGCAGCGGGTCATAACGGTCACGGAACAGAGGGCACCTCGGGAATTACCAGGAGCAGTTGATCCCCGATGGTACCACAACAGGGGTTTTGCAAAGCAATCTAGGACTACTTCGTTAGATTCCGCCTGGGGCGGAAATGGGTAATCTGATTGGTCGCGATGAGCCAGAGTACGACATCCTGGAAGAGCCACAGGCGCACCTGGCGATGGACCGCCGGGAAGGACGGCCGGACGCCTGAGGGGGGAAAAGCCCGCCGGGTCGGCGGGCGTCCAGCGCTGGCACGCCAGAAAACTGTAGGCCAGCATGACCAATGCGAGGTGCCGATGCAGGCCATCCCAGCGCCGGCCTTGGGAATGATCCAAGCCGCACTCGCCCTTGGCATCTTCGTAGAATGGCTCGATGGGCCAGCGGCTAGGGGCCAGCTCGACCAGCCGGCGCAGCGGCGTGTCGGCGGGCAGCGTGCTGAAGGACCATTTCACCTCCCCCCCGTCGCCAGGCACTGGGCGCTCGCCGAGCAGCCAGCCTTCTGGGCCTGTGAAGACGCGGGAATGACTGGTGGAGCATTGGGCGCCACCGAGAGCCCAGTGCACGCGCACGGCCACGAACTGTGTGCACAGCACGCCGTCGTCATGCTGACGCCAGGTGATCGACTGCCAGCGGTCCTCGGGCAGGGCCTCGAGGACGGCCTTGGCCGTATACCGCGGCGCCGGGCGCGGCTTCTTGGGCTGGCCGCGCCCGCACGGACGCGACGGCAGCACGAGCGCGGCGGGGCGCCCCTCGTCGGGCAGGCGGACCCCAAAGGGGCTGCTGACGCCCACCACAGAGGCGATCTGGCGGGCCGCCAGGCCCTGCCGGAAGGTCGGATTAGCGCCGTAGCCGGCGTCGGCCACGACCCAGGCAAACGGCACGCCCCATGCCCGGGCCCGGTCCACCAGGGCACGCGCCAACTCGGGCTTTGTTTGGAAGGGGCTCCCCGTGGGGACATGGCCTTTGACCCGCCGCACCGCATCGGTAGCCCACGCTTCCGGCAGAGAGAGCTGGGCGGTCACGGGCCAATGGAGGGGGGCGGGGCTGGTGGGCTCATCGGCCACGTAATGCGCGCTGACCACGACCTGGCAATTGGCCACCTTGCCGAGCGTCCCGGAATATTGGCGGGCCATGCCGACCGAGCTGCGCCCTTGCTTGGGCAACCCGGTGTCGTCCAGGACCAACAAGCCCTGGGGTGGGCTCTGCGCCACTAGGGCGGTCACGCGTTGCTGGTCGAGGGCCGGCGGGTCCCAGGTGGCATCGGTCAGGAGATGTTGCAGGCGTTCGGTCGAGGGCCCCGCGACAGCGGCGGCGATGGTGTCACAGTGTTTGCGCGGGAGGTCGGTCAGCAAGCCCGTGAGATCCCGCTCTACGCTCTCTCGACTGGTCGAGCGGCGGCAGAGGGGCGCAAAGGGCGCCAAATAGGTGGCCAGTTCTGGGAGCGGAGCGGGGCTGGCTTTGGGGACAACCTGTGTTTCCATAAGGGACAACAACTTCACTCTTCATCAGGGGGACGACAGCTTCCGTTTCTATGCGTCAAAGTGTAGCACAAAGCTAACGAAGTAGTACTAGGCGCTCTGGTGGGGTGTCGGAAGTATGGAGTGTTTGGACTTGAATCAACAGGTAGTAAACGGTGTGCTGATTACTTTGCGTTTAGAGGAAGCACGAAAACTGTTTGATTTAGCACGTGAGAATTATGAATAATTATTCTGCTGGTTTACCCAAAGAGTCTGTATCACCTCAATTAGGTGTGGCTCTTTCTCTTTCCTTATAAACTAATGTTCGATCGTACAGTTAGTAATCCTATATCCGTAAAGAGAAATTTTATGTGTAAGAATATCATTTGGTTTATTCTATTTATTATCATCATATTATTAGGATGTGTCCGTCCAAAACAGATTCTCATTAATGTAACCGGTATTCCTGTATTAATGTATCATTTGGTCGTGAAAGATGATGAGAAGACAACATTTTATCCTACAAACGAAAACGTTATGACAGTTAAACAATTCACAGAACACATGGAATACTTACACGATAACGAATACTATACACTGACAATGGATGAGTTTTATTGTTATATGATTAACATGTGTACGGTACCTGAGAAATCCGTTCTTATTACCATTGACGATGGGTACCAGTCTGTATATCGGTATATATTACCTGTATTGCGACAGTTTCACTTTAACGCCGTGTCATTTGTTGTTACGTCACGAGTTGACGAAATATCAAAGCCATGGTCCGTTGATCCCCGTGCGTTTATGGGTTGGGATCAAATCAACAAGGCACGTAAGAACTACCCCCATTTGGAGTTTCACAGCCATTCTCACGATCAACATCGGATTATCGAGGGGGTAAAAATACCGTCGATAATCGAGTATACAAACGCATTAACAGATGTCCAAACCGCCAGTGTTTTATTGGGTTCCGATGTATACGCGTACCCATTTGGACATGTAACCGAAACGATTGTTCGTGCACTTCAAGAGTCAGGGTACCGTATGGCGTTTGGAATAGGTGAAGGTGTTCACGCACAACTGGGTACGGATTTGTACCGCATCCCCCGGTACGCCATGAAAAGTTCGACAACATTTCACGACTTCAAACAGCTATTGGGTAATACAAATTGAAACGTCAATTGTCCAATAGTGCTGCTAGACCTAATCCCCTCCCCTTCCCTCACAGTCATGGTGTGAGAGACGCGTGTAATCGCCCTACCACGTTGTCCAAGTGGCTCTCAGTAAGATGTGTGTATCGTCGTGATTGGTTGATATACGCGTGTCCCAGGAGTTGTTGTATCTCCACCCGTGCCGGTGGCGCAGACCAACCGGTATATACCAGGGCGACGGCGCGCCGGGCGCCGTCGACACTGTCAACAACAGATGGCACTCTACGACACGACCGGCCAGTAGACAAAGCCACAGCCGGTGAGCGTGCAGTGGGCCGGGACGTACTCCACCACTCTGGCAGGCCGGTTCATCGCCGCGGCGACGCTGATCCAGGCCCGCACCTCGCCTGTGCCGGAGCGCATGTTGATCGAGTCGAAGGTGAACAGATGGTTCAACGCCTCCAGATCGTTGCGCTCCAGGCGCTCGAGAATCCAGTGGTCCAGCGCCGGATCGATCCAGCCGGCATTGAACTCCCCTGGGAAGTGAGAGAGTCCGCCGGAGGCGTAAATGGCCACCCGCTCCGGCCGATCTGCCAGGATCTCCGTCAGTGCCGCGCCGAGCTGGGCGCAGCGCTCGGCGCTCGGCAGCGGCGGATAGTACTCGTTCAGGAAGATGCACACGAGCGGAATCTCGTGCTGCGGGTCGACCTCTGGCACCAGGTTGGACACCATGTGCGACACGCCGCGCTGGGGGTTACCGCGCGGCTCGAACTTGCCGACATTGGCCATGTCAAAACCCTTCTTGATCAGGCCTTTCAGGATGTACCTGGACAGTTCGCTGTGGTTCGGGAAGGTGACCCTGGTGCGCTTTTCCGGCGGCGTCCCGAAAGGATCGTGCACGCTGACGCCCCAGATCGGCTCTTCGCCGGTGTACACAGCAAACGTGGGGTTGTTCGCCAGATCGAACATATCCCCCTGGTCGTCGCCAATCATGATCAAGGCGTCCGGCTGGTACGCCTGCACCTGCTGGCGCAGGGTGGCGAAAGCTGCTTGCAGGCGTTTGATGTACCCCTCGATGATTTCGGGGCTCTCCATCTCCACTCTGGCACTGTGCGGCAGGTGGCTCCTGGCTTCCGGTGACTGGCGTGCCAGGCCTTTGGGCCACTCTGCAGCAGGCCGCCACATTCCTGGGGCGTGCGACGATGCTAAACCGAGTCCGAGCATGTGAGTACCTCCTCTGCAAGTGTGCGAGCTGCTCGTGCGGCCGCGGGGTTAAACAGGCAACAAGACCAAAACAACTTTCCCTCCTTCACGATGCAGTCGGTGCAGCGCTGCTGCCGGTATCGCCAGCGCTCGCCGGTGCCGGCGGTGGTGTGACCGGACGCTGCGGGCCATAGGCGACGTGCTGTAAACTGCTCAGATCCATGGTCGGCATGTCCACGCTAAGGACCTCCTGCACACCGTTGGCGAGCGCGTTGTAGCTCTGAAACCAGGCCCGCATGCGATTGCGCCACGCCGGAATGCCACCGTTGGCATGTAGTTCAAAGGCCGACTCACGTCCATCCAGGCCAGACGACACATGATCCCAGGTGAGCTGCAACAGCGCCGCCCGCTGCAGGGCAGTATAGCCGCCACCCCCAAAGGCCTCCTCCAGGGCCGTGGCCATCTCCTGATGCGCGAAGTCTGTGTCGGCAGGCGCGTTCAGCAGCGACGAGCCCGGCAGACTGCGCAGTATTTCAGACATGCGCTGACGCGCCTTCAGAGTGTAGATGCTCGCCGCCGCAATGTGAAGCTGCCCGGGCATGGCAAAGCCCGTCGTCGTCATATCGGGCTCCAATTCGGCTGCTGTCACGCAACTACGGCTGGTCTGCACGTCCACCACGAGATCCACGAGCTGCTCGATGGTGGCGGGATTCTCCTTCAAGCCCATGACCTCGGCGACAGCAAGGGCCAGGCCCAGGGTAAACTCGGCCTTGGCCAGCCACCCGTAATGCTGATGCCAGAAGAGCCAGGACGCCAGGGAAGGGTGGCGCGTCTGGAACAAGGGCTCGGCAGTAAATACGCGCTGCCGTGGGATAAACACGTCCTTGAGCCACAGTTGTGCGTCGAGTTCATCGAAACGACTGCTCAAGGGCGAGATGAAGGAGTTAGCGTGCCTGGGGGCAGGGGGGCGTGTCACGACTCTGACGCCAGGGGCGTTGACCGGCACAATGAACCACAGCCACCGTCCACTGCCAGGTGGCAACTCGTCTCTGCCCGTGATGAGGACATCCTCCGCAAAAGGCGTGCTCGTATGCATGGATACTTTGCCACGCACCACAATGCCGTCAGGCGTCTCGCTGATCAGACGGAGCGCCACGCGCTCACGCGGCTCATCCTGAAAGCGTTGCCCGATGAGCGGTCCACCCGAGGCAAAGGTAAGAAAACGGCCGCTGCACGCCAGGGACGCCCGATACGCCTCGGCCGCCTCGACCTCCTCGGGGGAGATATTGAGCCGCGTGACGACATGCAGAATACCCAGGGCGATCAAGGCCCCATAGCCCGGCGTGTGGGTCATGTTGCCGCCAGTGAGGAAATGCACCGCAGCAATGGCCTTCCCCAGGCGTCGCAAGTGAGCAGACGTCTTTGGCACCACAAATGCCAGCGGCTGTCGCGCCCCATTGGCGTCTGGGGCAGTCAGGAGAGTATCCTGCCAGTCCGCAGCGAAATGACGGTCGTACCACCTGACGTACTCCTCCACCATGGCCGCCGTTACCGGATGGGTCGTGACGTCGTCTATGGGGCCATGACCCAACACCCACACGTCGCGTCCGTCACGCAAGCTGTCTCGGTATTCAGCACCCGTGCGCATGCCTCTTCACCCTCGGAGTCGTCCGGTCCACGCCTGGCAGGCTCTCCCCCAGGCACTCAGGCATTGTAAAGCATGTTGTCCGGGGTGTCCACGGGTCAGTAGCACGAATGGGTCGCCGGCATAGACAGCTAGCAGCCAGGCCGCGCCACAGTATGCACTACCCCTCTTCGGAGCCTTCGGAAAAGTTGCTTGCCCTCCCCAGCGAGACCCTTGGCAGGACAACATTTCCTACGCGGAATACTTAGGGAGGGCTTACCCTGTCTGACCGCCACTGCAGTCGTAAAAATGCGACACATAAAAGCGTCAAAAGCAGCCCGCCTACCAGGACACTCCAGGCTTGCCAGGTATAGACATGCCCCGCCTCTGAGAGAGGGTGGAAGAGCAGAGACCATTGACGGCCAGCCACAGTGAAGGTTGTCTCCCAGTGTGTGCCTGCCCGGATAGCCTCTGCCGTCGCACTCTGACGCAGCAGAAAGGTCCACGATGCCTCCTGAGATGCAGAGAGCCGGAACGAGAGCAGATATCTGCTCGCCGCATCTGTGACGTCGGCGAGTTCGAGGCCCATCCGCCCCAATGCCATGCCTTGGAGAGACTTTTCCACCAGTGTGCTGAGGCGAAAAATGGCCATCGCAAAGCCTTGCAGGCCCGCCCGGCGCTCCTCAAAGGTGCGGTGGGGCATGCCGCTTTTGTAGATCGGTAAAAACAGCAAAAAACCGAATTGCTCCCCGGTTTCTTGCGTCAATGCGTACCAGGCTGAGGCCGTCACCTCCTCGGTACTGAGGGCCTTTTGCATCGCTTCCATATACGCGGGTACCGAGCCAAGATTAAAGCCCAACGCCGCCTGCTGACTCTCCAGAGGCACAATGTAAAAGATGGGATAATAGACATCACGCCGTGCCGCCCGCACCACTTGCCACCGTGGTGTCCACTCCGTGATTTCAAAGTCCGCCATGCCCTCCTTTTGTGCGCCTGTCAGGAAGGCTTCGCGTTCTGCGTCCGTGACACGAGGTACCCAGCCGAGCCCCTGCACCTCTGGATAGCGCTTCAGGAGTCCTTTGGTCACTTCCCGAAATGCCTCGCGATTCAATGGCCTGGCAGAAGAGACAAACGTCCCCAGACTGTAGAGCACGCCGAGGTGCTCCTGGACACTGCGCTGTACTGCCGTGGCGCCAGCAGTGGCGCGTTGGCGAAACTCGACCTGCAGCTTTTCCTGTTCGACGCGCTGCACCCACACAAAAAGCATGCAGCTCAGCGCCACCCCTACGGCGAGCAGCAGTACGATAGCCGCGGCGTGCCATCGCGCCCGAGTGCGAGGGGTTGCCCGAGAGGTCATACGAGCGCTTCCTTATTGTTGTTGCTGAGGCCGTGGCAACGGATTCGGCATCTGACGAAAGACCTGGCTCAAGGCCTCGGCTGCATAGTCGGGGAGGCGACGTGGAGCCACAACAATGCTGTGGAAGGTGCGCCCAGGGGCGCTGATAACCTCAACAGGCACCCCAACCGATTGTCCGGCCTCCCTAAGTGCGGCAACAGTGGTAACACTGAGCAGCTGGGTCGAGTACCATCCTGCAGCAGCAAGCTCTTTGATGGTTTTTTGCGGCGCAGACTGCACAGAAAAGCCAGCGATATTCGGCACATTTTTATAGCCGGAAATCTTCCGCTGGAGCCGCTGGGGTGTCACGATGCCATCGAGGACAACAAAAGCGTCCTGGTCGCTCGCTGGCATGACAGAACTCGCAACCTCCTCGGCGGCTTTCCCGGCAGCTTCGGTGGTTTTCCCAGGAGCTTCGGTGGTTTTCCCAGGAGCTTCGGCGGTTTTCCCAGGAGCTGTGGAGCGCTCCGGGCCTGCCGGCGCCGGGGGCTGCGCGGCGACTCTGACGGGTTTGCCCTTGAGTTGTACATCCTCCCACGCCGGAAAAGCATGCAACGGGATCCGGTCCAATGCATGCTCAGCTATACGTGGTCCCAGGCCAACCAGGGCGCGAAAGTCCATGATCGGGGCGAACATCACCCGCTCGATGGTGAGTTGTTGGATGCGATGCAAGAGTACTTCCCGTCGCGTGCGATTCCGCTCGACCGCCTGCTGCTGGCACAGGGCATCAATATCAGGATAGCCTCCCTGGGCATAGGCACCCTGCGAACAGATAAACCCTTCGACACGCGTTGCCGCATTGCCAGAGGCCCCCACCGCCGTCACCAGCAGTCCGCGTAACTTCTTCGCACGCCAGGTGGCGAGAAAGGCTGCCCGCTCCATGGTCCGCATACGGACCCGAATCCCGACGGCCTGCAGGGAGTTCACTACCGCCTCACCCACCATAAAAAAGGGCGGGATGGGGAGCAGTTCCCCAGCATCAAATCCATTGGGGTAGCCTGCCTCGGCAAGGAGTTGCCTGGCTTTCTGGGGATTGTAGGGTATCGGCTCGGCCGGCAAGGCGTATTCCATCACCCGTGGGACAATGACCCCTGCGGGCGGACAAAAACCGAGGCATGCCGCCTCATTGATCGCCTGGCGATCGAGCGCATAGTTCGCTGCTAAGCGTACGCGCTTATCCGCCCACACCGAGGCGGGATCCCATTGTTCAGGAAACTCCAGCCAAAAATTGGAGGCGTGCAGTGTGTACACCAGGGTGAGACGGGGATCCCGCTGCACTTGTTCAGCTGTCGGGCCTTCTAAGGCAAAGCCAATGTCCGCTTCCCCAGTCTGGAGCATCGCCAGCCGCGTGGTATCCTCAGGCACTCCCTTGAGGATCAGACGTTTGATATTCGGTACTTTCCGCCAGTAGCCCTGATAGGCTTCGAGGACTAAATCGCCTCCCGGTGTATAGCTCACGAACTTGTATGGTCCGAGGCCAACGGGGAATTTCTTGAACCCGTCCTCGCCGACCATTTCCAGGTATTTTTTCGGCACCACAAGTCCCGCTGCTGTTGCCGTGGTGCCATAAAACGTCAGAAAGTCCGGCCAGGGTTCCCGCAGGTGAAAGCGTATAGTGAGCTGATCAACGACCTCGACCTGTTGCACTTTTGCCTGTAATTCCTTTGCGCCTGCCCCTTTATAGCGCATAAAGCTATACTGGACATCCTCGGCAGAGCACGGATCACCGTTATGGAACCGCAGTCCCTGCCGTAATTTGAATTCATACGTGAGCCCATCGGGACTCTCGGCCCAGGAGGTCGCAAGGGCTGGGGCTATGCGCTCCCCTGGCAGCGGACGCACCATAGCATCATGGAGCGCATAGAGAATACCAAAGGGGGTAATTTGGGCTGGGGCCTCGGCAGGATCAAACCAGCTGGGCGGAATAGTAACATGCAAGGCAACAATCAGTTGGTCTGGAGATTGCGACTGAGCCGTGCTGCCGCGCACTATTCCTACGACCAACCCTATAACAATGAGCAGCAGGATACGACGGTTGCTGGGCTTCATAACCGGGTCCTTCCTCACAAGAGTCATAGGCAGGGAAAAAGGTTAGTTACTCAACATAGACATCCGAGCTATTATGGTTAACGTAAGCTCCAAAAGGCTTTCCAGGCCATCGGTAGTTCGCGCCCGAAATATCAGACGATACGTCTTGCCTGTTGCTGCTGCTGGAGCTATGCCGCTGAGCGTCAAGGTGTCTGGATCAAAATTGAGCCATAGAGGCCTACTGTCCGACGCCTCAAACATGACTGTGACCGGTACATTATCGGGAGTGTGTTGCAGTGGCGACAGAGGCACGGTGAAAGGCTTGTCCGTTGGGAATTGGTAGGCGATGGTGGTGTGCTTCCAGAGCACTCTCTGTGACGGTTCGTGCAGGCCAGAGCCGAAGGGTAAGATGGGCTGCTCACGCCAGACCGGGCGCTGGGGTAAGATGGGCTGCTCACGCCAGACCGGGCGCTGGGGTGAGACGGCCAGAGGCTCTGGGACTGATGCCACCATATACTCCCTATATTCCCTGAGCTTTCTGCGCAGCAGCGGGTTTTGCCAGACAACTCCGACACCAAACAGGCTAAAGATGACAAGCCCGGCCACTACGGCTCGGCGGCGGTTATACATGAAGCGGTGGCTTCTTGGTTTTTGTGGTACGGATAAATCCAACTCCTTTACTGCCAGTTTAATTATGATGGGCCAAATCTCGCGGTTTTCGGAACGAAAACCAAGAGACAAAGCAAGATCGCATATAAGGTTTACTATTCTTGGAATTCCTTGTGAGTGTACAAATATCTGTTCTATTGCTCTCTCTGTGAAGATAGGATATGTCGCTCCAGCAACAGATAACCTTTTTTCTATATAGCCTTTTGTCTCAGAATAATTCAGAGGTAGGAGGCGATACTTCAAACCTATGCGCTGCATTAAATGCGTGAGTCCCGGCAACTTTAGTGTTTCTTCAAGCTGAGGCTGACCAACAAGTATTATTTGTAATAATCCTTTGCCAGATTTCTCGAAATCTATCAGTAATCTCAATTCTTCCAGGACATCAACTGAGAGGTTTTGGGCTTCATCTATTATAAGGATGAATTTTTCATCCAGTATTACGCATGACAATAAGAAATTTTTAAGGTTGATTAATAAGTCAGCCTTAGATTTTCCAGAGGTTTCTAAGCCAAATTCTTGGGAGACATACTGCAAGATGTCAAGAGAGTCTAGCTTAGAATGGACGAGAAACGCGATGTGTGCTTTCTCTCCCAAACTTTGCATCAGGATATTTAGTATCAATGTCTTGCCGGTGCCAACCTCTCCAGTGATGACAATGAGCCCCTGTCCTCGTTCAAGACCATACAATACATGGCGCAAACAATTTTCATGGTTTTCACTGGGATAGAAGAATCCTGGATCAGCAGTAAGAGTAAATGGATAGGCAGTTAAACCATAAAATGCTTTGTACATAGCAAGCCTTCAGAAAAAACGGACTATGGTCTTGAAGTATCCCATGCGCAACGAGGCGGAAAGCGCCACCATGAGGTGATAAAGAGCATAATCCCATAGGAGGTCGAGCCCAGAAATGTGCAGTGGGAGAGGGCATACCTCGCCAATACTCCGGCACATAGGGAAATGGTGGTGGAAACTGTGGCAATCCACAGAGTATTCCAGGCATTATACAGCTCAAAGTCTGCTTTGAGGGAGGTCATCAGCATGCAACAGAGCGCCAATAGCAGGAGCACCAGGCATATAAACAGCGGGATATAAAAGACGATCAGTCGCTTGCGAAACGTTTCTCCAACGTGTACTTCCATAACCTGATCACCCCCCCTTCTCGCCACGCCTACTCATAACCATGCTGGCGCAGGTACAGTAGTTGCCACAAGATGACTAGAGCCAGAACTGGGCACATGGGGGGCACCATCGCTGTCCTTTCGTCGAGGTTGCCCGAGGCCATACCTGTTGCATTGCTATGCTCCTTCGTAGGCTCTATCTTGCAGCATCACCGGTTGTTGGATGGGATGTTTGCCTACTATAGAACAAGCGCTGAGGGGAGTCAAGACAAGACAGGGGCATGCAGTAGGAGACAGGTGGTCAGTAAAAAAACGCGGAGATCCGCGCAGCAGTAGTGGTGGGCACCACCAGTCTGGCGCCAGAGCACGAACGTCAGGACAGCGCTGCGGAGGCGTGCCTCTGCTTTGGGCTCTCGTGCGGCACGGCGAGAACCAATCGCTCGCAGGCCAAGGGCGGAACACAAGCAACTGGCACAACCGAAGGGCGCTAAGCCTGGCAGACATGGCACGATCCCACACCTCGGTGTTTCGGGGGTGGGGGAGTCCTACGGAATGTTCAACTCCTACAATGCCCACCCCTTTTGGCAGGTGTGCAAACCAGGTTGACACATCGACACTCTTCTCGTGCAGGGTAATATGAAACACCCTACATTGACGTCCAAGCGCCCGCTTGCTCAAAGGCATAGGCGGCGCGATACACTGTGGGCTCATCAAAATGCTTGCCCACCAGCATCATGCCGATGGGCAAACCATCCCGCATACCGCAGGGCACCGACATGGCGGGGTGATGCGTGCTGTCGAATGGCGCCGTGTTGGCCACCATCTCCAGGGCCCGTTGCACGTATTCCTCCCGTGAGGCGTTCGGGGTCGGCAGGGGCGTTGCTTTCACCGGCAGAGTCGGCATGAGCAACAGGTCGTATGTGTGCAACACCGCGTCATACGCCGCCGTCAGTTGACGCACCAGATTCATCGCTTTGCCGTAGTAGCGAAAGCCGTGCTGTTTGGCCACGTACGTACCAAACAGCAGAAACATTTTGGTGGTTTCCGACAGCTCGTTGGCACGCTGGCGCCAGCCACGGTGGAAATCCATCAGGCTCGTGACATAGAGATCTGCACGACTGCACCCGTACCCATCACCCCACATCATGGTCTGGGTCAGTCCCTCCACCACCACCGGACTCCAGATGGCTTGCCCCATGGCATGCAGGGGAATCGACACGTTATCGACCGTCGCTCCCAGGTCCCGCAACCGTGCTGCCGCAGCGCGCACGCAGGCATCGACCTCAGGTTCGGAGTTGGCGTGCTCGAACCCTTCCTGCACCACAGCGAGGCGCAGACCCTGTACGCCACCGTCGAGGGCCCTGGTGTAGGCATGGGTTTTGACGTTATATTGCCGGGGATCATACCCGTCTGCTCCGGCAATGACTTCGAGCAACAGAGCATTGTCACGGACGGTATTGGTCATCGGCCCGGTGTGGTCGATGGTAATCTCAATCGGCATGATACCGGTGTAGGGCACCAGGCCATGCGTTGGTTTCATGCCGTAAATGCCACAATAAGATGACGGAATACGGATCGATCCCCCCTGATCGCCGCCGAGCGCCATGTCCACTTCACCCGCCGCGACCAGCGCCGCACTGCCCGAGGACGAGCCGCCCGCCGAGTAGCCCCGCTTGCGCGGGTTGTGCACCGGCCCGGTGGCATTGGTGTGGCTGCCGCCCGAGAGACAAAAGTACTCGCAGTGTGCCTTGCCAACGATCTCGCCGCCGGCATCCAGGATACGCGCGACCACCGTCGCATCGACCTCCGGCACATACCCTTCGAGCGTGGACGCGCCGTTCATCATCGGTACCCCGGCGAGCATGATGTTGTCTTTGAGGACAACGGTTTTGCCTTTCAGCTTCCCACGTGCAGCGCCCTTGACGGAGGTCTTGACGTACCAGGCATTGTACGGGTTTTCAGGCGCTGGCGGCCGATAGCCTGGGGTGCGCGGGTATTTCACCGCTGGCAGGTTGTCGGGCATAGTATCAACGAGCTGATAGGCGTTGATCAACGGCGCCAGCAAGCCGCTGAATGACGCCAGATCGTTCTCAGTCAGCTCCAGGCCAATCGTCTCGGCAATGTTACGCAGCTGTGTGAGGGTGGGCGGTTTGACTGCCATAATTCCTCTCCTCTCTCAGAGTAGTTGCCGTCCGGAGTCAGCACCGCAATATGTCACGTCGAGCCATGCACCGTCTGTCGGATGCTCTGCGACGTGGTGCTGCATGGCTCTCGGGGGTTGTCACCATAGCAGATTGCCGCACAAGACACAACAACCTGCGCAACAGTACGGTCGATACATCCAAATACTACTCAGCGACGTTATATCCAATACAGGCTTTTATAGGCTTTGCGTTTCTACTCAGGTAAGGAGACATGCATGGTACATCTTCGGCGATTCATGGGAACACTGCTGCTCGTCCTCGTTGTCCTGGCGCTGCCGTTGGCAAGTGTACGGGCGCAGAGTGATGAGGCGGCGATCGGCTACCGCCAAAAAGTGATGCAGTCTGTCGGGGCAAATAATGGCGCCATCGGGGATATTCTGAAAAACAAGCTGCCCCAGCAAGGGAACATCGTCCACCACGCCTACCAAATACAGTCGGCGAGCCAGCTGATCTCCAGCGCCTTTAAACAACAGGTCACGGCTGGGAAGACCGATGCCAAGGAGGAAGTCTGGAAGGATTGGGACAAATTCGTCGCCGCCGCCAAGGAACTCGAGCAAGAAAGCAACAAGCTCGCCACCGTGGCACAATCTGGCGATATGGCGGCCATTGATGCGCAAGTGAAGGCAGTGGGCAAGGCCTGTGGCGACTGTCATAAACCATTCCGCAAACCCAAAGAGCAGAGCTATAAACAGCAGTGAGATGGGCCTGGGGGGCAGCGGTGTTCCGGCCCCCCGATGGTCTCCCCGCCTCGGCGCCCTCCCCTCCTGCGCTCTTCTGGCCCCTGCAGGCTCTCACCTCCTCTCCCGGTGGATGACACGACGGGCATGGCACAACTCGCGCCACCTGTGATAGTGTGATAAAATGGTGCCCTCACAGTTCGGTATGGGAGGATTACAACGTGACTGATGTGGGGCAACTGATTGATTTCGACAAGCTGAGTGGCATGGTACCGGTGATCACGCAGGACGACACCACAGGCGAAGTATTGATGATGGCCTATATGAACCGCGAGGCCTTCGTCGAGACGCTACGCACCGGTCGTGTGTGCTATTTCTCCCGCAGCCGCAACCGACTGTGGCGCAAAGGAGAAGAAAGCGGCAACGTGCAGGAAGTGCGTGGGATGTATGTGGACTGCGATGCGGACGTTTTGCTGATCAAAGTGCACCAGATCGGCGGCGCAGCCTGCCACGAGGGGTATCCCAGCTGCTTCTTTCGCCGTCTTGAGAACGATGCACTAGAGATCGTGGCCCAACGCGTGTTCGATCCGAATGAAGTCTATAGCAAGAAATCATAGCACATGACACAGCAACAGATACTGAGGTTAGGCATTCCAGCTGGCAGCTTGCAGGAAGCGACCGCTGGACTGTTCCGCAAGGCCGGCTATGAGATTACCTTTCGCTCGCGTTCGTACTATCCCACCATCGATGATCCAGAAATCACCTGTATTTTGATTCGGGCCCAGGAAATAGCCCGCTACGTCCAGGATGGCGTGATGGACGTCGGCCTGACAGGGTACGATTGGATCCTGGAGAACCGGGCGCAGGTCGTCGAAGTCACCGAGCTGATCTTCTCGAAGGTGAGCCGTCGCCCGGTGCGCTGGGTGCTTGCCGTGCCGCAGGACTCGCCCATCCAGCGTCCACAAGACCTGGAAGGCAAGCGCATCGCCACAGAGGCGGTGAATCTCACCAGCGACTACCTGGCCCAGTATGGCGTCAAAGCACACGTGGAGTTTTCGTGGGGCGCGACGGAAGTTAAACCGCCCCAGCTCGCCGATGCCATCGTCGAGGTCACAGAAACCGGCAGCTCATTACGCGCCAACAACCTGCGCATCGTCGACACCATCCTGGAAAGTACCCCGCGCCTGATCGCCAACCAGGCCGCCTGGCAGGACGATTGGAAGCGCCAGAAACGGAACCGTCACGGACGATGCAGTGGTCCGCTTCGGCGGGCTCGCCGCTGTCAGCCGGCCAATGACGACCACCGCTCGACCACGGCCTCCGCCGCCGCGCCGTCGAGGTGCTTGCCGGGCGGCTGCTGCATCACGTTGCAGGGTGCCCACGGTGGCTAGAGCACTACACGCTCATGTCAACGGCGGCCGCCGCGAGGTCGCTGACGCTTGGCTCGGCGAGAGCCTTCTGTACGTGCTGCGCGAGCGGCTCGGGCTGCTCGGCGCCAAGGGGGCGTGCGAGCAGGGGGAATGCGGCTCGTGCAGCGTGCTCGTCGACGGCGAGCTGGTGTGCTCCTGCCTCGTGCTCGCGGCAGGCCGCGATCGACGTCCCCATCGTCACTGTCGAGGGTCTCGCCGAGCCCGCGCGCCGACCGACGTACAGCGCGCCTTCGTCGATGCGGGGGCCGTGCAGTGCGGCTTCTGCACGCCGGGACTGGTGATGGCCTCCCATGACCTCCTCGAACGCATCCCCCGGCCGAGCATCACCGAGATCCGCGAGGAGCTGTCGGGCAACATCTGCCGCTGCACCGGCTACGGCCGGGCTGATCGCCGCCGTGCAACAGGTCGCCGTCGAACGAGCGAGGCCGCGCGCTCGCTGACCTCGGACGTCGAGTGGCGGCCGGCCGCGTCGGCGACTCGCCGGTACCGCCGGACGGCATCGTCAAGGCCCAGGGCAGCTTCGCTCGCGTCGGACCTGCCGATCGACGAGCAGCGGGGCTCCACGCTGCGCTCGCCGCATCCCTACGCCCGCATCGTGTCGATCGACGTGTCCAAGGCGCTGGCGATGCCGGGCGTCTCGACGGTGCTGACCGCCGACGACGTCCCCGGCCGCCCGACGTACGGGCTGATCAGCGCCGACCAGCCGGTGTTCGCCAGCGACCACGTGCGCTTCGTCGGCCAGCCCAGCACGGCTGTCGCCGCCGACCACCCGGAGACGTGCCGACGGGCACTCGATGCCATCGACGTCGTGTACGAGGTGCTGGAGCCGTTGCTCGACCCGGAGGTGGCGATCGCCGGAGCGCCCGCCGATCCATCCCGACACACCGGTAGCCGCCGCCAGGCGACCGCTGCGGCGACGCCGACGCCACGGGTGAAGTCGTCGTGGAGGGGACCTACGAGATCGGAATGCAGGACCAGGCGTTCCTCGGCCTCGAGGCGGCGCTGGCCATCCCCGACGACGATGGCCATGGCCGGCGTCGAGCTGCACATCGCCACGCAGTGGCTGCACGAGGACCGCAAGCAGATCGCCGCCTGCCTCGACCTCCCCGAGGAGGGCGTGCGTCTCGTCCTGGGCGGCGTCGGCGGGGCATTCGGCGCCGCACGCGAGGACATCAGCCTGCAGGTGCATACGTGTCTCTTGGCGCTGCGCCTCGGCCGTCCCGGTCCGCGTGGCCTGCCGCGCAAGCTTCCTTCGGCCACGTCCCATCGCCATCCGGCCAAGAATCTGGATGCGCCACCACGCCACGGCGGCCGGCGAGATCGTCAAGCTGGAGGCGCGCTTCGTGCTCGACGGCGGGGCGTACACGTCGACGTCGCAT
>CAVZBC010000085.1:0-78843 GCA_963773125.1 uncultured Gammaproteobacteria bacterium | reverse complement strand
GCAACAACAAACCCTAGCACGGTGGCTGCACTCACGGCAATCCACGGGTACTGCTGCGTCCACAGACGTACATCGGCAGCGGCTTTCGCAGTCTCCTGCATCTCCACAAGTGTCTGCTGTATGGCGACCTTGGCATCGGCGGCCTGCTGCTGCAAAAAGATCGCTTCGTCCTGGGTGTCATACTGCCGTATCTGGCGGCCCGGTCGGCGACGTTGCGCCGAAATGTGGTCCGTTGCTGGAGCTGACGTTCGGCATACTGCTGCACCTTCTTGTGGCGGGATTTCCGTTGCTGCATGCGCACCCCGATAAGCGTACCAACAGCAATGGTGACTAACAAAAGAACGCCGACGACCACCTTGCCCAACCACAACTCACTATCAACTGCCCCGCCAGGGCTCCGGCTAAGCCAGTAAGCAGCAGGACAATAGCGGTAACAATGACACTGGTGGCGGCGATCAGCATCAACATGCCCAACACCGCCCACACCACGACCTGGCGCACGGAGAGCTTGATGCCATCCGCTTTGGCGCTGACAAAATACACCGTATAGGTGTAGAGCTCTGTCGCTTGTGTCAGCAACTGGTCGAGCGCCTGCGGACGCAACGTGATCCTGCTCTGGGGCAGTTTGGGCACTCCTGCCGTTTGTTTCCATAGTTGTTTAACGCCCTCTTTGGACTCTTCACCCGCATCTTTCTACTAGAACACGGGCAAAGGCCGCCCGCTGGCCTGAAGCATACTCAACCAACGTTCTAAAGCCACAGAAGGCAAAATCTATGCCATCGCCTCTTCTCCCCCATAATCTAGTCATGAACCGACGGACATTGCAAGATGTGCCAGGCGGCACGCCGCCTGCGGCATGCCGCCTGTGGTATTAGTCTCATCTTGAGAGACATATTCTTCCCATTTTGACCATGATGGCCATCCCACAGCTCCCAGGCGCCATCTATGGCAGATTGACGGTGACCGGCAACGATTCGTAGTACAGTGCCACGTCACGCATCTGTTGCGGAGTCAGCCGGGTGGCAACCGGACGCATGAGATGCGCATAAGCTCGAACCGCCACGCTGCCCTTTTTTGAAGAGCTCAAGTTGTAAAACGAGATAGTAAGCATACTGGCCAGCGAGCACGGGATAGAGCGGGTTGCGGCGGGCGGCACCAGGGCCGTGACAGTCGACACACGATGGGACGCGTTGCCTCGGGATACCGTGACGGCGATTGCCTGGCCGCGTGTGATTGCCTGAGTGATTTCCTGGGGTGGCGGTGGTGCCGCTGGTGCCTGCAGGCTGGCGTAGTACAGAGCCAGCTGACGCATCTCGACGGGAGGCAGCGCGGCGGCGACAGGTTCCATCACGCCGCTATGGCGCTCGCCGCGCGCATAGGCCTGCAGAGCGGCGTAGAGGTAGTCGGGGCGCTGGCCGGCGAGTTTCGGAAAGGCGCCCGCCCCCCGACCGCGACCGTCGACACCATGACAGCGTGCGCAGCTTACGCTGACCGCTCGGGGTACCTGCTCGGCCCTAGCAGGTCCTGCACCGACGCGTCTGCACCATGCGTCCCGGGGCTATCGCCGTACACAACCGCCGATACGCTCGCATCCAGATCTGGCAGCATGCAGCAGAAAGGCCACCATGGCCCACACCTCGTCGTCGCGCTGCTGGGCTGGCCAGGCAGGCATGCCGGTAAACTTGACGCCGTGCTTGACGATGTAGAAGAGCTCATCAGGCTGCCAGTTGGAGATGAGTGGCGGCAGGTACGGTGGATACGGCGTCATCTGCTGCGGAATCCGTGGGCTGCGAGAGATCCGGACTGCCGTGGCAGGGACGACAGCCGGTCTCGTAGTGGCCGGCACCCTGCAACACCAGGCGCGGATCATCGAGTGCCGGGACCTGCAGTCCCAGGGTGTGGGTGGCGACAGAGCGCCGCATGGCAAAGTGCAGGAGCCAGGCAAGTGATGCGCCAGTGGCCGGAGCTGGCTTTGATCGGCACGAGCCCTGACACGACTACCAGCAAGCCTCCGGTGGCGAGCATGGCGAGGAGCACAGCGATTCTCACTCCCCAGCGCTGCGTCCGCTTCCCTTGGCTCGAGCCTGGCTGCGCTGCAACGATAGCGCCGGCGCGGCAGGCAGAGAGCGCTGAGACAGGCGGAGGCGCACTGCCGCCCGCACGCCTGCGGCAACGAGAGCGGCGACGAGCAGAGCAGCTCCTGAGTAGCCGCATCATGCTTGCTCCTTCGGCTCGAGCACCGGGTCCCGCAGCAACCCGACCGTCAGCCAGAGGCCGCCGCAGAGATAGGAGACGCCACCGACGAGGAGCATGATGGCGCCGCCGAGATGCTGGTCTTCGAGGGGTGTCAGCCCGGCGAACCCTCGGCGTGTGCGTAGAGCGGGCGCGAGGCGAGGGCGAGCAGCGCTCCCAGAAGTGTCATGTGCATGGCGGTGAGCAGGAGTCCTACAATGCCAGCGGCAGTGCGGTTGCCGCGCTGCCAGGCATCACCACCGAAGGCAGACAGCCAGACCAGGAGACCGGCGAGGAGAAACATCCCCTGCTCGGCCACCAGCCCCGCCAGGCCATGCCGTGCCGCATGGTGCAGCGCCGGCATGTGCCAGGCCCATACCACAACGAGTTCCAGGGCGGAGGCCGGGATCGGAGCGAACAGCCCGGGAGCCTGGCGTACCGGATCGAGCCGTCCACCAGCCACCCCCAGTGCCAGGAGGGGTGTCGCCACGGCCACCACGCCCATGTGCATGGTCATATGGGCCCAGAAGGCCTGCTGTGCCAGCTGCGGCAGCGGCCCCAGCCACACGGCGGCGAGCGTCAGACACCCACAGACCAGGAGGACGCGACGCATCAGTAACAGCTCCCGATGAAGACGGCGGCGAGGGCCGCGTAGATGACCGCCACGGCGCTCAGGGCCGACAGCAGCAGGGCGGCAAACCCCAGGAAGCGGTGCCGATCCTCCGGCGAGTCGTCGTCGTGTGGCAGGGTGGCGGTGCCATAACGGTGCCGGCGGAAGGCCCGCCAGCCGATGCATCCGATGCCACTCAGCGCCAACACTGTATAGATGGCGATCGCCACCCGCACACCGCCGAGAGAGCCATCAGGCCCCGCCACCTTGGCACACCAGATCGCCGCAGTGACATAGCTGAGCATGAAATGCGCCGCCCAGATCACCGGGGAGGCGGTGAGGAGGAACAGGCTCTGGTTTTCTTCGGCGAATTCTTCGGTCAGCCGGGTCATGGCACCCTCCTCATGCCACCAGGGGGAAGCCAGCGATCACGGCGACCGTCACGAGAACCATGATGGCGGTGAAATGCCAATAGAGTGTAACGTTCGTGATGTCGATGTCATAGCGTGCCGTCATGCGCCCCGCCAGCCGGCGCGCCAGACAATAGAGCTGCATGACCAGCCCGAGCGCGACGTGCACGACGGCCCAGAGCACCAGCAGCCAGACGGTGGCGGCATAGACGTGACTGGTGGCATCGAGGCCGGAGCGCCAGGGGCCGGCGAGGAGGGCGACACTGCTGGCCACGGCCAGGGCCGCGGCACACAGCAGCCCGACGTAGAAACCGACGGCGCGGTCGCGCCGGTTCCAGCGCCGGGCGAGGAGCGTCAGTGCCCACGCCCCGAGCAGCAGGCCAGCGCCGGTCGTGGGCCAGAAGACGCCAGGGCCGGGCTGTGGGGTCGGGAGGAAAGTCGGGGTGGATCGTCCAGTAGAAGAAGTAGCCGAACACCAGGCAGACGAACGCGGTCACATCGGCGAGCATGGTAATAAACATCGCCCACCAACCAACCGATGCAGGACCCGAGCCGTACAACGGCAGCCGCAGGCCAAGACCAACGTCCTTCTCTGCCTTTTCAGGGATGAAGGCCGACCCTGTCCACAGCCAGTAGAGGATTGCGCCGAGCGCTAGCACGGCGCTGATGCCAGCCAGCGACCACCAATGGTACGTGCCGAAGATGAAGAAGCCGCCAGTGAAGAGGGCAGCGAACAAGGTGATGAAGGTCGGCCCCGGTAGTCGCAGGACCTGGTGCGGCTGCGCGTCAATGACGCTGGTGATGATCGTTTCCCGCCAGCCCTCTTCGGCATCGGGCAGGTAGAACCGGCCCTCGTCCACATCCCGTATGATGTGCGGCTGCTCCCACAAGGGATACCGGCTGTCAATCTCCGGGATGGAGCGCACTCCCCACGGCTTGTCCGGTATCTCTGCCAGCCACTCAAGGGTCCCGGCACCCCACGGATTGCGCGCTACGTATGGCTGCTTCCCCTTCGGACGCACGATGTCCCAGAGGACAACGGCGATGCCCGCCGCCAGGATAAAGGCGCCAATACTCGAGATGAGGTTTAGCCCGTCGAAGCCCAGGCCGGTCGGATAGGTGAAGACCCGCCGCGGCATGCCACGCAGCCCGGTGAGATGCATCGGCAGAAAGGTGACGTTAAAACCGATGAACGTGAGCCAGAAGGCGATTTTGCCGAGCCTGTCAGAGAGCTGTTTGCCGTTGATGAGCGGAAAGAAGTAGTAACACCCGGCGAGAATCGGAAAGAGGGCGCCACCGATCAGGACGTAATGCAGGTGAGCCACCACGAAGAAGGTATCGTGGGCCTGGAAGTTGAACGGCACCAGCGCCACCATGACGCCAGTCAGCCCGCCCGGCACGAAGATGGCCAGGGTACCGAAGACGAAGTGCATGGGGACCGAGTGCACCACCCGCCCCCCAGGAGCGTGGCCAGGAAGCAAAAGAGCTGTACGCCAGTCGGGATCGCCACCGCTGTCGACGCGGCGGAGAACAGGCCGAGCGAGATGCCCGGCAGCCCGGTGGTGAACATGTGGTGCACCCACAAACCAAAACTCAGAAAGCCGGTGCCGACCGCTGCCAGCACGATCCAGGTATACCCGACGAGCGGCGTGCGCGCGCACGTCGGCACGATCATGGCCACCAGGGCGACGGAGGGCAGGAAAATGATATAGACTTCCGGATGGCCGAAGAGCCAGAACAGATGCTGCCACAGCAGCGGGTCGCCGCCACCGGCCGGATTGAAGAAGGGCCAGTGAAAGGCGCGCTCGAGCTCCAGCAGCAGGCTGCCGGCGATGAGCGGTGGGAAGGCGAAGAGAATCATCGCTGCGGCCACCAGCACGTACCAGGCGTAGAGCGGCATGAGGTTGATGCGCATCCCCGGCGGGCGGGTTTTGAGCACCCCGACGATCATTTCTACGGCAGCGGCAATGGCGGCCACCTCGATGAACGAGAAGCCGAGCAGCCAGATGTCAGCGCCGATTCCCGGTTGATAATCGGAGGTCAGCGGCGGGTACATGAACCAGCCGCCGCGCGGCGCGGCATCGAAGAAGAGCGAGCCGCAGAGAAAAATCCCCCCCAGCACAAAGGCAAAAAAGCCAAAGGCCGACAGGCGCGGAAAGGGCAGATCGCGCGCCCCCAGCATCTGCGGCAGGAACATGATCGCAATGGCCTCGAAGATCGGCAGGGCAAACAGAAACATCATCACCGAGCCGTGCAGCGTAAAGACCTGGTTGTAGAAGTCGGCAGAGAACAACGTGTTGCTGGGTATGGCAAGCTGCAGGCGTATGAGCAGCGCCAGAACGCCACCGAAGAGGAAGAAGAGGAAGACAGCCGCCGTGTACCACAGGCCGACTTCCGTATTGTTGACCTCTGACCAGTAGCGCCAGCCTTCTGGCACCTTCCACGCCTGCAGCAGGCGCGTCCTCCTGGGCACGCTGGACCGTCTCGGGTGGGGCCTGTGGGAGCGGTTCGGGATCGTGGTGTCTCATTCGAGTCCGTCCAGATAGGCCGCCAGCGCCTGTACATCCTCCGGCGGCAGCATACCAAAGGCCGGCATGAGGACTGCCGGCTTGACGTGGTCTGTATGGGCGAGCCAGCGCTGGAACGCCCCAGGATCATTGGGCAGGATGCCGGCACCGAGGCTCAGGCGGCTGCCCACGTGGGTCAGGTCCGGGCCTACCACACCGTCGGCCGGCGTGCCGCGCACCGTGTGGCACGCCCCGCAGCCGTTAGCCAGGAACAGCTCCTGGCCATGCGCGGCGAGCGGCTGTACGGGCGGCTGTGCAGGCTTATGCTGGTGCGCCAGCCAGGCGGCAAAGTCGTCTTTTTCCAGAACGACCACATAAAAGTTCATGAGGGCGTGCGAGGTCCCGCAGTACTCAGCGCAGGCGCCACGGAAGACGCCAGTCCGGGTCGGCTCCAGCGTCAATCGATTCAGGCGCCCTGGTATCATGTCGATCTTGCCGCCAAGGGCAGGAATCCAGAAGGAGTGGATGACGTCGGGGCTCTCCAGGTGAAACTCCACGGGTGTACCGACGGGCAGACGGATTTCGTTGGCGAGTTCGACAGTCTCGCCATTGCCGCTGGACGTGAGATAGCGCACACGCCACCACCATTGCTCGCCGGTGACAGCGATGTGTAGACTGCCTTCTGGTGCCGGGGCCAGGAGCGCTGGCAAGAGGGACAGCCCATAGGCCAGGAGCCCGGCCAGCACCACAGTCGGCACCACCGTACCGCCACCGATGATCAGGATAGTCACCCTGCGGCGGTTAGGCGACTCGGGTCGCGACACGCATGGCGTAGATGGCGAAGCCAATAACGACAAGCCAGATGATGAGAGCGCCAGCGGTCATCCACCAGAAGAGTTCGGCAATACGCTCGGCGCCGCGTCCTGCCGGCTCCAGCGCCGACTGAGGACCGCTGCAACGGGCCAACAACAGTACGCCCATAACCATGACCCAGCGGCGCACAGTCTTCCTCCGATCTGCCTGATAAGGGAGAGCCGACTCTACTTTTGCATGCGAATAAGCATTATTACCGCATTTTTCCCTCGGCGTCTACCCATAGCGCGTAGCCGGGACCAACACGAGTGGGTTTTGCCAGGCACACCCGGGCTGTCTGGTGGCTTAAAAGGCTTGACAGCATTGTCAACTTCCCTGTCTACTAAGCAGTACGCCATGGCCTGTACGGTGGGTACACGCTTGTGGAGTGCGCCAGCCATGCTGGCGCCGTAAAGGCGGGAGCACGGCTCCCGCACTCCAAAGTCAGGCACCATTAGAGTAATGAAAAAAATGCAAGGGAACTTCTATGGCTACGGCAAATCCCACTACAACGTCCGTAACACCAGGTATACGAACTGACTGGATGGCAGTGGTTGGTGAACTTGGTCCAGCCTTTGCCGCGCGTGCTGCAGCGCATGACGCCAATGATTCCTTCGTGGCGGATAACTACACCGAGCTGAAGAAGCGCAAGCTCTTTTCTGCTGGTGTGCCGGCCGAACTGGGCGGTAGTGGCGCCTCATACACCGAACTGTGCACCCTGCTGCGCGAGATGGCGCACTATTGTGGCTCGACAGCACTGGCGCTATCGATGCACACGCACCTTCTAGCGGCCACCGTGTGGCGCTGGCGCCAGGGGCATGCAGTAGAGCCGTTGCTCAAGCGTATCGCCGCCGAAGAAACTATCCTCATCAGCAGTGGGGGCTCCGACTGGCTAAGCCCCTCTGGCACGGCCGAGAAGACAGACGGTGGCTTTCGTATCACCGCCCGGAAAATTTTCTCGAGCGGCAGTCCGATGGGCGACATATTGATGACCATGGCTGTGTATGACGATCCCCAGGACGGACCAACGGCATTGCACTTTCCAGTGTCGTTCAAAGACGAAAAAGTGACTATCATGGATAACTGGCACACCCTGGGTATGCGTGGCACGGGTTCGAACGATGTGGTGATCGACGGCGTTTGTGTGCCCGAGAGTGCCATCGCCTTGCGCCGCCCCACGGGCAAGTGGCATCCGTTTTTCAACGTCGTGGCGGCAGTAGCCCTGCCGCTCATTATGGCCATCTACGTTGGTATCGCTGAAGCGGCCTACGACCTGGCGCTCAAGCAGGCCGCCAAGAAACGTGCAGATCCGCAAGTCCCCTACCTCATCGGCGAAATGACCAACGCCCTGACCACAGCGCAGATGGCCTTACAGGGCATGATGGACACCACGGCCAACTACAACTTCGCACCAGTGAACGAGACGGCGAATGCCATTGTGATTAGAAAGACCATCGCCGCACGCGCGGCCATCCTCACTGTCGAAAAGGCCATGGAGGTGGTTGGTGGGGCAGCGTTCTTCCGCAGTCTAGGACTCGAACGCCTGTTTCGCGATGTGCAGGGTGGGCTCTACCACCCGCTGCATGAGAAGCGCCAGCAGCTCTTCACCGGGCGCCTGGCTCTTGGACTTGACCCGGTGGAGTAAAACGGCCTGGTGGAGGCTCTGGAACGGCATGGCATATTTCCTGCACTTGTGTAGAAAAAATGTCTATGTAGATGAGGTCATAAGGGAATTGATAACCATGCCAGCAACAACAGCGATCGCACATGTAATCATGAATCGCAACGCCGGCGCCGGGGACAAAACGGCGCTCAGGCAGGAAATTGCCACGGCCTTCTCGGCCCATGGCTGGGAAGTCGAGTTTATCCTGGTCGAGAGGCGTAACTTGCACCGCCGGATGCGGCAGGTCATCACCGAGGGACCTGGTGCCCTGGTGGTCGCTGGCGGTGATGGCACGATCAATGCTGTCGCCGCGGCCTGCCTGGAAGCCAAACGGCCTCTGGGTATCATGCCCGCCGGCACGTTTAACTATGTGGCGCGCAATCTGCGGTTGCCGACTGCGGTGTCGCAGGCGGTATCGGTCATCGTCGATGGACGGATACGTCACGTCGATATTGGAGAGCTGAATGGCCGCCTCTTCTTGAACAACGCTGGCTTTGGCCTGTATGGCACCATGGTGGCACAACGTGAGCACGACAAGCGTCGCTTTGGCCGCCACCGTATCGTGGCGTTTCTGTCCGGCCTGCGCTGCCTGCTCAGCGTGCATCCACTCTATGCGATTGAGCTCATGGCAGATGGTGAGACCAGGCGCTGCCTGACCACGACGCTGTTCTTTGGGTGTAATCCCCTGCAACTGGAGCACTTCAACATCACCGCCGCCGAGTGCCTGCGCCAGCAGAAGCTCGCTGTCCTGTCGCTGCGACTGCGTAACCGATGGGAGATCGCCAAGACGCTAGGCGCGGGCCTGATCGGCAGGCTGGAACAGATGGACACCACCGAGGCATTCTGCGCCAGCACAGTGCGCGTACAGCTGCGTCGCCAGCGAGCCCTGCGGGTCGTCATGGATGGGGAAGTCATCTTCCTGCGCCCACCTCTCGACGTGACATTGCGCCCCGGCGCCCTGCAGGTTTTTGCGCCAGTCACAGAGCACGGCTGAACCGGCAGGAGGGACCTGGAATGTCGGTCGCCTCTGTCTACGGTAGGGGCGCCTCGCCGAGGCGCCCGGCCTTTCCTCTTTACAACAGCACCTATCAGTGCTGCAATATGCAGCGGGAGGACGCATGCTGACTGTACTGCACATCTCGGACCTGCACTTTGGCCCGTCGTATGTCCCCGAGGTCGGGGAGGCTCTTATGCAGGCAGCACACCGGCTCCAGCCCGCGGTCATCGTAGGCAGCGGCGATTTTACGCAACGGGCCACACGGGCGCAGTTCGTGGCGGCGCGCCAGTATCTTGACCGCCTGCCACCGGCCACCCGGGTGCTGGTCCCCGGCAACCATGATGTGCCTCTGTTCCGTGTGCTGGAACGGCTGATGACCCCCTATGCCCTGTATCGTGAGTACCTGACAGAGACGCTCGACACCGTGGTGTGCCGGTCCGATGCCATTATTGTGGCCTTGAATTCGACAGCGCCGCGACGCGCCATCACCAACGGCCGCATCCGTCGTCAGCAACTGGCATTGTGTGCCGAAGCGTTTGCGTCGGCCCCAGAGACCGCCGCGCGCATCGTCGTGACCCACCATCCCTGGGCGCCAGCGCCCGACTACGAACAGGTCGAGGTGATGCCCGGGGCAAAGCAGGCACTCGATGTTTTGACAGCATTGCGCGTCGACCTGATCCTGTCAGGGCACCTCCATCGGGCCTTTATTGGCAACTCACTCGACGTCTATGGGGGCCGAGACCGTGAGCACGGCATTCTCATCGTGCAGTGTGGTACCTCGACCTCGCGGCGCGGGCGGGTGCGTGAGCGTGAGAAGAACTCCTTCAATTGGCTCCGCATCACCGACCGCCTCATCCGCATCACGCATTATATGTACTTCGCCAAGGTTGGTGACTTCGTACCGGTGAGCCACCACCTCTTCCCGCGTGCCAGCCAACTGTATTTGCAGACGTCTCTCACCTCCACGACACTGGGCAGTTGAGCGACATGCGTGGCTACTGCATAGCGGACTTCGGAGTCGCTTCGAGGCGCGCGACTTTGATGGCCTCGCGGTCCAGCATGTCGGGGATTTTCGGCGAGATGTCATTTTTCCAGTAGTCACTTTCGTAGACCGCGGCATACAGTTGCTGGCGTTCTGCTTCACTGGCAAAGCAATGGATCCACACGTACAGGTCCTCTTCCTCTTCCCCAACGAAACTCCCGAGGATGACCATGCCTTTGGAGACCTGGAAGGGAATGATGACCTCTTCCATAAACTTCACCCATTTGTCGCGTTGCCCTGGCTTGGTGCGATACTGCCGGAGTTCGAAAAGCATTGTCTACTCTCCTGTGGATTATCCCTGCTCGTGAGGAGAACAGGGGATGTTGTACTCGTGTCCTTACAGTATCACAGACCGGCGCTGATGTCACCCCACACCGGCATCTGTTCAGAGGCTCTGGATCACCTGGCGGACCATAGCAGCGTTGAACGGTTTGGTGAGCCGTGACACCCCAGCGTCCTCGAGAAAAGCCTGCACTGTGGGACTAAGGGTATCGCCCGTCAAGAACACCATCTGCATGGGCCCGACAGCTACGGCACCAAAGGCTGGCGAAGATATATGGCGGCCGGAAAGGGCGGAGCAGATGCGGACAGACTTCATATACATGCAGCTGTTTTGTATATATCAGGGAATATATCACAGGTGATGGCACTGTACGAAGAAAAAGTCTTGCCATCCATCAGATGGAGTAACGTTTGTCAGTGTGAAAACCTGCATAGACTTCAAGAGCTGCGTAAAATTCTGTCTGGCACTCTTCTTGCTCTTTACAATCATGATGGCCTGAGTCATGCATGTTCTTAACATGCGACACGGATATCCCGGGAGGAGACATAAGAACAAAAGATGGGACAGTCACGCAGAGAAGGTGGAGAGGAGAACAGACATGGACAAAACACTGTTGCTACTCAGCGGCTTTGGTCTTGGGGCTGGACTGCTGTATATGTTGGACCCTGAGCGAGGAGAACGGCGTCGCGCCAAGGCACGTGCGCAAATGCAGGCATATCGGCGCTGGACTGATGACCTGCTGCCCACTGGACCCTCTCTGAGTCGCACCGCGCACAGTCTCGGTCAAGCCACGCGCAATCTTGGCTATCAGGCACGCAGTCTCCTGCCCAAAGCGCGTCTCCCGCTTGTCGATGAGCGGAGTTGGCGTCCGTCGCAGATGAGGCGCGCAGGGCAGATGGGGAGCCGCAGCGGCCTCCTGATGCTGGGCTGTGTGGGGCTCGGCCTCGGACTCATGTATATGCTCGATCCGAGCGCTGGCAGCAGACGTCGCGCCCTGGTGCGCGATAAGGCCCGGTCATACTGGAAAGACACGGGCAAGGCTATTGGGAAGACGGTGCGTGACGCGCAGAACCGTGCACTCGGTGTGGCAGCGGAGGCCCGCCAGCGGTTAAAGGGAAGTGACGTACCTGCAGATGACGTACTGGAAGCGCGCGTGCGGGCTCAGATTGGGCATGTTATCACCCATGCCGGTGCCATTGGCATCACTGCCCATCAAGGGCGTGTGACGCTCAGTGGACCAATTGCGGCCAGCGAGGAAGGGAAACTCCTGGCGACCGTGGAGGCGATTCCAGGCGTGACCGAGGTGGTGCATCAACTGGAAGTCCATCAGGACACCACCCCCATCTCGGGCTTGCAGGATGGCAGTACCACAGATGGACGATGCTAAATCACTCAAGAGAAGGCCGAGGCGCCTGCTGCCCTATGGATGCTCTTCTCGGTGGGAGCGTATTTCGGCAAGACGGCGTTGCCGGAGGCGGGCTGCGATATCGAGGTAGACTGACACGCCAATGTAGAGTCCCGGATAACTCAATGAGACCCACCTGAGCCACGCCGGAACGTCTGGATAGCGCGGCAGAATAGTGAGCAGTACACCGAGCCACACGATGGCTGTAACAACGAGCAATCCTCGCCACGGCTGGGAGATCAGATTGGGATAGACAAAACGCACCGGCAGCACCGTGAGTACGGTGAGCAGCCCGAGGACCATGGCCGGTATATAGGGGCCGTGGTGCGTGAACCACAAGCCGGCATAGAACGCATAGATGTTCCAATAGGAGGGGAAGCCGAGGAAAAACCCTTCCTCCTCTTGCTTGGCAGCGGTATTGGCAAAACCAAAGAGGCTGGCGATCATGGCACAGGTAACCCACAACCCTGCTGGAGGGGGGAGCCACTGCAGACGCCAGACAAGCAGCAGCGGCACAAAGGTAAACGTGAGGTAATCGACGATGTCATCAATGCTTCTCCCGTCGATGCGTGGCGCATGGCTTTTGACATGCCAGCGTCGTGCCAGTGGCCCGTCGGTGGCGTCAATCAGGACTGCGACGATGAGCCACAGAAAGACCCAGCGCGGGTCGGGGTGCGCGGCACAGGTTTCCGCTGCTGCCAGGAAGGCGAAAACTACCCCCAGTGCTGTGTAGACATGCACACTATAGGCACGGATCCGTTGTCCAAGCGTCACCGATTCTGGTATGAGGCGCCTCATGCGAGACTCCTGTCACTATAGCGGCTGGCCATTGGGTGTACGGTGCGTGACTGTGGAGTGCGGGAGCCGTGCTTCCGCCTGCACGACACCAGCCTGGCTTGTGCACTCCACAAGCGTGTGCCCGCCGTACAGGCAATGGCGTACTGCTCTGGGTTATGAGCAAGAGCTGTTCCAGCGTTGTTGCCTGCGAGTCACCCCGGTCTCTGCTGACATATTGGCATAAAAGTTGCCTCCTCTCACGACCGCTGGCGGCTGGAAAATATCTCTAGCATACGGCAAAACTCGTGGCGGAGGAAAATATCTCGGACCTATACAGGAGAAATACCGTATGACCAGTCATCAAGGCGCTACCGGGACGTCAGAACAGGCAACCGGCCTACAGGATAAAACCTACAATCTGGTGAGTGTTCTATATCACGCCTTACAAGGCGGGGAGACCTGCATGCAATACATGCGGGATGCCGAACACGCAGGGGATGAGGAGCTGGTGCAGTTTTTCCACGAGGTGCAGGACTGCCAGCGCCACCTGGCAGGACGGGCCAAAGAAATGCTCAAGCAGCGGCTGGGCCAGGGCCATGGCGAGGAGTGGAACCGGCCACAGACCATGGGGATGCATCAACATGCGCCCGGCAGAAGCCAATCCGGTAGCGAGGGGAGCGCCCAGGACGCTATTGGGCCACAGCGGCAGGTGAGGAAGTAGAGGCAGGCGGCACGCTCTTGAAGGCGTTTCTCAGGCTGAGAGACGCCTTCTTACTTTGGGATATCATACTGGCAGGAGCCGTTGCTCTTGCCGACTCCTTCCCTATTTGATAATGACCATTTCGACATTCCCAACACGTCGCGTTATACGCGTTCCCACGTCCTGCGGGTGGTAATGCAGGTCAAGGTCCAGAGTATTGCCGTCGAGGTCGAGGTTGGTGATGCGGACCTGCTGGAGCAAGGCTGGTAAGAGGGGCGAAGCGAAACAGATGCCGAGGTGTGGCAGGCTGAAACGACAGCCCCAGGCAGGCCTGGAGCAGCATAAAAACGGTCGCACTGGCCCAGGCCTGTGGCGCACAGGCCACGGGATATGGAATAGGACCTTCGCCAGGGCGACGGGCAAAACCGCAGAACAGCTCTGGCAGCCGGTAGAGTTCCATAAAGAGACAGGCATCAAACAGGCCAGTCAGTATCTCGCAGCGCCTGTTCTTTAACCCATAGCGTGCCAGGCCGAGGGCAATGAGCGCATTGTCATGCGGCCAGATCGAGCCATTGTGGTAGGACATGGGGTTATAGCGCCGTTCCGAGGCTGCCACGGTGCGGATACCCCAGCCGGAAAACGACTCTTCTGAGAAGAGGGTCTGCGCCAGGCGCTGGGCGTGCGCCGGACTGGCAATGCCGGTAAACAGGGCCTGCCCGGCATTGGAGGTACGGACACGGCAGGGGCGCTTGTGGCCATCAAGAGCCAGGGCATAGGTGCCGAGGTCGTCGCACCAGAAGGTGTGGATGAACTGTTCCTGGAGTGTCTGGGCCTGCCGTGCCAGCTGCTTCGGCTCTGGCCGTCAAGCCAAGCCCCGCGGCGAGCTCTGCGGCCTGGCGTTTGGCGGCATAAACATATCCCTGCACTTCACACAGGGCAATCGGGCCTTCGCCAGTGTGCCATCGGCATGAAACACGGCATCCTGGGAGTCCTTCCAGCCCTGATTGGCGAGCCCCTGCACCGCCTGGCGGGCGTATTCGACAAAGCCATCGCCGTCCACATCGCCGTAGGTATCCATCCACGCCAATGCCAGTTCGAGGCTGGGCCAGATGGTGTTGATAAAGGTCCGATCCCCTGTGCGCTGGTAGTATTCGCCCGCCAGGAGCACAAATAGTGGGGTAGCATCGACGCTGCCATAGTAGCGTCCAAAAGGCACCTCTCCCAGGGCAGCCATCTCTCCCTGCCGGGCTTCGTGGAGGATTTTGCCTGGTTCGGCATCGCGCTCCGGCATGACGTCCAGGGCCTGGGTGGCCGCTAAATAGGCCAGCACCCCACGGGCCACCTCTGGCTGCATCCAGAGCAACTCCAGGGCCGTAATCAGGCCATCTCGCCCGAACGGGGTGCTGAACCAGGGTATGCCGGCATACGGATAGGGGCCCTCGGGCGTCTGGGTGATCATCATGTACAGATCGGCGCTGGCGCGGTGTAACCAGTCGTTAAACGCCGGGTTGGAGCTAGAAATCTCGCAGGCGTGGTTTTTCAGACGTTGCAAGGCGCTATTCGACTCGCGCAGAGCGGTGTCATAGGCCAGACGCGAGCGAAGGCTGCTCCAGCTCACACGAGATCGTGAGAAAATACGTCACCAGCTGGTGTGGCTGCAACTGTATCACGAAGCGCATCTCCGTCGCCGAGATGTCGTTGGGCGGCGGCATACTATCGATACGGGTGTGCCGCCGCACGCCATCCAGGCCCTCATACGTCAGGACAATACTGCCGGCCTCCACCGCTCCAGGCAGTAACCGGCCGGTGCGGGAGCGTTTGGTCCCACGCACTTCAAACACATCGGCAAAATCAGCCGCAAACTGGCAGCTAAAAGTCAGCTCAACCGTCTCCGAGGGCAAAGCTCCTGAACTCAATACGTTCGTAACAGTGTCCCTGCCAGAGAAACTTGGAACGCAAGATATGCAACATATCGTGCGGCAAGAAATCGCTCCGCTCGGACCGCGATATCCGGGTTGGTGAGATCAATCGTCAGCAGCGCGTTTTCGGCCTGGATCGCGGCATGTAACAGCAACGGTCGGGTGTTTTCCAGGCGCAGCTCCTGACGACTGAGAAAACGCGTCCCGGCATGGTAGAGTCCTTGCTCGCTGCGCCCCACCGACTGGATATCCCCGCCCCGGTCAAAGACGGCAAACGTTTCTCCATGTTTCAGCACCATGGTCTGGTCGTCGGCCTGTGACGAGGTGGCCATGATATAGAAATCGTTGTCGGTACGGCCCCTGTCTGCTGGCAGGGAGGGGTGTTCAGGCGGCAATACGTGCTCTCCTCGCGGTGAGTAGCTGTTGATAGATGCGCACATAGTCCTGCGCCATGCGGCAGGCCGAGAAGCGCTCCTCGAAGACCTGCCGGCAGCGGGTCCGGCTGAGGGTGGACACCCGTGCCACGGCCTGGACGGCCGCCTCGAACTCCTCAACAATCCAGCCGGTGACGCCATCTTCGAGGACCTCGGGCACTGCCCCGCGACGGTAGGCAATCACCGGCGTACCGCAGGCCAGTGCTTCGATCATCACCAGGCCGAACGGCTCGGGCCAGTCAATCGGAAACAGGAGAGCATACGCCCCCCCCAAGAACGCCCCTTTGTCGTCGTCGCCAATCTCGCCCACGTATTCCACCAGAGCGTTATCCAGCAGTGGCCGTATCACCGTCTGAAAGTATTCCGCGATCCACCCGGTCCACCTTGGCGGCGATCTTCAGTGGCATCCCCACCTGCTCGGGCAATGGCAATGGCCTGATCGACGCCTTTTTCCGGGGCAATGCGCCCCAGAAAGGCCAGATACGTGCCCGGCGTCTCTTGAAAGGTGTACAGATCTGTTGGCAAACCATGATACACCGTCCCCTGCCACTGCAGCCAGGGGAGCGGTTCAGCGCTGGGAGTTGGAAATCGACACCACTGGCACGCTGGGAAACGTCTGGTACACCGGGACTAAGTCTGGCAGGTCCAACCGCCCATGCAGCGTGGTCACGTGGGGCGTGCCCTGCCGCACTCGACAACGGAAAGTGCAGGTAGTCAATATGGAAATGCAGGATGTCAAAGGCATGCGCCTGCTGAAACACCTGTTCGAGTAGCACAATATGGTGTGCCAGCTGATCTATGCATTGGTCATCCAGGCGCAGAGAGCGCGCACAGGCGGCCACCAGACGCGCCTGGGTGACCGAATCCCCGCTGGCAAACAGCGTGACCTCATGGCCCTGCTGCACGAGTGCTTCTGTCAGGTACGACACCACTCGTTCCGTGCCGCCGTAATATTGCGGTGGCACACTTTCATATAAGGGGGCTACCTGGGCAATTTTCATACTGCGTCCTCGTATAGTCTGACGGCAAACGTCAGGACTCAGGATTAGCGAAATTTTGGCAACACTTCCCGGGCATAAAAGCGGAAAAAACCCTCTTGATCCGGGCCAATCTGATGGATGTAGACGTGATCATATCCGGCTGCAATACAGTGCTGGATTTTCTCAATATGCCTGGCCGGGTCGGGTCCACAGACAACAACCTCGGCCACGTCGTCTTCGCGTACCATTTGCGCCGCCTCGGGCAAAATGCGCTGGCGTGGGCAGCTCCTGGGACAATTCGCCTGTGATACCAGCGTTGGGCCAGTATTCATAGGCGGTACGGCGCGCGCTGGCGGCGTCCTCAGCCCAGCAGACGCTCATCTGCATGTAGCGCGGCTTGCCGGCCCCGCCACCGGCATCAAAATGCTCCAGCAGGCTCTGCTGCGGCGACGTACTGATAAAGCCGTCACTAATACGACCGGCTGCCTCGGCAGCGTTGGGACCACTGGCCGCGACCAGCAGGGGAGGTAGTTCGTCGGGTAGCGTATAGAGACGGGCGTTCTCGATGGTGTAATAGCAGCCACGATAGGTATACGTGCTCCCTTGCCAGAGGTGTCGGATGATGTCAACGGCTTCCTCGAGCATGGCCAGCCGCATGTCATGCGCGGGCCAGTGGTTGCCGGTAATGTGCTCGTTGAGATTCTCGCCGGTACCGACACCGAAAAAGAAGCGCCCGGGCATCATGGCTGCGGCAGTAGCCGCGGCTTGTGCAACGATGGCTGGGTGCATACGCATGATGGGACACGTCACCCCAGTCCCCAAACGCAGATGCCGGGTCGCATGGGCTACCCCACCAATCACGCCCCACACAAATGGGCTGTGTCCCTGGCGGTCAATCCACGGGTGATAGTGGTCGGAGATCATGGCAAAGGCAAATCCCCCCTCTTCAGCCCGCTGTGCATTGTACACCAGGTCGTTGGGGGGGAATTCTTCACTCGACAGACTATAGCCAATCTCTACCATAGGTTTTGCTCCTTCCCAGGAAAGAGTTCCTGCCGCATTGACACACGTCAACGTTGTGCATGGTCTCTAACAGAGGCAAAGTCTGTGCCAGCCTGGCGCAAGCCGCCCGCGGGTACACGCCCCAGGTCGTGACAGAGGCGACTCGCCGAGGCGCCTGGCGTTTCTGGCAGGGGTGCTAGCGCGTTCAGACCGATGGATCAAGCCCGGAGGCATGGTAGGGGCGACTCGCCGAGTCGCCCAGCCTTTTCAGAGTGAGAGAGTCTGGCTTATATTGAGACACGGGGCATGTTGCAGAACGGCGCTGGCACAGGACTTGCTCAGCAGGTAAGAACACAGACGCCGCATGCGGCATGCGGTCCTCCCTCATTACAGGAGCGACGCATGTCTACTGAGGCATTACACCGTGAGGAAGCGGTGGCATTGGCAGAGAACTGCGAGGCCTGTTGTCCGTGTGTGCTCTTGCTCGATACATCGAGTTCTATGCGGGGGCGTCCTCTCACCGCCTTGTAGGCTGGACTGCGCACGTTTCAGGTCCATCTGCGGCACGATGCCCTGGCACGACGGCGGATCGAGATTGCCGCCATGGCTTTTGATAGTGATGTGCGGGTGGCGCAGGACTTTGTGACTGCTAAGCAATTTATCCCGCCAATGCTCACGGCCCAGGGATTGACCCGTATGGGCCTCGCCATTCATCAAGCCCTGGATATGCTGCAGAGGTGTAAGGAGCAGTATCACGTCAATAGGGCGACCTGCTATCGTCCCTGGATATTGATGATCACCGACGGCGAGCCCCAGGGGGAGTCCGAGAGGATAGTCGAGGCGGCGGCGCGACGTATCAAGGAGGACGAAGCACAGAAACAAGTCGTTTTCTTTGCGGTGGGGGTGAAAAATGCCGACATGAAACGCCTGGCACAGATCGTCGAGCGCCCTCCCAGGAAACTCAAGGGGTTGAACTTCATTGACCTGTTTATCTGGCTCTCCGCCAGTATGCACGCTGTGGCCCAATCCTCTCCTTATGAGCAGCTCGTGCTGCCACCGCCGCACTGGGGGACTGTGTAATGCACATGCTGCAGACGGGACGCTCCATGGTCTGGTAGGGGCGACTCGCCGAGGCGCCCGGCCTTTCCCGGCAGTGTAGGGTGTGAGCGAGACATCTCAGTGATGGAGGGAGACAGCGATGCAACTCTTGCTCGGGCTACTTGCCTGGCTCTGTATTGCGGCGACGGCAGCACCCTGGATACGTTCGGACTACTGGTGGATCAGAGGGTTTGATTTCCCTCGCCTGCAAATCTTCCTCCTGGGTCTGGTTACTGGTATGGCAATGCTCTTTTTCTGGCCTCACGGCGGGCTTTTTTACCAGAGCACAGGCGGCCTCCTGCTCTGCTGCTTGCTGTTTCAGGGGGCCAAAATTTATCCCTATACTCCCCTGGCCTGGAAACAGGTGTACAAGGCGCCAACCAGCTCTATTGACGCGCAGTTCGCACTCCTGATTGTCAATGTCTTGATGGAAAATCGCCAGGCCCAGCGGCTCGTGGAACTGATTCGCGCGGTCAATCCAGATGTGCTCCTCACTGTCGAGACCAACGCCTGGTGGGATAAGCAACTATGTATACTGGAGGACACGTATAGCTACACCGTCAAACAGCTTCAGGAGAACTATTATGGCATGGTACTCTATTCGCGATTTCCGCTGGTGCAGCCGGCGGTCAAATTTCTCGTCAGCGAGGACATTCCGTCGATCCATACGCAGGTGGCGCTGCGCTCTGGGGAGCTGATCTGGTTGCACTGCTTACATCCGGCGCCACCATCACCGACTGGGGCCGATACAGCAACAGAGCGTGACGCCGAATTGCTCATTGTTGGCAAAGAGGTGCAGCAGAAAGAGACGCCAGTCATTGTTGCCGGCGACTTGAATGACGTGGCCTGGTCGTATACCACTGCCCTGTTTCAGAAAACCAGTGGGCTCCTGGACCCACGTATTGGCCGCGGCATGTACAACTCGTATAACGCCAACAATATCTTGATGCGATGGCCGCTTGACCATGTGTTTCATTCGAAGCATTTTCTGTGCAACACGTTGAGACGGTTGCCAGCCTTCGGCTCCGATCACTTCCCGGTGTATATTGTCCTGAGCCTGGCGCCGCAGGCTGAAAATCTCCAGGAAGAACCGCAGCTTGAGGCAGACGAGGCAGAAGAAGTCGAGGCAAAGATCACGCGTGTCACGCAGAAAGACACCTTATAGACGGCCGAGATTTACCCTGTTTGCCAGGAGGGCTTTGCGGATCATGGCGGCTGTGAACGGCTTGTTGAGATGGGGCAGGGCAACCTGCTCCAGAAACGCCCGGGCTTCTGGATCCAGCGTATCGCCCGTCAAGAACAGCACCCGTTGACAGAGGGACGAGCCGCGGCGCTGCAGCTCTCGGTAAAACCCTGGGCCGTCCAACTCCGGCATGCGCAGGTCGCATAGGATCATGTCATAGTCTCGCTCCTGGCATTTCGTCAGTGCCAGACGTCCGTTTGCTGCCGTCTCCACCGTGTGCCCATCCCGCTGCAACAAAAACGTCAGCGCGCGCGCCATCCCTGGCTCATCGTCGATAATCAGGATCGTCTGCGCACAGACTGCAGGTGGACAGACGGGCTCGGCAACCGGTTCAGCCATTTTCTCGTGGTGTAGCAGGGTATCCTGGGCGCATTCACGAGCAGCAATTTCCTGGCGCAAAGCGGCATTGGCGGCGGTCAGGGCCGCAGTGCGCGCCAGCACACGCTGTTCGAGCGCGCTGCAGGTCTGCTCGAGCGCCTGCTCGGCCTGCTGGCGTGCTGCAATCTCACTGGCGAGCGCGTGTGCCTTCTGCTGCAGGTGCACAATAGTGCGCAAGCGCTCGGCTGTACTGGTCAGTGTCGTGTAGCTCTCGGCGGGGATGACGTGCGAGTGCTTGGCACACATCGTCAGGAACTGCCCGGCGTCTTCTGCCCTGGGAAAGACACGCATGGGGTAGGCGCAAAAGAGACAGAACGTATGGTGTGGGGCAAGCTCGTTCCAGAGCTCCTCGAGTTGCAGGGCAGCGTCCCGGTTGCCTTCTGCCCACAACAGAGCAACCATTTCTCCAAACACGCGTATGCGCGCATAGCGGCTGCCCGCTGGCGCCATGATGCCCCCGAGCACGTCGGCAAAACACTGCGCCTCTGGATAGCCGCCGATCATGATCGACGAGAGTATTTCGGCCGCATCCAAGGCGATGTACTGTCCCTGCTTGCGCCCGAGCACGAGGTCTACCCCCTGGGCTCTCAGTCGGGCTTCAAGCTGGTGCCGATGTGACCTGGTGGCGATAACAACAGCCGCTTCGCGGGCCTGGAGCCCACTGTGTATGAAGCGGCTCACGGCGTCGAGAAGGGATGTGTCCTTTTCGTATAACTGCACAAAATGATCGGAGGCACCCATGGCACTCCAGTCCATGTGTGGCACCAGGGCCTCCTGACAGACGTGCTTGGCGGCACGTCTCTGTCTCTTCTGACCCGCTCGACCCGGTGTGCTCGACGCCTGAGCCGAAAAGGTGCGTGTACTCATGAATCGGTTCTCCTCAGCCAGTTCACCAGACACCTTCTCGGGCACAAGAAGGCTCCCTATGGCTCAAAAAGGGCGTGATACTCGCATGTGTATCCCCCACCCGCGGGCAGATATTTTTTGAAGTAGAGAGCAATTTTTGTACCAGGAATCGAGGTCCTCTATCAGGATGAAAGAAGTAGTGATGCCTAGACAGCCAACGCCTAGAGCCTCTGGCTTTCCTGCGGCGGACTACTGCGCCATATTGGGAATTTCCCTCTCATTATGAGAGGCTCATGTTTAGTCGGAAGAGATTGCCGCACGACAAGCCACTTTCTTTTCCCTCCCCCAGCGCTATGGTATACTCGTGCCATACTTCAGTTCGTCATATCTGGAGGAGAGGCTTTGTGGACGATCCCATCAAAACTGGTGATCGCTATAGAGAGGAACTGGCTGCCCTGCGTCGGCGTATAAGCGATCTGGAAGTCTCAGAAGCCAGTGCGCGTGCCACCTCAGAGGCATTACAGCATACTCTTGAAGAGCTCCAGGTTGCTGAAGAGGAATTGCGCCAGCAAAACGAGGAACTGCTTGAGACGTACCTGCAGGTAGAGCAGGAGCGCCATCGCTATGCCATGTTGTTTGATCTGGTGCCAGGCGGGTATGTGGTGACCGATGCTGCTGGCATCATTTTGGAGATAAATAATGCCGCCGCAGCCCTGCTCAACAGGACCAAGATCTCACTACTTCTGGGCAAACCTCTGGTCCTCTTTGTCACCAGGGTTGACCAGCACGCCTTCCATTCTCAACTCTCGCACCTCAAAGCCTATGAATGGGTGCAGGACTGGGAAATACAAATCCAGCCCTGGCAGGGGAATCCCTTTCCAGCCGGCATTACCATTGCCGTCAAGCAGGAACCTCCTGAGCAGAAACGTCGTCTGTACTGGCTTATCCAAGACCTGACGACGCGTAAACAGACTGAAGCAGAACGCCAGCGTCTTGAACGCGAAATCAAGCGCGCTGAGCATTTTGCTCTCCTGGGCAGACTGGCCGCTAGCCTGTCGCATGAAATTCGTAATCCCCTAGGGGCGATTACGCTGAACGTAAACGTGCTGGAGGAGGAGCTCACCCAGCCCTTGCCGGACAGCACAGTGCAGGTGGCCCGATCACTGGCTGAAATTAAGGTCGATCTGGCTCGCCTGGACGATCTCCTGCAGGATTACCTCTCGCTCGTGCGCGTCTCTACGCTCTCCCGCGAACCCGTCGACCTGGGTATGGTGGTGACCACGTTTGCGCAGGAAATGGCCGGAAAGCTTGCAGAGCGTGCCATCAGCCTGCAGATCGATGGGCTGGCGACACTTGGAAACGTCATGCTGCACCAGAGTACCTTCCGGCGGGCGCTCTTGAACCTGGTGCAGAACGCCATGGAGGCGATGCCACAGGGTGGCGTGCTCACCCTGTGCGGCCGGCACTATGCGACGCACGTGCAGCTGGAGATCCGCGATAGTGGCAGCGGCATTCCTGCTGCCAACCTCTGGCGCATTTTTGAGCCGCTCTATACCACGAAACCTGGCGGCACGGGTCTCGGACTCTATATTGTGCAGGAGATCGTCGCGGCACACGAGGGGCAGATCACCGTGCAGAGTCAGGAGGGGCACGGCACCACCTTTACCGTCATGCTCCCGGTCAAGGTCTAAATACGGCGACCTTGAGGGGCTGCAGGCCCGCGGGCGACTCGGCGAGTCGCCCCTATCAGATTACGGAGCCCGGGCGGTATCCCGCCTGCCTTTAGAAAGGCAGATCATTCCCCACCGTCTGAAACAGGTCCAGTTCGGTGTGGCCTTTTGCAAACTCGGACGGGACAGCCCCTTCTCCGGCGTCGTCGCGTTGGGGTGGGAAAAACTGTACCCGTTCGGCGATCACTTCGTGTTTGCTACGTCGTTGTCCATCGCCATTGTCCCAACTCCGCCACCGGAGCTGTCCCTCAATGAGGGCTAATCGACCCTTGGCAAGATACTCTCCGACCGTCTCCGCCTGGCGGCCAAACGTAACGACGTCAATGAAGCAGACCTCGTCCCGCCAGTCGTCTCCCTGGCGCACGCGCCGGTTGACGGCCAGACTGAACGTCGACACTGGCGTGCCGCTCGCGGTGTAACGCACCTCGGGGTCGCGCACAAGATTTCCCAATAACAGAACTTTGTTGAGAGAAGCCATCGGTTCCTTTTCTCCTTAAGCCCTGCCTCGATGGTAGACGCCCCGACAGGGCTCGTCCTCGAGGCAAGGGTGCTCCATCAAGTTTTATCGCCATCCTCGCGGAGTTGGTCACGCAGCTGACTGATGCGGGCTGACGCCTCACGGCTACTGGTCAGCGCGGCAAGCTGCGCCTCGATATCCGCCTCACCAACGTTGGTGCGTTCAAGCAGGGAGCGCAGGAAGGCGCGTTGTCGCTCAGAGGGCGGTTTATCTTCCACCACCGCCACACCGTCTGGGAGCTCCTGAGAGTCGCGTGCCGCTTGCGCCTGGAGCACTTCCTCGGCCGAGGCGATACCGCTGCCGTAGAGACCGTACCCTAGAAAGCCAAGCGCGCGTCCAACGGCACTGGTTTCGGCGTTCTCCAAGGGGTTTGTCGCGTCCACGCCACTGCCATGCAAGAATGCCCGGGCGTGGGCAGTGGCTGTGCCAAGGAGATCCGATATGACAATGGCCCGGCACAGGAGCTGTCCGGACACCGGCTCTGTATCGAACTGCGTCTGGATCTGCAGGCGTGCGCCCTTGTCTCTATGTTCATCGAAGGCCATCTTGATGCGTCCGTCGACGCCCATATACGGCAAGCGAATAGGCGCCCAGACCGGGGCCGATTTCGTCCCCGCAACGCGCCGGTGCTGGGGCAGCAGCGTCAGAAAGCTGCGATATGCCTGTGGCGTCATGTCGATCGCCATCTGGCACGCCTTTTCCGCTTGCGCCACCGCAGCGTCTACAGCGTCTTGCGCGGACCGCTCAACCATCTTCTGGGAGCCGCTTGCCGGCTCAGCGGCCGCAGAACCCTGGCGCTCCCTTGGCTCAGATGGCGGCTCAAGGGGCGGCGTTGATGCAGACAGACGGGCGCGGGCTTGTTTGGCGATGGCACTGGCGATCCTGTGCGTGCACCACCCTTCAGGGGCCTTGCTGGCGTCAGCGCACGTGCAGTGTCCATCCACCACGTTGTAGGTGGTGTTGCTCCGTTGGCTGCCCACCTCGACCGTGCCATCCGGCAGGATCTCGACCGCACCGGTGAGCACGAGGGCGACTGCCTTCTCAATGCGCGCCGTACTTGAGGGCAGGCTCGTCCTGGCTTTCTCTGCTACGGCCGCTACGGCCGCACGCCAGGCTGGGTTCATAGCAGTGACAGGCTGCTCTTCAACATATACCGCCGCTTGACCATCAGGAGCAGCGCTATATAATTCGTGCTGGGTCATGTCTACCTCCTTGCACACTCAGCAAACCCGAAGCGCTTACACTGTTTCACACCGATACAAGACAAATACACCCCTCTTGAGACACCTCTCTCCGAACCACCAGAGTTGTGGGAAGGCGACTGGGAAGGTGCATTAGTGCACTAATTATAACAGTGCACATATGAGCAGTCAATAGATTATTGCAACTTGCAACTGCAGGGGGGAAATGCCTACGTATAGGCCAGCGGGCGCCTCGGCGAGGCGCCCCTACCAGGCCACGCTCGTACAGCGTCCTACCCGCGGCTTATGGGCGTAGGACAATCTTGATGCACTGATCCTTTTTGTCCCGGAAGATCTCGTAGCCGTGCGGGGCGTCATCCAGGCGTAGACGATGCGTGATGACAAACCCCGGGTCAATGTCGCCTTGTGCAATGCGCTTGAGTAAGGGACGCAGGTATCTGTGCACATGCGTCTGCCCCATCTTCAGGGTCAAGCCTTTGGCAAATGCCGCTCCAAAGGGCACCTTATCCAGGAAGCCGCCATATACACCCGGAATAGACACGGTGCCGCCTTTGCGGCATACGTGGAGGGCTTGCCGCAACGCGTGGAGCCGATCGGTGGTCAGATACATGGCCATCTTGGCCCGATCATAGAGAGCATCTATGCCCGTGCCATGCGCCTCCATCCCCACCGCCTCAATGCAGGCATCCGGTCCACGCCCGCCCGTCAGGTCGCGCAGAGCTTCATGCACATTGACCTCCTGGTAATCCAGCACGGTGGCTTCGCCATGCGTTTTTGCCATGTGCAGCCGCTCCGGTATCCGATCTATGGCAATCACATGATGGGCACCGAGCATATAGGCGCTCCGGATAGCAAATTGGCCCACTGGCCCACAACCCCAGACGGCCACCGTGTCGCCCGGTTGGATGTTGCAGTTCTCAGCCGCCATGTAGCCTGTAGGGAAAATATCGGACAGAAACAGCACTTGCTCGTCCTGCAGGCTGGCAGGAATTTTGATGGGTCCCACATCGGCAAAGGGTACACGCACGTATTCCGCCTGTCCTCCGGCATAGCCACCCAGCATGTGCGAGTAGCCAAAGAGCCCGGCAGGGGAGTAGCCATAGACTTTTTCGGCCATCCAGGCATTTGGATTCGTGTTGTCGCACAGCGACCACAGTTCCTGCGTACAAAAGAAGCAGGCGCCACAGGCAATGGTAAAAGGCACCACCACACGGTCACCCGGCTGGAGATGGGTAATGGCGCTCCCCACCTCCACCACCTCGCCCATAAACTCGTGGCCGAGAATATCTCCCTGGTACAGCGTCGGAATACATCCATTGTAGAGATGGATGTCCGAGCCACAGATGGCCGTCAAGGTGACTTTGACAATCGCATCCCGGGGGTTGAGGAGCTTTGGCTCCGGTACCGTTTCAACACGCACATCGTTTTTGCCGTACCAACACACTGCTTTCATAATGCCCCTGCTTTCTCTACCGCCGTACGCTCACGATGAGACGTTCTGGCCAACTGGTTGGTCAGCAACGGTTGGCGCTTCCCCCGCCTCGATAATCTGTTTGAAGCGACGGAGGTCTTCTTGGAGCTGCTGCGCCGTGAGGCTCTTGAAGAGCCTGGCGACTGCCAGTCCTGCCTGCCCGCCGGGGGGAGCATAGGCCAGCCGGAGGCGCACCTCGGTACCGCGGCCGTTCGGCATCTCGCGAAAACGCACCGTGCCGGCATGGTCAACGTCCGCTCCTGGCATGGAACGCCATGAGAGCAGGGCGTTTTCCCGTTCTTCGACAATTTCGGTGTCCCATTCAATGGGCGGCTGCATGGGCGCTTTCGCTACCCAGTGCGAGCGTTTATCGCCAGCGCTGACCACCGACTCGAGATGGGCTATAAACCGTGGGTGATTTTCCAGGTGGCGCCAGAAACGATAGACCTGTGCCGCGGGTTTGTGCACCGTAATAGTTGCTTCGAGGGTAATACCAGGCCCCGTGTCCGCGCTCGTGGTGCTGAGTTGCAGGGCCTCATAGACGGCACAACGACCCGTGAGGCCACGGTAGATCAGAGCGCCACCGCCAGCGATGAGCGCCAGATTCCCAAGCGAGCGACGCAGGCCATACAGGGCAAGCATGCCACCGCCTATGACGGAAAGCCATCGTTCGACGTCCCCGACGTTAACAGGGGGCTGGCTCTGGGCGAAACGCTCAGAAGCCTGCCCATATGGTGGTCTGTTCATGGTTGCTGCGAGTTCTGCCATGTTCAATCTCCTTCCCGATTGCGTCTCTAGCCGCTGGCTCGTCCACCTAGCACGCCTGCTTTTCCCCACACCCTGGGCACACTCCGAGTGCCATCAGCGGCTGCTAATCGTCTCCTGTGATAGGGATATCCCTGGCGTGCCGCTGCTCGCTTTTGGGTAGCCTGACTTCCAGGATGCCATCTTTGAGTTGCGCCTGCGCTTCCTCACTCCGCACGGCCACAGGCAGAGGGATAGCGCGCTGCAACGAGCCATGGCGAATTTCTCGTTGATGAAAGGTGTACTCCGGTTGTGCCGCTGCAGTGTGTATGTCCCCTTTGATAATGAGCGTGTCTTCGGTAATGGTCAGATGCAGATGCTCCTTACTCACCCCTGGCACCATAACTCTGACCACCACGGTATCCGGTGTTTCCCACACATCGACGGCTGGCTCTAATGTGTCTCTGTCGCGGGTCTGAAATGGTGCCCCTCTGAAAAAGTCTTCAATGACGCGATCCATTTCCTTGCGGAGTATGCCGAGCCCCTCGAGAGGATCCCACCGTATCGATGCCATCGTCTTTGTCTCCTGTAGTGGTACCGCATTGCACTGTCGATGCACATATCCCGGACTGTCGTCAGCCGTTTCTCGGCACAGCAGTCCCTGGGCGCTATTGCGCCCACGCCACGTCCGATGGCGCAGGGACTTCATCGACAAAAATACGATGCCCTTGCCGCTTCAGAACTTTAGCCACTTTCTCTGCCTGCTCTTCACTCGCAAACGGCCCGATGCGTACCCGATAATACCGTCCTGCCGGGCTATCCCGTGGGTCGATAAAGGCTGCGGGATAGCGTTCCTGTAGTTGCTCGAATACCCACTGCGCCGCTTCGTATTCTTCAAAGGCCCCAACCTGCACCTCGTAGTTAAGGTCTTGCTTCGTCTCCGGCTTTTCCGGTGCTGGCTCTGTCACGACCACCCGTACATGTCCCAAGCCGGGATGCACTAGACCGATGCTATCGGCAGCAGCGCGCGATAGGTCGATGATGCGGCGTTTTTGATCCGCATAGGGGCCGCGGTCGGTGACCTTAACTTCGATTTGTGCTCCCGTCTTCAGGTTTTCCACCATGACCTTGGTGCCCAGGGGGAGCTTGCGATGTGCAGCGGTCATCTCTTTTTCCGAGAATATTGTACCGCTCGCCGTTTGCCGTCCATTAAACTGGTTTCCATACCAGGAGGCCAGGCCCTTTTGCACGTACCATGTATTCGCCTCGAGCCGTAGATGCGCTCCCACTAACATCGTCAGTATCACCACTATGAGACATACACAGGGTATTTTGCTTGTCATATGTCTCCTTTCTATCGTGTCATAGCCGGTTTCATACTACTTGCCTATAGTTAGTCACTCCCTGGCCACCAGGCCAATTACGGACCATGACCTGCATGCCCCCTACATACCACCGCCCACCATGAGGATGGTGGGCGGTGGTAACCTGAGTAAGAGAATGTGGACCACCTACGACGAAATTTTCGCCATTTGCTGCTCTTGCTTTACCCTCTGCCACTCTTCCGCCAGCTTCCTCGCCTGCTCTGCACTCAAGAGCTGACGCGTCATATCGAAGAGATCATCCTCCTCTTCTTCGACATGGCCCTCAACATTCTCTTGTAATTCATCGAGCTTCTCGTCCCAGTCCGTATCCTGATCAGCATCACTGGCCATTTCTTCGAGCAATTCTGCGATTAGCTGGTGATCTGCCTGCGCGTTGAGCACCATGTCATGCGCTTCAACAGCCGCTTGCAGTGCTGGATAAAACACCAGCTCTTCGGCCTGGGTGTGGAGTACAAGCTCCTCCTTTATCTCTGCAAAGAGCTGTCGACGGTTCTGCGAAGCTCCCTTGGTTTTATGCAGTTTCTGAAACAGCTCTGCAACTTTTTGATGATCAGCCTCAATCAAGCGCAATATATCCATCACCCTCTCCTCAGAGAGTCACTAGCCATTCATTGCTACATACTATTGCAGCATCCATTGGCATCCTATAGGAGTAGCAACACCTAGAGCACAAACTGTGCCACCACTCTGCCACGGCAGCCTGGCATGCTCCCGAACGGGAGCGGTGAGGCCCAATCTTGCCATGCCTTTATACCGTTCTGGCTGGCCATGGGACACAGCGATAAATCGGCCGGCCCAACGCCACGCCCCGTGTGCTGTGTCTCAATATGGGGGAGGGAGACTCCCACTCTGGCAATCCTTGTCTCTATAGCGGCTGCCCATTGGGTGTACAGTGCGTGACCGTGGAGTGCGGGAGCCATGCTCCGACCTTCACGGCGCCAGCCTGGCGGGCGCACTCCACAAGCGTGTGCCCGCCGTACAGGCAATGGCGTACGGCTCTAAGCGTCATAGGCTGGCTCAATTCGGGAGAAGGCCCCGACAGGGGCGTTGGCGGGGCCAGCACCAGGCAACGGCCAGGGACATCCTCGTCGCGTCTGCCAGGGCGCAGGCAGTGGTACGTATTTTGCTCTACCAGACCAGGCAACGGGTCCTAGGCAGGCCGAGGCGATGTCGAGCGGTGCATCTCCGTTGCCATAATTGGCTACGCAAGTCATGAAAAGGCCGAAAACATGTCTCCTGACATCTTAAGTAGGAGCGAACTCGCTCCGGCCACCTGTGGCTTTTATCGGCAAGCACTCCAGGCGTTACATGCTGCGGCAGTACCATTTCTCGTTGGCGGTGCCTATGCACTGGCACACTATGCCGGCATTGTTCGTCATACAAAGGATTTGGACATTTTTGTGCGGCCAGACGACTATGCGCGGACTGCAGACGTGCTGCAGGCGGCAGGGTATCACCTCGAGCTCTCCTTTCCGCACTGGCTGGGCAAGGCCTTTTGTGGGGAGGATTGTATTGATGTGATCTTCAGTTCGGGCAATGGTGTGGCCACGGTAGATGCCCAGTGGTTTGCCCATGCCGTGACAGGCGAGGTGCTGGGGCTTGCCGTGGCCTTTTGTCCCGCCGAGGAAATGTTGTGGTCTAAGAGCTACATCATGGAACGCGAGCGCTATGATGGCGCCGACATCATGCACCTGTTGCACGCCCGGGGAGCACAGTTCGACTGGGCACGCCTGCTGTATCGCTTTGGGCCGCACTGGCGGGTCCTGCTGAGCCATCTGATTCTGTTTGGCTTTGTTTACCCTGGCGAGCAATCCCTTATCCCGCCCTGGGTGATGCAAGAATTGTTACGTCGGCTGCAGCATGACATCCACACGCCGCCTTCTGTCAACCGGGTCTGCCAGGGGACGCTGCTGTCGAGAATACAGTACCTGACGGCGATCGAATGTTGGGGGTATCGCGATGCGCGCCTGGCGCCTCACGGCAATATGACTGCAGAGGCCATTGCGCATTGGACATGCGCCTTTCTCCAAGAGGAACCACATCATGACCGCCCCTAAAGATGTCGTGCGTCTTGCGGCTCTCGGGGATCTGCATTACCCAAAGAACCCGCCAGAGACCCTGCAGCCGTTGTTGGCCCATATCAATCAGCAGGCGGATGTGCTCTTGTTATGTGGGGATCTCACTGACTACGGCCGCCTTGAGGAAGCCCATGGCCTGGCACGGAGCCTGACGACGCAGGTAAAAATTCCCATGCTAGGAGTGCTTGGCAATCACGATTTTGAATCAAATACGCCTGATGAAGTGGAAAAAATCCTCCGTGAAGCTGGAGTCATAATACTGGATGGAGACATGTGTGAGGTGCATGGGATTGGCTTTGCTGGGGTGAAAGGTTTTGCTGGCGGTTTTGGGCAGTATGCCCTGCAGCCATGGGGCGAGACAGCCATTAAGCATTTTGTACACGAGGCCGTGAACGAGACGCTGAAGCTCGAATCCGCCCTGGCCAAACTGCACACCCCGCAACGGATAGCTCTGTTGCATTACTCGCCCATCCAGGCGACAGTGCAGGGAGAGGTACCGGAACTTTTCCCGTTTCTGGGCTCAAGCCGACTTGAGGAACCGCTGAATCGCTATGAGGTAACTGCCGTATTCCACGGCCACGCTCACAATGGCAGCCCGGAGGGCCGCACGACGGCAGGCATTCCCGTTTATAATGTAGCCATGCCGTTGCTGCAAAAAGCCTTCCCAGGCCAGCCGCAGTGCCGCGTTGTCGACATCCCTGTGGCGCCTCCAGCTGGGTCGTGAGCAGGGGGAAAGGGCTGAGGAGGAAAACGCATGACGCTGTCGCAGGAAGCCCGGCAACTGGACACTCTGGCCACGCAGATTCGGGGCTGTATGCAGTGTCCCTTGCACACATCGCGCACGCTGGCTGTCCCAGGTGACGGCCCACCATCAGCCCGGGTGATGCTCATTGGCGAAGCGCCGGGTAGAGAAGAAGACAAGCACGGCCGGCCGTTTGTTGGTGCCGCTGGTCGCTTTTTGGAGGAAATGCTGGCAGACAGCCGCATAGCACGCCGCGATCTGTTTATCACGAATACGGTCAAATGCCGCCCCCCGAACAACCGCACGCCGCGAAAACTCGAGGTCGATACTTGCACCTCGCTCTATCTCCTGGCCCAAATCGAGCTGGTCAATCCGGCATTGATCATGCTGCTCGGCAGTGTGGCTGCCAAGAAGCTGCTCGGCGTACCCAGCGTGGCCGCAGCCCGAGGGCGGGTCATCACCCACAATAAGCGTCAGTATCTGGTGGGCTATCACCCGGCCGCCTCGTTCTATCGCGACGACATAGCGGCATACGTCAGAGAGGATTTTACCTTGCTCCGGCAGACGCTCCAGAATTAAATACCTCCTTTCGGTAAGGTCCGTGAGCCCTCTTTTCCTGTTAAAACTCCCGCAGGAGACGGCCACAGCCGTAGACTTTCTCCGTCACGCCGTTGTCACGCAGCGCCATCCACCAGATAGCCGCGTTAATCGCCATGACAGGCTTCTCCAGCCAGCGTTCGGCTTCATCGGCAAGCGCCACCATGCTCAGATTCGTGCCGACCTGCACCAGCGCCTCGGCATCGCGACTATTGACCTCCAGCAGTGCCTGGCGCAGCGTTGCCTCCTGGACATGGGCAATCGATACGGCGGTTGGGCAGCGCAAGCCGATAATTTTTACCACGTCAAACCCCAGCTCATTGAAAAAACGCACCACGTTCTGATCCCCAATCGGCTGATATGGCGTAACGACGCCGAGACGCCTCACACCCAACAAGTGTAAGGCCCGTTCACAGGCTTCAGCACCCGTAGCGACCCCGAGCCCATTGCTGAGTTCTTTGATTTGTTTGATGAAACGACGATTGCCTTCCACCCCACCCCAAAATGTTTCAGAACTCATGCCCATGACCATGTAATCCGGTTCGGCAGTCATAACCCGGGCCACGGCGTGGCCAATCTCCTCCCGCACTTGCTCCAGCAGGGCCTCAAAGGCTGCGTCACTGCCAAGATTCTGATCACGGATGTGAATGCGCGAGAAGTGTGCCGTCACGCCAGGCACACCCATACGGTAAAAATCAGGCTCAACAATAGTGTTGGTACTGGGGGCAAGAACTCCAAACTTGGCTCGCCATCCTAAGGCATCGGTCATGCGGTTTCTCCTTCCCACCTGCGGAGCGTCACGTGCTGCAATCGCCACACCTGCCTGCAGCATATGGCGTATCATAGCACCTCACCGGGTACGCCACTGTTTCCCTCAGCACCCAACCATAGATATCATCGCGCATCAGTGCCTGGGTGTCGATGCCCAGGGGCGCCTCGTAGGGCCTGGCGATATACAGGCCCAAACGCGGCAGGCACTCACGAACGTCCAGACCATCCTTTGGCTTGCCGATCTCAACCTCGACGACGTCGTAAAAACCACCGTGATGCTCTCTGATTGGCAGCATTATGCGGCATATAACGACGTCTACCGGGAGTTCTTTACTGCGCCCTACCCGGCCCCGCTCTCCCGTGTGCGGCGGGCTCGCACGCCCAGGAGCGTTGATCGAGATCGAGGCCGTGGCGGTGGCTGGGGCGCGCCATACCGTAGTCGCTGTTACCAGCCCGTAAGCAGCCTCAGTCCAGGGCCACAAAGATGCAATGCCGTATGCGATCGTTGATGGCCTTGCTGAGATGCCCTTTGCCGGTCGTATCTTCGACGAGGATGACTTCCCCCGCCTGGATGACCCGTGCCTCGCCATCACTGGCCGTGATCTGCACGCCATTATCGAGGTTGATGATGTATTGCCGACGCGGCGCCGGGTGCCAGTCAAGGTCATAGGTGGGCGGCACTTCGCGGAAAATAATGCCCGTGGCCGGCAGGCGTTTGGAGAGACGGCCAGCCCGCGTCGTCTCAACGTACTCAATTTCTACGTCTTCAAAATGGCTGTCGCCTGCTGCATCGGTATAGAGTCGGTGGATCTTCATCGCTCTTCTCCCATGAAAATACCTGTCCTCTGTCGCTACGTAGGATCCTACAACGCTTCACCCCCCTCTGTGCACAAAAAAATCTGCTAACGGCCTTGCAGCGTAAGAAACTGCACACTTTCCTTGACACCAACACGGAAATACCGTATCGTCCTCGCCATATGCCACGTGCTCATGCGGTCATATAGTGGCAATACTTTCTGACAGGAGTTATGTGGTGATCATCCTGGCGATGAGAACGGGTGCAAAGGATTGTAGGGGAGTAGTGCGCCCACTCGCCGGAGGATCTCACGCTCGCATGTAAGCAGCGTTCACCAGCATTTAGAAGCCGTGAGGGACCCTCCTGCACGGCTTTTTACGTTTCCGGCCGTGGGCCCACAGAGGTCCACGGCTTTTTTTATTGTGGAGAAGGAATGTCCTGTATGCCTGCGACTCATGTCAGTAAGGGTGGTTATAAGGAAGTCTGGCTGCTGGCCTACCCCAATATTGTCACCATGCTCCTGCATAATTGCATGTCGGTTATCGATACACTCATGATCGCTATGACCGGCACCGCGGCTTTAGCCGGTGTCGGTCTCGCCCAGCTCGTACTGGCGACGCTGTTCTATCTCTACAAGGGCCTGGCAGACGGCGTGTTGACGTTTACGGCCCAGTATACCGGCGCCCAGCAGGACGCCAGATGTGGTGCGGTGGCCTGGCAGGGGCTCTACATGGGGGGCATCGCGACCCTGCTCATTCTGCTGCTGATCCCTGTCGTTGTGCCGCTGTTTCAGCTCATGCAGCCTGCTGCAGACGCCATAGCGCCAGGGGCTGCCTATCTCAGGATAGCGTTAATCGGCGAGAGCCTCGGGCCGTTGACATTGACTCTGATCTATTTTCTGCGCGGCCTTGGTGACACCAAGACCCCCATGTACATCGGGCTGGTGGGGAATGGTCTGAACATCGTTGGCAACTATGTGCTGATTTTTGGCCATGCTGGCCTGCCGCCTCTGGGAGTCGTGGGCGCCGCGCTCTCCACCACGATTGCAGAAGGCGTCGTGTTCGGCCTCCTCCTGTGGGTGTTCCTGGGCCACCGCATCGCCAGCCGCTATGCCACACGCCGGGTGGTTATGCCGACCCGGGCTGACATGCAACGCCTGCTCACACTCGCCCTGCCCTTGAGCGTGCAGGGACTGCTCGAAGTCGGCGGCTTCACCCTGTTCAGCGTCATGATTGGCCGCATGGGTATCGTGCAACTGGCGCTGAATCATATCATCTTGCGGCTGATCATCTTCGCCTTTCTGCCGGTACAGGGCCTGGCGGTGGCGGCCTCCACTCTGGTCGGTCAGTACCTTGGGGCGGCGGACAAATTGGGAGCAGCAGAAAGCGGGCGACACGCGCTGCATCTGGGCGTGATGTATATGGGAGGGCTTGGACTGCTCTTTGTCTGTATACCGCAAGTCTTCCTGAGCATTTTTACCAGCGACCCGCATGTCATAGCCCTCGGCACCGTTCTCCTGCGGCTGGTCGGATTGGTGCAGGCCGGCGATGCGCTGTACTGGGTATGTGGCGGAGTCTTAAAAGGTGCCGGCGATACGCGCTGGATCATGATCACTTCGGCGGTGTACAACTGGCTGGTATTTTTGCCGCTGGCGTTTCTCTGGGGGGTAGTCTACGAGGGTGGCATTATCGGGGCATGGAGTAGTTTTGCCGTCACGGTGTTGCTGCAAGGGTACACCTTCTGGGTGCGGTTCCGACGCGCCCGCTGGCAAGAGATCTCGCTCATCAGTCCGAGTCAACGTTCCCTGGCTTGACTGTGGAGTGCGGGAGCCGTGCTCCCGCCTTCAAGGCGCCAGCATGGCTGGCGCACTCCACAGATGCGAGGCTACTCTATCTGTGTCAGTGCGGCTTGCACCTGGGGCAGCCAGAAGGTCATGTCCATGGCCCGGTAGAGGTCGAGAGCCGTCGCCAGCGCCGGGCGTGCCTGTGCCGTGCGGTCCGTCTGGGCAAACAGCAGGCCGAGACCGTGGTGACAATGGGCCACGAGCGGGCGCATGCCCAATGCCTCAGCCAGGGCTAGAGCCTGGCGGTAATGGGCCGCGGCCGTATCCACGTCCAGGGGCGTGTGATGTACGGCAATGTCACCGAGGAGACGCAGGGCATAGGCCTTGTTGCTACGTTCCTGGTGCGCCCGGGCGAGCGTTAGCGCCTGCTCGGCAAGGATGTGCGCCTCCTCCAGACGGCCAGCCAGCAGTTGTGCCTCTCCCAGTGCGAGGCTACAGAGCGCCCGAAAACCTACCATTTCCGCAGCAGTGGTCTGTTCCATCGCCTGCATGAGCAGTGGCATGGCGTCGGTAAGGCGCCCAGCCAGGGTATAGGCCGCTCCCAGCGCTGCGGCCATTCTGGGGAAAAAGATCGGCAGGTTCGCTTCCTGGCAGATGTCCATGGCCCGTTCGAGCCAGGTAAGGGCCCGGCGCAGATCACCCTGGCAGAGGGAGAGCAGCCCGATGCCGTAATTGGCCCACATGAGGCTGCTGGGATGTGCTACCGTCTCGGCAATCTCCAGCCCTTCTTTCCCAAGGGTGTTGCCCGCAGCGAACCTACCCAGTTCGGCATGGCAGGCGGCGAGAAAGGCACGGGATTGCACGGAGGGCAGAATGGCTTGCCCGAAACGTTCATGGCGTTGTGCCCCAGAGAGGGACGTAGCGGTCTGCTCGAGGCAGTCGATGGCCCGCAGATAGTCCCCCTGTGCCCAGTAGGTGGCGCCAAGGAATTGGTTCGCCAGCGCCTGCAGGACGATGTCTTCGTCAGCTATAGCGAGCCTGAGAGCGCGCTGGGCGGCGGCAATGGACTGGTCATACGCCCCCCGGTTGCGAAAATGGGCTGACAGAAAGCCAGCGATCTGTCCCAACCGATGATGGTCATCGATAGCCGCTGCCAGAGTCTCGGCCTCGTGCAGGTATGTCACAATACGTTCAGAGTCACCAGACGGAAAGAGCGCCGAGCGCAGGGCAAGGCGGAGAGCGATGGCTTGCTCGTGGGTGTGTCGCTCTTGCGGCAGATGCTGCAGGACATCGAGTGCCTGCTCGAAATACCTTACGGCCTCGGGGTAGGCTGACTGTGCCAGGGCCTTCTCTCCTGCCTGCCGGAAATACCCCAGGGCCTTGTCCCACACCTCGCCCCGTAGGGCATGGTGGGCCAGGCGTTCGACCTGTTCGGCCAGGCGCTCGGGAGCCAGACGTTCGAGCGCCTCCACGATGCGGGCGTGGAGGGCGTGTCGTCGCTCCTGCAGCAGGCTGCTGTAGGCGACCTCATGGGTGAGGGCGTGCTTGAAGGTGTATTCGCGCTCGGGAAAGAGCCGTGTCTCGTACAGGAACTCGGCCGCCTGGAGGTGCGCCAGGCCGCGGTGCAGCGTGTCATCGGGCAGTTCGGCAATGGCCTGGAGCAGGGGCAAAGGCACCTCCATGCCAATGACCGCGGCCGTCTGTAAGAGGCGTTTCTCCTCGGGGGGCAGGCGGTCGATGCGCGCCGCCAGGACTGCCTGCACGGTGGCGGGCACCTGCAGGCTCTCGACCGGCTGCGCCAGGCGATAGGCCCCTGGCGCTCCGACCAGCACACCGGTCTCCACCAGGGTGCGCACGCTCTCCTCCAGGAAGAAGGGATTGCCCTCCGTGCGCGCGATCAGCAGCTGTTTCAGGGCCTGCAGGGGCCCAGCCTGCTGCGCCCCGGCACCGTCTCCGAGCAGGGCCTGGAGCACCTCGTCCACACTGGCTGGGGGCAGCGGATCGAGCCGCAGTTGCGTGTAGTAGGTCTTGCTGCCCCAGCCGTGCTGATACTCCGGACGATAATTGACCAGCAGCAGAAGCCTGGCTGTCGGCAGGCTATCGACCAGGCTATCAAGCAGCACCTGCGTTTCGGAGTCAATCCAGTGCAGATCCTCAAACACCAGCAGTAGCGGCTGCTCCTGACTCTCCCGCAACAGCACGCGCTTGAGCGCACCGAGCATGCGCTGCCGTCGCTGCGGCGGATCGAGCCGCAGAAAGGGGCTATCAGCGGGCACCGCGTCCAGCAGCGCCAGCAGCGCCGGGATGGTGTCCTGCAGGGCCTCGTCGAGCGCCAGGAGATGTCCGGTCACCTTGGCCCGCATGGTGCGAGAATCGTCATGCTCCTCGACCTGGGTGTAGCGTTTCAGCAGGTCAATGACCGGAAAATACGGTGTTGCTTTGCCATACGACACCGAGGCGCTTTCGAGCACTCGCCACCCCTGCGTGTGGTAGGCGTGGACGACCTCATAGACCAGGCGCGACTTGCCTACGCCCGCCTCCCCGACCAGCGCCACCACCTGGCCATGCCCCTCCCCTGCCCGCGCCAGCGCCTGCTGCACCGCCGCGAGTTCCGTCTGCCGCCCCACGAATGGGGTGAGCCCCCGCGCCGCGGTGGCCTGCAAACGCCGTCGGATCGTACTGGCCCCGATCAGTTCAAAGACCTCTACTGGCTCTGGCAAGCCTTTGACAGGAAAATGTCCCAGGGCGCGGACCTGTATGAACCCCTCGGCCAGGCGCAGGGTGCTGGCGGTCAGCCGGATACTGCCCGGCGTGGCGAGCTGCTCCATGCGCGCTGCCAGGTGTGTCGTTTGCCCCACAGCAGAATAGTCCATGTGCAGGTCGTTACCAATGGCCCGCACCACCACAGCGCCGGAATTGAGCCCGACGCGTATTTGCACCTCCAGGCCATGGGCGCGGCGCACCTCTTCAGCGTAGCGCCGCATCGCTGCTTGCATGGCCAGACTGGCATAACAGGCCCGTACCGCGTGATCTTCGTGGGCCAGCGGCGCCCCGAAGAGCGCCATGATGCCATCCCCCAGCAGCTGATTCACCGTGCCTTCATAGCGGTGCACTGCCTCGATCATGACGTGTAGCGCCGGGTCGAGGAGCGTCCGGGCTTCTTCGGGATCGAGGCCAGCGATCAACTCCGTGGAGCCCTTGAGATCGGCAAAGAGCACCGTGACCTGTTTGCGCTCGCCTTCGAGAGCAGCACGCGTCGCCAGAATTTTCTCGGCCAGGTACGCCGGGGTAGACACCCGCGGGGCGGGCGCCGGAGCGCTCGCTGGCACCGGTGCCGACGCCGCACCGCCCGTCCAGACCAGCACGGTACCGTCCTCATCGACCGCCAGGCGCTGCCCTTGAATGATTTCCGCGGTGAGGTCTGCCAGGTAGGCGTCATCGAGGTCGAATTGACGCTGCAGGGCCCGGTAAGTCAAGCGACCGCGGCGCTGGAGCAGAGCGATCGCCTGGTCAAGGATCTCATCAAACGTCATGGCCGGCCCTCTATCGAGTGTCGGATGCGGTGCAGCTCCTGTTCCATCGTGTCCCAGTCGAGGTCATGCCACGCGCCTGCCAGATGGAGTGCCTCCTGTGTAGCATTCGGCGGGAGGGTGGCGTCCGCTTGCCCTTCCTCAGCAAAGTAGCAGACCACCTCGTGGCCCTCCTCTTGGAGGGGGACACCAAGCAGCGGCTGGTCATGACGAACCACAAAACTTGGTCCTTGGTTCAGTCGTTGGATTGCCATACATCATCCTCTCTCGCTACAAGCGGTTCTCATAGTGGCATATTATACCACCTGCGCCAGCGCCGCCTCGGCCTGTGGCAGCCAGAAGGTCATGTCCATGGCCCGATACATCTCAATAGCCGCAGTCAGCGCCGCACGCGCCTGTGCCCACTGGCCTACCGTGGCATAAGCATGGCAATCGTCTGGCTGAGGACTTCGTTGAACGTCACAACGGCTCCTCCGCGTCAGGATTTTACATAGCCGTTGGCAAAAACGACGGTATCAGCCCCGACGAACTGACGCAGCTGTTCCACGGCGCTGCCAAGATCGCGCTGGAGGGTTTTGGTGAACCGCCGACGTGGCTCCAACCACAGGCCGGTTACCAGCAGTTGGCCCTCCTGGCGCTGATGTTTCATGTCGATGCGACCGATGATGACATCGCCTTGCAGCATGGGGAGAACGTAGTAACCGTATCGGCGTTGTGCCGCTGGCACAAAAACTTCAATGCGATAGTCGAAGTTGAACAGGCGGAGGGTACGGAGACGGTCGCGGATCAGAGGATCGAATGGGCTCAGAAAGCGCAGGTGCCCGGGTGGAGGCGGCAGGTCTTTGCACAGCTCGATGAGGTCAGCACGCGCCCACATCGGCCGCGGCGGTGAGCCATCGGCGCAGTCGACAGTCACCTGCGCAATGCCATCGCCGACATGGCGCTTACACCATGCCTGCACCTCGGCAGCACTGACCGCAGCCCAGAAGCCGGCAATCTCTCTGGAGGTAGCAACACCTAGGCGCTCAAGCGCACTGCGACAGGCCCAATCGACCATCGCGTCTCTGGTGGGTGTGCTGCTGCGAAACATCTCTGGAATAACGCGTTCAGTTAAATCGTAGACCTTTTGAAAACCATCACGACGGGTGATGGCCAGGACACCGCAGCGCCACAAATACTCCAACGCCGTTTTGGAGGGATGCCAATCCCACCAGCCGCGAGCACCTTTCTTTTGCTCCGTGCCCAGGTCACGGGCCATGACTGGACCATGGACATGAATGTGCTGCAGCACCTGCTCAACCTGTGCCTCGTAGCCCTGGCTACGACGTTGTTGCCAGGCGGTACGCAAGCGCTCCTGCTCCCGCGCAAAACGTGGCTGCCAGTAGGGATAGAACTGCATGGGAATGATAGCGGCGTCGTGCGTCCAATTCTCGAACAACACCCGCTCTTGTTCGAGCAGGGGAGCCAGCTGCGGCTGCCGATAGGTATGGTTGCGCGCCAACAGGATCATGTGGTGCGCTCGCGCAATAGCGTTGATGCTGTCAACCTGCACGAAACCCATGGACTCGATGAGTGCCAGCAATCCCGACGACGTCAATGTATGCTGGGGCGTAGAGGACAGACCATGCACGGCGAGCAGCACACGGCGCGCCTCAGTGTTGGAGATGTGGGCGAATGTTGGCATAATCGCTCCGCTGAAATTGCCCTGCAGATTGGCAACAATATCACGAAATCGGGCCATACACCAGGAGCGCTAGAACGTCGGTGGCGTATACCTCAGGCTAGCGGGCGACTCGGCGAGTCACCCCTACCATGCCATGGAGCACGGGCTGCGTCCCGCAAAGGGCTGTTGATCGCGCCCAAAACATTCTATAATGAAACAAGCATGACGTACGGTTGTTGGCTCTTGTGAGGGATATCTATGCCGGACTGGGAAGAGAACAGTGACGATGCACCGGGCACCGGGGTGCTCTCTGAGCCGAAGCACAAGGTCGAGAAACCCCCGCTCTATAAGGTACTGCTGCACAATGACAACTACACGACGATGGAGTTTGTCGTGCACGTGCTGAAAACAGTCTTTCACAAGTCAACAACGGCTGCAGTTCGTATCATGCTGGCGGTGCACCACCAGGGGGTGGGCGTCGCTGGTGTGTATACGTATGAAATTGCTGAGACGAAGATCGATCAGGTGACACAACTCGCCAGAGCACAGGCCTTCCCGCTGCTGTGTACCCTGGAAGAAGAATAGACCGGCTCACGCCATTATTCCACTGAACGCTTTACGGTGGTTATCGAACTATGCTGACAAAAGAGTTACAAACGACTATACACCGCGCGATTGAAGAGGCAGCGAAGCGGCGGCATGAATACGTCACCCTCGAACATCTTCTCTATGCGCTCTTGGCAGAAAAAACCGCCAGTACCGTCATTCAGCACTGTGGCGGCGATCTGGCCGTGCTCAAGCGTGAGCTCGAGCACTTCATGACTGAACGCCTCGAGGCGTTGCCCCGCGGCATAAAGCATACGCCCGGGCATACGACGGTGTTTGAGCGCGTGATCGAGCGGGCGGTCCTGCAGGCCCAGGCCTCTGGGCAAGCGACGATCGATGGCGGTAACATCCTCGCCGCCATGTTTCAGGAACAGCGCTCTTATGCGGTGTACCTGTTGCAACAACAGGGCATAGACCGCCTGGACATCCTGAACTATATCTCGCACGGTATCTCGAAGCTCGACACAGACGACGAGGCAGCAGTGCCGGTCTCTTCTGATGATGACGCAGAGGACGCGGCACCCTCAGGGCACGATCCGCTCAGTGCGTTCACGGTGAATCTCATCGAGCGTGCCAAAGCGAACAAGATTGATCCGCTCATTGGCCGCGACGCAGAAATCAAACGCACGGTGCAAGTGCTCTGTCGCCGCCGCAAAAACAATCCGGTCTATGTGGGCGACCCGGGCGTGGGCAAAACTGCCATTGCCGAAGGTCTGGCGCTCAAGATTCAACGGGGCGAGGTGCCCGAGGCGCTCAAAAACGCCGAGGTCTATGCCCTGGACATGGGCTCCCTCCTGGCTGGCACGAAGTACCGCGGGCAGTTCGAGCAACGCCTCAAGGCCGTCATCAAAGCCCTGCAACAGAAGCCCGGAGTCATTCTCTTCATCGACGAAATCCATACCATTGTACGCGCCGGAGCCGTGGAGGGCGGCGCCATGGATGCCTCCAACATCCTCAAACCGGCGCTGGCCAGCGGTGAACTGCGCTGTATTGGCTCGACGACCTACCCCGAATACAAAGCCGCCTTTGAGCGCGACAAAGCGCTCGGTCGCCGTTTTCAGAAAATTGACATCAGCGAACCGTCGCTGGCAGACACGATCGAGATTCTCAAAGGCCTGAAGCGCTACTATGAAGAACACCACGGCGTCACCTACAGCAACGACGCCATCGAAGCGGCGGCGGAGCTGTCTGCCAAACACATCACCGACCGCCTGTTGCCAGACAAGGCGATTGATGTCATTGACGAAGTCGGTGCTGCAGTGAAACTGCTGTCGCCCGCAGAGCGGCCGTCGCGCGAGATTACCGTGCACGACATCGAGCAGGTAGTGGCCAGCATGGCCAGAATTCCGCCGCGCTCGGTGTCGAGTTCGGACAAAGTCCGGCTGCAACACCTCGATCAGGAGCTCAAAGCCGTCATCTATGGCCAGGACCATACCATCGACCAGGTAGTCAAGGCGATCAAGCTGTCCCGCGCCGGGCTCGGCACACCCACGAAACCGGTGGGCTCTTTTTTGTTCTCTGGACCGACCGGCGTGGGCAAAACCGAACTGGCCAAGCAACTGGCACGCGTGCTGGGGGTGAATTTCCTGCGTTTCGACATGAGTGAATACATGGAGAAACACACGGTGTCACGCCTCATTGGCGCCCCGCCAGGCTATGTTGGCTTCGACCAGGGCGGATTGCTCACCGACGCCATCAACAAGACCCCGTATGCTGTTCTGGTGCTGGACGAAATCGAAAAAGCCCATCCGGACGTCTTCAACATCCTGCTGCAGGTCATGGATCACGCCACCCTTACGGACAACAATGGCAAAAAGGCGGATTTCCGCAACGTCATTTTGATCATGACCACCAATGCCGGAGCGCGCGAGCAATCCAGCGAGGACATCGGCTTTCGTACGGCGTCTCTCCAGGGGCAGGCTGGCACGCCGGGGAGCCGCAGCACAGTGGCCGGGAAAGCCAAAACGGCTGTCGAACGCACCTTTAGCCCGGAGTTTCGCAACCGGCTCGATGCCTGGATCCAGTTCAATCAGCTCACCATGGCGGACGTAGAGCGGGTGGTCGACAAGTTCATGGGGGAATTGCAGGCGCAGCTCGTCGAAAAGCAAGTGACGATCGAGCTCACGGCTGCGGCCAGACACTGGCTGGCCCAGGAAGGCTTTGACCGGCTCTATGGCGCCCGCCCGATGGCGCGTCTGATCCAGAAACAAGTCAAGGAACCGCTGGCGGAAGAGATCCTCTTTGGTACCCTGCAGCATGGCGGACGTGCAGTGGTTGACGCACAGGCGAATGATATCAAGATCGAGTGTCTGGGATCTTAGCCCTACCGGCCTGTTGGGCAAACCGACGGGCCACCTGCCTATAGAGTACTTTCTTGCAGTATCATGGTTGCACAGCCATCAATGAATCAATTGATTAATATTTATGACCAGTCCTCTATGTCTGAGTTGAATATCAAGAGCAAGGAGGTGCGCATGCGAAGTTTCATCTGTCAATCTCTGATCGCTTTTACAGCCCTTGTTAGCTTCGTGACTATGGGCATCACAACTGTTGCCGCTGAACAAGGTGACATAGAAGCAGGGAAAAAACTCTACCAACAACGTTGTGCCGTCTGTCACGGGCCGGACGGCACAGCCAATACGGATATTGCAAAGAACCTCGAGCCGAAACCACGCGATCACACAGATGGTAAGTACATGAACAATCTGTCAAACGACTACCTCTCTAAAGTGATCAAAGAGGGAGGGAAAGCTGTAGGGAAGTCTCAAGTAATGCCGGGACAGACGGATTTGAGTGCCCAGCAGATCCAGGATCTCATTGCTTTTGTGCGCTCACTGGCTGTCCCCCCTTATAGGCCTTAATTGATTCACCCGTTTACGGGCGGACTCGCGCGCAATGGATGAGATATACCTCTTGGACCACGCTGCGCCTGATGTGACTACAACTACCCAAACATAGCGAACCACGCTCAGGTCTGCATCCACGCCTCGATGAGCGGACCCCGTGTACCATACACGGGGTCGGCGTGTGGTAAGGAGACCCGGGCAATATTCTCATCGGCGCGTGGACGCTCACCTGGCTTGCCGTAACACACATCCCAATGCTGTCCCAGGGGGTAGGCGCCGACTACCCCGAAGTCCCGACTCGCCCCCAGGTTCTTGTGCGCCACGCCAGCAGGAATAACCACGACATCGCCGCTCTGTATCGATAGAACAACCCCCTGCTCGCCCCCGAATTGCACGCGCGCTTGCCCCTGAAACACCCCCAGGACTTCATGGGCCGTGCTATGGTAGTGATGCACACCATAAATACCATTGCGCCACGCACTTCCCCATTGATGGGCGGCAAAAACAGCTTCAAAAAATGCTGCCGCATGGCGCTCTGGCAGGACAACAGCGTCACGATATATCAGGAGCGGCAGGTGGGCATTATTCGGAAAGATGCCATCGTCTTGCAGCGTATGCGTGACCACCTGCGGCGGTTGTACCGCCGTGCAGGGCACCTCACCAGTGGCTCCCTGGGAAGAAGAGTGATAGGCCATAATGTTCCCTTGTATTTTCCTGTATAACACCGCCACTCTATGCCTGTTGTATCGTCCGTAACACCTGCTCGAACAGACGGCCATTGGTGGCAATGCCCTCGCCAGCGTGAATAGTGGCATTGCCACGCCAATCCGTATAGGTTCCTCCCGCTTCTTCGAGAATCACCTGTAAGGGAGCACAATCCCACAGGGCAACGACAGGATCAAGCATAATCTCCGCCCGGCCGGTAGCCACCAGCGCATAGCCATAGGCATCGCCCCAGCTGCGCTGGATGTACGTCGCCTCGCACAGACGTTGCCACGCGGCCGTTTTGTCGCCAAAGCCCTCCAGGCCACTCATCAGCAGCACCGCATCTTTGAGCTGCTCTACCTGGGACACCTGGGCGCGACGGCCATTCCAATAACAGCCCTCGCCGCGCACGGCATAGACCGTCTCATTGAGGGCCGGTAAATGGATGATGCCAAGCAAGGCGCGCTCGCCATCGAGCAAGGCGAGCAGGTTGGCATACAGCGGCACACCACTCACAAAGGATTTGGTGCCGTCAATAGGATCGATGAGCCAGGTGTACTGGGAGGCAGCGGTCGAGCGGCCAAACTCCTCCCCGACAATGCCGTGATCGGGCCAGTACTGGCTGATGAGGCTACGCAAGCGCTGCTCGGCTTCCCGGTCCGCAATGGTCACCGGGGTGTTATCAGCCTTGCGGTCCACGCTGACCCCGGCCTGAAAATAGCCGAGCGTAATACGGCCCGCCTGCCACACAGCATCCAGAGCAAATTCCAGGAGCGTTTTTGGCGCTGGAGTGTTCATGAGTTCCTTTCCAGAGTCACGCCTGGCAGGCAGTGTTGCCAAATCGCCTGTGTCGCCGGACTGGAGACCACAAAAAAGGGATTGAGGAGATTGGCCTTGTTGTATTGCAGCGGCGTTTTACCACCCTCCAGGGTAGTCACCTGGCCGCCGGCCTGGACCACAATGCACTGCGCCGCGGCGGTGTCCCACTCCATGGTCGGGCCCAGCCGCGGGTAGAGGTCGGCGCTGCCTTCCGCCACCAGACAGAATTTGAGGGAGCTGCCCTTGGACACTACTTCGAGGGCGTAATCGTGCTGCAGGTTCGCCAGGAATGCCTCGGTGGCAGGGCCAGCATGGGAGCGGCTGGCCACAATGCGCAGCGGATGACTAAGCGTGCTATTGGCGTGCAGTTGGGTCGTTTCCTGGGCTGCGACCCGAAATGCACCCTGGCCATCGGCAGCCCAGTACGTCAGTTCCAGGACCGGCACGTGCACCACTCCTAACACCGGACGGTGCCCGCTCACCAGCGCAATATTGACCGTGAACTCGCCGTTGCGCTGCACGAATTCTTTTGTGCCATCGAGCGGATCGACCAACCAGAAAGTCTGCCACCCCTGACGTGTGCTGGTGGTAATGTCTTGCGATTCCTCCGACAAAACGGGGATATCTGGGGTCAGGGCCTGGAGACTGGCGACGATGTGCTGATGCGAGGCGAGATCGGCTTGCGTGAGGGGAGACTGGTCTGTCTTGTAATCGACCTGCATGTCGGCCTCGCTATAGATCGCTAAAATGGCCTCCCCTGCTTCACGGGCAATACGTGTGACGTCTGGTAACAACTCGTGCATAAGCAAAACTCCCCACCATGAGGTAGTGCGATAGTCCACGACACCCAGGCGAACATGCCTTGAAGATAGCAGGTTTGGCACAAAGCGGCATACTAGCCGACGCCAAAAACTACAGCGGTGGTACGCCGCCACCTGGGTTTCGCAAGAGAGTTGATTCTGCAGCGCGATTCGGCGACACTGTAGGAACCTTCGAGGAAGGTTGTAACCACACATTGCCGAGGGAGAGAACCATGGCCGCAGAAAAATTCCCTGTCGAAGCGGGCCACATCATGCTGTTTGCCCGCGCCGTTGGCGATGACAATAAGATTTACTACGATGAAAATTATGCCAAAAATACCGAGCCCGGCGCCATTATCGCTCCACCGACGTTTGTGCAAGCGAGCGCCCAATTCGATCCTGACTATCGTCTACGGCCGAAGATCGGTCAGCCGTGGTTTGGTTCAGGCAAGGAAGCCACGGGTGTGACGCAGAGCAGTGGTGGCGGCGGCACGGGCCTGCATGCCGAACAACATTACGAATATCACCGCCATCCTAAAGCTGGAGACATCCTGATCGCTACTGTCAAACCCGGCAATACCTGGGAAAAACAGGGCCGTCGCTCGGGAAAATTGATCTTCACCGAAACCATTACCGAGTATCGTGACCAAAAAGGCGAACTCGTAGTCACCGCGCGCGGCGTTGGCGTGCGCACAGAACGGCCCGTCGATCAGGGCTAAGTGCTGCGCACAGCAGCCATACCCAGGCATACAAGGAAAACTGGAGAAAAACCATGGCACTCTCAGCAAAGAAACTCAAAGTGGGTGATACCCATGAGGAACAGGTCGTCGACAATCTCACCCGTACGCAAATCGTCCAATACGCCGGGGCGTCGGGCGACTACAACCCCATCCACACCGATGAAGTCTACACCACCAAGGTCGGCGGGTATCCCAGCGTGTTTGCCCATGGCATGCTCAGCATGGGTGTGACCGGGACGATGCTCACGAACTACGTAGGGGATGGGCGCCTGACCAAATTTGGCGTGCGTTTTACCAAACAGGTGTGGCCTGGGGATTCGCTCACTGCCAAAGCCACCGTGGAAGCCGTGCGCCAGGAGGGTGGCCAGCACTTCGTTGATCTGCAAGTCTCGACGGTGAATCAAAACGGCGAAGAGGTGGTCAGCGGCTACGCCACGGCCCGCCTTGATCCGTAACGCTATGCGCCAGCATCCGCCTGTGCAGCCCACACGGCTCCTTGGAGCCGGTGATGGTGCTGTGGAGGCGGAGAAATACCCCAGGAATATACGGGGCAGTGCTTATCACCCTGTGCTGCTGAGACATCCATGCCAATGGTGATGCTCCACGTGATCTTGTTCCAGCCAGAGATTCCTCCCAATACGGGAAACATCATTCGCCTGTGTGCGAACACCGGAGCGCAGCTGCATCTCATTCACCCCCTCGGCTTTGCCTGGGAGGACGCCCGGCTGCGCCGCGCTGGCCTGGATTATCACGAATGGGCGCACGTGCAGCATCACGCCTCGCTGCAAGTATGTCTCGACACCATGACCTTCTCCCGCCTCTTTGCCGTCAGTGCCAGAGGCACCCGTCCCTACACCGACGTGGCCTACCATGCCGATGATGCGCTCCTGTTTGGACCGGAGAGTTGTGGCCTGCCACCTGACGTGCTCCAGCGCCTCCCTGCAGAGCAGATACTGCGCATTCCCATGCAGCAGATGAGCCGCAGCGTCAATCTCTCCAATGCCGCGGCCATTGTGCTCTACGAGGCCTGGCGCCAGCTGGGCTTTGCTGGCGGACACTAAAGCGGCACAGTCGCCAACCTGGAGCGCATATGCTATGCTAGGGCACGTCAACACACACAAGAGCGACCGGCCGCCTCGGCGAGGCGGCCCTACCACAGGCGCAAGTGTGGAAGAGATAGACGAGACGGAGGAGGCTGCTAATGCCGACACCTGGTAGGGCGCGTTCGCCGAACGCGCCGCACAGAGGAGGTACTCATGGCATCGAAGCACACACCAGCAGGTAGCGACAGGCAGAAGGCAGGTTATTGCCGAGGCACTACACTACCGGGATGAGCGCGAGAAAACCTATCGGGGGCAAGCGCTCAGAATGTATCCCTGGATCTGTGGGCGGTGCGGACGCGAATTTAGCGGCAAAAAGCTACGCGAACTGACGGTCCATCACCGGGACCATAACCACGACAACAATCCACCCGACGGCAGCAACTGGGAATTGCTGTGCCTCTACTGCCACGATAATGAGCATGCGCGGCAAGCCGTGGCGGACGCGTATAGTGGAGCGCGGCCGGGCAGAGACCGAGAACCGCCTTCTACCTACAAGCCGTTTGCTGCTCTCGAGGACTTGTTGAAGAACAAAAAATAGCTGCACTGGCCCGGTGTAGACGCATCCGACATGAGGAGTGGACCATGACGACGACGCTTGATATACAGGGGACGTGCGAGCCGCGCTTCAGCGCCGTGCGTGACGCCTTTGCCGACAACTTTGCACGCGGGCGCGAGGTCGGTGCCTCCGTCAGTATCACACTCAATGGCGCCACCGTCGTCGATCTGTGGGCCGGTAGTGCCGACGAAGCGGGCTCGCGCCCCTGGACGCACGACACCCTCGTCAACGTCTACTCCTCCACCAAGGGACTCGGCGCCATCTGCGCCCACATGCTGGTGGACCGTGGGAAACTCGACCTCGACGCGCCGGTGGCGACCTACTGGCCAGAATTTGCTCAGGCCGGTAAAGCCTCACTGCCGGTGCGCTATCTCCTGAGCCATCGGGCTGGCTTACCAGCGATTACCAGGACGCTGCCGCCGGAGACCCTCTATGACTGGGACGCCATGTGCGCGGCGCTGGCGGCACAGGCACCGTGGTGGGAGCCTGGCTCTGCACACGGCTACCATGCCCTGACCTATGCCTGGCTGGTGGGTGAAGTGGTGCGGCGTGTGGATGGCCGCAGTATCGGCACCTTCTTCCGCGACGAGGTGGCCCAACCACTGGGCCTCGACGCCCATATCGGCTGCGGCCCGGAGCTCGATGCACGCATTGCCGAACTGTTGCCCTCGCCCCCGCCACCTCCGGGGCAGGTGGACCTCCTGGCCGAGATGATGGCCGATAAAGAATCCATGTCGGCAAAGGCGTTTAGCAACCCACCCGTGCTGGGCCGTACCACCGTCAATAGTCGGGCCTGGCGCGCCGCAGAAATTTGCAGTGCCAACGGGCATACCAATGCCCGCTCACTGGCGCGCTTCTATGCCGCGCTCGGCGCCTGGACGCGCGGTGAGGCGTTCGCTGGTGTGCGTCTGATGACGCAGCAGGGCATGGAGCAGGCGCGCACGGAACAGTCGGCTGGGATGGATCAGATCCTGCGTCTTGAAAACCGCATTGCCCTGGGTTTCATGCTGCCCAGTCCCATGCGCCGCTTCTCTGAGAATCCGCGCGCCTTTGGCCATGCCGGCGCGGGCGGTTCGCTCGGCTTCACCGATCCGGAGCACCGGCTGTCATTCGGCTATGCCATGAACCAGATGCAAAGCGGTGGCCCGGGCGGCGATGTGCGCTGGTGGGGGCTGATCCAGGGCATGTACGATGCCATTGGCGTACCATTCACGCCGCCAGGCAGGGACGGCCGCGGCACGAGCGTTGGCTAGCGCAGCGGGCTAACGGACGCCTCGGCGAGGCGTCCCTACCAGCGCCCCTATCAGCGCGTGCGCCCGAACGCGCCGCACAGAGAGGGCAAAAGTATACCAAGGCGTGCGTTTTATTGCGCCAACTCGGGACGGAGTAAGGCAGGGTCCGTGATCGGACCGATGAGCCGAGTGCCGAGGTGCACCTCGGCGCTGGCTGTCGGGCGTTGCTGGTCAGCGTGAAAGCGCAGCACCAGGTCGCCATGGCGTAGTTGCGTTAAGGCCGCGCGCGCCAATGCCCGCACCCCAGCGTCGCCCGGCAGGCCGGTGATGGTGATGACCAGGGGAAGCGCCAGCAGACGGCCAAGGGCGTGGCCAAAGCCAGCGGCGAACGCTTCGTACTGGCGATGGGAGTTGGGAAAACTTTTCAGCGCCCAATGGGCCGTCTTGCGGTAGGCGATGTCGCCACTCAAATCCGCCAGCCGCACAAAGAACAACGCCACGTTGGCGTTCTGGGTCAGCACCGTCACGGGAAACTGCAGACTCGCAGGGCCAGTAGCACTCACGTCGAAAAAACCGCCCGCCACGTTTCTGTGTTGACGCACAATATCGCTGGCAAGTTGTCTGGCGCGCTCGACATAGATGGCGTTCCCACAGACAGCATACGCCTCCAGCAGCGCCAATCCCGTCATCACACTGTCCATCAGGAGGCCGGGGACACGGGGTGCTCCATCTGCGTAATGATACATGCCCCCATCTGGGGCCCGCAGGGTATCCCATAACGTTTCGACAATGCTGAGCGCCCGCTCTTTACAATCCTCGCGTCCCAGCAGCCACCAGGCGTCGAGATAGGCCGAGGCAGCGCGGGCGTTGGCATCGCAATACACCAGCTCATCGATGAACGACAGCAGCGGGGGCGGTCCGGACGTCCGACTGGCAGCAATACTGAGCTCTGGTCGCACGTAGTCCTGGCATCCGAAAAAGCAGGGTGTAGAGGCTGCCGACAGGGTGGTATTGAGATACGCTATCAGCCCCTCGGCAGTCTCTCTATAGACGACGTGCTCGGTCAACAGATAGGCGCGCAGGTAATTGCGCAGAAGCGCGGCTTGATCATCGAGCAGCTTCTCCGGGTGCGGCTCTTGCCAATCTGCTCTGGAGGAGTACCGAAAAAATCCACCGTCCCTGGCATCGAACGTCCGGCTGTGCCGCATCTTCTCCAGCGTGAACGTCACATGCTGCCAGGGAAGACGCCTCGCCAGTCGCCTCAAACAGATAGCACAAGAACTCGTTTGCTTCCGTGTGTAACAATTTGATTTTGGTGCCGTACCCACCATGGACCGGGTCGGCCAGGCCCTCCACCATACCGGCGATCTCCGCCACGATGGCGGCCCCGAGAGGCGCTGGTCCCTCCTGCGGCTGCCGCGCCATGGCGTGCAGCCCGGTGTCGGGCGGCGGTGTCGAGCAGCGTCGCTTTGTCTCGCTGGAAGGCATCGACCACCTTGACCAGCAGGCTGATAAAAGGCTCAGGGGCCGTGTAGTTGACGCTAAACAGGTGATCTCCGGCCGGGGTCAAAAAGGCAATGGTTGGCCACCCGTCCTGATTGTAGCGCAGGTCAACGTCCGGACGTTGCGACTCTTCCACGCGAATCGGGATGAAGAACGCATTTAAGAGCGCGATGACCTCATCGTTGGACAAGGACGTCTCGTCCAGACGCTGACAATAGCCGCACCAGAAAGCCGTCAGGAACACCACGACGGGTTTGTCGTGCTGCCGGGCCTCCTGAAACGCTTCGTCACCCCACTCCTGCCACTTGACCAGGTGGGCCCGGTTGGTGCGCGGGGAAAAACGCAACATTACGACCCATCCGCAGCTTTTTTGAGGGTCTCAAACGCCTGCAGGAGGATAGACTGCCGCAGGGCTTTTTCCTCCTCAGGCGGCAGGTCTGCATCGCCCAGGACATGCACAATACCGCCACCCTGGACCACCCGGTTCGAGCCTACCATCTTGGCCACGGGTAGCACTGAGGTGACTTGCGCCACTGGAATACCGGCCTTTTCGAGTTCAGTCGTGATCGCAGCACCGCTGCGCGTGGACGTGCCTCACGTGGAGGTGAGGATGACGGCATCGACCCCCTCCTGTTTTAACTTCTGGGCGATTTCCCGGCCCAGTCGACGGCTGTTGGCCAGCGGGTTGGCCAGGCCCGAGGTTGAGACGAACTGTTCGTGCAGCTTGCCAACCACGCCGGCCTTCTCCAGGGCACGCATCACATCAACTGGCACGAGCCGGTCGGGGTCCTGTTCAACATAGCGGGTATCGTACCCCCGATGTGACACCTCGTAGTTCTCACCCTGGAGGTCGTCGACATCGGCGATATCATAGGCGCCCCAATTCGTGGCGGCATAGGGGGCGATGTTATCCGGATTGCCTTTGGGCACCAGGCCGCCATCTGTCACGATGGCCACTCGCGCCTTGGAGAGATCCGCAATGGGCGCAGGCGCCGGCACGGCGGGGAAAGCCGTCGACGTGAACTCTGACTCGAACGGTGCGCCGGTGGTCTTGGCGACGAGCATGGCCACCAGGCGCTCGGCGGCTGTTTGCTCCACGAACGCATCACGCAACATGCCCCTGGGGATATACCCCTCGTCAACTGGCCGCCCGATGTCCTGTTTGCCAAGCAGCCTGGTGGCGATGCGGCCCATCCTGGTCAGCACATCCCGCATGGCGCTCACGCTCGCCCCCGAGTCCACGATATACAATTCCTGACGGTAGAGGTCGACACCCGGATTCTCCAGCGCCATACCAGTCACCACGGGGATGCCGAGTTCCGCCTGCACGGCGGTGCACAAGGCACCAGCGACCACCCCATAGCGGCCGGCTTCGAAACACGGCCCGGCCACGAACAGCTCTGCCTGGGAGGTTTTCACTTCCTGCAGCACCAGCTCTGTTAGCGTCTCGATGTTTTCAGCGGCATAGTTGTCACCGACGATAATGCTACGGACGATGTGGGCCTCCTGGCCCAGCACCTGCTCCAGAAACCGTCCCGGGCCCACGGCGCCATCCTGCATGTGTGGCTCCATATGGGCCGCCTCCTCGCCTCCCTTGCCACCAAAGAACTGGTTCAGATAGTGGACGATGCGCATAGACAATAGCTCCTTCCTCAATAGACCAGAGAGCGCAGACGCGAGGCGCCCTGCTGATTGGTGACGCCACAGACTCTGGAAGCATCGAGCTGCTGGGGTTGCCCCAGAACTGCTGCCACCTCGGGGTCCCCGGCAATGGTCCGCTCGACGGCGGGGACCGACCAGCGGGTATCGTGACCACCAACATGCACGATGGCATCGACCTCCGCATAGTTGAACAGCAGCGCCGACTCGGCTCGCCGGTCCCGTGACATATCCTCCACCTGGACGGTAGTGCGCATACCCAATGCCTCACACATCCGGGCGGTGAGCGCCATGTCGGCGTGCGGCGCACCCCCGCCGTATTTGGTGAGAATCGCCCCGTCAGCGGCCAGGGCCCATTTCGCCTGCTGCGCCGCCAGCATGCAGTTGCGCGCCCGCTCAGTCGTTATCCGAGGCAGCCATGGTGGCGATCGTGCCCACCAGCGTGATCTTGTGGTCGCGATGCCAGCGATAGAGTTCGGTGAGGATCGGGTGATTCTGATAGAAGTAGGTCTCCACACCGCGACTACTATGGCTGGTCACCAGGGCCCCGTCCAACCACTCATTGGGATGCAGCAACACCGGCACCATGCCATTGGTGTTGGCCCCGTAGAGAATCTGTTCATCCACTTCGGCGACCCGCTGACGGGAGTGAATCTGGCCAATATAGGCGATACGCGGCATGCCATCACGACCAGCAATGACCGGTCCTGGGGTATCAAACAGCTCTGTCGCGTCCGCCTCCTGCTCGACAGCAGCGCGGGCCAGGAACACCGCCGCTTTCACCGAGACCAGGCGCAGCGCGTGCAGGGCGGTATGCCGTTCCAGACGCTGCACCAGGTGCGGCACAATGACCAGGTGATACAGGGAGGCATAGGGGCATGCCTGTCCCGCTGCCCCGGTCATTTCCACGATCTTACCGCCCGCCAGCGGGGCTCCCTCGTCCAGGACCGTCACCGCCGCGCCCTGCAGCACATGGGTGATCCCCTGGCCGGCGATGTCAATGGGTCCCAGGATACCAGGAAAATCCGCGCCTGTACCCGGTGCCTTGGCACGCGGCTCAAGAATATCGTAGACCACGCCGAAACGACATGCATAGCCAGGGCGGACGACATGGAAATCCACGCTGGCCAGCCGACGGTCGGCTAACAGGTGCTGCCGCAAGGCCTCCTGCTGCACCAGGAGGGTCGTGCCGTCCAGGCGCGTGGTGTCACCGCATTGTATGTCCGAAACCGTATGATACGCCAGAGTCAAACGCATGAGAACTCTCAACCCCCTTTGCATGCACGCCCTATCGCCTGCCACCTTGCAGTGGGCTCACTCTAGACCGTACATACGGCCTTTGTCAAGAATGGAGGAAACATGAGGAGAAACTCCGCGTGTCTCGTCAAGAGTCTCATGACCATGCTGTGCATGCTCAGCCATGTCAGCACGGCGGCGGCCCATGGCTTTGGGCAACGCTATGACCTGCCCATACCACTGTCGTTATACGCTGTGGGAGCAGCGGCTGCGGTGGCGCTTTCCTTTGTGGCCATTGGCGTGTTTGCGGGTCGCCTGCCCGGACGGCACTCGTATCTCCGCCTCAACCTCCTCGGCAGGCGTCTGGGGCGGTTGCTCGTCCACCCGAGTGTACTCCTGCCCTTGCAGCTTGGGTCCGTCGGGCTGTTTGTCCTGCTCATCTTGACAGGCCTGTTTGGCTTCCAGCATCCAGAGCGGAATCTGGCGCCAACGCTGGTGTGGATCATCTGGTGGGTGGGATGCGCCTACGTCTCAGCTCTGCTGGGGAACCTCTGGGCGCTGCTCAATCCCTGGAAGATACTCTTTGGGTGGGCCGAGACGCTCTATCGCTCCTGTGTACCCGGAGCCACACTGGCCCGTAACTGGCCGTATCCCAAAGCGCTAGGCGCCTGGCCAGGGGTAATACTATTGTTGCTCTTTGCCTGGGTGGAGCTGGTGTTCAAAGACGCGCCGCTTCCCGCCACGCTGGCAACCCTGGCGCTGCTCTACTCGGGAGTGACCTGGATTGGCATGTTTGTATTCGGCAAAGACGTCTGGCTCAGATACGGCGAAGTCTTCTCCCTGGTCTTTGGGTTGCTGGCGCGTTTTGCGCCAACCGAGGTACGGGTAGTGGACCCGCATGTATGTCAAACCTGCCCCCTGGACTGTTGCCGTGACAACGAACTCTGCGTGGATTGTTATGCCTGTTTCGAGCGTGCAGAGGCCACGCAGCGCGAGTGGAATCTCCGGCCATACGCCGCTGGTCTGGCGCGCTATGAGCCAGTGCCGGTGGCGGACATGGTTTTCGCCCTGGTATTGCTGTCCACGGTCACCTTTGACGGCTTCCTGGCCACGCCCCTGTGGTCGGATGTGCAGAGCGCGCTGCAGGGGCTCTTGTCCAACGTGGGAGACGCCCAGCTCGTCATGAGCAAGACCGTAGGCTTCGTGCTGTGTCCCATGCTGTTCCTGGCTATCTACATGCTTATTGGCGTCTTGATGGCTCTTGGCAGTGGTAGCCGCTACTCCGGCGTAACCATGGCACGGTTCTTTGCCTTGACGCTCGTGCCCATTGCCATTGCCTATCACATGGCCCACTACCTGTCGTTTCTGCTCATTGAAGGGCAGCGGCTCATTCCTCTGGCTTCGGATCCCTTTGGGGTGGGATGGGACCTCCTGGGAACCGTGGATTATCAGATCAACATTGCCATAGTGAACGCCCGGTTTAGCTGGTATACGGCGGTGATTACGATTGTGGTCGGACATATCATTGCCGTGTACCTCGCCCACCTGGTGGCCCTGCGGCTGCTGCACGACCAGGTGCTGGCGCGGCGTAGTCAGTACCCCATGCTGGTGTTAATGATCGGGTATACCATGGCCAGTCTGTGGATGTTGGCCCAGCCGATTATGGCAGGGTGACGGGGCTTAGTACAGCCCCACAGAGACAGGTGTCCGTAATCCAGCCCCTCATGCTTGATGCACTCCAGGTCGGTGCAATGGACCCCCATGAGCCGTGCGCAGCACTTAGGAGCGGAGGTCCACCTGGAGCCTGAAGAAACGGGGCGAGAGTAGCACCACCGCCACCACCACGCCTATGGCCGCCAGGCTCATGAGTTGTAAGGTCAGAGGGCCACCAAGGCGTTCAGCCAGGGCCCCCGCCAGCAGTGTACCAAGGGGGACAAAGCCGCGGTTCAGCAGGTAAATACTCATGACCCGGCCCCGCATGGGGCGTGGCGCCAGGATTTGCAGCAACGTCTGGTTCTGTGTCTGGTAGGTGACCGAGCACACACCGATGCACAGCGCACAGACGCAGGACAGGGCTACCGTATACGACGAGGCAAAACCAAACAGTGTTATCCCAAACCCCACTGCGCCAATCACCACGCCGCGACCATAGCTATACCGGCGCTGCATGGACGCCACGACCAGAGCCCCGGCCACGGAACCAATACCGACCAGCGTCAGCAGCAGCCCCTGCAGCCTGGCGCCACCGTGCAGGACGTCGATGGCAAAGATTGGCAACAGGCCAATGTATGGCATGCCCAGGGTGAGCGGGCCATGCGCCAGGATGAGCAGCGTGCGAATGTCCCGCTCCCGAGCCACAAAGGTAAGCCCCGCTATAATACTGCGCAGGAACGGTTCGCGATGTGTCTGAAGGGATTCTGGGTCACGCCCTGGGACCGTCATCTGTACCGTCCAGAGCGTTGCCAGAACATACATGGCGGCCTGGATGTAGTAAGAGCCGTGCACACCAACCAGGGTGATGAGCACACCGGCAATGGCCGGACCCGTAGCTCTGGCAGTATTCAAAGCCGCCGAGTTGAGCGCCAGGGCATTCAGCAGGTTCCTGGGGCCCACCATATCGCTAATGAGGGTCTGGCGCGCTGGCTGTTGGAAAGCCTGGGCAATGCCGGCCAGAAAGGCGGTGACATAGACATGCCACGGTTGCACGCGCTGCGTCAGTACCAGCGTGGCGAGCAGGACATTAAAGAGGGCGTTGGTCACCTGGGCAATAATCAGCTGCGCCTTACGCCCAGAGCGGTCGGCCACTGCCCCGGCAATAACGCCAAAGAGGAGCAATGGTAAGCCGCGTAACGCCGCGGCCAGGCCCAGCTGCAGGGCAGAATCGGTGAGCTGATAAATCAGCCAGCCCCGCGTCACCTGGTCCATCCACTGACCCATGCTGGTACTGACCTGTCCAAGCCACAGCAGACGGTAGTCGCGCAGGCCCAACGAGGCAAACGTGTGCATCCTGGCAAACAGCCCTCTTTTGAGCCGACCGGGCTCTGCCTCAGTGCTGGTGTGGCCGGGCTGCCTGAAAACCTGCTCCGGGTCAGGAGTGTCTGTCATCTGCCCTCAAACATCCTTGCGCCATGCAGGAGAATTTTCTGCCTGCAATAGACTGGCGTGCCAGGTGCTGCTAAAATGCCCCTGCTGTACACAATGGCTCTGGTTACAGAGGAGGAAAATACACCGTGACCCCTGAAGATGCACACCGCCTGGCAGAGTTTCTCACGCCTTCCCGTATGGTCGTTGTTGCCACCATCGGACCGAGTGGTATGCCACATCTGACGCCCAACTGGTATTACTATGCGCACGGTACCCTGATGATCTCAACAACCAAAGAACGGGTCAAATATCGCAACCTGACACGCGACAATCGTATGACAGTCTGCATCTATGCCGAACCTGTGGCCGAGGACTACGTCACCCTGTGGGGACACGTGAACATCCGTGATGACAATTCCATCTGGTCGGATACCCGCGCCATTGTCGAGCGCTATGTCCCGCCACCGGGCGTCGAGGCACGCATGCAACAGCTGCGCCTCCAAAACAGAGTCATTATTGACTTTACACCCGAGCGCGTGCTCTTTCGAGCCTAGTGCAACACAGCGGCAGTTCTCCGACCATGGTCCAGGCGTCGAGCGAGCCCGACAAGCGGAGGACGTCCCCCGCCAAACTGGCAGGGACAATTACGGTGTTCTGCCTTAGAGTGCGGGAGCCGTGCGCAGCACTTAGCGAAACTTCGGCATCACTTCGCGTGCGAACAGCTCCATAGACCGCATGACGTCTGCGTGCTGCATCTTCCCAAAGGCCATGTCCGCGCCAAAATATTGTACGTTATGCACCTCCTGAAGCCAGCGCAGACGCTGCACCAGTTGATCCGGCGTGCCAAAATAGGCGGTAGTGTTGAGTTCGGTGTCGTACGACGGCAGGTCGATAGTGCGGGTGCGCCGCCAGTGTTCCAGGTCCATATAGATTTCACTGCCACCCGTAAGCGTGCGGCGCAGACTGTTGAGGTCGCGCACCCACGTCACACTGGCCCGGGGGATTTCCGTAGCCTGCTTGACATCGTCGGCCACGTGGGTGAGGCGGAAGAACGGCATAGACTCGACGAGCGGCCGCTTCCCGGCAGCCGCGCAGCCGGCAAAGTAGAGAGAGCGGATGCCCAGCACGTCTTCGTCAGGCGTATTGGCGCTGGTCAACACGGGCAGATCGCGGGAGATGGCCACCTCCACACTCGCCGGCGTGCGCGACACGGCCAGGTACATAGGCGGGTGCGGACGCTGGAGCGGGGTGGGGGTAATGGTGAGGTCGTCCACGCTGTAATACTGCCCCTGGTAGGTGAATCCCGGGGTGCTCCACAGCCCCAAAATGATGTCCACAATTTCCTGAAAACGCTGTGTCCGCGAGTCGTACTCTACTTTGAAATTGTTGTACTCATAGACCACCTGACCCCGACCGACGCCAAAGTCTAAGCGCCCGTTACTCAGGACGTCTAGCATGGCGGCTTCTTCCGCCATGAAGATCGGGTTATGAAACGTGAGCACACTGACCCCAGTGCCAATACGGATGTGCTTGGTATGGGCGGCAACGTAGGTGGCAAAGGGAATCACCGACGGGACGATGCCAAAGCGCGTGAAGTGGTGCTCCGCCAGCCAGACGGCGTCGAACCCCAATTCTTCGGCATATTGAATCTGTTCCACCGCCTCGTTGTAGATGCGTCCCTGATGTAAAGTTTCCGCCTCCGGCCAGGAAGGGAGAATGAACAGGCCAAATTTCATACGCCGTGTGCTCCTTCTTGCGGTATCGTCAGACCTACGACATGGGGCTATGGTATGCATTGTACACGCCGTGCGGCTGCAGAGCCAGCAGGTGTTGCCAGGCGCCGCGGTCACGTAGCAGAAAAACCTCTGGCTGTACGCCAGGTGGTTTTTCTGCTACAGTGCGGCTGCGGGTTGATCCCTGACAGCGAATGACGTCGTGCTTGCAAGGGGATTGTCATGGCCATACATCACGCGCTTGCAGCTGATCTGTTGCTCGTCAACGGACGCGTTCTCACCATGGACGTCCACGACACTGTAGCCCAGGCGGTGGCAATGCGGGACGGCAAAATCGTGGCGGTAGGCCCCACGGCGGAGGTGGAAGCGCTAGCCGGTGCCGCCACACAGGTGATCGACCTGGATGGCCGCACGGCCATGCCCGGCCTCACCGACTGTCACGTTCACCTGGCAAGTGACAGCAGCCGTGCGGTGGAATCCGTGGAGTGCCGGGACCTGTACGACCCCACTGTTGACTCCGTCGAAGCGTTGGTAGAGCGCATTGCGCAGTGGGCGGCGTCCACCCCACCGGGCCAGTGGATCGTGGCGCGCGGCAGTCCGCTGGCCGACTTTCGGCTGCACGAGCGCCGGCTGCCGACCAGGGCGGAACTCGACTCCGCGACGCCGCGCCACCCTGCCTATATCTCGTTCGGGGCCCACGTCATCATCGCCAATACCCTGGCCCTACAGGAGCGCGGTGTCAGCCGTGACACCCCCAGCCCCCAGGGTGGCACTGTGGTCAAGGATGCGGTGACCGGCGAGCCCACGGGGGAGTTGCGGGAGCGGGCGCAGTTCCTGGTCAAGCGTCGGGACAGCGAGATCGATCCAGCAACCCTGGCCGAGCGTATCGCCGTTGAGTTGGAAAAGTGCTCCCATCGCGGCGTCACCTGTATCCACGACATCATCATCACCCGAGAAGAGGTGCAGGCCTATCAGCTTCTGGCCCGCGCCGGACGCCTACCAGTGCGCGTGCACATGCTCATCCGGGTCATCGAGTCAAATTTTCACCAGCGCAGCCTGCTTGACCTTGGTATCGTGCACGGCCTCGGCTCGGAGTGGCTGCAGATCGGCGGCATCAAGATGAGCATCGACGGCGGCTTCACGGGCAAAAACGCCGCCTTCAGCGAGCCCATTGCCGGCGATGACGACGACCACCCGGGACTGATCCGCATCACGCAGGACGAACTGGACGACACGGTTGATCTCTACCACGCGCTCGGCATGCGCATTTGCACCCATGCCATTGGCGACATTGCGATGGACATGGTCCTGGACGCCTATGAGAAGGCCTTGCGCAAGCGACCACGTCAGGACCATCGGCACCGTGTGGAGCACATGGGCAACTGGATGATGACCCCGGAGCGGGTGGCGCGGGCGCAGCGGCTCGGCATCTTGCCCATCGCCAATCCCCCGTTCCTCTTCTTTTTGGGCGATCCGATGGTGGAAATGCTGCAGCGCCGCGCCACGGAGCAGGGCTTCCCCTTCCGCACGCTGTGGGACGCAGGCTTCCCCCTGAGTTTCGGGTCCGACTCGCCCGGCTACTATCCGGTGGATCCGCTGCGCGACCTCGGCACTGCCGTGGCCCACCAGACGCTCAGCGGCCAGCAGATCACTGCTGGCGAGGCCCTCACCATGCGGCAGGCGCTGCGCAGCCAGACCATCAATGCCGCCTACACGGGCTTTCAGGAGCAGGCTCTGGGCAGCATCGCGGTCGGGAAGCTGGCCGACCTTGTCGTGCTCGGCGATGATCCGTTAACCTTTGCGCCAGCACGGTTCCAGGAACTCCCGGTCGATATCACCATTGCCGGGGGCAAGATCGTGCACACGGGTGCTGTGCGCTCTCCAGCCAGCGTCCCCCCTGCCGGTGCAGCAGTCTCCTGTAGTTGCCACCATCGCTGACATTTCCATTCTGCATTCTCCATTCAGTGGTCATGCGCCTGCCCAGGAAAATGCGCCATACAACCAGCGCTACGGCCGAGACGCCTTGAGCCTTTTCAGCAAGTCGTCGTATGATTCCTGGCGGATGACTAGTGCGAATTGGGCACGATAGTTGGTGATCATACTTGAACCCTCTGTCACCACATCGTACACCATCCACGTACCGTTCCTCCGCAGGAGGAGATACTCGATTTCCTCTGTGGTCTGCTCATGGGCATAGGTCATAGCAGTTTGTACCGACGCGTCGCCAGCCGGGTCGATGGTTTCTCGTGTATACCGGATGGCGTTTGGGACGCTCCCATACCCTACTGTCCTTGTCCGGGACTCAATCCGTTCCACCAACGATTGCAGGACCAGATCGCTGAAGATCTGCACGAATTCTCCTTGTTGGGCTGGCGTCAGCCTATGCCAGTACTGCCCCAGGGAGCGCCGGGCCATTTCCGCAAAATCAAAGCTGGGCGCCACCACCTGCGCCACACGTTGGTGGCGTTCCTGACGCTGCGCCGGATCCTGGAGCGTGTTGTCCGTTAACACGGCCGTGAGACGCGTGAGCATCTGACGTATAAGCTCCTCCGGTTCAGCCGCCTCCACAGCCTGGCCATGGCTCACGAGCCAGAGGCCTGTCAAGGCAATTACGAGTGCCCAACACTGAGACGTTCTGTACATATCCCCCTCCGCTATGTGAGACGCCTGAAAATACTATGCGACCGGTTGGTGGTGTGCGGCCGTATCCTGGTGGGCCACGCTCCCTTTTCCGATTCCGCCTGCCAGCCGGCGCTGCTGGGCACCTCGGGCGAGTCAATGTCGTATACGGCGGCGTACCGCGCCATACCAGCGGCATTGGTGGACTCAAGCCGGTAGCGCGTGCAGCCATGGACACCGGGAGCCTTGAGAATATTGGGCACGTGCTCGGTATCATAGATGCGATTGAACTCGGCTTCCAGTTCGGCGGGGATATCCATCTGGACGAGGTAAATATAGTCTGCCATGGCGCTGCCACCTCCTGAGGCACTCTCTGCAGGATCTCGGTGCTCCGCACGGGCACCATCATGGGATATGCCCGTGCAGTATAGGGCGGAACACCGGCCAACGCAATGGCAACCCTGTGCAGGAGCAGGGAGGCCGGCCGTCGTCTGATCCGTTCCGATAGACGGAGGGGAAAATGTGCTTTACAATGCCTATTCGTTGGTCCATGGCGCCACGGGCAGAGTGCGGCCATACTTCTGAACGCACCGATGCCTCACGCGGAGTTCTGACCCGTGCAGACTTTGCACCACTTTTACCGTCAATTGAGAAAGGACCAGAGGACGTGCAAGGACCCGGGTGGTGGCGTTCCGTCACAGGCGTGCACTACGCCTGGGTGATGCTCGGCATTGCCATAGCCATACGCCTGATCAGCTCCGTCGAACGCACAGCGTCCGGGGTGCTGCTGGCATACCTGGTCGACCCTGCGGGGGACTTTGGCTGGAGCCGCAGCGTCGTGGGCCTTGCCTTATCGTGCCAATGGATCTTTTCCGGGATCTTTGGGCCGCCAGCGGGCTGGTTGGGTGACCGGTACGGCCTACGCCTGACGATGGCGGTGGGTGCCGGGCTGTTTCTCGCCACCTCGCTGCTCATTGGCCTGATCACTACCCCCTGGCAATTTGTGATCGCTTTTGGCATCCTCATGAGCGCTGCCCTGGCCATTTTCCAGGTGCCGCTGGTCTCGGCCATCACCCTGTGGTTCCACCGGCACCTGGGCCTGGCCATGGGACTCTTGCAGTCCGCCCAGGGTCTTGCCAACGTGCTGTTTGCGCCACTGATGGTCGTGCTGCTCACCCAGTGGGGCTGGCGCTGGGCCTTCTGGGGACCTGGTATAGTAGGCGGGCTGCTGCTATTAGGGCTCATTCCATACTTCCGCAACGAGCCGGCCGAGGTCGGGCTGCGGCCCCTGGGGGCTGATCCCAAGGCCCCGATTCAGCCCGTGCAGCGTGGCCCGAGCGCCCGGCTGCGGACTACGGTCTTTCTCCAGCAGGCCCGCCGCACGTTCGCCTTCTGGAACCTCATCGGTATCCACTACTGGGGATGCGCTGGACATGCCATCCTCGTCGTCTATCTGGCGGATATTGTCCGCACCCAGGGACTGTCCCTGGCCACGGGAGCCCTGGTCGTGAGCACCATGTCTGGCGTCAGCACCTTCACGCGCTTCGCCGTCCCCATCCTCGCCGACCGGGCGGGCAGCAAGTGCGCTATGGGCCTGTGCTTCTTCCTGCAGGGGCTGCCCATTGTGCTCCTCTTCTGGGCCCATGAGGCCTGGCATTTCTACCTGTTTGCGGTGCTCTTTGGCATCGGGTTAGGGGGGGAGATGAGCGCTTTCCCCATCATCAACCGCCAATATTATGGCAATGCGCCCACCGGTACCATCTATGGCTGGCAGATGCTGGGGGCGGGAATCGGCATGGCCAGTGGCGCCTTCCTGGGTGGAGTACTGCGTGATCTGACAGGGGACTACACTCTGGCGCTCGTCTGCTCCTTCGTCCTCAGCCTGATGGGCACCCTGGCCATCCTGGTCTTACCCTCCACAGCCCAGCGCCAGATCCCGGAGTGGGAACAGGCGCTACCACCGGAAGCCCGCGCCGACGTGCCCGGTGCAAGGAGGTAGGTGCTCACCGCCACGGGTGACCAGCCACTGCATCGCCTCTCCCTTGTGACAATCGCCGCCGTGTGAGTATAGCAACAGTTTTTCTTGATCGTTATTTTGACCTATGTATACTGGGAGTACTGGGAGCAATCTGCATAGCTGCTATGGATAGATATGGTAGATGTTGTAAACGCAATACCGTAGAACACCACTGTCAGTGAGCTATCAGATCATGAAAGAAGCAGAGGCTCTTTTATCGCCCTTCACCTATGCTGAGGCAGCCGCTGCCGTAGCGCATTTTCGTCTGGCGTCCTACCGTTTCCTCCTTAAAGCCACGACTGCTATCCGCCTCCCTCCGTATAAGGGCTCGGCCTTCCACGGCGGCTTTGGTCATGCTCTCAAACGTACCCTCTGCGTCCGGGAGCAGATATGCAACTCCTGCTTGCTCCCGGCCCAATGCTTCTACCCTTACATCTTTGAGACCAAGGTGGAGGTCTACGCTCCTGACCGCGAGGGCGAGGAGACGATACCCCGCCCTTTTATTCTGGTCCCGCCGCTCGAAGACTACCAACTCTACCAGCCTGGCGCCCTGCTCACCTGCGACCTGGTGCTCGTTGGCGACACCACCGCATACTTACCGCACTTCATCTACGCCATGATGGAACTTGGACGACTCGGGATCGGCTCTGGCAGGGGGCAATATACGGTCACCCAGGTGCAGGCTCTGCGACCTCATGCTCCGGCCTGCGAGGTCTACGCTGGCCAGAAGAGGACATGGCAAGAGCCAGGACCGCCGATCACTGGAACAGAATTGGCATCGCCATGGCGCGGCCAAACACCCACACGGCTCACGATAGCATTTCTCACTCCAACACGGCTGAAGTATGAGGGACGCCTCCTCAAGGACGGCCCCGCATTCCATGCCATCATGCGACGCTTACTTGACCGACTCGCAGCACTCTCCCTGTACTATCACAATATTCCCCTGGCGTTGGACATGCGCGAGTGGAAGCGCCGCGCCGAACAGGTACGTCTGATCGAGAGCCACGTTACGCCATACGACTGGGAGCGCTACTCCAACCGCCAACAGACCCGCATGAAACTGGGGGGCGTCCTTGGCACCGTAACGTATGAGGGGGAACTCGCCCCCTTCTTGCCCTTCCTGGCCGTAGGGGAGTGGCTACATGTAGGGAAGGGAGCGACTTTCGGATTGGGGAAGTATCGAATCACAAAAGTCGGGTGAGAGTGCCGATTGATCTGGAGGCACACATGATCCCTCTTGTCTGTGGTAATCCCGCTGTAGAGGGATCGGATGTAGGCCCAAACGAAAGGAGTAGCCATGCCAAAGCCGAACAAGATTCCTTCTTGTCCTGACGTACCGAAGCAGCGATCGTCAGGGTTGGTAACTCGGGAGTATCACATCTGTCTAATCACCCCGCTGTTTGGCGGTGGCGTCGAACCGGGAGAGAACGACCTGACGTTTCCGATTCGAGAAACCTCGATCCGTGGGCACTTGCAGTTTTGGTGACGGGCCACACGTGGTAGATTGCTGTCAGCTTCCGAAGCCATGTGGCGGAGGGAAGAGGAGATCTTCGGTAGCTCCGAATTTCCGAGCCCACTGGAGGTCCTTGTTTCGCACGTGGAGGGAATACAAGCCGTCGATCCGCAACAAGACTTTGACCGATTTGGCCCGGGAGCATACGCCCTATTCCCAGCCGTCGAGAACAAGCATCAACTTCTTGCCGAAGGGTTGTGCTTCAAGCTTGAGTTACGCTGGGCCAATACCGAACGGCTGCGGGCGATGCGAGCGCAGCAGAATCGCCGCCGTCTGCAAGCCCGTCAACCATTGCTTCCGCAAGATATCCAGGACACAACGCCGGACATCGATGCCGCACTCTGGGCCTGGCTCACGTTCGGTGGCCTAGGGGCGCGAACGCGGCGCGGCGCCGGTTCTATTCACTCGGATGAACTTTCAAGTCCAGGTACGAAGACCCCAACGATTGCCGCGAGGATCTTCGTAGGTCCAAACGCCAAGACTCCCATCGATGCTTGGCGACAAGCTGTTGAAGTCTATAGAAACTTTCGGCAAACGCCCCGCGGGAAAAAGCACAAGAAGACTATCCAGACGAGAAATGGGCCAAGAACGATTGAGGTCCCCGGCCGAAGTCATTGGTCGGAGGCCGACTCGATCCGTCAGATCACGGGGTGCTCGCTCAAGCCCATTCCTGGAACATCGACGCCCACAGCACCGGTCGATGAGGACACCCACGACCACTCGACGCCGGTCGCACCGGCCAGCGTGCTCCCGGCGTTCCCGAAAGCGGTATTGGGTCTGCCTATCAATTTCCACTTCTCATCAGACGGACCTGGAAAGAACCGCCCAGGCGATCCGAACAGGGATCCGCAGGACGTGCAACTGGTTCCCCTGCTTCCGACCGCTGACGGCCGTTGGCAGCAGGGCGAGCGAATGGCATCGCCGGTGATCACGCGGGCGGTTCGGATCAACGGTAATTGGTTGCCGACAATACTTGTCTTTGATGCTCCTCACCTGGATACCTTACAGGCCAGGGTCGTTGGAGAGAAATCGATGGCCGGTGGAGGAGTCGTCTCGCAGAACATCTCGCACAACCAGATTTCCGATCCGTCGCTCGGCCGAATCGTGCCAATGCGTGGCAAGGCGTCGGCTTTGGAGGCGCTGGTTGACTACCTCACAAAGTCAGCCCATTTCACGGAGCATCAACAATGACTGGTCACCTTCTTACCTTGGCAGTCGGGCCGGTACAGGAATTCATTGCCGCGGCCCGGCGGACCCGGGATCTGTGGTTCGGGTCTCATCTGCTGTCCGAGATCAGCAAGGCGACGGCAAGGGCGGTCGCTGACGCCGGTGCGAAACTCATCTTTCCCGCGGACGGGTCAGATCTGTCGCAAGGAAGTGACTTGAACGTTGCCAACATCATCCTGGCCGAGTTGCCGAATGCAGTCGATGCGAAAGCCGTGGCGGGCAAGGCCAGGGAGGCAGCCAATCGGCGTTGGCTGGAGGGATTCGCTGATCAAGTGTTACACGACTTCCAGGCGGTGATCCGTCGGGACATCTGGACAGCGCAAGTGGAAGACGTGGTGGAGTTTTATGCCGCTTGGGTACCGTTCACGGAAGCGACTTACCCCGACCAGCGCAAGCGGCTGGCTCGACTGATGGCGGGGCGGAAGAACTGTCGCAACTTCCGCCCCGCGGATGGGCGGGACGGGGTGCCCAAATCGTCCCTCGACGGATTGCGTGAGACGGTGCTAACCGAGGATCGTTCCGCCTGGTCCGCATGGGTTCGCCGTAAACTCCGTGTCCGCGACGGGGAGCAACTCGACGTGGTCGGATTGGTCAAACGCACGGCCGAGAGACATCAGCCCTACCCGTCTGTGTCTCGAATAGCTGCTGATGCGTGGCTTCGCGGGGTAGCAGCCAACGAGCGTGGGGGAAACGCGCTCGCAGCCTTGGCCTCAGAGTGCAAATCTCTTGCAGCAGAAGACCTGCTACACCGCATCGACCTGGGGCGGTTGCACCCGGATTACGCGGTGTTCCAATTCGAGGGAACCACTTTTTCCGCGCGCGGCACCACGAGTTGTGGGAGGAAACCGGCTTACGGCAGGAAATCAGCGACCCACAGAAACGATTCGAGCAACTTGACCTTGCCCTGGGGGAGGTCGAGCGATTCGCCCAGGACGCCGGGTTGGGAAAGCAGCCCGATCCCTACCTGGCCATCCTAGTCGCGGACGGGGACCAGATGGGCGAAGCCATCTCGAAACTGACCGCTCCAGAAGCGCATCGTGCCTTTTCGCGAGAGTTATCGAAATTTGCCAATGAGGCAGGACGGATCGTCCGCGAGTATCATGGTGTGCTGGTTTACTCCGGTGGGGACGACGTGTTGGCCTTTGTGCCGGTCGATTGTTGTCTGGACTGCGCCTACGAGCTGCACGAAGCTTTTGGCTTCACGATGGAGGAGACCCTCAACGGCATTGCCGTGTCTCGTCCCACACTGTCTGTCGGGGTCGCCATCGGTCACTTCTTAGAGAACTTGGAGGACCTGCTCGCATATGGCCGGGCGGCAGAGAGGGCGGCCAAGGCCCCCAACCGTGACGGGTTGGCAATTCACCTGCATAAGCGTGGTGGCGGACCGGTTAAAGTTCGGCGGCAATGGGGCAATGGCCTGAACGGACGCGTGAGGCAATACGCTGATTGGTTCTTGGCCGGGGCCGTCTCAAATCGGACACCCTATGAGCTGAGCCGCTTGGCCGACGTGTATCGTGGCTGGCCGGATGCTACCCAGGCCCGCGACGCGATGCAGAGGGACGCGGTTCGCGTGATTGACCGTAAGCGTCCGTCGGGGATAAGGAGTGAGATGGCCCAAGTCAGGTCATCAGTGCAAACACAAGTTCAGACGCCAGAGGACCTACGACACTTGGCTGACGAATTGTTGATTGCCCGCCAGATCGCGGTCGCTTTGCGCCAGAGCGGCAGGCAGGCCCAAGCCGCCGTAGTACCAGAGGAGGTGACGACGTGACAAACTTCATTCGGATAACCGGCCGTGACCCGCTCGTGGCCCGCGATGGTCGGCCGTTCGGGGCTGGTCAAGGCAACAGGATGCGATCGGTTGGCTGGCTGTATCCAAGCGTTGTCGCCGGGTCATTCCGCACTGCCATTGCCAAGGAGGTCCAAAAACCGTTCGACAACACGACAACAACACAGTTGCTGCAAATGGACATTGCAGGCGTGTTTCCAGTGGCCGTGGATGAGTTGTACTTGCCGGCCCCAAACGACTGTGTATTGAAACCCGATGGCACCGCCTGCCGGGCGCACCCGGAGAAACCACGCAATGGTGAAGGAGGCGACTGGCCGGCCGACGGACTCTGGCCGGTCATGCTCTCGGAAGCCGTTGCAAAGGACGACTTCAAACCCGCCGAGTGTCCCGCCTATTGGCCCTTGAGTCAGTACGCAGACTGGTTGGTGGGAAAAACCATCACGCCCACCGAGCCGAATTACCTAGCTGCCCCGCTGGCCGAGACACGCGATCACGTCAGCATTGGCGCAATGGCCGGAGTGGCTGAGGAAGGGCTGCTATTCACTACGATCGGTGTGTCCCTCGCCGCGCTGCCGAAGCACGGCGCAAGCCTCGATGATCCGGTCGCACTTGAGGGGCCACGGCGATTGGATCGGTTTACCCAGCTTGAGCTGGTGGCTCGTGTTGAGAACGCGCCCGGCTGGGCGCAGCCAACGTTACAGTCGCTCTCGATTTGGCACTCCCTCGGCGGCGAACGGCGCCTGGCACACTGGCGGGAGGCGAACGATGCGCATGTGTGGGATTGTCCCACGGATGTCCTTGCCGCTCTCGGCAACGCGAAACAGGTGACCATGACACTGGTAACGCCGGCCGTATTCGCCGATGGATGGAAGCCCGGCTGGTTGAACGAGCAGCTCATTGGCACTCCGCCATCGGGTGGGCCGACGCTGAAGCTGGTCGGCGTCTGCATCCAGCGATGGCGGGCCGTCTCCGGCTGGTCTTATGTGGCCAACGGGCCGAAGGCTGTGCGTCGGGTAGTACCGGCCGGCGGGGTGTACTTTTTTGAGGTTGCAAGAGGATCGGCTGCGTTACTCGGTCGCACTGGCTGGCTGCGGTCAGTGTCTGACCCAGAACAAGATCGCCGAGACGGGTTCGGCCTGGCCATCTGGGGTTTGTGGTAGCAATTTCCAAGATAAGGATGATTCTTATGCCCGGGAATACACGAATCTACTGGCTGCACTGCCTGACGCCCACTCACGTCGGCATCGGTCGCGGCATTGGTTACATCGACCTTCCGGTGTACCGCGAGAAGATTACCAATTGGCCATCAGTGCCAGGCTCTGCCTTCAAAGGTGTGTGGGCCGATCATTTTCGGGCCACCGATACGAACCGACGAGCCAACCACCAGCTTCGTCTGGCATTTGGAGTGGCCGACGACACGAAGAGTTCGGGGTCGAACGCCGGGGCACTGATTCCGACAGATGCCCGACTCGTCTGCCTTCCAGTGCGGAGCTTCGCCGGTACGTTCGCATGGTGTACCTCTCAGTTGGCTCTGCACCTGCTGCAGCGGGACCTTGTACTGTCAGGATTCCAGAGTCTTCCGAACTTGCCGAACCCGATGCCGGACGGCCAGGTCGGCCTGTGCCCAGGCAGCGCAGTGAAGGATCAGGGCAAAGTGTTCCTTGAAGACCTGGATTTCTCGGCTATCGAGAATCATCCGCACGTCCCAGACTGGGCCGACCAGCTTTCCCGCTGGGTCTTCCCGGCCGACTGGCAGGACACCTTCAAGAAACGGTTCGCCCTTCTTCCCGACTCGGTGTTCGATTACCTCGCCGAAACGGGCACGGAAGTCGTCACACGCGTGCGGATCGAGGATGACACGAAAGCTGTGGCGGAAGGTCAGCTCTGGACCGAGGAAGCCTTACCCGCAGAGTCGATCCTGGCCGGCCTCGTGTCCTGTGATCGTGTATACGACACGCAAAGCTCCGGCGTCAACGAACAAACGTTGCTCAGTACCTACGCCACCGACCCGCTCACCTTGCAGATCGGCGGGAAGGCGTCTGTCGGCCGGGGCAAAGTTCGTGGCGTCTTCACTGCCTAAGGAGGGCGCATTATGCAAACGAAAAGTCAACGCATGGCTCAAGCGGCCTACGCCCGGGTTGTGGCTCACACATCGGTTTCCACCGAATACCGCAGCTTTGCACGAGAATTTCCAACATTGGTTCATACTTGCGGACTGGCTCAGGCGATGGCGTTCGCCCTTGCCAAGAAGGACACCAAGAAACCGGATAACGGGCCGCAATACAGCTACGCCCACGATCTGGGGCAAGTGCTTGGTTTCTCGAATCCGGAGCAATTCGCCAAGGAGACGCGAGACTCCAATGTGTCAGGCTATCTCCGCCTGAGCCGGGACGCCCTGGCCGCGGCTGTCTGGCTAAAGCGGTATGTCGAGGCGCTGGCAGAAGACCGCAGACAGACATCCACCACGCTGCAAACTCAGGGAGCATAACGATGCGACAAGCGATCATCGCATGGGCTAAACGTCGCGAACACGGCCATCATCCTGGATTGCTCCTGAACCGGTTCCTGACTGCCCCGGCGACCGGCCAGGACCGCGAGCAAGCCGAGCGACGCGACCTAATGCGTTCTGCCATTGCCGCCAGCCGGAGCCCGGCTCTCGTTAGCTTGTATGCACTCGCGTACTCTCGCTGGAAGGCAGGACTGCCGCAACCGCCTGCGGGCATCGCCACTGACGCCGTGCTGAAGACAGCGGGTCGGCTGATCGTTGGCTTGGGCAACGAAAGCGTGCTGGAAACTGGCATTTGCCTGCATCACACCTACGGCGTGCCGGTCATTCCCGGCTCGGCGCTAAAAGGGCTGGCCTCGCACTACTGCGACCAGGTCTGGGGACTGACCCACTGGGGCGACAAAGCGCCCCAGGAGAATAAGGACTACCGCCGTTGCGGGCCATTCCACAATCTGCTCTTCGGCACCACTGCCGATGGCGGGGTAATCCGGTTTGAGGACGCCTGGATTTTACCTGAGAGTTTGACCACTGATAAGGAGGGACTCCTCCGCGATGTCATGACCCCACACCACACGGACTGGCAGACCGATCCAACTACTCCGCCAACCGACTTCGATAGCCCGGTTCCGGTCTCGTACGTGTCGGCGGCTGGACGATTCCACGTTGCCGTTTCCTGGCAAGGGGCAGACCACCCGGATTGCTGGAGGTGGGCCGGACACGCATTCTTGCTGCTGCAAGAGGCCCTCAAGGAGTGGGGCGTCGGTGGTAAGACATCGAGCGGCTACGGACGAATGGCTGCTGCCAATCTTGAAACCTCGGCCCCCAACCCGTCCGCCGAGACGCGTACGTCCACAACCAAGCTGCAGGGTCCGGTGCACAAACGTGGCGAGAAGATAGCGGTCACGCGGATCGAAGGCGCGCAAGGCAAAGTAAGATTCGTGGCGCGTGATGGCTTCGTCGGCCACATTGCCGTCGGCGACCCACCGGCGGTTGAGCCTGGCCAAACTGTCGAACTCTGGGTCGTAAATGTTAGTCCACAAGGCTACACGCTCAGCACAACGGAACCGAGAATGAAACAGCGCCAGCAAGCAGAGCACAGGAAGGGAGGGCGACGGCGTTCTTGACGGGTCCTTGAACTGCACTTGTCAAACCATACTTGCCAAAGGGAAGGTGAGCTGTCTATGAAAGTCCTACTCTGCCTCCTCTCCGACCAACACGTGCCGAACTTGCTCTCGGTCCATCACTTTTCCCCGGATCGCTTGATCCTCGTGGAATCGACAGCGATGCAGTGGAAGCAGACTTCTGGGAACTTTCTGCGTGCACTCCGGGCAGGAGGCTTGGATTATGAAGGTGACGACCGGTGCAGCATCCTGCCATTGCAAGATGTGAACAACCTGAACGTGATTCGAGGCTGTCTGCAGCAGGCGTATGCCACGTATCTGGCGGCGGAATGGATTGCCAATGTCACCGGGGGCATGAAGCCGATGTCAATTGCGGCCTATGAGTTCTTCAAGGCGCTCGGGGCGCGTGTGATCTACATTGACGCGGCGCATCCCGATGTGTTTCTGAATCTGGACGGTGGCGAGCCGGAGCAGTGCCAGGGGGTGCTGTCGATTCCCGAGTTCCTCGCGGGATACGGGTTCGAGGCGAGCAAGGGCAACGCGGCGGTACGCCAGGCCGAGGGGCGAGCGGAAAGTTGCTGGCCATGCGCGCGTGCAATCGCTCTGCACTCGCCGGACCGCGATCTGCTGACCGCCTGCCGCGAGGAATGGACCCTGGCTCGTGAGAGGGGATTGCAATTGGAACCCGGCACCTCACCGGCTTGCATGCCGAGGTTCGGGCCGCTCTAAAGCAATGTTTCATGCTGAAGGATTCAGACGGCTCTCTTACGGGCAAGCTCGACAAGTACGCCGGCAAGTTTCTGACCGGCGAGTGGCTCGAACAATTCGTGTGGTATCTACTGAACCGGCACGCGAAGCTGCTGGGCTTGAACGACGTGCATCTCGGAGTCGAGGCCAAACATAGGAACGCTTCCACAGATTTTGATGTCGCCTTCATTCACAAACATGCCCTGGGTGCGGTCGAGTGCAAGTCCGGGACGCAGCAACATGGCGATGATCCGAATACGCCGCTCGACAAACTCGAAGCGAGGATGCAGCAATTCCGCGCCCTACGCGTGAATCCAATTCTGGTCACGACCTCGAAACAAATCCTCGACTCCACAGGCGAACTGAAGCCCACGTTCGCAACGCGCGCAGATATTTACGGTTGTCGCATTGTGACGTTGCGACAGATTGAGGCGCTGGCTTCTCAGCCCGACGATGTGGAGTTCCTTCGAAAGACGCTGTTTTCACAGCCTCCCAGGCAGGAGACATAACCGTGGCTCAAGAAGTGGTCTTTTACTCGATCGGGGTCGATCGTCCCATCACCCCCGACGAACCATTGCCGCCGCTGCCAGCGATTCCACGTGGGGCGCTCGTGGTCATCGAGGGACGCGCGCCGATTTGGCGCTACGGCATGGCATTCCATCGGCTGCACGGGTCTCCGGCGGGAGCAGTCGCCGTGTTCGACCCGCGATTGGGAGCCGTGGTGGTGGCGTCGCACACGCCGGGGTTCAAGGAAGGGCAAGTGTTGGACCTTTCGCCTGGAGACGGCACGTAAGCATGATCTGCCCGTGAAACCTTCTGGGGTTCGAGATTAGTACGGTTTAGAGGGGAGACAACTCATGCACGATTTGCTGGTGAATATTGTGGCCAGCTTCATCTGGGCGATCCTGGTCGGCGGGGCCGCGTGGCTCTGGCAGCAACGAAAGATTCGCCGCTTGCGCGAGCGGCTCCGCGCGTTCGAGGCCGAGCGAGGTAGCCGCGAGGTCGCGTTGGTGTTATCCGCACGCGAGGACATTCTGGAAGCCGTATGTGCACACCTCAATCGTGAAGGCCTCGCCGATGTACCTATGTTCCCTGAAGTCTGGACACATTTTGTGAAGTAACGAGTAGCCAAGGCTTCCGCCTCTATGCGAGTCTTGGGGTATGCAATCTCCAGACTCTGCGACTACTCGTCTCGACCATTATATCGTGGATATGTTGCCCTGGGCACATGGCCATCAGCGCAAAGCCATCCGGGACTTTGTGCAGGCGATTATCGCCCAGCAAACTGGCTGTCAAGCCCAATTGGCTCGTCACTTTGACAATCAGGAAGCCGCGACGAAGCGGCTGTCGCGCCTGCTCCACAACGACCGTCTGGAGCCCCGGCACTTGGCGGACGCCGTCCTGCTGCAAGCGCTTGTCCAGCTCCCGGCGCATGGGCCCGTCCGGCTGGCCCTCGACTGGACGATTGAGGGGCCGCAGCACCTGCTGGTCGTCTCGTTGATCGTGGGCCGGCGCGCTGTCCCCATCTATTGGCGAGCTTATGACGCCACAGTGCTCAAAGGCCGCATGCAGCGCTATGAACTCGCGGTGATGCGACGTGCACTGACGCGTGTCATCCAGAAGGTGGGGCGCCGGCGGGTCCGTGTGACAGCGGATCGGGGCTTCGCTGATGTGGCGCTGTTCACCTTGCTGACCGCGTTGGGGGTGGCGTTCGTGATTCGTGTTAAGAAGAGCACCAAGATCTGTAGCTCGGGCGTATGGCGGCGGCTTGACACGCTGCGCTTTGCGGGGAATACGCGCCGTCGGGGGCTGGGACGCTTGCTTTACTGTGCGGGGAACCCGCAATCGCTGTGGGTCACGATGAGTCGCAAGCGGGATCGGCAGGGCAAGTGGGGCCTCTGGTATTTGGTGGCCAATCGGCCTTATAGGGCAGAGCAAGCCGTGGCAGAATATGCCCACCGGCCAGGTTGCGAGGCGGGCTTTCGCGATACGAAGTGGTGGCTGGGCTTTGCCCAAGCGCGGATCAAGCAGATCACGGCGTGGTCGCGGCTGTTTGCTTTGTATGCCATCGCACTGCTAGTCGTCGTGAGTCTGGCCACCCGGCTGTTGTTGTGCGGGAACCCACAGGCAGGGGCTTTGTTGCGGCGGGTGGCGTCGCGCCGCCGTGGACGCTGTGAGTTGAGCCTGGTCAGTGCGATGATCAGTTTGTTGCAACAGGACCAAGGTTTGTATGGTCATCTCGCCCCTCGGCTCAAGTTCAAGTTAGAAGGGGATTTAGCAAATGTGTCCTGACATCAGCTATGTTCCATAGGCACAAGCCAGGGGGCTTCTCCGAAATCGAAGCCGACTGGATGAGCTACGTGCGCGAGATTAAAGAGCTATCGCGCCAGATTCGCGAGCACGGGGCGTCGCGGGTATATCTCTTCACGAACGTGCCAGTGGTGATGGGTGTCTTCGCCGGCGCGATCTTCGGACAATGGCCCGGAGGTTGTGGTGCATCATTATTTCAGCGGCACCTATCGTCGCGTAGGTAGTCTGACGCACGAGACGGTGAATCTCTGATGGGTGGCTTTTCTCATGCCCTGATGTAGCTATATCCCCAGAGCACCCATGGAACGGTTGAGTATGCAAAACGAGCCTCTCGTCTTCTTCCTTGGCGGTTACGATCTCGAAATGGTCACTATCCGGGACCTCTTGCACCAGGTCGCGCCAGAGCGGGTGCACGACAAAAGGCTGGCGTGGGGAGCAAAAGCGTCGGCTTACGCTGAGGAGATCCGCCAGGCGCTGGAGCAGGACTTCACACCGGTGCTGGTTGAATTGGTCGACGACCTGGGTCTAGATGCGACGACAATACTCGTGGCAGACCACCATGGAGAGCGGGCTGGAGAGCGTCAGCCGACGTCTCTGCATCAGATCTTCGCCTTACTCGGACTGCCACCAGAGGGCTGGACACGGTGGTTCGAGCTGGTGGCTGCCAATGATCGGGGCTATATCTCGGCGCTGATCGAGATGGGCGCCACGTTGGAGGAGATTGTTGAGGTCCGCGCTGCAGACCGTGCGGCACAAGGGATTACGCCAGAAGAAGAAACAGCTGGTGCGCGCGCCGTGGCTCAGGCCCAAACTGTCGCCAATGGGAGGTTAACCATCGTACGCCTGCCGCATGCCCGCACGGCGACCGTCGCAGACCGTTTGCAACCGGAACTTGGCGGGCCGGGTTATCAGAACTTGCTGGTGTATGGCCCAGAACAGGTGAACTTTTTTGGCTCCGGGAAACTTGTCCGCGCCTTGGACAACCAATTTCCAGGTGGATGGTATGGCGGGGCATTGCCAGCTAGAGGCTTCTGGGGCATGACGCACCAGTACCGGACGTTTTGCCCGTCCTGTTAGAGTGGCTCGACAAGGCCAGGTAAACGAGGTGTGGCATGGGGGCACTCTTTGACCAACTGACGGCTTTGCCGATCCTGGTGCGGGCCTTCGACCGGGTGGAGGAGAACCAGGGTGGGCCCGGTGTGGATGGGGAGACGGTGCTGGACTTTGGCGTGTTCCTGGAAAGAAACCTCATGAGCCTCCAGAAGGCACTCGTCACAGGGACTTACCACCCATCACCTCTCCTCAGGGTATATGTGGAGAAAACCGATGGCAGGCAGCGCCCCCTGTCTATCCCCACAGTGCGCGACCGCGTGGCCCTGACCGCGGCAGCCATGGTGTTGACACCCCTGCTGGAGCCGGAGTTCGAAGATGTGAGCTATGCATACCGCCAAGGGCGCTCGGTGGACCAGGCAGTACGGCAGATTCTGGCACTGCGTGCCCGAGGGTATCATTGGGTGGTGGATGCTGACATCCAGAGTTACTTCGACGAAATCCCGCACGATAAGCTCCAGGAGTGTTTGCGGCAGTATGTAGACGATGCACACGTGCTGGCACTGATGCAACAATGGCTTACGGTGGAGGTGCAGGATCAGGGAGAGCGCTCCCGTTTGCAGAAGGGCGTCCCCCAGGGCTCACCTTTGTCCCCGCTGCTGGCAAATCTGTATCTGGATCGCTTCGACGAGGCCCACATCGCCCGTGGCCATAAACTGGTGCGCTTTGCCGACGACTTCGTGATCCTATGCAAAAGCCGGCCAAAGGCCGAGGCGGCGTTGGAAATGTCCGAAGAGGTCTTGCGAGACTTGCAGCTCACCCTGAATCGGACAAAGACCCATATTACCCACTTCGACCAGGGATTCCGGTATCTGGGCGTGCAGTTTCTGCGCAGCATGGCGTTCCGGCCCCAGTATCCCGAGGAGTTGCCAGAGGCAAGAGGCCCTGTCTCTCCTATACCCTCCCAGGTCAGCGCGGTGAGCGTGGCAACAGAGGCAGTCCCGTCAGTAGTTCCCTCTCCGCTCCTGTTGCCCCAGGAGGGGACGGCAATGGCCACGGCTCTGAGGGAAGCGCTGACTGCTCTATCGCCAGAGGAGGCAAAAACGCTCTGGGAAGACCTCAGCGCGGTGGTGGATGAAGCCGATTTGCCACCTCCCACGACAGAGCACGACCCGTTCTTACGTAGTCTCTATCTCATGGAGCAGGGTGCGGAGCTGGCCAAGGAGGACGAACGGTTTATCGTGCGCAAACAGGGAGTGATCCTGCAAAAGATCCCGGCCCTCAAGGTAGATCAGATTCTCGTTATTTGGCAACGTGCATATCACCACACCGGCCATGCAGTTCTGCTTACTGGAGGACATCCCGGTGTTCCTGCTGTCGAGCCGAGGGCGATACTACGGGGTGATCGAATCCATGGCCACAGACAAAGTCCTCCTGCATCGCGATCAATATGCCCGTGTTACAGATCACACCTTCATCCTCCAGGTGTCGCGGGAGATGGTGCGCGGCAAGGTGGCCAATGCCCGTACACTGCTGTTGCGCGTGGCGCGCCGGGGTGGAAGCGATCTGACCCATACCGCTGCCACAGCGCTCCAAGGGGTCTTGAGTAGCCTGGATAACGTCTCGTCCCTGGACGAATTACGAGGTCTGGAAGGCACTGCGGCAGCCCAGTACTTCGCCATATGGTCGACGCTGGTGGGCGGGGAGTGGCAGTTTACGGGGCGGAAGCGCCAGCCACCTCCTGATCCGGTGAATAGTCTCCTGTCATATGGCTACACGCTCCTTTTCTACAACACGTATTCCCTGGTCCGGGCACAGGGATTACACCCGCATGTGGGGTTCTACCATGCGCTGCGTCAGGGGCATCCGGCCTGGGTCTCGGATTCCATGGAGGAGTTCCGCGCCCCGGTGGTGGATGCCACCGTTCTTGCCCTGCTGCACCGCAAGCAGGTGCGTCCTGAGGACTTCCGGATGCCTGTAGAGGCGGGTATGCCCTGCCTCCTGACGGATGAGGCACGGAAGAAGGTGACACGCGCCTTTGAGGCCGCCCTCAATCGGGCTATCACCCACCCTGATGCGGGTAGCCGCTGCGACTACCGCAGAGCTATTGCTCTCCAGGCGCAGCGCCTGGTGGCCGTGATCAAGGGCGAGCAACCGATCTACAGACCGTTTCTCACGAGGTAAAGCATCATGGCAGGACCCAGACCAGTGTCAGTGCCCATCCACACGTGGATGGTGACCTATGACATTGCCGATGCCACACGGCGGCGGCGTGTCGCCGAGGCGCTCGCTGGCTATGGGGAGAGGGTACAGTACAGTGTGTTCGAGTGCCGACTGAACGACACAGAACTCGCGCTGTTACGCAACAAGATCTGTGCTGTGGCCGACCTGCAGCACGACCGCATCCGCTGGTATCCGCTGTGTCGCCCCTGTCATACGCGGGTGGTGCAACAGGGCCATGGCGCCATTCCTCCAGATGAAGGCTTTTATCTGGTATAGTGCCGAGGGAAAACAATGTTGTTTGTTGTCGCATACGATATTGCTGACGACCAACGCCGAACGCGGGTGGCTTCAGAGCTGGAGAATTTCGGCACCCGGGTACAGTATAGTGTGTTCGAGTGTCATCTCATGGCGGCACAGGTACGTGAACTGCGGCAGCGGTTAGAAGCCCTCATTGTGTGGGGGAAGGACCGCGTGAGATACTATCCCTTGTGCCAGAAGGATAAAGCGCATATTATAATCGACGGCGCTGGAGACGTAACGCAGGATTGGGATTATTTCCTGGTATAGGCTAAGTCGTGCATAGGATGCTCTCTATCCTTCGCGCCGATCTGCATCGCGCAGTCCCCTAAAGTCGCCGCATCCTCCGTAACTTTTTGTTTTGCTTGACAAAAGAGAGCGTTTGTATCTATAGGATATCGGCGCTCATTGA
>CAVZBC010000084.1:0-11576 GCA_963773125.1 uncultured Gammaproteobacteria bacterium | reverse complement strand
GGCCTTCCGTCTGCGTCTGAGCAAAAGCAGGAGTAAAACCTACCTGCTTCTCCAGGTGCGCAGTTTAACCTCCTCGGAAGTGCATGTTCTCCCTGCAGACCGTCCTGCAGACGCCTGGCAGCTGTTCCAGTCGCGGCAAGCTGATGTACGCTACGACATCGAGCATCAAGGGGAGCTGTTTTACATCCTGACCAATGAGCAGGCGGCTAATTACAAACTCATGTCCGTGGCCGTCGCTACTCCCGGCAAGCGGCATTGGCGGGAAGTCCTGCCGCATCGTCAGGACGTGCAGATCGAAGGCTTTGACGCCTTTGCGCAGCACCTGGTGGTGTACGAACGCCAGCATGGCCTGCAAAATATTCGTATCCTGAAAGCCCCGGACGGTATCGGACATGTGGTGCCATTCTCTGAACCCGTCTATACTCTGTGGCGCGGCAAGAACGAGGAGTTTCACACCCCGAAGCTGCGCTTTGAGTACAGTTCGCTGGTCACCCCCAAAACCGTCTACGAGTACGATATGGACACTGCTGAGCGCGTGGTCTTGAAGCAAGAGGCCATCGCCGCGTACGATCCGGCGCAGTATCAGAGCGAACGCCTGTTTGTCCCCACGCCTGACGGTGCTAGAGTGCCTGTGTCCATTGTCTTTCAACGCGGATTGCCACGCAACGGCAGCCATCCCCTGCTGCTGGAAGGGTATGGCGCTTATGGCGCGCATCTGCGCGCCACCTTCTCGCCGGAACGTTTGAGCCTGCTCACACGCGGCATGATCTACGCCATCGCCCATGTCCGCGGTGGTGGGGAACTCGGCAGAGCCTGGTATGACGCTGGGCGCCTGCTCAACAAGAAGAATACGTTTACCGACTTTATCGCCGCGGCGGAATTTCTCATTGCCAACCACTATACTCGCCCTGACAGGCTCGTGGCCTGGGGTGAGAGTGCTGGTGGGCTGCTCATGGGCGCTGTGGCAACCATGCGGCCAGAGCTGTTTCAGGGGGTCATTGCCCACGTGCCCTTTGTGGATGTGATCAATACCATGCTCGATCCCACCATCCCGCTCGTGGTCATCGAATACGACGAGTGGGGCAACCCGGCGGACAAGACTTTTTACGACTATATGAAGACGTATTCGCCGTACGACAATGTGGCACCGAAACACTACCCTCACCTGTTCATCACGGCCGGGTTGCATGATCCGAGAGTGCCGTACTGGGAGCCGGCCAAGTGGGTGGCAAAACTCCGCGCCCATAAAACCGATGCCAATATGCTGCTGTTACACACCAACATGGAGGCCGGCCACGGCGGGGCCTCAGGGCGCTACGACGCCCTGAAGGAACTGGCCTTTGAGTATGCCTTTATTTTGCAGGTTGTCGGCTACAAAGAGTAATACCATGACTATCCCGGGCTTTCTCTCCCTGCTGATACTCATTGCCTCCCTGCTGGGGTGCGGTGAGAACCCGTCACGCTCTACGCCGCCACCAAAAGTCGTGACACTTACCTTTACGCAAGAGCCTGATAATCTCAATCCCCTCTACACCACCATGTGGTTTGCAGCCGTGACGCGGGAATTCTGGCTGCGTACAGCGCTCATCTCCTGGAACGATCAACACGAAGCCGTACCGGAGATTGCCACGGCACTCCCCACTCCGAGTAATGGCGGGGTCTCAGCCGATGGCTTGACCTTGACCTACACACTACGCCAGGATGCGACATGGTCGGATGGCACGCCGATCACGGCCCAGGACTACGTGTTTACCTACCAGATGATCATGCACCCGCAAAATACGGTGCAAACCCGTGATCCGTATGACAAATACGTGGCGAGCGTCGAAGCGCCGGCGCCGCATACCCTGGTGGTGCGCTTACAGCAACCCTTTGCGGCCTGGCGCACACGCATATTTGGCAGCGGTAATGGCGGAGCGCTTCCCAAACACCTGTTGGAACCGGTATTCCAAAAATCTGGCACCCTGGACCAGGCCGCCTGGAATCGTGCGCCCACCGTGGGCCATGGTCCGTTTCTGTTTCAGTCCTGGGAGAGTGGCAGCCATCTCACCTTTGTCGCCAATCCTGCGTATTGGCGCGGGGCTCCACGCGTTGACCGGGTCTTTGTGCGCATCGTGCCTGATGAGGCGGCGCAGATCGCCGCGCTCAAGACCGGCAACTCACATCTGGGGGTATTTATCAGTTGGGCCGACGTGCCAGCCCTCCAGAAGCTGAACTCACTCGACATCGTGCAGGTCTCCTCGGGGTATAAAGAATCCTGGTTTTTCAATCTCAGCCCGGAACGTGGTCATCCCGCCCTGCAGGAGACACGGGTGCGTCGCGCCCTGGTCATGGGCGTCGATCGCCATCAACTGACGCGCGATCTCCTGTATGGTTTGACTACCCCGGCGCACAGTTTCTGGGACCATTCGCCTTTTGCCGATACGACCAGTCAACCCATTCCCTACGATCCTGCCAGCGCTGCCCAGCTGCTCGAGGCGTCGGGCTGGACCAGGGGCCCGGATGGTATACGTGTCAAGGATGGCACCCCGCTGACGTTGCGCTATGTGACGACCACCCGGGACATCCGCAAGCAGACGCAAGTGGTCGTCCAGCACATGCTGCAACAGCTCGGTATTCGCCTTGAGTTGTCCACCTATGCCAGCGATATGTTCTTTAGCGGCTATGGCGAGGGTGGGCCGGTCGCCACCGGGCGCTATGATATTGCGCAGTGGACCACGGCACCGGATGCCTTTCCTGATCCTGACACCGCGCAGTGGCTGTGCTCAGAAATCCCCTCGGAGGAGCAACCCGCCGGGACGAACTGGATGTATCTCTGTGACGCGACGCTGGATCGGCTGTTCCGAGAACAGGCAAGTATGAGTGATATGACAGCGCGACAGACGCATTTCCGGGAGATCAATCGCCTGTTGTTGGAGCAGGTCTACTGGGTGGGTCTGTGGGATGATCCTGACGTCTATGCGGTCCATAAGCAACTCAAGAACGTCCGTCTCTCCGGCCTCACGCCGTTCTGGAATTGCCATGCATGGGAAATAGGGCAACAGGCCGGACAGTCCCCATGAGCCACCCATGATACCCTATGCCCTGCATCGACTGCTGTATGCCGTGCCGCTCCTCGCTGTGGTGAGCGTTCTGTTGTTTGTGCTGACGCGTGCTATGGGGGATCCATTGGCGACCTTCGGAGGGCGGCACGTCATCCGCTCCGCGGACCGGGCCCGCTTGACCCGCCAGCTTGGGTTGGACCAGCCCGTGGTCAACTGTCTGGACCACCGCCTGCAGGTCTCCTGGTCAGCCTGCTGGCATGCCCCCTGGCGGACGCAGTATGTCGTGTGGTTGATCGGGAATACCTGGACAGTGATGGCGTCTACGCCCGACGGGTCCCCCCAGTATGGCACCCGACGCGGCGTGCTGCGCGGCGATCTCGGCATCTCGTTTGTGACCCGCCGCCCGGTAACAGACCTGATTGTAGAGCGCCTGCCGTACACCCTGTTGCTCATGGGCACGAGCGAAGCAGTGATCGTCCTCCTGGCCCTCGGGATGGGGATCGCTGCGGCGGTGAAGCCCTATTCACTCTACGACCATGTTGCCACCACGCTGGCCTTCATCGGCTACTCCATGCCGATTCAATTGCTGGCCTTTGGGCTCATGTACCTGTTGGCGGTGCGCTTCAAAGACTGGGGACTGCCATACTTGCCGCCGGTTGGGGTGTATGACCCAACAGTCGGTCCGACGCTGCAGCAGATACTCTGGCATATGGTGCTCCCCGTCATGGCGACGGCGACAACGTATGTGGCCGCGTACAGCCGGTATATCCGGGCAAGCATGCTCGAAGTGATCGGGCAGGACTATATTCGCGCGGCACGGGCCAAAGGCCTGCATGAGCGTGCCATTGTCCTGCGCCATGCCCTGAAAAACGCCGCCCTGCCGCTGGTGACTATGATTGGCCTCGACCTGCCATTTCTGTTGACTGGCGCCGTGGTCGTGGAAACCATCTTTGCCTGGCCAGGCATTGGTCGCCTGTTTATTGACCACGCCCTCAAGGCCGATCTGCCCGTGCTCATGGGTATTTTGCTCCTGCTCACCGTCGCCATCATCGTCTGTCAACTCCTCGCGGACCTCGTATACGCCTACCTTGATCCGCGTATCCGGTACAGCCCATGAAGCAGCACTCTGGCACTCGCCTCTTCTGGCAACGCTTCACCCGCCACCGTCTGGCGCTGTGTGGTATGGGGATGCTCGGGAGTATTGTCGCCTTTGTCCTGATTGGTTCGCTGTTTCTGACCGAGGCTGATGCCAATCGCGTCGACACCAGCTGGCGGCTTTCTCCCCCCTCGACACTGCATCCATTTGGCACGGACGTGGTGGGACGAGACATACTGGCCCGTGTCGTGCACGGCGGCCACATGTCCCTGCTCATTGGCATTGCCGCGGTGACCCTATCGTTGCTCATCGGCGTGCCGGTCGGAGCCATGGCTGGCTACTACGGTGGCAGACTGGACAACCTGCTGATGCGGCTCACCGAGGCCATTCTCACTATTCCACCACTGTTTCTGGTGATTATCGCCATCAAGTTCACCGACGGGCTCATGCCTCCGCTTAGCGTGGCTGGAAGGACGATCAGTGTCCAGGTGGTGAGTCTGATTCTCATCATGGGCTTTACCAACTGGCCGGCCCTGGCACGACTGGTACGCGTGCAGATACTGACGCTGAAACAGCGTGAATTCGTGCTCGCGGCGCAAAGCCTCGGAGCATCGCACCAGCAAATCCTCTTGCAGCATCTGCTGCCCAATAGCCTGGCGCCGATCGTGGTGCACGCCACGCTCGGGGTCGCCAATGCCATCTTGAGCGAATCCTATGTGAGCTTTTTAGGACTCGGCGTGCCGCCACCCACAGCCACCTGGGGCAACATGTTGGAAGATGTGCCGCGCTATCTGGCTCTGGCACCCTGGCTGTGGGGCTTCCCTGGGGGCTTCATCCTTCTGACGGTCCTCGCCATCAACGGCATCGGCGATGGTTTGCGTGATGCCCTTGAGCCGCGCCGACAATGAGAGGCGTGAGGCGAGGGAAAGTGCTTGACAGGTGCTTTCTGTCTCAGTAAAGGGAATAAACTAAAATCGTGAGAGTGCAAAAATTCCCAGGAGGGAGAATATGAGCGAGATCGTGACCGTGGCAGAAAGACTGATACCGCTGATCAGCGAGCTACGCCAGACCACCGAGAATGACCGCTGTATCGCTGCACCGATTGTGCAAGCTATGCGCCAGAGCGACCTGTGTCGCATGCTCCTCGACACTGGCCCACCCCCGTCATACACACCGGAAGAGTGGTTGCGAGTCCTCGAGACGCTGGCGGGTGCCGAAGCGTCAGTGTCCTGGCTCATTTGGAACAACACGCTGTCCTGTTTCTGGGCCCGCTTCTTGGATGACGCGGGGCGCGAACGGGTTTTCGGCGATGCCAGTCGATTGTTCGCGGGCTCCACACGACCGACCGGACAGGCCGTACCAACGGGCGGGGGCTTCCGGCTGAGTGGCCGCTGGTCTCTCGTGTCTGGCTGCGAACTGGCCGACTATGTACATCTCATGAGCCTGGTGCACGAAGACGGTGTGCCGTGCATGCGCGCTCCTGGGCAGCCCGACCTCCGCATGCTCTTCGTGCCCAAAGGGAGCTACGAAATCCTCGACACCTGGCATGTCGGGGGCTTACGTGGCTCCGGGAGTCACGATGTCGTTGTGGACGACGTGTTCGTGCCAGATGCAGACTCATTCTCGCCCGCTCCCCCGGTGGCTGCCAACTCACAGCTGGCCCAGCTTCCCATTCTTCCCGTGATGATAGCGGGCCTTGGCGCCCAGTTCCTGGGCATGGCACGCGCTGCGCTTGCCGTCACTATCGAGATACTGCGCCACAAGGTGTCCGTAAATCCGGGCGCATCGATTCGCGAGCGACCGAGCGTGCTCGCCGACATCGCTTCACACAGCGCTGCGGTCGCTGCCGCAGGGAGCCACCTCCACACCAGCATGGCGACAGTATGGGAGCACGCCAAAAACGCGCTGCCGACGGTCGAGGGCCGTGCGGCGCTTTACAGCGCGAGTCTGCATGCAGTCGCCATCGCGCGTGCAGGTGTCATGGCCATGCACGCCGCCGCCGGGACTACTGCACTCTATATTGACTGTCCGCTGGAACGGAGCGTACGCGATCTGCAAACGATGGAGCGGCATATTGCGGCGCAACCGCTGTGGTTGGAGGACGCAGGGAGAGTGCTTTTGGGGCATGCACCGACGAATCCATTATTTATGATTTGAGGATCGTGTCAACGCATTGAGACAGGACGCCTGCGCGTCTTTTTTGGCCCGGATACGGTAGCGAGCTGGCGGTGCGGCTCCCCCAGTGGGTCTTCCGGTCACGCCTCTGGCACACGCCCCTACTCCAGGCCAATACCCTGCGCTACTGTCTCAAAATGTAGGGCAGCATCCCCAAAATCCAGGCCTGCCGCCTGGATGCGTTTGTGAAACAGATGTAACGGGTGTTCCTCGCAGTAACTGATGGCGCCAAAAATCTGGTGGGCTTTGCGCGCCACCCAGAGGCACGCCTCACTGCTGTAGGCCTTGGCCATTGCCACGTCCGTCGCACACTCCATGCCTTCTTGCATCTTCCACGCAGCGTGATACAGCAGGTTGCGGGCGCCTTCGACATTGCGCAGGAGATCGGCACAGTGATGTTGGATAGCCTGAAATGCACCAATCGGACGTCCAGATTGTTCGCGGACTTTGGCATAGTCAGTGGCCAGCTCCAGAATACGCTGGGCACAGCCAACCATTTCAGCGCCACGGGCTAGCGCTCCCAGGCGCAGGGCCGGGGCCAGTAGCTCCCAACCGTGCTCAGCCGGTCCCAGAAGTATGTCGCGGCCGATCGGCACGGCAGTGAACGATACTTCAAAGAGCTTTTCGCCTGAGATGGTGTCGAGAGGAAACAGGGTTATGCCGGGGTGGATGGTGTCGAGGAGGAGCAGATTGTACCCATGCGTACTGCGCACCACCACGATGAGATCGTCGGCGATGTGCGCGTCTTTGACAAAGAGTTTGCGGCCGTTGAGATGTCCCCCTACAACTCCCTGTAACTGTATCGCCTCAGGGGTAAAATCGGCACTCTCCTCAACCAGCGCCAGGGTGCACAGCCGTTCCCCTGCCGCCATGCGGGGTAAGTGGCGTTCCTGCTGTTCCCGACTCCCTGCTGCCAGCAGCAGCGTCGTGGCAATCACGGCGCTCTGGATATAGGGGCTCGGAAAACAGGCATGGCCCATGGCTTCCACCAGGAGGATGACGTCCAGCAACGTCCCGTCACTGCCACCGTAGTGGGCAGGAATGAGCAGACCGGGCCACCCCAGCGCCGACACCTGACGCCAGAGATCGTCAGGAAAGCCGCGGGCATCGAGGGCTAACGCCTGCACCAGGGTGGTGGGACAGTGTTGCGCAAAGAATGCCCGGGCCGTATTTACCAACAATTCTTGCTGTTCGGTGAGGCGAAAATCCATGCGCTCAGCTCCTCGCTCTCGACTCACGCGGCAGACCAAGCCCGCGTGTTGCCACAGTCGTCCGCAGAACTTCTGACGTCCCGCCCGCAATGGTGTGCCCAAGGCTGGTCTGGTAGACATGCTGCATTTTGCCGTGCAGTTTGGCCCAACGCGACCCCTCTTTCAGGGGGCCGTACAAGCCCAGGAGTTCCATGCCAAGCGCCGCCAGTTTTTGCCCAGTTTCGTCTGCGAATACTTTATTCAGGGCGGATTCATACGGCGTGGGGAGTCCTTCGCGAATCAACCAGCCGTTACGGTAAAAGAGCATGCGCAGCACTTCAATATCCGTGGCGATGCTGGCGAGTTGCCGGCGCACCACGGGATCTTTCGCCAGTGGCTGGCCATGGCGTGTCGCCGTATTGGCATAGGCTATCAGCTCCGCAGGAGGCGTTGCAGGGCTGGCGCCTTATAAAATCGTCCCCAAAAGCGGTCAGTATCGAGTCCTTTGAGTAACTGGGTGAAGCCTTCATCCTCCTGGCCCAGCAGGTAATCTTTTGGGACGCGCACCGTGTCGAGAAACACTTCATAGTGATAGACGCCACCCGTCATGCTGCGGATAGGACGGATGTCCATGCCAGGCGTGTCATTGGCCACCACAAACATACTCAGGCCTTTGTGTCTTGGCGCCTGCGGGTTGGTGCGGGCAATCACCAGACCGTATGTGCCGATCCCCGCATGGCTACTCCAGATTTTGCGGCCGTTTATGACATAGTCGTCCCCATCACGCGTGGCGTGCGTTTGCAGTGCCAGCAAGTCCGACCCGGCATTTGGTTCACTGAACCCTTGCCAAAATGTCACTTCACCCTGGGCAATGCGAGGCAGCACCTCTTGTTGCAAACGCCGGGAACCATAGCGGATGATCGCCTCGGCCGTCTGATCACAACCGCCAAGGGGGCCAAAGGGGGCTCCGGCCCCGGCTAATTCTTCCAGGAGGATGAGCTTATGCATAAAGGGGCGTTCTTGGCCGCCGAACTGCCGCGGCCAGGTCATGGATAACCAGCCCTGTGCGCCCAACTGGCGCAGAAACGCATGGGAATGGGCTCCAGAACCGTAGCCAGCATCCATGCCATCTTCGGGAAAGCTCTCGGGTGGGTTGTGGTGCAGAAACTGACGCACTTCCTGCCGAAAGGCGTCGTCGTCAGCGCGTAAATCCAAATTCCATGCCGCGGGTCTCCTGCTCTGCCTGGAACGTTGGTGGCGTAGGCCAGCGGGCGCCTCGGCGAGGCGCCCCTACCATAGTACGGAGCACGGGCTACGTCCCGTCTGCCTGCGGTAGGGATGCCTCGCCGAGGCATCCGGCCTTCTCTACGATACACTATCCGAGTTGCCTTGGTCTAGACGCGGTGTGAGCTCTGTCGTCGCCCTGCATAGCCCATGGCGATGAGGAACATGACACTTTTCTCGGCCGCATGTGGGGAGAAGAAGTGCGATGACCTCATCGTCAAAAAACGTCAGTCCGGTGGCCCCAAACCCCTGGGCGTAGGCGGCCAGATACATGCGTCCCCCCAGGATAGCCGCTTCGAGCTGCGCCGCACGATAGCCGCGGTTGCCAAAACGTTCAAGGATGACAGGCAGGTCACACAGAAAGTACACATTGACGCTGGCGTCAGCCGCCAGGGTTTGGCCGAGGGCTAAGGCGCCGGCCTGAGCGCGGAAATCTCCGGCCTGGAGTAACTCCAGCGCCTGTTCCTCGTGCCGAAAGACATACGCGCCAGCCGGGAGATCTGCGACCGCATGGACGATGAGGTACAGATCGTTCAGACGTGTGCTGGGCGGTTCGAGGAAGTCTGCAGGAATGGTCTGCGTGGCCCGCGCCAGCACCGTGGAGAGGGCGGCGAAGGATAAAGCACGATGACGAAACGTGCGCGCTGAGCCGCGTCGACGAATGACGTGTTCGAGCGGTGCGGTAGGGAGTTGCGCAGCCGCGATGAGGCTGCAGCGGGAACACCGCCCCTCAGCCGGAGGCAATGACACGGGTCCTGCCACGCCACGCCAGAGAGCGACATCTTCAGGGGTGTCGAGCGCCGAGGCCGTATGCATGATGTGGATCGCCGGGTAGTCGACTTCTTCCCGGGAGAGCGGGGACACTGCCAGAGTCAGCGGGGCAACAGCGGGTGATGGCGGGGGCGAAGATGGACTGTCTCCGAGGCCCGACGAGAAAGAGCGACACTTCACGAGGCACGTCCAGGGCCAATACCGCATTCACCAGAGTATCGCCAAACCCCAGGACCAGCCGGGCCGGGAGGGCACGCGCCGTGGCCGCGGCAAATAAATTGGCCAGCATGGTACCGGCATCCCAAAAACTGTGACGATAGGCTCTGGCGCGATACTTCCAGGCATTGCGCCAGAACGTATCGCTGCCAACAATGATGACTGGGGCCTGTGACCAGCCCTGCAGCATGGGCACTGGCCTCGACCAGGGCCTGGCGAAAATCTCCCTGTCGTAGGCATCTGAGGGCAAAATCCACTGGGCTGAAATGATAGACCCCGGCTGGCAGGTCGGGCAACTCAGCCACCGCTATATAGAGCTCAATGTGATACAACGCCCCAGTACATGCCGCAGCGCGGAAGAGCATGTCACCATACCCTGGCAGGACACGGCGTTTCGTCACCCCGGCAGCATAGAACAACACATACGCCAGGTCAGCCAGAGTGGGTAAGCGGAGCGGGTCGCTTACCGTCTCAGCCGGAGTAAGATTGTGCAGGGCCGGGTGCTGGGTTTCAGGCAGTGATGGAGGCAGAGCGATGGGTGTAAGTGTCCTGTAGTCCTTGTATGGCCGAGGCTGATTGTCCCAATCGAGAAAATGATGGTCACGATACACGCTGTCATACGAATGTTTGGTTTCCGCATGATAGGTCAGAGCAACGTCTAGGTCTTGATTCGACATAATGCCCTCCCTGGGATGCTCCTCGGCATAGAGGTCTCTATTATGCCACACTTCCGCCGCCTCTGTGGTTCCTCCTGCTGTCCTGGCGCTGCCATGTCGATTGACAGACGGCGTGAGGAGACTCACTGCCAAACGGTGATGCCAGTCACAGAATTCGGCTCGCCCATTGGGTACCCTTAGCACTGTTGATTCGCCTGTTATGACATCTCTGATGAAGGAGCCCCCGATGAAAACCCTTCCAGATGAGTTCATCGACAAAGAGCAAGAATCGGTCATCATTACAACGACGTTATACGACTTGATCGAGGCGATTAATAGTGAAGTGTCGCCAGAGGAAGACGCCTTGGTGATTGCAACGGTGATGGCGCTTCTCAACTCCGGGCGGGTACGGTTTTTAGGCGAGCAAGACCACTACAACTGATGGCCAGAGGTTGCCCTGCTAGCCCCTTCCCCTTACCTGGTGGCGATCTCTTCCCAGGCACGGGATTCAATCCATAATTGGACCAGGGAGCTGTCTAATTTCCCTTCCCGGGCTTCGGTTTCCAGGATGCTCAGCGCCTGGGATGGAGGGATGGCTTTCTTGTAGGGGCGATCGCTGGCGGTGAGGGCATCGAAGATATCAACGATGCTCATCATGCGCGCCCCAAGCGGAATTTGTTCACCTACCAGCCCACAGGGATAGCCACTGCCATCGAGTTTCTCGTGATGCCCATAGGCCAGCTCTGGGACACGCGCCAGATCTTTCGTCCAGGGAATGGTCCGTAAGAAGTTATAACTGTGGGTGACATGACTTTCGATCTCGGCGCGCTCTTCTGGAGTGAGGGTACCGCGCCGCAGGGACAGAGCGCGGAGCTCTCCTTCCGTCAGCATGCTCTTACGCATGCCAAGGGAATCAACAAATTCCCAGTGGCGGAGATTTACCAGCGCCGAATAATCGCCGGTCGCAATAACATTGGGTTGGTTGGCAGCCATGACCATGCGCTGCATGGTATCGAAGGCGGCTAATTCCTCTTGTAATTCGTGATACAATTGTGGGAAGCGTTGTTGCAGATCGTACTGATTGCTGAGGGCGTCGCGCAACCAGGTCTCAAAGCGCTCAGCCCGATGGACGGTACGGGCCAAC
>CAVZBC010000083.1:0-16329 GCA_963773125.1 uncultured Gammaproteobacteria bacterium | reverse complement strand
TGTTGTCGGGTGTGACGCGTTTCACATCGTTGATGTCCAGGCGCCGCTTGAGCAATTCACGGACGTCTTCTTTGCTCTTTTGCCCAAGATCAGCAACCTCCTTGAGGGAATTCACCGACGAGGCGACGTTGAAGTACTCGAGATACACCGGCACCAGCTTGAACAGGAGAAAGAGCCCAAACCCCACCAGGATGAGGATAGCGAGGGTCGCAATGGGAGTTAAGCCTCGTTGTTGACGGAAGGTTGCTTGTGCCATAAGCGCACTCCCTCTTGGGATGGATTGTCGCGGCGCCAGCCACCATGGCCGTACGTTAGGCTTGCCCGACTCCGCACAGCATCGGGACGCTTCCATAGGATACATTGTACGCATAGCCGGAGGAGTTCTCAAGACGATCTCGCCTGCGTATCATGCTGGGAATGAGGCCGCAGGCTCTGTGCCCTACTTGTCCATACTGCCCAGGCGGTATGGTGTCAAAGCCCCACAATGGGCGCCAGTCCCTTGTGTTGGCTCAAGTTCGACTCTGTGGGTGCCGATAGAGGGGGAGGGCAGGCGAGCCGAGTACGATCGATGCTACACAGGGATACACAAGAGACGCAGTAGATGGCTGTGAAACAGATCCCCATAGACGCTCTGTTGCCTGGGATGTACGTTGTGAGCCTCGACAGGCCATGGCCGCAGCCGAAAATTCTCGCTGACAATCGTATCGAACGTCCTGAAGATATTTCCCGCCTGAAGCAGTACGGCATCCGTTACGTGACCATCGATCCGACCCTGGGGAAGAACGCTGAGCACGTCGAGGGAGCAGCCGCCGTAGCGACCGAGACAGCGGCGCGGGAAGCAGCGGCCCAGCGGCTATCCAATCTCGCTGGGCTTGAGAAAGAGCTGGAGCATGCCCAGATTGCCCGAGCCGAGGCCGAGACGATAGTGCAGAGCGTCTTTGAAGGCATAAAAACGGGTGCGCCTATCGACAGCCTGACAGTGAAGCAAACGGTCAACGGTCTCATAGACAATATTTTCCATCAGTATGATCCCCTGCTGTGCGTGTTGCATATGCGACAGTATGATGCAAATTTGTTTGCCCATGCAGTGAATGTCTGTGTGTTTGCCCTCGTCATTGGGAAAAGCCAGGGGTTCGATAAACAACGGCTCGAAAACCTCGGCCTCGGTGCTTTGCTCCACGACGTCGGCATGTTACGGCTCCCACGGAACGTGTTTCGTAAACGGGGGGCCTATACGCTGCAAGAACGTCAGCTCATCCGGCAGCATCCACGCCTTGGCGTAGCCATTCTTGCCGCGGCCCAGGACATCCGTGAAGACGTCCGCCGTATAATTGCGGAGCATCACGAGCGCCTTGATGGTTCAGGGTACCCCGGCGGCCTCAGGGGATTCCAGATTTGTCCTCTCAGCGAGATCGTAGGCATCGTTGATCTGTATGATACCCTGCTCAGTGGTCGGACCGGCCGACCAGCCCTGCCGCCTGCCCAGGCCATCAGAGAACTCTACAAGTATGGATTGCAGGGGCAATGTGATCGTGGGTGGGTCGGCCGCACGATTCGCTGTCTGGGCATCTACCCTGTCGGCAGTCTCGTTGAGCTGAACACCGGTGAACGGGGGGTCGTGCTGGTCGTCAATCCGTGTGACGCCTTGCGACCGACAGTGAAGATTGTCTGGGATCCCAGTGGGCTGGTGTATCCGGAACCTCAGACGCTCGACCTCTACGCGGTGATGGAACCCACAAAAGAACGCACCATAGTCCGGGCCTTAGACCCGGCGAAAGAGCATCTCACTACTGCTCCCTACTTTGAAGAGAAGCACTGAGGACGCATGCTGGCTCCTAGACCGAACGATCTGCGCGCACTCGAAGCCGAACTCCGGGGAGAGCGCTATTATACCCAGGCCCTCCTCCAGGCACTGCCTCTTGGTGTATGCACGGTTGATGGTGATGGCCGAGTGGTGTCGCTGAATGCCGAGGGGGAACGGTTGCTGGGCTGGAGTGAGACCGTCTGTGTGGGCACCTTCCTCCACGACATCATTGGTTGCCACGTTGAGCAGGGAGAGGGAGACGACGAGGTCTGTCCGATCAGACAGGTCCTGCAGTCTGGCAAACCAGCGTGGGCCTCGCAGAGTGCCTTGCGGCACCGTACTGGTAACTGGCGCCCCATGGAATACAAATGTATTCCTCTTACCATGCAGCGCAACCTGGGCGCCATCTTTTGCTTCCGTGACCTGAGCGTCCAACTGCAACTTGAGAAGGATTTACTCCGCCTGGCCGCCATGCCAGAAGAAAGTCCAGGGCCTATTGTCGAGCTCGATATCAACGCCAATCTCATTTACGCCAATATGGCCATGGTCACGCTGATGGGCCAACATGGGTTTAGCGCCACGGGCTTTCCGGTCGTCCTGCCCGCCAACATTGCAGAGATCGCGTACCAATGTCTCGCCGCCAAGCACCCTTGCCAGGGCGTCGAAGTTGCCTTCGAGGGCAAACACTATGAATGGACCTTTTTCCCGACCCCGGAACTGGGACTCCTGCGTGGCTATGGCGTCGACTTAACCGCCCGGAAACGCGCTGAGCAGGAATTGAAGCAGGCGCGTGATGGCGCCCTCGCAGCCTCACAGGTCAAATCCGAGTTCCTCGCCAATGTCAGTCATGAGTTGCGTACCCCCCTCAATGGCATCATCGGTATGACAGAGCTCACGCTCGACACAGACCTCACCCCTCAGCAAGAAGAATATCTCGGCATGGTCAGAGAGTCTGCCGAAACCTTACTGACCCTGATCAACGGTATTCTCGACTTCTCGAAGCTCGAAGCCGGGCGCCTCGATCTGCAGCCGGTACCCTTTCAACTGCGTCAGCATCTTGGGGATATCCTCAAGCCGTTGGCACTGAGAGCCTACCAGAAGCAACTCGCCTTCGTGTGCGATGTCCGTCCTGACGTCCCCGATGCGCTGTTCGGTGACATCGGTCGTCTGCGTCAAATCCTGGTCAATCTGGTCGATAATGCCATTAAATTCACCGCTGACGGAGAAGTGGTGGTGCAGGTCGAGGCCGAGTGTCTGGGCACGAAAGATGTCCATCTCCATGTCGTCGTGTGTGACACTGGGGTCGGTATTGCGCTCGACAAACAGCGGCTCATCTTTGAGCCTTTTCTGCAAGCAGATGGCTCTACGACACGTACCTATGGTGGGACTGGGTTAGGGTTGGCCATCGTGTCACAGCTCGTCAACATGATGGGGGGGCACGTGTGGGTCGAAAGCGACGGCTATGGAACAGGGAGTAGGTTTCACTGCACTCTCCATCTGCAACGACAGGCAGGAGCAGAGACCCCTGACGAGACGCTGACAGTCACCAGAGCCGGAGTACGGGTACTCGTCATAGAACGTCATGCGACAAGTTGTCGTGTCCTGACCGACATGTTGAGGCAGTGGCACATGCCGTTCGCCGTGGCGACAAGTCTCCACGAAGTGCAGGAGGCGCTTGCCCAGGCGCAGCGTAGTGCGTCTCCCTATGCCCTTGTCCTGCTGGATGCCCACCTGCCAGAACCAGGGGCTATCGGTCTGGCAGCAACGCTCCAGCAACACCCTATGTCGGCGCAGGCACAGATTGTGCTCATGACTGTGCCGGGCGTGCAGAGCGACCGCGAGTTACACTTTACGACCAGCTGTGCGGCAGTGCTGACCAAACCCATTATGTCAGACGATCTGTCCGCAGTCATTGCCACGACCTTGGAGGGCTGCCGTGCTCCTGATACCTCAGAGTCGCTCCCGACACTGCCGAACGCCGACGGCGTGTCTGGCAGCCTGCGTATCCTTCTGGCAGAAGACAATCCTATTAATCAACGGTTTGCCGTCTGTCTCCTGGAGCGGCGCGGCCATGAGGTGGTGGTGGCCAATAATGGCAAGGAGGCCCTCACACTGCTTGCTCAGCAACCATGCGATCTGGTGTTGCTGGATGTGCAAATGCCAGAGATGGATGGTCTGGAAACGTCGGCAGCGATTCGGGCCCAGGAACAAGAACAGGGAGGGCATGTGCCGATTATTGCCATGACGGCACACGCCATGGCAGAGGATCGGGAGCGTTGCCTGCAGGCAGGTATGGACGCCTATCTTACTAAACCTGTCCGTCCGCAAGAACTCTTCGAGGCGATCGCCCACCTCATCCCAGAGGGCACTCTCCTCGGCAGAGAACGCCATGGGGCGCCTCTTGCCAGTGAGGTCTTCGACCGAGCCGCTCTCCTCGTACGTATTGAGGGGGATGAGACGCTCCTGCGAGAACTTGTGGAGCTTTTTTTAGAAGATACGCCGCAGCGTTTAGACCACATACGTGACGCATTGGTGGACAACGATTGCAAGAGGCTGGAGCGGGCAGCCCATACCCTGAAGGGATCAGTAGGGAATTTATGTGCCTACCGTGCCTATGAGACGGCAAAACGCCTTGAACGATTGGCCCACACAGGGGATGGGCAGCGCATCATGGAGGCAGTGACGGACCTCGAGATGGAAATGGCGCACCTCCAGCTCGTGTTGAGTGCGTTTGTGCATGCTCCCGTCTCCTAGTTGCAGGATCAGACGGTCACGCGTTAGACTCCATCCGAGGGAGTACGCTATACAATCCTGCCAGTGGCAGCGATGCTTGACCCCCGAGGAGAGAATATGCTGAGGCGTTTCACCACGGCTGAAAGGCGCTTTTCCCGCGCTCAACGGTTGGCTGTACAGCGCCAGTACGACGCTGCTCTCGAGGCCTTTGGCGGCGCCCTGGCCCTGCAGCCGCGGGCGGTAGGCATGGCGCTGCATCAGGCGCTGGCGTTGGCAGAAACAGCCCAGGTATCCACGGCTATCGCGACGTTGCAGGAGGCTATGACGTGGCAACCAGAGAATCCAGTGTTGCCACTCTTTGTCGGGCAGCTCTGTTTTGATGCCGCGGACTATGGTCAGGCCAAACACTGGTGCGTACATACCCTGGCGCTGGCACCTCACAATCCCTATGCGCTTGGACTGCAGGCCCTGGTAGATATGGCCCTTGGTCACATCCCCGCAGGGTATGCCTGCCTGCGGCAACCACCGCCATGGCCCATGACCATGGCAGAGCGCACTGCCCTGCGACTCACCAGGAGTCGCTCGCCATCCTTAGTACACCTGGCCAATACTGCCCTCAAAAGCCGGCTGTTGTTGTGGGCTGAAACCTATCTCCTGCAACAAGAAGTCCCCGTACGGACGCTGTCACACCAGCTGGTCGCATTGTCACCCGGTGGCCTGAGCTCAAACACTCTGGCGCTGGTCGATCGTCTCTGCACCCGCGGCGTCATGGGGATACAACGGCTCGCCATACACCTCCGCTCCCTGGGGCGGCCGGCGGCAAAAACGCGCCAGCTGCGCCAGGTTGACGCTGCAGAAGCCTATTATCTGGGGGAAGTGGCGACGGCTCGGAGGCGGTATACCCAGCTGTTACAAGACATGCCGGAGCATTACCTGGTACGACAGCGACTCTACGAGGTCTGTTATGAACAAGGGGATTTTCACGCCGCTTTTGATTACCTATACCCCCTGGTCAAAGACGACGCAGAACGCACGGCCTGGCTGGCCGGTATCGTGGGGGAGCTGCTCTACCTGGTGGGGCGCTATGTAGAGGCCAAAACTGCCCTGCAGGAGGCGGCGAGCCGTGGTCTGCAAGACTATAAGGTCTTCTATTATCTTGGCATGTGTCAGGTGCGCCAGGGAGTATATCCACAGGCGCGCCGCTGGTTCGCGCAAGCGGTCGAGGTGCTGAACCCTGGCATTACCGAGCTGCGTCTGGATGAGATGTACCGTGCCCACACCTCCCCCACTACCCGCACGGGGGACAGCGCCTGTTCGAACATCACATGTTCTCCTCACTAATCAAGCAGCGTCGCTATGCGGTGGATACCGGCCCGAATAGCCACCGGTGTCATGGCGGTATAGCCCAACAAGAGTCCAGCCTGCGATGGGGGAGTGAGATAATACGGCGTAATGGAATACAGACCGACTTCTGCCCGGGCCGCACGGGCGATCAACGTCTCTACTGCCAGCTGGCGCTACATCGTGCAGCCAGACAAGGAGATGCATGCCCGCATTGGCCCCGGAGATTTCGACGCGCCTACCGAGAGAGGTTGCCAGGGCCTCGAGCAGCGCCTCCCGGCGTGTGGCATTGCGTGTGCGCGAGCGACGCAGGTGACGCTCAAAATGCCCTTCACAAATAAAATCGGTGAGCACTTCTTGCTCCAGGTGTGCAGTATGACGGTCGGCGAGCCATTTGGCGGTGGTAAAGGCGCTCCAGAGCGACGGAGGCAGGACCATATAGCCAAGTCGGAGAGACGGGAACAACACTTTTGAGAACGTCCCGATATAGATCACGCGGCCACTGCGGTCGAGACCTTGCAATGCTTCCACCGGGCGTCCGGCGTAGCGAAACTCGCTATCGTAATCGTCTTCGATAATATACGCTCCCACACGCTCTGCCCATGCTAACAGCCCCAGGCGCCGGGCCAGCGACATAATGGCGCCGCTCGGGAACTGATGCGATGGCGTCACATAGGCCAGCCGTGCCCCTGCTGCAGCATCTGGCAGCGTCGCGATGTTGAGCCCTTCAGCATCGACAGGCACGGTGAGGAGACGGGCGCCAGCCGCGACAAAGGCCTGTCGCGCTCCCAGATAGTGTGGCTCCTCAATGACCACGCCATCGCCTGGGTCGAGCAATATGCGCGCCGTCAGATCGAGGGCTTGCTGCGAACCGTTCACGACCATCACCTGGGACGGATCGCATACCACGCCACGAGCCCGCCGCAGATAGTCCGCAATGGTCTGACGCAGCGGCGGGTAGCCCTCAGGAGGGCCATATTGCAATGAACGCAGCGACGCGGCGCGGGCCCGGCGGGCCAGCAATCGACGCCAGATGGCCTGCGGAAACTCCGCCACGGCTGGCACACCATAGCGAAAATCGTACCGTATGGGGTGCGCATGCTGGGCCAGAGCCGGGGCCGCAGGCGGGGCACTGTCCAGGAGTCGCCTACCGTAGGCTGATAACTGCGGTAGTGTTGCTGTGGCGGCATCTCGGCTCGACTCCGGCGTAGCCGGAGGAGCGTGCATGACATCGGGCAGGGTGGAGGCAACATACGTTCCCGAACCCGTGTGGCTCACCGTATAGCCTTCGGCAAGGAGCTGGTCGTACGCCAGCAACACCGTATTGCGCGATACACCGAGCTCACGGGCTAAGGTCCGCGTGGAGGGCAGACGGGCTCCTGCCACCAACGCCCCGCTGAGAATAGCCCGGCGCAGGGCATGATAGAGCTGCTGGTATAGCACGCCGTCACCTTCGAGCTTTACAAACATCCTTCTCCTCCTCTGCCCGAGAAATATACCCTGCCGCCAGTGGTCTTGTGAATCCACAATGTACCCATGTGTGTGACAACGGGCTGAAATTTTTTGCTGCCGGACACCAGGGCCCATTTCACAAAGATGGAACTCCGGGGTTATATCAAGGAGTGAGGGCTATACAGCAACCTTCAGGAAGGAAGAACGTATGCATCGCAGCAGATTCTGTACTCTGATGATTGATTGCCATGACGCCACGATGGACAACGGTGTGCAGTTTTGGAGTCAAGCGCTGGGCTTACCCGTGCAGCGCAGTGCAGACGCCGCCAGTGCCTATGTGGGACTCAGCGGCAACAGCGGGGGACTGCAAGTAAACCTGCAACGCATCGGCGGCAACAGCCGCTTCCATCTGGACATCGAAACGGACGATGTTGAGGCGGAAGTGCAACGGCTCGAGAAGCTGGGGGCACGGCGCCATGAGCACGTAAACGCCTGGTGGGTGATGGAGGCTCCCAGTGGGCACTACTTCTGTGTGGTGCCGGTGCAGAGCGACGACTTTCTGGCCCAGGCAAACGTCTGGGAGGCAGAGATATCCCGCTAAAGTGGAAAGCGAGCGGCACCTCATGTATGCTGATGTTGAGCGAGTGGACAAATCCTATGTGGTCTGATGTCGACCGACCAGAGGTGTGCAGGCATGCAGAGCGGTGAAGTGCACGGCGGTTTTGAGCAACTCGTCACCCAGCATCACCGGGAAATTTACCTGTATATCTGGCGCTTGACGCGTGGCGCTGATGAGGCACAAGACCTCTTCCAGGAGACCTTTCTGCGTGCCTATAGAGCCTATGAGCGCCTCTCGGCAGACGCCAACACGCGGGCCTGGCTGTTCAAAATCGCCACGAATCTGTGCCGGAACTACTTCCGGCGCCAAAAGCGCTCCATGCATGTGGGGCTCGATGAGGCGTGGGCCGTTGTTGAGCAGAGCGCGTCTCATGGCAATGGCACTGCCCCTGACGACCCTGAACAGCACGTGTTGTTGCATGATCTGCAGCGGCACGTGCTGGCGCTTATCGATGGCTTACCGCTGAAGCAAAAAGCCGCACTGATCCAACGCAAGCTGCATGGATTCCCCTATGACACTATTGCCGTGAGCCTGCAGTGTTCGCCTGAGGCGGCAAGGGCGCATGTGTTTCAAGCCCTGAAGAAGATTCGCGCCACATTAGCGCTGCCCGCGTATGGTGGCAGCACAACGCGTCGCACAGACGCTAAGCGGACAACGAGAAACGTGTTATGAAGCATCGACAACCCCTCTCCCGCTGTGGCTTCCGTGAAGAAGCCCTGATTGCCGTCGCTCTTGACGAAGGGGACACTCCACTGCAGCAGGCGGTACAGTCCCATATCGCCCATTGCCAGGCGTGTCGGGACATCTTGAGGACATATCGGAGTTTGCACCAGGTGTTTACTCGCCTGCAAGACACCAGTCGGCTCGACGGAGCCATCCAGCAGGCACGGGAAGCGCTGGCACGCGCCCTCACACCGACGACAAGGCAATCTCTGCAGTATTGTCAGGTGACGTCGGCATTTGGCGCCTTAGCCATCGCCACATCGCCACGGGGTATTCCCCTGCTGGCCTGGCACGATAGCGCCTCACAGTTGTTGTCGTCGCTCGGGGTGCCAGCAGAGGTGATGACACCGGCGAACGGTGAGGACTACCAGCAGCTCGTCGCAGAATTACAGGCCTACTTCGCCGGTACTCGCACCCGGTTCACCTGGCCCATTGACGACATGCTCGTGCGGAGTGATTTCCAGCGCGCGGTCCTGAAAGTGACGGCCGACATTCCCTATGGCGCTGTCATGAGTTACCAGGGCGTTGCTGCCGCCCTCGGACAGCCCAAAGCCGTGCGCGCCGTGGCTCAGGCCTTGCGACGCAATCCGGTGGCTATTGTCATCCCCTGTCACCGCGTGGTTGGTCGTACGGGACATCTCACAGGCTATGCCGGCGGCCTCGAACGCAAGCGGGCTCTGCTGGCCCACGAGGGCGTGCCGCTGGTGACACGCGCTGGTGCTCTGTGTATCGACAAGACCCGCATGTATGTGGGCTGGCGTGCCGAGCGCGCCTATTGTAAGCCCCAGTGCCCAACCCTGGCGGCGCTCCCCCCAGGAGACATGCTGCTCGTATCACCTGAGGCGGTCGTCGCGCAGCGGGACTTTATGCCCTGTGACGTGTGTCATCCTGAAACAGTGTCCGCATAAGGTCAGAAGCACTTGCCGAGCACGCATATCTAGCCCTGAGGGAAGAGCCTATGCAAGCACCGCTTGATCCGACAGCGTTTGCGGCCAAATTCAACGAGTGGAAGCGTGGTACCATGATCGAGGCCCATGGCACACACTTCATCACAGCTGGGGAGGGACGCGCCGTGGCCCAGCTCGACTTCAAACCGGCACTGACGCAACTCACCGGCCTCTTTCATGCTGGCGCCATCATTGCCCTGGCCGATGAAACGGCTACCGCGGCGGCCATGTGGGAGACCAACCCGACGGGAGAGTTGACACCCGAACTCTTTCCGCTCACGCTACAACTGTCGGTCAATTTGCTGCGCAATACCAACCGCGGCACGCTCACCGCTGAAGCGCTGGTGGTACATCGCGGCCGTACCACTATCGTCGTCGAGGTCAAAGTCACTGATGCGCAAGCACGCCTCATCGCCGCGCTAGTCGCCACGCTCCTGGCTCCTACACCGCGCTGAGGCAGTGCGCTTGCGTACCGACGTATTTCCACGTACTATGGTGTGGCTCACCAGGGCTAGAACATCGGTCATGTCATCGAGCGGGACGGGCCGTACACCTCTGCCCGGGAAGGCCGGGCGACTCGGCGAGTCGCCCCTACCGTAGGGAGACAGGATTGGCGAGACCTCATGAGGGCGTGAACAAGGAAAGGCAGAGAACGTCATGGAAACGAGCCCACCGACAACCGCCATGCTGGACTATTTAGAACGTGAGAAACACGACATTCTGGCTCACTGTACCCTCTGCGGGAAATGCGTTGAGGTGTGTCCAATGCCGCAGTATGACTCGACCATCGCCGGGACAGACGCCGTCCAGGTGGTGACTGAAGTGATTGAGCTGCTACGCACTGGTGAAGTCTCCGCCGCCGGCAAAGCCTGGGCTCTGAGCTGCTCGAACAGCGGGCGCTGTATCCCGGCCTGCCCAGAGGGGGTGAATCCGCGTAAGATGCTCGCCCTGGCCCGGCTCGAGCTCCGCCGCCAGCAGGGAGGTGCTAACCCACGCGCGGCGCGGCAGGCAGCACAGGACGATTTTCGCGCTATGGGTGATGCCATTCGTTTACTGCTCAGCGTGCAACTGCGCCCAGAGGATATCCAGCGGCTGTTACCAGGGGCTATGCACCAGCGCCAACGGCAGGCAGACGTCGTCTTTTACTTTGGCTGTAACATCCTGCGCACTCCGGAGATTGCGCTCACGGTGCTCGACGTCCTGGAGCGCCTCGGTGTGGACTACGAAGTCCTCGGTGGCACGAGCAGTTGCTGTGGTATTACCTTCATGCGCGCTGGCGAAGCCGACATTGCCCAGGCCCAGGCAGCACAAACCATGCACAACATGGCCAGCTTTACTCCACAAGAGGTCCTGACCTGGTGTCCGTCGTGTAACGTGCACATGCAGGATTTTGTCCTCGATGTAGCACCACCAGCCTTTCCCATGCGGCACGTCACCGCTTATCTGGCGGAGCGTTTGCCGGAAGTACAGCAGCACTTCACCCAGCCGGTCCATAAACGCGTTGCGCTGCACGAACACCACGGCGTGGATGGAGTCGTGGAGGACGTGCGGCGTCTGCTCCACGCCATTCCCGGCCTTGAGCTGGTGTCGATTCCGCAGTTGCACGATCATGGCCACCAGTGCGCCGGCTTCCGCAACGCCCCGACAGCCAAGGCGAATGTGCATCGCGTGGTGCTTGAGCAAGCCGCGGCGGCCGGCGTCGACGTCCTGGTCGACATTTATCATAGCTGCCATCGTGAGCTGGTGGTGGCAGAGCAGGACTATCCCTTTGCGGTGCAGAATTTCATAAGCCTGATTGGCGAGGCTATGGGCATCACCCGGCAGGATCTCTACAAACGCCTGATGCTCTATCAGGACATGGAGCGCGTCTTAGCCGAAACCGCCCCCTACATTCTGGCGAACGATGTCGACACCGAGCTTGTGCAGATAACGCTTCCCAAGGAGCTGTGGGGAAGGTAGCACTCTCCTCTCGCCAGGGACGTTTTGGCACAGGGGCGCCTGGCAACCTGTGCCAGCATGTACGAAAGATACTGCGCATGGCAACGCTGTCTGTGACATTTTTAGGGAGTGGCGATGCCTTTGGCAGTGGCGGGCGTCTACAGACGTGTATGCTGGTGCGCACCGCTACTGGCAGTTTCCTGATCGATTGTGGCACGACGGTGCTGATTGCCATGCGACGCTTCGGTATTGACCCGAACAGTATCGACATGATGCTACTGTCGCATTTGCACGGCGACCACTTTGGCGGCCTGCCGTTCTTTCTGCTCGAGGCCCAACTCATCAGCAAGCGCACCCGTCCCCTGCTCATTGCTGGTCCGCCCGGCACACCACAGCGCTGCACGCAAGCCATGGAAGTCCTGTTCCCCGGCTCGTCGCAGGTGCAGCAGCGCTTCGACGTGCGTTTCTTAGAACTGGCCCCCGAACACCCGGCGGCGTTGGGCGATGTCACGGTTACGCCCTATGTGGTGCAACATGCCAGCGGTGCGCCGCCGTTTGCCTTGCGTATTGCCTGCGCGGACAAGATCATTGCCTATTCTGGGGATACAGCATGGACAGACAGCCTTATTCCGGCCGTGCAGGATGCAGACCTGTGCATCGCCGAAGCCTATTTTTTTGACAAGCAAGTCAAATTCCATCTCGATTATCACACGCTCATGTCTCATTTAGACGTGCTACACCCCAAACGTCTTATTCTCACCCACATGAGCGCTGACATGCTGGCTCGGCTCGGGACGCTGACCTGTGAGTATGCCGAGGACGGGAAGGTGATCGAGCTGTGAGGGTCAGATTGGTCCCATAATTTCCATTAAAAGTGGTTCTTTTCAAGAGCCACTCGGCTCGATACAATTCCTCTATCGCATGGCGGAGACCTTGACTCGTGTCGCAGACCGGCTGCGACGGCTCGGACAGGAGTACGTAGATGAAATTACGAACCGGTGATCCGTGGATGCCAGCCCCGGCGTATGGGCGCTCGCTGCGTGGCCTCTCACTCAATCTGTTGGCACGTGACATAGCCGCGGCGCTGCCGTTCCACTGTGAGGTGCTCGGGGCGGAGGTCGTCTACAGCGATCCTGATTTTGCCGTGTTGCGTTTCCAGGAGGCAGAGTGGATGCTCCACGCTGATCATACGTATCTGGATCATCCACTGCATGCCTCCCTGGCCAGTGCTCAGGCGCGCGGCATTGGCGCGGAGTTGCGCTTGCATGGTCGCGATCCAGACGCCGCTGAAGCGGCAGCGCGTCGACTGGGCTACACGGTGCTGGCCAGTGCTGTCGACAAACCCCATGGCCTGCGCGAGGTGTATCTGCTCGACACGGATGGCTACCTGTGGGTGCCGGACGTCCCGCGGGCGCAGTCAAGGTGAGTGTGTGCCATGCAGAAGGCGGGAGACAATATGCAACATGTCGTAGAAAACGGTGTCGTGCGGACCGTCTGCCCTCATGACTGTCCAGATGCCTGTGCGATATTAGTAACGGTGCAGGACGGGCGTGTTTTACACACAGTAGGTGACCCTGAGCATCCGTTTACGCGCGGCTTTCTCTGTGGCAAGGTGCAGCGCTACGCGGAACGCGTGCATTCGCCTGAGCGTCTCCTCACACCCCTGCGTCGCGTCGGCGGCAAGGGCGAGGGACAATTCACGCCAATCACCTGGGACGCGGCATTGGACGAGATCGTCAGCCGTTGGCAGGCCATTATGGCGCGGTATGGCGGCGAAGCAATCGCCGGCTATGCCTATAGTGCCCATCAGGGGATCGTCAACCGAAACTTCACGCAAGCGCTGTTTCATGCCCTGGGCGGTACGCGCGTGAACGCCGGGGCGGTGTGTGATACCTGCTGTGGCACTGCCTGGGAGCTTACGGTTGGGGCCGGCAGCACGGACCCTGAGCAGGTCCCCGAGTCTGATCTAATCATCAGTTGGGGTGCCAACCTGGACAGCACCAATGTGCATCTCCTGCCGTTCGTCGATAAGGCGCGGCAGCGCGGTGCCCCGTTGATCGTCATCGACGTCTGGCGCACGCGTACGGCGCGGCGTGCCGACTGGTTTATCCCGCTGCGTGTGGGTACGGACACGGCATTGGCCCTGGGGGTGGCGCACGTGCTGCAGCGTGAGGGCCTGCTCGATCGCGCCTATATCAATCGCCTGGTGCTGGGCTTCGACCGCTGGGCTGCGGAGGTGTTGCCGCGCTATACTCCTGACGTCGTAGAAACCATTACCGGCGTGCCCGCAGAGGACGTGGTAAAGCTGGCGCGGGCCTATGGGCGGGCTCGCGCGCCGTTTATCCGCCTGGGACAGGGATTGTCGCGCCACGTTGGTGGTGGGACAGCGGTACGGGCCATCGCCTGTCTGCCTGGCCTCACGGGTGCCTGGCAACACCCAGGAGGCGGAGCGTTGCTGGCGACCGCCGATAGCTATAATTTTAACTTTCATGCCATACGGCGACCGGATCTGCAGCCTGGGCCGTGCCGTACCTTGAACATGGTGCGTTTCGGACAGGCGCTGCTCGACTGGCAGGCCCCGCCCTTGATGGCGCTGTTCATCCAGAGCAATAACCCGGCGGCGACGTGTCCAGAGCAGACCCTGGTCCGGCGTGGTCTGGCACGAGAAGAGCTGTTTACGGTGGTGCACGACACCTTCCTTAGCGATACGGCGCGCTATGCCGACATCGTCTTGCCTGCCTGTACGTCGTTCGAGTCGGAGGATATCTACCGTGGCTATGGCACCTACTATGTGCAGTATGGACCGCAGGTGCTGGCCCCACAGGGCGAGGCCTGGCCCAACTATCGTGTGGTTACGGCCCTGGCGCAGCGTCTTGGACTCCAGGAGGCGGTCTTTGGCCGTACACCGCGTGAGCACATCGCTGCCCTCCTGGACGTGCATGAGGGGCCGCTGGCTGGTCTATCGCTAGAGCAAGTGCTGGACGGCAGACCGCATCGTCTCAACCTGCCCGTGTCAGGCCATACGTTTGATTACGCCTTCCCTACGCCCTCGGGCAAGTTGCAAATTGCCTGTCCAGACCTGGCCGCCCGTGGCATGCCTGATTTGCCCGATTATATCCCTGATCGGCAAGACAGTGCTGCCGAGTACCCCTTGCGGCTGGTCACCGCGCCCGGTCATCACCTGCATCACTCCAGTTTTATGGGTGTGGCTGCGCTACGGCGGCGAGAAGGTGGCCCATGGGTACGTCTGCACCCTGTCGAAGCAGAGTCGCGCGGCATTCAGCACGGGCAGGCCGTGGAGTTGTTCAATGCGCACGGCTTCGTGGGCCTCTACGCCATGGTTACTACTGACGCGCCACCAGGCATCGTGGTGGTCGAGGGACACCGACCCCAGTCACATTATCTCTCAGGTGGCCCGCTCAATCGCTTATGCTCTGACCGCTTAAGCGATCTGGGCGAAGGTGCCACGTATCAGAGTACGTGGTTAGATATTCGACCGCTTGTGCATACGGGCAATGGGGCGCCACAGATGGCCTGAGTGGACAGAGAGTAAAAGGGGTGTAACGACCATGTATCTTCCGCCAGCGTTTCGTGAGGATGACCTCGGCACGCTGCACGCATTCGTGCAGCAGTACAGCTTCGCTACGCTCATCACGCAGCACGATGGCGTGCCGTTTGCCAGTCACTTACCCATACTCTTGCAGCCGCAGGCAGGCCCCTATGGCACCCTGATCGGGCATATGGCCCGTGCCAATCCGCAGTGGCAGGATTTCGCCACAGGGCAGGAGGCCCTGGTGATATTTCAGGGACCGCATGCCTATGTGTCGCCCTCCTGGTATACGGTGCATCCCAGTGTGCCGACGTGGAATTACGCCGTCGTACATGCCTATGGCACGCCGCAGGTGATCACAGACAGGGCAGCGCTCTACGACGTGCTGCAAGAGCTGGTGCAGACGTTCGAAGCACCGTCTGCTACCCCATGGGCCCTGGCGGTGCCAGACGAGTACCTGCAGTCCATGATGCAGGGCATCGTTGGCTTTCGCATGCCTATTAGCCGTCTGCAGGGCAAGTATAAACTGAGTCAAAATCGCTCTCCAGAGGACCAACGGCGCGTGGCTGTGGCGTTGCAGGCGCAGGGCGATGCTTTGGGCACAGGCGTGGCAGCCTTGATGGAGCACCGTGTCGAGATGACACCAGAGCAGGAGATCGTACCATGATACAAACCCTCCCCAGTGTATGTCCCCTGGACTGCCCTGACACCTGTAGCATGACGGTGACGGTCGAAGACGGCCGCCTCCTCAAGGTGCATGGCTCGCGTGTCAATCCGCTCACGCGTGGGGCCGTGTGTGCCAAGGTGACGCATTACCCGGAGCTGGTGCACGGCCCGGATCGGCTCCTGACGCCTTTACAGCGCGTTGGGGGCAAGGGCGAAGGGCGCTTTGCGCCGATCTCGTGGGAGCAGGCGCTCGAGCTGATTTATACACGTTTCACGGCGATCATGCAGGAATTTGGGCCGCAAGCCATCCTGCCGCTCAACTACGCCGGGCCGCACGGCTTCCTGGCTGGCGGGTCGATGGATCTGCGTTTTTTCCATAAACTTGGCGCCTCACGCCTGGCACGTCGTCCCCTGTGTGGCGGGGTGAAAGGGGAAGCCTTTGTCGGCACCTTTGGAGCCGTCCCGCTGATGCGGCCAGAGCACGTCGCCCAGGCGCGTCTGATTATTGCCTGGGGCAATAACGTCACGGTGTCACAGCTCCATCTCATGCCGCTCA
>CAVZBC010000082.1:0-40880 GCA_963773125.1 uncultured Gammaproteobacteria bacterium | reverse complement strand
AATAGACATGAGATGGAGCTGGGATACCGTCACGTCATTGCCCCAGGCAATGATCAGACGCGCCTGGGCGACGTGCTCTGGCCGCATCAGCGGGACGGCTCCGAAGGTGCCGACAAAGGCTTCGCCTTTCACCCCGCCACACAGGGGGCGGCGTGCCAGACGTGAGGAGCCAAGTTTATGGAAAACGTAGCAAATCCATCGACCCGCCAGCCAGGAAACCGTGCGGCCCGGCGTAATTGAGCGGCAGGATGGCTTGCGGCCCGAATTCCTGCATGATCGCCGTGAAGCGTGTATAAATCAGCTCAAGCGCCTGCTCCCACGAGATCGGTGCAAAGCGCCCTTCGCCCTTGTCCCCAACGCGCTGTAAGGCCGTCAGGAGCCGATCCGGGCCGTGCACCAGCTCCGGGTAATGCGTCACCTTGGCACACACGGCTCCACGTGTGAGCGGATTGACACGCGAGCCATGCACCTTGAGAAGGCGGCCGTCTTCGACCGTTACCGTCATGCTACAGGTGTCAGGGCAGTCCAGGGGACATACACTGGGGAGAGTTTGTATCATGGGACGATCTCCTGCGCTGGGGTCATCTCGACACGCTGCTCCATCAAGGCTGCCACGCCGGTGCTCGCAGCGTCGCCCTGTGCCTGTAACGCTACAGTCACGCGCCGTTGGTCCTCGGGGGAGCGATTTTGACTCAGTTTATATTTGCCCTGCAGACGGTTAATCGGCAGGCGAAACCCGACGATGCCCTGCATCATGGACTGTAGAGGACTCGTCTGGCAACGCCAGGGTCCACGGGGTAGCAGACGGGGCTTCAAATGTCTGGACGAGATATCGCAGTATGCCGTAGAGCGCCACCCTGTCTGTTATCACCTGCGGCGTGCCATAGGCATGGACCACGGCATAATTCCAGGTCGGCACACTGGGATGCACCCCATACCAGGAAGGCGACACATAGGCATGCGGCCCCTCAAATATGCCCAGGGCCTCCTGTCCCATGGCGAAATCCTGCCACTGCGGATTGGCACGGGCCATATGCCCGATCAGGGTGCCATAGGGACCTGCCTGCGGCTGTAAGTGCATGGGCAAGTGACTGGCAAACGGCACGCCATCGTGCTGCGTGATAAGCGTAGCAAAACTGTACTGCTGCACAAAGAGCCTGCCACGTACCGAGGTCATCCTCACGAAACGCTGGCGGAAGATACATGGTTGTTACACCCCATTTCCCGTATGGACAAGCGGTCGGATATCTAACCACGTACTCTGATACGTGGCGCCTTCGCCCAGATCGCTTAAGCGATCAGAGCATAAGCGATTGAGCGGACCACCTGAGAGATAGTGCGACTGGGGTCGGTGTCCCTCGACCACCACGATACCCGGTGGCGCGTCGGTAGTGATCATGGCGTAGAGGCCCACGAAGCCGTGCGCATTGAACAACTCCACGGCCTGCCCGTGCTGAATGCCGCGCGACTCTGCTTCGACAGGATGCAGCCGTACCCATGGACCGCCCTCGCGCCGCCGTAGTGCAGCAACACCCATAAAACTGGAGTGATGCAGATGATGACCGGGCGCCGTGACCAGCCGCAAGGGGTACTCGGCAGCACTGTATTGCCGATCAGTTATGTAGTCGGGCAAATCAGGCACGCCACGGGCGGCCAGTTCTGGACAGACAATTTGCAACTTGCCCGAGGGCGTAGGGAAGGCATCATCGAACGTATGGCCTGACACGGGCAGGTTGAGACGATACGGTCTGCCGTCCAGCACCTGCTCTAGCGACAAACCAGCCAGCGGCCCATCATGCACGTCCAGGAGGGCCGCGATGTGCTCACGCGGTGTACGGCCAAAGACCGCCTCCTGGAGCCCAAGACGCTGCGCCAGGGCAGTCACCACACGATAGTTAGGCCAGGACTCCGCCCTGCGGAGCGAGCACCTGTGGCCCATACTGCACATAGTAGGTGCCGTAACCGCGGTAAATATCCTCCGACTCGAACGACGTACAGGCCGGCAAGACGATGTCGGCATAACGCGCCGTGTCACTAAGGAACGTGTCGTGCACCACTGTAAACAACTCTTCCCGCGCCAGACCACGCCGGACCAGGGTCTGTTCCGGACACGTCGCCGCCGGGTTATTACTCTGGATGAACAGCGCCATCAAGGGCGGGGCCTGCCAGTCGAGCAGGGCCTGTCCGAAACGCACCATGTTCAAGGTACGACACGGCCCAGGCTGCAGATCCGGGCGCCGTAGCGCATGAAAGTTAAAATTATAGCTATCGGCGGTCGCCAGCAACGCTCCTCCTCCTGGGTATTGCCAGGCTCCTGTGAGGCCAGGTAGACAGGCGATGGCCCGCACCGCGGTTCCACCACCAACGTGGCGTGACAACCCCTGCCCCAGGCGGATAAACGGCGCGCGCGCCCGCCCATAGGCGCGCGCCAGCTTTACGACGTCCTCTGCGGGCACGCCGGTGATTGTTTCTACGACGTCAGGGCTATAGCGTGGCAATACCTCCGCAGCCCAGCGGTCGAAGCCTAGCACCAGACGGTTGATATAGGCTCGATCGAGCAGACCCTCACGCTGCAGTACGTGCGCCACGCCCAGGGCCAGTGCCGTGTCCGTACCCACACGCAGCGGTATGAACCAGTCGGCACGCCGCGCCGTGCGCGTGCGCCAGACGTCGATGACGATCAATGGGGCACCGCGCTGCCGTGCCTTATCGACGAAAGGCAGGAGATGCACGTTAGTGCTGTCCAGGTTAGCGCCCCAGCTGATGATCAGATCAGACTCGGGGACCTGTTCAGGATCCGTGCCGCCGGCCCCAACCGTGAGCTCCCAGGCCGTACCACAGCATGTATCACACACCGTACCGGCGTTTACCCGTGTACCGCCCAGGGCATGGAACAGAGCTTGCGTGAAGTTCCGGTTGACGATCCCCTGATGGGCACTGTAGGCATAGCCGGCGATTGCTTCACCGCCATAACGCGCCATAATAGCCTGCCAACGGCTGACGATTTCATCCAATGCCTCATCCCAGGTGATTGGCGTGAATTGCCCCTCACCCTTGCCGCCGACGCGACGCAGGGGTGTAAGGAGACGCTCGGGCGAATGCACGCGCTCTGCGTAACGTTGCACCTTGCCACAGAGAAAGCCACGCGTGAACGGATGCTCAGGGTCACCTACCGTGTGGAGTACGCGTCCGTCCTGTACTGTTACCAACATCGAACAGGCATCTGGACAGTCATGGGGGCAGACAGTCCGCACGACACCGTTTTCTACGACATGTTGCATGTTGTCTCCCGCCTTCTGCATATCACACACTCGTCTGTACTACGCCCGAGGAACGTCCGGGACCCACAGGTAGCCATCCGCATCGAGCAGATACACCTCGCGCAGCCCGTGGGGTTTGTCGACAGTGCTGGCCAGCACTGTATATCCCAATCGACGCGCTGCCGCTTCAGCGGCGTCCGGATCCCGACCATGCAAGCGCAACTCTGCGCCAATACCGCGTGCCTGCCCACTGGCCAGGCCGGCATGCAGTGGGTGGTCGAGATACGTGTGGTCGGCGTGGAGCATCCACCCCGCCTCCTGGAAACGTAAGACGGCAAAGTCAGGATCGCTGTAGATAACCTCAGCTCCGAGTACCTCACGGTGAAATGGCAGAGCAGCGGCTATATCACGTGTCAATAGATTGAGCGTAAGGCCACGCAGCGAGCGCCCATACGCCGGGGCCGGCATCCACGGATCACCGGTTCGTAATTTCATCCCACGTACTCCTGTCCCAGCCGTCGCAGCGCGTCTGCGACACGGGTCAAGGTCTCCGCCATGTGATAGAGGAATTGTATCGAGCCGAGTGGCTCTTGAAAAGAACCACTTTTCACGGAAATTATGGGACCAATGTGCTATTCAGAGTTCGATCACCTTCCCATCGTCGGCATACTCACAGGTCAGCGTCCCGAGCCGAGCCAGCATGTCGGCACTCATGTGGGTGAGGATGAGACGTTTGGGGTGCAGAGCGGGGAGATGCGAGATGAGCGTATGATAATCGAGATGGAATTTGACTTGCTTGTCAAAAAAATACGCTTCGGCGATGCACAAATCCGCATCCTGCACAGCCGGAATAAGGCTGTCTGTCCACGCCGTATCCCCGGAATAGGCAATGATCTTGTCTGCATAGGCAATACGCAAGGCAAACGGCGGCGCACCGCTGGCATGTTGCACCACATAGGGCGTGACCGTGACATCGCCCAACGCCGTCGGATGTTCTGGCGCCAGTTCTAGAAACGCACGTCGAAGCGCTGCTGTACCTGCGACGAGCCGGGGAACAGGACTTCCATGGCTTGCACGCATCGCTGTGGCGTGCCGGGCGGACCAGCAATCAGGAGGGGACGGGTGCGTTTGCTGATGAGTTGGGCCTCAGCAGAAAGAACGGCAGGCGACCAAAGTGGTCGCCGTGCAAATGCGACAGCAGAATCATGTCGATACTATTTGGGTCAACCTCGAAGCGCCGCATGGCAATCAGCACCGTCGTACCACAATCAATCAGGAAACTGCAGGTAGCGGTGCGCACCAGCATACACGTCTGCAGACGCCCACCACTGCCAAAGGCATCGCCACTCCCTAAAAATGTCACAGATAGCGTTGCCATACGCCGTATCTTTCGCCCTACCTTCCCCACAGTTCCTTGGGAAGTGTTATCTGTACCAGCTCGGTGTCGACGTCGTTCGCCAGAATGTAGGGGGCGGTTTCGGCTAAGACGCGCTCCATGTCCTGATAGAGCATCAGGCGTTTATAGAGATCCTGCCGGGTGATGCCCATGGCCTCGCCAATCAGGCTGATGAAATTCTGCACCGCAAAGGGATAGTCCTGCTCCGCCGCCACGAGCTCACGATGGCAGCTATGATAAATGTCGACCAGGACGTCCGCTCCGGCCGCCGCGGCTTGCTCAAGTACAACGCGATGCACATTCGCTCTGGCCGTCGGAGCGTTGCGAAAACCGGCGCACTGATGACCGTGATCGTGCAGCTGCGGGATCGACACCAGTTCGAGGCCGGGAATGGCGTGGAGCAAACGCCGCACGTCCTCCACGACTCCATCCACGCCGTGATGTTCGTGCAGCGCAACGCGTTTACGGACCGGCTGGGTGAAGTGCCGCTGCACTTCCGGCAAATGCTCCGCCAGATAGGCGGTGACGTGCCGCATAGGGAAGGCCGGCGGTGCCACATCGAGGACAAAATCCTGCATGTGGACATTACACGACGGGCACCAGGTCAGCACCTCTTGCGGAGTAAAGCTGGCCATGTTGTGCATGGTTTGTGCCGCCTGGGCGTGGGCAATGTCGGCTTCACCAGCGCGCATGAAGGTAATGCCACAACAACTGCTCGTGCCACCGAGGACTTCGTAGTCGACGCCGAGGCGCTCCAGGACGTCGAGCACCGTGAGCGCAATCTCTGGGGTGCGCAGGATGTTGCAGCCAAAGTAAAAAGACCACGTCTGCCTGGCGCTGGCGCTGGTGCATGGCCCCTGGTAACAGCCGCTGGATATCCTCTGGGCGCAGTTGCACGCTGAGCAGTAAACGAATGGCATCACCCATAGCGCGGAAATCGTCCTGCGCTGCCTGCCGTGCGGCGCGTGGATTCGCCCCGCCCTGTTGGCGGCGGAGCTCGAGCCGGGCCAGGGCGAGCATCTTGCGCGGATTCACCCCCTCTGGGCAGGCCGGGATACAGCGTCCGCTGTTCGAGCAGCTCAGAGCCCAGGCTTTACCAGCGGCGGAGACTTTGCCGGTGCGTAGCAGCTCAATGACTTCCGTCACTACCTGGACAGCGTCTGTGTCGGCGATAGTCGAGTCATACTGCGGCATTGGACACACCTCAACGCATTTCCCGCAGAGGGTACAGTGGGCCAGAATGTCGTCTTTCTCACGTGCCAGATAGTCCGAGCATCACAGCTGTCGATGGGTTCATTTCCATGATGTTCTCCACGTACTGTATCCGAGTGCTGCGCCCGGGTACTGCGTACGGCTAGTTACCCCCGCTATACTGGCGGGGGGACTGACAGCCGATGAGCCCTACGCAGTAGCCTGCCAGTTTGGCGGAGCCCATTGCGGTACGCAGTACCCGCCAGTTCGGCGGGGGACTTCTCAGCTCGCCAGGCACGTCTGCCGCAAGCCCTGGTAGGGGCGACTCGCCGAGTCGCCTGGCCTCTCCGCGCAAAGGTATACGGCACGTCCCGCGCAACGACGTGACCGATGTGCTCATCCTGATAGACGCCACCATAGTACATGGGCCCACGTCGGTACGCAAGTCCACTGCCTCAGCGTGGTGTAGGGGCCAATAATGTGGCGACTAACGCGGCGATGAGGCGCTCTGCGCATCAGTGACTTTGACCTCGACGACAATGGTGGTACGGCCACGATGCACCACGAGGGCCTCAGCGGTGAGCGTGCCGTGGTCCGTATTGCGGAGCAAATTCACCGACAGTTGTAACGTAAGCGGCAAGAGTTCGGGCTGCAACTCTCCCGTCGGGTTCGTCTCCCACATAGCCGCCGCCGTAGCTGTTTCATCGGCCAACGCAATAATGGCGCCAGCATGAAAGAGGCCAGTGAGTTGCATCAGGGCCGGTTTGAAGTCGAGCTGGGCCACGGCGCGTCCCTGCCCAGCCGTGATAAAGTGTGTGCCATGTGCCTCGATCATGGTACCACGCTTCCACTCGTTCAATTTGGCAGCAAACGCTGCCGGATCAAGTGGTGCTTGCATAGCCTTTCCTCGCAGGGCTGGATATGAGTGCTCGCCGGGTGTCGCGGACCTTATGTCGACACTGTTTCAGGATGACACACATCACAAGGGGTAAGTGCCGCTGCGCGACGACCGCTGCAGGTGATACAAGCAGCATATCTCCTGGGGGGATTGCGGCCAGGGTTGGGCACTGCGGCTTACAATACGCGCCCTCGGCACGCCAGCCCACATACATGTGGGTCTTGTCGATACACAGAGCGCCAGCGCGCCGCACCAGTGGCACGCCCTCGTGCGCCAGCAGAGCGCGCTGGCGCTCGAGACCGCCGGCATAGCCGGTCAGATGTCCCGTGCTACCGATCACGCGGTGACAGGGGATGACAATGGCCACAGGATTGCGCCGCAAGGCCTGGGCCACGGCGCGCCCGGCTTTGGCTGCCCGAGGGCGGCCGCAACCCCCTGGTAACTCATGACCGCTCCATAAGGAATCTCGGCCGTCATTTCGAGGACAGCATGCTGGAAATCACTCCGCACGAGCATGTCGTCGATGGGCCAGGTGAATCGGGTGCGGGTACCGGCAAAGTAGGCCTGCAATTCTGCGACAAGCCGCTGGAAGTCCTCACCGTTCGCCAGCGTCGTCACCTCGGCTGGCATCCCGAGACGACAACAACTGTGCGGCGTTCTCATACCAGGCCACCAGGGGTACAACCCCGCGGCGATGTGGCGATGCGAAGGCGCCAAACGCCGATGTCACCTGACAAGATGGCAGAGGCGGCCTTGTCGTCGGTGTGAGGGTGTCTGCCAGTGTTGCCCTCGCCTGCTGGATGGCGCCGTCGAGCCGATACTGGTGTCCTGGAGGCGCGCAAATACCTGGTGCAAACTCCATACGTCCTCAAGATGTCCCGACACGCCTGGCACTGGACGATATGGACCGTACCGCCTGCTGGCAGTGGAATATCCCCTTCGTCAAGCGCGACAGCAATCAGGGCGTCTTCACGGAAGCCACAGCGGGAGAAGGTGCGTCGATGCGTCATAATACGTCTTTCGTTGTCCGCTTTGCGTCTGTTCGACGCCTTGTGCTGCCAGTACACGAGGGCAGCGCTAATCCAGCGCGAATCTTCTTCAGGGCTTGAAAAACATGCGCCCTTGCCGTCTTCAGGCGAACACTGCAGGCTTACGGCAATAGTATCGTAGGAGAATCCATGCAGCTTGCGCTGGATCAGGGCGGCTTTTTCGCTTCAGCGGTAAGCCCTCGATAAGCGCCAGCACGTGCTGCTGCAAATCATGCAACAGCACGTGCTGTTCAGGGTCGTCAGACGCAGTGCCATTGCTCCGAGACGCGTTCTGTTCAACAACGGTCAACACCTCATCCAAGTCCCACATGCAGAGAGCGCTTTCGGCGCCGGAAATAATTCCGGCACAGATTCGTGGCGATTTTGAACAGCCAGGCCCGCGTATCGGCGTCTGCCGAGAGGCGCGCATAGGCTCTATAAGCACGCAGAAAGGTCTCCTGGAAGAGATCTTGTGCCTCATCAGCGCCGCGCGTCAAGCGCCAGATATACAGGTAGATTTCCCGATGATGCTGGGTGACAAGCTGCTCGAAAGCCACTTCCTTCACATCACCGCCCTGCATGCCTGCCACCTCTGGTTGGTCGACCTCAGGCCACATAAGATTTGTCCACGCGCTCACCATCAGCATACATGAGGGGTCGCTCGCTACCACTTTTAGCGGGAGACCTCTGTCTCCGACGTGTGCCTCAGGCCAGAAAATCGTCACTCTGCACCGGCACCACACAGAAGTAGTGCCCACTGGGAGCCTCCATTTCACCCACCAGGCATTTACGTGCGCATGGCGTCGTGCCCCGAGCTTCTCGAGCCGTTGCACTTCGGCCTCGATAGCGTCCGTTTCGATATCCAGATGAAAGCGGCTGTTGCCGCCGATGCGTTGCAGGTTCACCTGCAGTGCCGCGAGAGGTGGCCGCTGAGTCCCACATAGGCACTGGCGGCGTCTGCACTGCGCTGCACGGGTAAGCCCAGCGCCTGACTCCAAAACTGCACACCGTTGTCCATCGTGGCGCTATGACAATCAATCATCAGAGTACAGAATCTGCTGCGATGCATACGTTCTTCCTTCCTGAAGGTTGCTGTATAGCCCTCACTCCTTGATATAACCCCGGAGTCCCGTCTTTGTGAAATGGGCGCCGGTGTCTGGCAGCAAAAAATTCAGCCCATGTCAAGACCCACATGGGAACATCGTGGATTCACAAGACCACTGGCGGCAGGGTATATTGTCCGGGCAAAAGGAGGACACCTATGTTTGTAAAGCTCGCAGGCGACGGCGTGCTATACCAGCAGCTCTACCACGCCCTGCGCCGGGCTATTCTCAGCGGGGCGTTGGTATCGGCGGACCGTCTGCCCTCCACGCGGACCTTAGCCCGTGAGCTCGGCGTATCGCGCAATACGGTGTTGCTGGCATACGACCAACTCCTTGCCGAAGGCTATACGGTGAGCCACACGGGCTCGGGAACGTACGTTGCCTCAACCCTGCCCGATGTCATGCATGCGCCTCTGTCTACGCCAGAGTCGAGCCGAGATGCCGCCACAGCATCGCTGCCGCAGTTATCAGCCTACGGCCGGCGACTCCTGGACAGTGCCCCGCCTACGTCACCGGCTCTGGCCCAGCATCCACACCCTATACGGTACGATTTTCGCTATGGCGTGCCAGCCGTGGCGGAGTTTCCGCAGGCCATCTGGCGTCGTTTGCTCGCCCGACGGGCGCGCGCCGCGTCGCTGCGCTCGCTGCAATATGGTCCCCCTGAAGGCTACACGCCGCTGCGCGAGACCATTGCTGACTATCTGCGGCGGGCTCGCGGCGTGGTATGCGACCCATCCCAGGTCATGGTCGTGAACGGTTCGCAGCAAGCGCCTCGATCTGACTGCGCGCATATTGCTCGACCCAGGAGATGGAGTGGTCATTGAGGAACCACACTATCTGGGGGCGCGACGGGCCTTTGTCGCTGCTGGCGCCCGCCTCCTCACTGTGCCTGTCGATACTGAAGGGCTCAACATCGCGACGCTGCCAGATGCTGCAGCAGGGGCACGGCTGGCCTATGTGACACCGTCGCATCAGTTCCCAAGCGGCGCGATTATGTCGCTGGCACGGCGCCTGGGGCTGTTAGCCTGGGCAGAGCGCGTCGGGGCGTATATTATCGAAGACGATTACGACAGCGAGTTTCGCTATGCCGGACGCCCGGTGGAAGCCTTGCAAGGTCTCGACCGCAGTGGCCGTGTGATCTATATCGGGACGTTCTCAAAAGTCTTGTTCCCGTCTCTGCGACTTGGCTATATGGTCCTGCCTCCGTCACTCTGGCGCGCCTTTACCACCGCCAAATGGCTCGCCGACCGTCATACCGCGCACCTGGAGCAAGAGGTGCTCACCGATTCTATTTGTGAAGGGCATTTTGAGCGCCACCTGCGTCGCTCACGTACACGGAATGCGGCACGTCGGGAGGCGCTGCTTGATGCCCTGGCCACTGCTCTCGGCAGACGTGTCGAAGTCTCCGGGGCCAATGCTGGCATGCATCTCCTGGTCTGGCTGCGTGATGTAGCACCAGCTGACGTAGAGCCGTTGATCGCCCGTGCGGCCCAGGCAGAAGTCGGTCTGTATTCAATTACGCCGTACTATCTCACCCCCCCACAGCAGGCTGGACTCTTGCTGGGATATACCGCCATGACGCCAGCGGCTATCCGGGCGGGTATCCACCGTATAGCCACACTGCTTGATTAAGGAGAAACGATGGCAGAGCAGACGCTGTCCCCCGTGCGGATCGTGGGGCCGGTCACTATTGTCCCGGCGAAACCGGAGGAGGTATCGGCCATCCTGGACCTTGTGCACACTGTCAACCTGCCGCGTGATGGTGTGGAAGAGGCGCTGGAGCATTTCTGGGTGGCCCGGCAGGATGGGCAGGTTGTCGGCACAGTTGGGCTAGAAGTATACGGTGATCTGCGCACTGTTACGCTCGTTGGCCGTCACCCCGGCGTGGCAGGGCCGTGCTCTGGGACTGGCGTTGACGACACCGCCCTGTCATACCTCATGAGCCGGCAGTTCCGGGTGGTATATCTCCTCACCACCACTGCCGAGCAGTTTTTTAGACGGCGTGACTTCCTGGTTGTCGCTCGCACTACAGTGCCCGGCAGTGTCCAGCAATCTGTCGAGTTTCAATCGGCCTGTCCGGACACCGCTACCTGCATGGCGCGTAATGTTTACCTACCCTGCGGCGGTGCCGACCTGCAGCACTATTGATCCGTGCAGCACGTTTTGCTCGATTTGCCGATGATTCGTATCATTCGCAATCAGGGCATCCTTGAACGCGTGGCAACTCTCGATGCCGAACCACACACAGCGCAGGAGACACTCCTGTGGTTCAATAACCATGGCCCGCGGCATCCCGTGCTGGTGGCAGAGATGGCCGGTGGCATTGTTGGTTGGGTGTCGCTCAACATCTTTAATCCTCGCAAGGCATATCAGTATGTCGCCGACCTGTCGGTATATATTGAACAGCAGCAACGCGGCAAAGGGATCGGGGCGAAGCTCTTACAGACGATCACGGCCTTAGGGCGGGAGTTAGAATATCACAAAATCGTCCTCTCGGCGTTTCCCTTCAACACCGCTGGGATACGCCTCTATGAACGGCATGGCTTCACTACGGTGGGAATATACAAAGAGATGGGGCAGCTCGATGGTCATTGGGTGGATACTGTCGTCATGGAAAAACTCCTCGACAGCGCCACAGAGACATAGAGAGACACCATCAGAAACTGCCGTATGTTGTCTTACTGTGCTGGACAGGCGTGTTGTGGGGGCAAGGAGTGGGTATAGACACGGTACATTTCATCCAGACGCAGCTCGGTAATTCCGGGGTTCAGCAGCTGGACCGCGGCGGCGAACCAGCGGCATGCCTGTTGACGTGCCCCCTGCCGTACCTGGCACATGCCGAGATAATAGAAAAGCTTCCAGTCTTGCAGACCATGGTCCGCGGCGTCCTGCAGGGCGGCTTCGGCCTCTGCATAGCGTCCCACCAGATAGAGTAGCTCTCCCATGACACCAGCCAGCCAGGCCGTGCGTTCTGTGTCGTCTTTGACAAGGGAGTATAGATAGTCAAAAGCCGCACGAAAATCCCCTTGTTCATAACAAACTTCGTAGAGCCGCTGTCGTACCAGGGGACGCTCTGGCATGTCTTGTAATAGCTGGGCATAGCACCTGCGAGCGGTCGCCACGTCCCCAAGATAATAGGCTTCTGCGGCGTCAACCAGGCGCAGCCGGTGTGTTTTTGTCGCTGGCCGCCCCAGGTAGCGGAGGTGGAGGGCAAGCCGGTGTATTCCCATAACGCCGCGGGTACAGAGTCGATCGAGGCGCGCCAGAATTTTTGAGTTCAGGGCCCCGGGTGACAATGCGACGAGCTGGTGGGACAGCGTCCGTACGGGCACTTCTTGTTGCAGAAGATAGCTCTCAGCCCACAACAATAGCCGGCATTTGAGGGCCGTACTGGCCAATTGTACTAAAGAAGGTGCGCGACTCTTGCTGAGGCGCAGGACAGTATGCTCTGCCACGGTCATGGGCCATGGCGGTGGTTGCTGCAGACAGGCATACCCGGCAGGGATATGACCAAGTGCCATATCTACCAGGGCCTGTAGTCCAAGCGCATAGGGATTGTGAGGCGCCAAGGCCAGGGTATGCACACACCAGTGTTTGGCCTGACTATAATCCGCAGCATCAAAACAGAGCTGTCCGACAAAGAGTGGTAACACAGGATTATCTGGTTGCCACGTCATGGCCTCCTGGCAGCGTTGCCATAGCCGCGGCTCCCTGCGCTGTTTCTGCCAACGCCAGCGCCTGATGTAGCGCTATGCCAACAGATCGCGGTTGCAAGGCCAGGGCACTGTTAAACGCCTCGACAGCGGCGTGGTACTGGTACTGTGCAGCGCATTGTTGACCGCGGGAAAAGCGCCTTTCGGCCTGCGTAAAACGCCTCAGCATATTCTCTCCTCGGGGGTCAGGAGTCGCGACTGCTGGCAGGACTGTATACAGTACTGCCGCGGATCGAGTCTAACGCGTGACCGCATGATCCTGCAACTGGGAGACGGGGGTTTGCACAAACGCACTCAACACGGGCTGGAGGCGTGCCATTTCCATCTCGAAGTCCGTGAGCGCGTCCGTGATACGGAGTCCATCCCCTATCTGCGCCAATCGTTCAAGGCGTTTTGCCGTCTCATAGGCACGGTAGGCGCATAAATTCCCTACCGATCCCTTCAGGGTATGGGTTGTCCGCTCCAGCATCTTCAAATCGTTGTGCACAAATGCATCATGGATGCGGTCTAAATGCTGCGGCGTATCGTCTAAAAACAGCTCAACAAGTTCTCGCAGGAGCGTCTCATCACCCTCGAGACGTGCCAGGAGAGCTGCCTGGTCAAAGATGTCACTGACAAGAGGCGCTCCATGACACTCTCCTGCCAGGGTCGTGCCCTCTGGTATGAGGTTGGCAATCGTCTCGAAGAGTTCTTGAGGGCGGACCGGCTTGGTAAGATACGCATCCATACCTGCCTGCAGGCAGCGCTCACGATCATCCGCCATAGCGTGTGCCGTCATGGCAATAATCGGGACATGTCCGCCCTGCTCTTGTTCCCGCGTCCGAATCGCTACCGATGTGTCCAGACCATCCATCTCCGGCATTTGTACATCTAGCAGCACCAGGTCAAATGGTTGTTGGGCAAACACGGTGAGTGCCTCTTTACCATTACTGGTCACCACCACCTCATGTCCATGCCGCTCCAGGAGACACACCGCAAATCGTTGATTAATGGGGTTGTCTTCTGCTAGAAGGATACGCAAGCTGCCACACATGCCGTTTGCGTTCGGCAGCGCCGGCAGCAACTCCGGGGTATCAGCAGCCCTGCAGCCCTCCAGAGCTGTAGCCATAACTGCGGACAGATCGTCTGACATAATGGGTTTGGTCAGCACTGCCGAACAGATGGGAGTAAAGTGTAGCTCGCGGTCGCTCTGCATGCCTGGCGCAGTCATGAGCACAATCTGCGCATGTGCTGACATGGGATGATGCTGGAGCGTTGCTGCCAGCTCTGGAGCATCTGGTTCTGGCATATGCGCGTCCAGCAGGATAAGTCCATAGGGAGACGCCCTGTGCTGTGCCTGAGCGAGCGCCTCCCGCACGTCGTGGAGACTTGTTGCCACAGTGGGCTGCATGTGCCACTGCGTTAATATGTCGGTCAGGACTCGACAACTGGTCGCATGGCTTTCGATGACGAGTACCCGTACCCCGGCTCTACTGAGAGTCATCGTCTGGTCAGGGATTTCTGCTCCTGTCTGTCGTTGCAGATGGATAGTGCAATGGAATTTACTCCCCGCCCCGTAGCCGCTGCTTTCGACCCACACACGTCCGCCCATCATGCTGACGAGCTGTGACACGATCGCCAGACCTAAACCAGTGCCACCATAGGTACGTGTCGTGGAGCCATCTGCTTGCAGAAACGGCTCAAAGATGAGCCGTTGTTTCTCGAACGGAATGCCGATCCCGGTATCACACACGACGATATGGAGATGGACGTCTTTCGTGCCGAGACACTCGGCATCGACCTGCACCACCACTTCTCCGTCCGCAGTGAATTTAATGGCATTATCGACCAGATTGACCAGGATTTGACGCATACGCCCGGTGTCACCGAACAGGGCGTCGGGGACACCAGGACGGACATCGCACACAAAGGCAAGCTGCTTCTGGTAGGCCCGCAACGCCAGCGGCTTCAGGATATCCCCAAGATGTTGACGCAGTTGAAAAGGTATCGGCTGCAAATCGAGTCGTCCTGCTTCGAGCTTGGAAAAGTCGAGAATACCGTTAATCAAGGCCAGCAAGGTTTCGGCAGACTCTCTGACCATGCCGAGATATTCTTGCTGCTGGAGGGTGAGATTGGTGTCGAGCGTGAGCTCAGTCATACCGATGATGCCATTGAGAGGGGTACGCAACTCATGACTGACATTGGCGAGGAACTCGGATTTGACCTGTGAGGCGGCGAGGGCGCCATCACGCGCCCGCTTCAATTCCTGCTCGGCGCGTTTGCGTTCGGTTAAATCGATGCCATAGCCACGCAGGATCCCTAGTTCCGGGGTAGGGAAAAAGGTCCATTCATAGTATTGGCCCTTGACCTCGACTTCTACGCCCTGGCACGGGGTCTTGGTGGTGAGACATTGACGGGCAATCTCTGCGATGTTAGCGGGCAAGACGGCCGGAAAGCTCGTCGTGGCAAACTCATATTGGTCCATCAGCGTCACCATGGCCATATTGGCGTAAATGAGATTGGCGTCAATATCGAGTTCGACAATAGGCCCTGGACTTTCTTCAGGCATCGCCGCCAGCCGGAGTAAATCCTTCTCGAGCCGCAGCTGCACGCTGAGATCGCGGAAGCAAAAGATAGCGCCCATGTGGCGCTGCATGGCAAGAGGCACACACTTGTATTCCATGGGGCGCCAGCTCCCATCACGGTGCCGTAAGGCACCCTGAGAGGCCCACGCGGGTTTGCCAGAATGCAGGACATGCCTGACCGGGCAGACCTCGTCCCCTACCTCTACCTGCGCAAGGTGACACCCGATGATGTCGTGGAGTGGAGTGCCCACGCAGGCCGTCTCACTCCAACCCAGCAGCCGTTCCCCCTCGGAGTTCAGCGACACGACCCGGCCATCACCGTCAACAGTGCACACTCCAAGGGGTAGTGCCTGGAGCAGGGCCTGAGTATGCTCGCGCTCTTCCCGGAGTTCGGCTTCGAGTGCTCGCAGATCGTTCGGTATAGAAGCCAGCATGCGTCCTCAGCGGTTCTCTTCAAAGTAGGGAGCAGTATTGAGATGCTCTTTCACTGGATCCAATGCCCGTAATATGGTGCGTGCTTTCGGGAGTTCCACCACAGCACAGAGGTCGACAGTCTGCGGTTCCGCATATACCTGCCCGCTGGCATCCCACACAATCTTCACCGTCGGTCGCAAGGCGTCAGACGGATTGACCACCACGACTACTCCCCGTTCACCGGTGCTCAGCTCAACGAGACTGCCAACCGGGTAGATGCCCAGGCAGCGAATCGTGCGTCCAACCCACCCGCGGTCACATTGCCCCTGCAATCCATACTTGTAGAGTTCTCTGATGGCCTGGGCAGGCGGCAGTGCTGGTCGACCGACCCGACCACTGAGCAGAGCATCATACATATCGACGATGCCCACAATCTCGCTGAGAGGACAAATCTGCAGTCCCCTGAGACCAGTAGGATACCCTGAGCCATCAATACGCTCGTGATGCTCCACAATAATACGACGCACATCCTCACGGATGTCCCGGGCGGCAGCAAGAATAGCGACGCCAAGGCGCGGATGCTGCCGGATGAGCTGACGTTCCTGGAGCGTATAGGCGCCTTGTTTACGGAACACGTTGCGTGGCAGCCGCAACATGCCGATGTCATGGAGCAAAGCGCCGAGACCGAGGCTTTCGAGGCGTTGTTTATCAAAACCCTGGCTTTTCCCAATGACGAGGGCAAATACACAGACATTGACCGCATGGGCAAACAAATTTGCATCGTATTGTCGCATATGCAGCACGCACAGCAGAGGGTCATAGTCGTGTAAAATACTATCTATGAGGCCACTGACAGCCTCCTTCACTACCAGACTGTCGATAGGCGAGCCCGTTTTTATGCCTTCAAAGACACTCTGTACTATTGTCTCGGCCTCGGCTCGGACAATGTGTGCCCGCTCCAGATCTGCCTCGAGACCAGCGAGCTTTGATAGACGCTGGGCCCCTGATTCCCAAGCCACTGCCTCGGTCGCGACGATGGTTTCTCCGGCGGCGTGATCAGTGTGCTTCCCAAGGGTCGGATCGATGGTCACGTAACGGATACCGTACTGCTTCAGCCGGGCGACATCCTCAGGACATTCGATACGATTGTCAGCGAGAATTTTCGGCCGCGGCCATGGTCTATCGAGGCTCACCACGTACATCCCAGGCAACAGAGCGTCTATGGGGATCTGTTTAACGGCCATCTACTGCGTCTCCATCCCTCTCTGGCCCAACAAATCGTTCTGCATCTTTTGTATATACCGATACGGACCCGTCTCGCCTGTCCTCTCCCCCTCTATCGGCACCCACAGAGTCGAACTTGAGCCAACACAAGGGACTTGCTCCCATAGTGGGGCTTCGGCACAATACAGCATGAGGAGTGCAGGACATCAGGAGAAGGTGGAGAAGACTCCACAAGGAGATCCTATGGCAAAGCAGACCGTTTCTTCGCTCATTGTAGGGCTCGATGTTGGCACATCATCGGTACGCGCCATGGTTTTTGACCGGCAAGGCCAGCGCCTCTCAGGTGTGCAGGCAGCGATCCAGCACACCCCACAGTTAACCCCAGATGGCGGCGCAGAGTTCGTCGCAGAAGAGGTCTTGCAGAGGGCAGTGCAGGTCATACGCGAGGTGATCGCCCAGTGCGGGTCGGCGGCCAGGCAGATCGCCGCAGTGGGCATGTCCATGTTCTGGCACAGTCTGGTGGGGGTTGACGGACAGGGACACGCCGTTACTCCGGTGTATATGTGGTCTGACTTACGCAGTGCTCCACAAGCCCGTCTACTCCAGCAGCGTCTGGATGGCAACCGCATCCATGCGCGTACCGGATGTGTCCTCCACCCCATGTACATGCCGGCGAAGATCCTCTGGGTACGCCAGACCCATGCAGCCGCCTTGCATACTTGTCAGTTCTGGCTGTCTCTGCCAGCGTATTTCGCGCTGCGGCTGTTTGGTGAACCGCTATGGAGTCTCTCAATGGCGTCTGGTTCTGGCCTGTTCGATCTGTGGCGCTGCACCTGGGATAATGAGGTACTCGAAGCGCTCGAGATTCCCCCACAGCAGCTCGGCCTATTGGCAGACGACCCTCGTCCCCTGTACAGACTGCGCCAGGAATTCCATACGCTCTTACGGCCGGTGGGCGATGTTCCCTGGTGCTTGCCTGTTGGCGATGGAGCATGCAGCAACATCGGGAGTGGCAGTGCCACGGACCAGACTATGGGACTCACCATTGGAACCAGTGCGGCGTTGCGAGTGATCACCAGACAACCCCTCTCACACGTGCCCGCCGGGCTGTGGGGGTACCGACTCGATCGGCAGCGGCTCATCCTGGGTGGAGCCCTGAATAATGGCGGGAATCTCTATGCCTGGTTGCAGAAACAGTTGCAGTTCGTCGATGCGGCGCAGATCGAGCAGCAACTCGCAGCCCTGTTACCAGACGCGCACGGACTTACTGTGCTGCCGTTTCTGAGCGGGGAGCGTAATCCCTACTGGAGTTTGACGATCCCTGCCGCCATTGTAGGGCTCCGCTCGCACACGCGTTCTCTTGATATCCTCCAGGCGTGTCTCGAAGCCGTCGCCTACCGTCTGGCCCTCATCCACACGCGTTTATCCGCCATCTTGCCAACCCAGCGTCTGCTGGTGAGCGGCGGAGTCCTGGCCTCCCCAGCCTGGCTACAGATACTGGCTGACGTCTTGGAAACCTCCCTCGTCGCCGTTGCCGAGACCGAAGCCGCCTGTCGTGGAGCCGCCCTGCTCGCCCTGGAAGCGCTCGACGCCTGTGACGACGTGGCGGATGTGCCAGTCCAGACTGCCACGACGTATACCCCCAGCACGGCGCATCAGGCGCGTTATCGCCGTGCCCGAGAGCGCCACGAACAGCTCTACCAACGTTTGCAGGGCTTTCTAGAGCCCAGTAGCAGCCTAGAACAGGACGCCAAAGCCCCGTAGCGCCAGACACGTGGGACACAGCTCCTGTTGCCGACTCTCCGTTCTGATATGCAGACGAGATCGTCTTGAGAACTCTTCTGGCTATGCGTACAATGTATTCTATGGAAGCGTACCCATACTGCGCGAAGTCGGAAAGTCTAATGGCTGTCTTGACGCAATCACATCGGATCCAGAGTGGCTGGCACCGCCACAATCCTCCCACGGGGGAGTGCGCTTATGGTACAAGCAACCTTTGGCCACAACGCTCGGGACGTCGGCAGAGGAGTGCATAGATGCGTACGATCTGTCAACAACGAGGCTTAACTCCCATTGCCACCCTGGCTATCCTGATCCTGGTTGGGTTTGGGCTTTTTCTCCTCTTCAAGCTGGTGCCGGTATATCTCGAATACTTCAACGTCGCCTCGTCGGTAAATTCCCTCAAAGAGGTTGCTGACCTCGGGCAAAAGAGCAAAGAAGATGTCCGTGAATTGCTCAAGCGGCGCATGGACATCAACGATGTAAAACGCGTCAAACCCGACAACGTCAAGGTCACCCGGGTAGAGAACGTGACAACAGTTGCTGTCAATTACGAAGCCAGGGTTCCTCTGGTGGGCAATATTGATCTGATATGCACTTTTGCGAAAATCGCCATGTTTCGTTAGAGCAGCACGTTAGAGAGGCACATTGCTGTCTGCCGGAATATGCTGGGAATGCTGGTGTGAGACGGGCGGTGCGAGGGCTTGCCGCCACTACTTTACGGTCGCGCCCTCGCACTCCATACTACTTACAACTCGTCCGCACCGGCAGGTTGGCGAGCACATCGCCAGTGCTTGCGGCCACCGTGACACTGCCAGGATTGGGGAGGGGTCCTGGGTTAAGACCAAAGCCCCCATCAGCCTTCACCGTTTTGGTGCCCAGGACAGGTCCATCAACGGTTGGCCCACTATGCACCGTGATCAGACTTCCTGGAGTCCCCTTCCCGAGGACTTCCAACTTGGCGGTATTGAGTACGTATTTCACACACGTCACCACCAGTGTGCCCGGGCCTGAAGACGGCGGTGTGTCCGGGCCGGAAGACGGTGGTGTGGACGGTGGCTCCGTGACACTGACCGTCAGGGAGTCCGCATCGGTCAGGCCACCGCTATCAGTCACCGAGGCGGCGATGATGTGTGTTCCGACCGACAGAGTCGCAGTCACCGTGTCACCCGTCCCGAGATTGCCATCAAGCGTGGATGACCACACCAGACTGTCAGTCAAATCCCCGTCAGCGTCGTCAGTGGCCTCCCCGGTAAAGGTCATGGGAGTGCCACTGCACCACCGTGGTGGTTGCCGGTGGATCAATGGCCACCACCGGCGGTGTCATGGCTGGCGGCGGTGCCGGAGATGCAGAGCTGCATCGTATGGGCTACGGAAGGGACACCAGCGTGATTGAGAATGAACAACATATAATGCCCCGGCGGTGCCAGATTGCCGTTGGCCGGCGTCGTGATGTGTAGACCGTCCCCGTCCGGCGCTGGCGTAAAACTCAAGTGATTGATGCGCTGGTTCTGGTTGAAGGCGTGCGTCACAGAGGGCAAGCGGATCCAGTTCACCTGGCGATGTCTTCGGGGCATGCGGAGTTTCCACAAAGAACGTTTCGCCGTAGGTCACTGTATCGGGAGCGTCAGTGATGGTGGGTCGTGCGCCTTTAAACAGATAGGGCGGCGAGAAGATTTCAAAGACGCGGTAATCGATCTTATCGTCGGGTGGGGGTGCCTCTCCCCCGCCCACCAGCACCCGGCCGTCCGGCAGTAATGCGGCGGTCGAATGGTAGCTCCGGGGTGTCTGCATGGCCGCCAGCGTGGTCCAGGTCTCTGTCGCAGGATTCCAGAGCTCAGCAGCGTAGCACCATTTTGCTCAGATCCCACGCCCTCCCGTCTATGCGTGCATTGGCCTGACTCGTCCCACCCGTGACCAACACGGTGCCATCGGGCAGGAGGGTGGAGTTGAGAAATCGCCGCGCAAAGGCCATGGAGGCGCACCTTGCGCCAGGTAGGCGGTGGCGCCAGTCAGATCAAAAACCTCCACAGTAGCAGTGGGGAGCTGCTTGTTGCCACCGGCGATCAAGCCCTTGCCAACGTCGTACATCACCGCGGTGCCATCGTCACGGGGGCCGAAAAAGCTGCGTGGCTCCAGACTCCAGGTCCCCAGGCCAGAGGTGTCGAGGTAGCGGGCGCGTCGTTCTGGCCCGGCCTTGAAAACCCGACCATCAGGCGCCAGGAACATCCAGGGATACAGGTCTTTTCCCCCATCGAGCGAATCGGCGTTGGTGAGGTTGCGCCAGGTGTCAGTGGCCGTCTGCCATACCTGGGGGAGGCTGTTGAATGTCGCGATTTCAGTGGCGCCGGAGACCACCAGCACGTCGCCATTGGCCAGCGTGGTGTTGGTGGGGTACCAGCGGCCGGCATTCATCTCGGGCAATTCGGTCCAGGTGTTCATGAACGGGTTGTAGATGTGGGCATTTGGCAACCCCCGATAGCCACCAATGTGCCCACCCGTAACAAATAGGCTGCCGTCTTCCATGAACGAAATCCCACCACAGAAGACGTTTTTCGTCGGGAGTGGCGGTATACTGATGGCCCCGGTGGCGGGGTTCCACAGACGGAACCCACCAATACCACCATCGTCGATCTCTTCATCATGGTCCCAGTAAAGGACTTTGCCATTTGGCAGGATATTGACGTGAATACCTACAATTTGCGAGTCGAAAGGCATATCCCACTGTCCATACACGGCAGGGTCTAGCTCGGCCCCTGTCGCTCCCCCGATGGCGTACCACAACGATATAAGGAGCATCAAAGCAGAGATAATACGATATTTAACTTTTATAAATCGTGTACAATATGTTTCAATATTGTATAAATTTATTTTTTTAGAAATTTCCATACACCAAAACTCTCCTTCAAAATTTAATAATAAATGAAATGTAAGATTGGATATTATATTGAATAATTTTTAAAATCAAAGAAAATTTTTTAAAATTATTTTTTAGCTAAAAACAGGCTCTATTGTGCAGAAATTTTCTGAGGTGAGTCATGGGTGGTCTCATTGAGAGTCCCACCCACTGGCCGCGCACCGAGAAGGCATACCAAAGCATTTTTTCGCTCGTGTCCTGGGAACACGCTCTATGGAGTCCCTAGCAGTATCCTTTCCCGGCTGTGATCATGCCTGCTCACGATGGCAGACGACCTCTAGCATAAACCCTTCAGGGTCTTCCCAGAACATGGCATAGTAGCCAGCGTGGTACTGCGGGAACTCCTGCGGCGCATGCAGCACTGGCGAACCAAGGGCCTGCACCCTGGTATGCACGGCGTGCACCGCGGCACGGGTCTTGACCATAAACGCCAGGTGCTGTAAACCAGAACAGTGACGCGAATACTCCCCCTCTACCAGTGCCGGATAGAAAAACACATACGTACCCGGTTTACCTCCCGCAGGACGGTAAGCAAACTGGTCAGCAGCGGACAAAAACGGCTCGAAATCGAGCAATGGCATGAGTTGATCGTAATACGCTTTGGCGCGTACCAGGTCACGAACGTTGACGCCAAGATGGCCCAGCATAGTCCCTCTCCTTACTTTGGAGCCCTGCGTTGCAAAAACCCAGACGACTTCACATGTCAATAGTGTACTTGATGCGATGCCGTTTCAAGCCACGCTCCACCTCATCGACGGGGCGAACCGCTTACGGCAGGGTGACGTCCGATTGGCAAAGAGCGATGTGATGAGCTGCACCGAAGTGGTGATGATAATGGGTGCATCCCAAGTCCGCATGCTAGACATACCGACGACCCGATGAATCTTACTCCCCCCTCTGATATTCCCACTGGCGTCTTGTATAATCTTTCGCTATGTTTTTCACGTCCTCTCACTCGGCGCATGCCGTCTTACGGCATACGCTATGGATCAACTCTTTGAGGCGAAAGGAGTAACTCGCGTGTGATTACCGCCACTAACCTGTCCATGCATTATGGCCCAGTCATTGCCCTCTATCGGGCAACGTTCACCGTGGAGCGGGGTGAGGTCGTGGGACTCTTAGGCCCCAATGGCGCCGGCAAGTCGACGACCATGAAAATCCTCACCACGTACCTCTATCCTACGGCTGGTACGGCAACCGTCGGAGGGCAGAGCATCCTCGATGCCCCTCTGGCCGTGCGCAAGCTCATTGGCTACCTGCCAGAAATCCTGCCGCTCTACCCGGATATGGAGGTGCGTCGCTACCTCGACTTTGTTGGCCGAGCCCGTGGTCTGTCGGGGCAGGCCTTGCGTCAGCGTCAGGAGTGGGTGGTGCACCACTGTGGCTTGAAGCCGATGTACCGCAAGCTCGTGCGCGAACTCTCCAAGGGCTTCCGACAGCGGCTTGGCCTGGCGCAGGCGCTGATTCACGATCCGCAGGTGATCATTTTAGACGAACCGACTTCCGGCCTCGATCCGCATCAGATTCTCGAAATCCGGCATCTCGTCCGCCATCTGGCACACGACAAAACCGTGCTGTTGTCCACCCACATCTTGCAAGAGGTGGAAGCGGTGGCGGATCGTATCGTCATCATCAATGGGGGACAGATTGTTGGGAATGGCACCCTGCAGGAACTGCAACAGCTCGCCGCGCGCCAGGAGCGTCTCGTCTTCACGGTGACTGCCACTCGTAACGCTGTGGAGCAGGCCCTGCGTGGCGTAGCGCAGGTGGCCCAGATACGTTGTCTGAGCAGCACGGAGAACAGCGTGCGTTTCGAGCTCAGGGCCGCCTCGGGGGCGAAACTGGCGCCCCAGGTGGGCGCCATAGCACATGCCAAGGGTTGGCAAATCAATGAACTACACGCGTTTCCACCCACCCTTGAGGAAACGTTTCTGGCCCTGACTGAAGCACAGACCCTTCAGACGGATACGGGGATGTAAGGCATGCGGAATCTCTGCACTATCTTTCGACGTGAGCTGGCTGCCTATTATGAATCGGCCATCGGCTATATCTTTATGATCGTCTTCCTGGCGCTGAGCGTTGGGCTCTTCATGACGCCGTTCTTCACGATTCTCAGCGCCGATATGCGCGCCTTCTTTGTCACCTTGCCCATTATCCTGTGCATCTTCATGCCGGCGGTGACGATGCGCCTGTGGGCCGAGGAACGCAAGCAAAATACCTGGGAGATGCTGTTGACCTTCCCCATGCAGCCCCATGAGCTGGTCCTGGGGAAATTCTGCGCCAGTCTGGTGTTTTTTCTGAGCGCCCTGGCCGGCACACTCACCCTGCCGCTGATGCTGGCCTGGTTGGGCAATCCTGACCTGGGGCCGATTATCGGCGCCTATGTAGGCACAGTGCTGCTCGGCGCCTTCTTCCTGGCCCTGGGATTGTTTGTCTCTGGCCTGTGCCAGGACCAGATCGTCGCCTTTGTCGTCACGCTGCTCGCCTGCTTCACCATCTTTCTGGTGGGCACGGATTTCATCTCTACCTACATCGACGGGGCCTGGCCTGGTCTGGGGGCGTTTCTCGCCGAAGTGGTTGGTATGACCAGGCACTACACGACGTTTACCAAGGGCCTGCTCGTCATCGGCGACGTCCTGTATTTCCTCATCTGGACCGCCGTCTTTCTCTTTCTGAATGGGCTCTTCCTCGAAATCCGTAGTCGTCCAGCAGCGCGACGCACCTTTGTCGGAGCCGTGGTGTTAAGTCTGGGCATCGGCCTGGGGATCAACTGGCTGCTGGCTGGACAGCGCTTAGGACGCTTCGATCTGACGCAGGACAAGATTTACACCCTGTCGGCGGCGTCAACCACCATTCTCCGCCGGCTGCCAGCCCCGGTTCACGTGAAGCTCTATATCACCCCCAGTGAAAAAATGCCGACGGAAATGCGCTATCTCGAGCGCGACATTCTGGACAAGCTGCAAGAAATGCAGCTCGCCAGTGGCGGCAAACTCCTGCCACGGGCTATCCACATGGAGGCCACGAATGTTATTCAACCCCTCGGCACGCCTGCGGAGACAGGCGAAGCGAAAGAAGAAGCGATCGAGAAGCGCCTCCTGGATAAAGGCATACGGCCATTTTCAGTGCAGGCCCTGCGGGAAGACGAGGTGGTCAACAAACTGGTGTACTCGGCCGTTGGCGTCGCGTACAAAGAAAAAGACGAGGAAATCCTGCCGCGCCTCCTGCCAGAGGATCTCGACACGTTGGAATATCGTCTGATCAACATCATCTACAAACTGGCGCGCGATACACAACCCGTCGTGGCGCTCGTGGCGCCACGGGATCCGCTCAACATTCCCCCCTACATGCGGCAACTCTACATGCAAATGGGACGCCCCCTGCCGCAGGCCGAGGATCCTTATGAGACGCTGGAGCGCCTACTGCGTGTCGAAAAATACGATGTGCGGCGCATCGATCTGTCCCAGCAGTCCAACCTCCCTCCTGCCGCCACGACCATTGTTGTGGTCAATCCACGCGACCTCTCCGAGCGTCAGCGGTGGGAACTCAACCGGGCGTTGCATGAAGGCAAATCCGTCTTTCTGGCTGTGCAAGACTATCGCTGGAACTACAATGTGGTGCGCAAAGCCGTGTCCATCACCAAACAGGAGGAACATCCCGCGGTCAATCCGTGGCTCACCCAATACGGTATCGAGATAGACCCACGCATTCTCATGGATGTCAATCACCAGTCACTGACGATTCGCAACGCCGACAATCCGCTGGCTGCCATGCTCGGAGGCGGCGTCACCCTGAACCTACCGCTGCACATCGTCGTCACGCAGAGCACGATGAATGTCGACATCTCGATTACCAGCCGCCTGTCGCCGCTGTTTTACCTCTGGGGGAGCGCTCTCACTGTGCGCGCCGATGTGCTGAAACAGCACCAACTCGACCATACCGTATTGTTCTCCGTCGAGCCCGAAAGCCTGGAGTGTACCGGGCGACGCCACGCTCACCAACACGCATTTACAGCCCCCTGCCACTGGCCAGCAACACTATCCTCTGGCCGTCCTCGTGCGCGGACAGTTTCCAGACATCTATAGTGGCAAAGAACGTCCTGCCTGGCCGCAGCCTCCGGCGCAGCCTGGCATGCCACCCTCTCCCCCGGCCGACGAGGCGCCAGCGCCAGCGCCCCAACCGGCGCCTGGCAAGTTGCTCGTGGTCGGCAACGCCCAGATGTTTCACCGCAACTTCCTGGGAGGCGGGAACCTGGACTTTTTCCTCAACAGCGTTGACGCGCTGGCCCTGGGTGACGACATCATCAACGTGCGCGGCAAAAAGCAGATTGATCGCACCATGAGCAAACCCAGTGCGGCGGCGCGACAATTCTGGAAATTTGTCAATCTCGGGCTGGTCAATCTGCTCATCGCCGCCATCGGTGTAGGGAGCGCCGTGCTCCGTCGACGGGCACGGACGACGTATATTGCCGCACAAACCTCTTGACCAAACAAAGGGGCCTGCTGATGAGCGCGAAACGACTCCTTCCCCTGGCAGCACTCTTCATTATTGTCGTGATTGCTGGCCTGGTGCTGAAACGCCAACCAGGGCCCACACAGCTGGCAGACGAGACCGGCTTTGAGCGTCTTGTCCCGCCAACGTTACGTGTGGACAGCATCCGTGGGGTCGATCTCTCTCTGGGCGACCCAGCCGGAAAACGTTGTCCGTCTCAGACGGCAAGAGAATGCATGGGTAGCAGCAAGTTATTACAATGCGCCAGTGCAAACAGAGAAAATCTCCGCCTTCTTAACGACCGTCAGTAGCCTGGAAGGGGAACTGCGGACTGATCAATCCGAACTGCTACGGGATTTTCGCCTCGACGATACCCAGGCCTTGCATCTCCGCCTTTACACGGACACCTTCGACACGCCTGCCGTGCACCTGCTGGCTGGCAAAGGCAGTGGTCGGCAGGGCTTCATGCGCCGCGCTGACGCCACACGCGTCTATAGTGTCAACCTCAACGTCCACAACGAAGCGGGCCTAGCGGGTGACGCCCCTGACCAACAGCTCGACGGCCAAACCGTGGTTAGATTTGCACATACAAAACGTGCCCAAAGAACAGATTACTGCCGTGGCCTTGCAGACGCCTGAACGGACGCTGCATTTTGCCTGGCAGCCGTCACCATCTGCTGCCGCGACTTCCCAGGAGAGCCCCCCACCTGCCACCCCAGCCCAGGGACGCTGGGCGCTGACAGCTCCGCAGGTCACATACGAGCCGAAACAAGATGGCCTGGACAGTCTGGTGAACACCTTGCGCACGCTACGCGCCGACGATATGGCCAATCCTGAACATCTGGCGGCGTATGGCCTCGAACAGCCGTCCTATCGTGCCACGTTGACGGTGCAAGCGGCAGGCACAGAGCCGCGCGACGTGTCGCTGCTGATCGGTGGTGCCGTACCAGACCAGGCGGACAAGCGCTATAGTCGTCTTGACGCCGCGGGACCAATCTACATTTTACCCGCCTGGGCCTTTCGCCGTCTGTTTCCACCCGCCAGGGAGCTGTTAGAACTCCCACACCTCGATATCCAACCAGCAGACGTGCAACGTGTGACCTGGCGACTACGCAGAAGAATCGTGGACGCTGGAGCCCGCCGCGGCGGCGCCGCAGGGCGTTCCAGCCCAACACCGCCTGGCGCCTGGCGGAACTTCCCGAAGTCCGGCTGGATGATGCTGCGGTCCAGGCGTTTTTCGCCGCCCTGGCCCAACTCACCGCCGATGACTGGCTCGACCGTCCTGCCCAGCCCACCGGCTTAGACCATCCCCAGGTAGAACTGCGTCTCACGCTCCGTGATAACCGCCTCGTGCCGCTCGCCCTGGGACAGTCACGAGGCAGCAGTGATGCTGGCTACTATGCGAGTCTGCTCGACCAGCCCGGCACGTTCGTTGTCTCAACCACAGCGTATACCGCCCTCACGGAGGCCCTCAGCAAACTGCGCCCGGCCCTCCCCTCGCCCGCTCCGCCCCGGTACAGCAGTGATACGCACGCCACCGCGGTCGACACCTAAACAATCCGCCTGAAAATGACGATAAAGAGCCTGGGGAGTGCAAGCGGTGCCGTGACTGCCGCGCGGAACTGCCGCAGCGCCGTGGGACCCTGTGTCCTTGCGGCGGGCTCTCTCCTCCATACGCCAATACACGTGTCAGCATGATGATGTAGCAGTGGCGGAAGACAACGCATGAAAAAAGACCATACAGTCGAAGAGTTGATGCAGCTCCGCACGCAAATCGATCAGGAGCTCACATCAACGTTTGAGTCAAACGCTTTGTCTCATGCTCGCCGACGTGGTCGGTTCCACAGCGTTTTATCAACAACATGGCGATGTCCAGGGACGCTTGTTTATCCAACGCCATCACGACACCCTCACGCCGTTGATCGTCAAACACCATGGCAGAGTGGTCAAAACCATTGGGGACGGCATCATGGCGGCGTTCGATGCGCCGACGGATGCGCTTGAATGTGCCCTCACCATCCAACAGACCCTCTGGGAAACACGTGCGCAGAGCGCTGCAGAGACAAACCTCCAGACCAAGATCAGTCTGCACTACGGCAACGCCTTAGTCGAGACCAACGACATCTACGGCGATCTGGTGAACATGTCCGCCCGGCTCATCGAGCATGGCAGAACCAGATCAAATCCTCATTCCCAGACCGTCTATGACGGGGTCAAGGCCCACACGGCCTCGCCAATTCTGCCGCTCACCACACGGGGCTGGAAAGAGGGGGAGCGCGGTATCCCCGTGTACGAAGTGCTCTGGCAGCAGCCCACAGATACCGACAGCACATCATCCCAGTTCCGGAAGTTTGCGAGTAAATTTCTGGCGTGTTTTTACTGTGGCTTACGCGAGCATCAGGTGGCGCACTGCCCGTCCAAGCAGCGCCCCAACCATAGCACTGGCTGCGGCAGTTAGGCTATCTGCCTCTCCCCGACATCCTGCAGCGCTTTCAGCAAGCAGATTTAAACGCGGTCGTCAGTAGAAGAGACCAAAAGCAGCACAATATATGAAGCCTTCTACGAGGTGTCGCTACCGTATCAGCTCCGCTTCTTCACAAAAGTATGGCTCACCACGCATGAAGATTGGAGTAGCCTCGAACGTCAACGTACCCCGACCGCCCATCCGCTCGCCGGGACACGCCTCTGGATGGGTCTTGATTGCCTACGCGTCGGGCGATATGAGCAAGCCACGTCTTTGTTACACGCTACGATCGACAGCAATCCTCGCGACTATAAGCCATACGTGGTCCTCGGCCTGGTCGCCATGGAGCAGGCCGAGCCACATCGCGCCCTGCACCATTGGCGCAAAGGTCTGTCGTTCGCCAAATCCCCCCTCCAGGTCGCCTATATGCACCTGTTGATGCACCGCTTATACGCCAGTAACGGCCAAATCCAATTGGCCTCCCAGGAATTACACAAAGCCTTGCATCGCGATCCACACCTCAACGAGGCGAAGTATCGCCAACTCGCTCTGCTCGTAGGCGAAGAGCGTGAGCGCGAGGTCCTACCTCGCCTGCGCAAACTGATTCAGGACGATCGCGACGCCTACCTGAAAGTCCTCTTAGATCCAGCGTTTGCCCCCCTGCGCGAACGCCTGCATACCCTCCTGTCCACTCTCTACCAGGAAACACGCGCTGAGGCGTTGCAGCGCGTACGTCACCTCACAGAGCATCTCGATGGCTTGCACGCCTGGTACCCACGGCCAGAAGGCGACTTCATGATCATTGCAGAAGCGCTGGAACGTCTGCGTCAACACATGAAAAGCGACAGCTATTTTGGCTATCATGATGCCGTACACGAGAGTGACAGCGCTCGGCGGCAAAATTCAGCGCCTCCTGGCCCAACGGAAGACCTCTTTGCAGCGTGAATATGTCGCCACCCTGGGCACCCTGTACACACAGCTCACCAATGTTTCCCTGTCGCAGCCATTGGCGTACGATGCCAAACTGTCAGAGCGCCTGGGCGCCCTGAAGAAGGAACTCGCCCATTTGCGGACGTTCACGAGTTTTACCACGGCCAGTGAGTTCTGGCAGGCCTGGGAGGCGATGCAAAAGCTCAAAACCGCGGTGTCTGGGCTCACCCCTACGAGTACCCTCTGGAAAGGCCTGCAGCAAAAACATCCACGTCTCTTGTCCCTGTCGCTCTTTGGTATGAGTGGCAGTATTATGGGCGGGACGGCTCTCTTTGCCCTGTGTGGTTATTTGACCTACGCCTCTGGATGGCGCCTGCCACAGAACAAGTTCTTCCTCTTTCTCACCGGGGGCGTTGTGGGTGGATTAGTATTAGGGGGGGGCCTGGGGTTGCTGCTCCAGTGGTATCATCACCGGCATTAAAGCACTGCCCGGCACGCTCGATGCGCCTGCCAGAGAGGCGTACACGTGCCCCTGCCTGTCAGCACGCTCCGTCCTGGCGCGGCCTCTTGGTCTGTAGAACGCCACGAAAGACCGTGAATTTCTTTGACATACGAGGTAGTCTCCTCTATCCTGCCATGACAAACCAGCCAACCTTCTGGAGGTTGCCTATGCCAATCGTGAATCTGCAGCTCTCTCACCTGGGTCCTCTAGAGGACATCGCATTTGCATTTGACGAGCGTGTGAATGTGTTTGTCGGACCAAACAACTGTGGCAAATCGACAGCACTGATCGCTCTTGGGAACATCGTTGCCTGTCTTTTCGAGGTCCCCAGAAAGCTGTACAGACAGACACCGGCGGAGTTTGTCATGCATTTTGTTGGGGCCAACGGCGAGCGCAGGGAGTTCCGTGGTGCCCTGCCAATCGAGCGCGAGTCTACGGCACACCTGGCCATCTGGGAAGACATGCTCAGAACCCTGGGGTATACCGTATTCGTGCCCGCCTTACGTCATAGTACGGGCTTTCGTGCTCCGTGGTCTGGGCATGCTCTTGCTAGTGCCAGTCGTCCACAGCAGCCGAGCAGCGCTCCTGGCCTGCCACACTCGTCCTGGGAGACGCAGGAACTTCCTGAAGAATTACGTCGACGCCAGGCTTTATTACCTACGGACCCAGCCCTCATTCGCGATGAGGTGGCTATCGAGAGCATGGTGGAGTTGAATAGCCGGGCGTATCGCTGGAACGATCCGGCTCTACACGGCATTATTGCCCAGGTAGCGACGATTGCCTCGGAGATTACTGAGGGGTTTCCGATGCAGTTCTTGCGGGTGGCAGAGGACCAGGAGGGATTGGTGCCGCAGTTCAGCACACCAGACGGTGACGTGCCGTTTAATGTCTTGAGCCAGGGAACACAGTCTGTGATGCAGTGGTTGACCTTTGTGCTGGCTGGCTATGCGAAGTACTATGGATATCCCACCAATCTCGCGGCACAGCCTGGCATAGTGATTATTGACGAGATTGATGCGCACCTCCATCCAGCAGCACAGCGGCGCGTTATCCCAGCCTTACAGCGCCATTTCCCCAGGCTGCAGATCTTCTGCTCCACCCACTCGCCGCTCATGCTGGCCGGGCTCAAGACGAGCCAGATACAGTTATTCCAGCGTGACGCCCGTGGCAAAGTCACCCTCTCCCGTCATGAAACCGATATTGTCGGGTGGTCGGTTGATGAGATTCTGCAGGGACTCCTCGGTGTGGAGCATCCGACGCAGTTAGAGATCGAGCGCCGCCTCAAACACCTGCAAGAACTGCAGCGTCCAGAGGCACCATCCCCTGCCGAGACCGCTGCCTGTGCCCCTCTGCCGCCTACCGCACCCCAGACGCCACGTGACGCCGTGCCCCCAAACCTTGTGGCGCCACCTCCTGCACCAGCCGAGTCACCACCTGCTGCGACAGGGCGCGCTCCAAAAGCCAAACCCCAGCGGACAACGCGGGCAAAACGCAGCCCAGGCAAGACCAAGACGACCCCCACAGCTCGTCGGCCCTCCAGGTCGAAATAATGCAGGCGGTAATCATACGGGAAGAAAAAGTCGAGGCAAGCCACCAGGAGAGTCGAGGAAATAGGCACGACTGTTCGGCAGTTGTGACCTGCGGTATGACCTCCAAGGCGGAGGCTATACCGCAGATCTGCCAGAGGTTCCAGTAAACCCTTATCCTACGGGGGCAAACGCATCGCGCCCGCGCGCATAGGCTCTGATATTCTGGGTTGGATTGCGGTTCACTATCTCGCGTCCGAGCATGGGGTGGGTATAACTCCGCACTTCATGCTCAAGCGCAAACAACTTCCGATTCGTTTCGGGGTGTACAATATCGACGAAGCGATACTGATGGTCGTTGCTTTCTTCTGTGATCAGTTTATGCCGTTTCAACCAGGCATGTGGACCAGAGAAGTTGCCAACGTACACCGCAATGTGATGGCCATCGTACTCCGGGGTGTCGCCCGGGGTTTCGCGGAAGATCAGGCACTGTGACGCCCCCACCCGCACGGTGGTGACGGCACCGTTCATGTCCTGGGACAGGGTGTACGGGGCATGCATGACTTCCTTGTAGAATTGGCCAATACCAGAAGCCGTCCCCAGAGGCACCTGAAACTCGACATACGGGATGCCAAGCGTCATTTCGCCAAATTCCGGGCCCGGGGCATGCACGCGCATGTGATTGCCCCACGGGCAGGTGATGGTGACATGACCGTTCTCGGCAGCGCACGTAAACGACGTGCTAGATAAGGTAGGTTGAATGGCAACGAGACGTTTTTTCAACGCCTCGATATCTGGCATGACAATGCCCACAGTACCACGCACCACCTGACTCGTGTCACGCGTCGGCAGATGGAATTGTTGCTGACCAACATTGACCCACATATTTTCCGGCCCCACCATCATGTAGGGATCCCGGGTGAGTCCCAGGCCCGCAATATAGAACGTCTGAGCCGTCTGCTGGTCGGGGATGGTGACGTTCACATGTTCCATCATCAAGATATTCCCAACATCCTGCTTCGTCCGATCGTAGCTGTTCTCCGTCATTTTTTCCCTCCTTACGAAGCGAGCCGCAGTCAGAACCCAACGGAAGCCGTGCTACACTCCACCCACGGAGATGTGGCCATACTCCCTTCAACAACTGCCGATCAACCGGAAGACAAAGCCTACAACACCACTATTTCAGTATGTGCTATGGTACCATGACTGGCACAGAGGTTGTCAAGCCCGCTTCTGCGGATAACCGTCCCCGCCCGCAAGAACCCGTCAACTGTTATCCTGTGGTCATCGCTCAATGAGACTGCCATAGACTTTTTCTCGGTATAGGCGCTCTTTTACGAAATCGTTTAACAGAAAATGCACATCGGATAATTTGAGCAAGGAAATTATGTTCGCTCATCGAATGGCTGATGGAGAAACTTGAGCACGAGCAGACCTGCTCGAGGGTGTTCATGAAAACGGCCACGCAAGTATCTATCCGTTGGCACAAAAAGGCCCTACATTCCCCTGGCCGCAGGCCGCGCAGGGCATTGGCGGGAGTACCCTCGCATGCTAAGATGAGATGGGGCAGTTTGGCCATCGAGAAGGACTCCTTTTACTCTCTGTGTGTTTGGAGCCTACTCGTTGCGAGTTGACTGTAGGCCCTGGGAAAGCGAGCCATGGCGGCGATGGTCTGGAGCAACAAGGCAGGGTCACCAGGGCTTTGAGGAGACACAGCTATGGGGATAGCGGCTGACATTGTGATTATTGTCGTTGCAGCCTTACTTGGCGGGGTGCTGGCGCAACGCTTCAAACAGCCGTTGATATTGGGATACATTCTGGCCGGCATTGTGGTTGGGCCATACACCGGCGGGGTAACAGTCTCGGGTGTCCATGAGCTCGAACTGCTGGCCGAGATCGGTGTGGCCCTGCTGCTATTTGCCCTGGGGCTCGAGTTCTCTCTCAAGGATTTACAGCCCGTCCGAGGTATTGCGCTCATTGGCGCGCCGCTGCAAATCCTCCTGACCATCGCCTATGGTTTTGCCATCGGCCTGGGACTGGGATGGGAATGGCGCCCAGCGCTCTGGCTCGGGGCGCTCATTTGTCTCTCAAGTACCATGGTGGTGTTGAAGACCCTCATGAACCAGGGGCGCCTGGGAACCCTCTCCAGTCGCGTCATGATTGGTATGCTCCTGGTGCAAGATCTGGCCGTTGTCCCTTTAATGGTCATCCTGCCGCAGTTGAATAATCCAAGAGCGGGCTTGCCGATCCTCGGGCTAGCGGCGCTGCGGGCGGCTCTCTTCCTCGGCCTGATGATTGTTGTCGGCACGCGCCTCCTGCCGCGCCTCATGACCTATATTGCCAGCTGGAACTCGCGGGAACTCTTCATATTGGCCATCACCGCCATTGGTCTAGGGGTTGGCTATGCCACGTATCTGTTTGGGCTGTCGTTTGCGTTTGGCGCCTTTGTGGCGGGCATGGTGCTCAGCGAGTCTGATTATGGCCATCAGGCGCTCAATGACATCATTCCCGTGCGAGACCTGTTTGGTCTGCTGTTCTTCGCCTCTGTAGGCATGCTCCTCGATCCGGCATTTTTGCTCACCCATTTGGGGACAGTGCTGCTCCTGGTGCTGCTGGTCATGGTGGGAAAGGGTCTGATTTTCGGCATGCTGCCGCGCTTCTTCGGCTACGGCAATGTCGTGCCCCTGGCGGTGGGGTTGGGCCTCCTGCAAGTGGGTGAGTTCTCGTTCGTCCTGGCTCGTGTGGGCCTCGATTCAGGTGCCATAAGCCCGGAGGTGTATTCGTTAGTCCTTACGACGGCCATTCTGACCCTGGTGCTCACGCCCTTTGTCTCAGGCTGCACCGCACCCTTATATGCCTGGCGTAAACGATGGTTCAAACATGAACCGCTGGAAACCATCAATCTGCCTCGTACAGGGCTCCGTGACCACGTGGTGATTGCTGGCGGTGGGCGCGTCGGCCAGTGTGTAGCGCAAGTGTTGCAGCGACTGGAGCTACAGTTTGTGATCATCGAACTCAATACGCGCCGCATTGACCAGGCCAAAGCTGCCGGGTGGCCGCTGATCTTTGGCGACGCAAGTCAGGAGGTCGTCTTAGAAGCGGCGGACATTGCCCAGGCGCGCTTGCTGCTGGTCACCGTGCCGGATGCGGTGACGGCACAGACCATTGTCGATCGGGTGCGTCACACGCATCCGCAACTGCACATTGTGGCCAGGGCCGCGGGGATTGAACAAATGCAGGCGCTGCATGAGCGCGGCGTCTACGAGGTGGTGCAACCGGAGTTTGAAGCAGGTTTGGAGATGACGCGCCAGGCCTTGTTCCATCTCCATATTCCCTCGACTGAAATTCAACGCTTTACCGACACCATGCACCAGGAACTCTACGCCCCGCTGTATCAGCTCCATAAGGAGTACCGGGCGATTGCGCAGCTGCACCATGCCTCCCGTCTGTTGGACCTGACCTGGATCGCCCTGCCCACAGAGAGTCCACTGGTTGGCCGTACGATACCGGAGCTGCGTATCCGCACCCTGACGGGCGCCACGGTGGTCGGGGTGATACGCCATGAGACACTCTTTCCCAATCCCGAGCTTGACTATCGCTTTGCCCCTGACGATCTGGTGGCCGTGATCGGCCACCGAGGACAGCTCGAGGCCTTTCGCACCTTCGCTGTCCCCACTGACATAGCAGTGTCCTCTGCCAATGCGCCTGATGGCCCCGGCGGGGCATCCCTACCGGTAGGGGCGGCTCGCCGAGCCGCGCCGCCCGCTGACCTGAGGCAGACACGACCGACGGTCTAAGAGCGTGTTTGCCCGCGGCCCAGCATGCCATACAACCCACGACGCATGAACAGCACAAACACCACCAGGAGCGGACCAAAAAAAATTTTCCAGTGCGCTGTATAGCTTGAAATCACCTCCTCTAGCAACAGAAAAGCGGTGGTGCCAAGCAGAGGGCCAAACAGGGTGCCCATGCCGCCGAGGGTCACCATGAACAGCATTTCCCCCGAGCGACTCCAGTGCAGATAGGACGGGCTGACAAATTCCGCCTGGTTGGCCAGCAAGGCCCCAGCCAGACCCGCAATGCCGCCCGCAATGACAAAGCCGGTGAGCTTATAGCGGTAGGTGGGAAACCCGAGGGCCTGCATGCGTGCTTCGTTCTCACGAATGCCCTGGAGCACCATACCGAAGCGTGAGTGTACCAGACGCCAACTCAGGTAGAGACAGCCAAGCAGAATGCCCAACACCACGTAGTAAAAGACGTAGGCATTGGAGAGCGCCAGCAGGCCACCAAACTCGCTCCGGCTCCACAGCGTCATGCCATCGTCGCCGCCGTATTTCTCCAGACTCTGCGCCGCGAAATAGAGCATCTGGCTAAAGGCCAGGGTAATCATGATGAAATAGACCCCACTGGTGGCCAGCGAAATGGCTCCCACAATGAGCGCCACCCCTGCCGCCGTCAGTATGGCCAGGGGCCATTGCAGCCAACCGCTGTTGAGGCCGTGGAAGGCCAAAATCCCCACCACATATGCCCCAACGCCAAGAAAGGCCGCATGCCCAAAGCTGATCATGCCCCCGTAGCCGAGGATGAGATCAAGGCTCAAGACGGCCAGCGCAAAAATCATGATGCGGCTGAACAGACCAATGTAGAACGGCTCCGCCATCCACCATGCGGCCAACGGCAGCAGTCCCACCCCCCCGAGGCCCAGGATGAGCCCAAGCCGCTGCTGCAGCACAGGAGACGCGCTCATCTGCCAGGCACCGGGAATAAGCCCTGGGGTCGGAAGAACAGCACCGCTGCCATGCAAATGTAGATGAGCATGGAGGCAAGCGCCGGGCCAACCCCACTGGCGGTGGCTGGTGCGAGGAAGGTGCCGAGCAGCTGCGTCAGAAACGAACGCCCGAGGGTATCGACCAGGCCAATGAGCAAGGCGCCCACAAACGCCCCACGGATGGAGCCAATGCCACCAATGACAATGACCACGAAGGACAAAATCAGGATGGTATCTCCCATGCCTGGCTCGATGGAAATCAGTGGTCCAGCCACCAGTCCTGCCAAACCGGCGAGCGTCGCACCAAGCGCAAATACCAGCGTAAAGAGCACTTTGACGTTGACCCCCAGGGCTCCCACCATCTGGCGATTGCTGGCTCCGGCCCGGATCTGCATGCCCACACGGGTGTGCGTCACGAGCAGCGACAGCAGCAGCGTCACGACAAGACCAAGGCCAATGATCACCAGGCGATAGATCGGGTATGGCGTCCCCGCAATGAGTTGGATCTGTCCCTCGAGGAAGGCTGGTTTGAGAAACGGCTGACTCTGGGGGCCCCACAGCAGCCGGACCCCTTCGTCAAACGATAGAAGCAAGCCGAACGTTAAGAGCACCTGATCAAGATGGTTGCGCGTGTACATCGTCCGCAGGGTGAGCATTTCAACCGCCAGGCCCAACACAAACGTCAACGGCAGAGCCAACACGACCGCCACCCAGAACGACGCCGTGGCCTTGTAGAGCATGGCGGCGAAATAGGCCCCCAGCATGTAAAACGCCCCATGTGCCAAATTGATCAGGTCCATGATACCGAAGACGAGCGTCAGGCCGGCCGCCAGGAGAAACAGCAGCACACCAAACTGGATACCGTTGAGGGTTTGGACAAGCAGCAGGGAGACATCCATGGCCATGGCAGTTTACATTTTGCACTCGTGGAAGTAGGCATCCATGGCGCCGCTAAACACTTTCTTGCGGAGGACGATCTCCAGAGAGCCAGCGGCTTTTTTCACCACTTCAGCAATGTAGAAATCCTGCACGGGGAAGTGATTGTGATTGAAAGAAAACGGACCACGCGGCGACTGGAAGTTGGCCTGTTTCAGTGCCTCCCGCAACTTGTCCTGGTCTGACAGGTCGCCGCCAACGGCTCGCACGGCGCTATCGATGAGCTGTGCCGCGTCGTAGCCCTGCACCGCATAGTATGACGGCAGGCGCCCGTATTTCTTGGTAAAAGCCTCAAAGAACTTCTTGTTGGCCGCATTATCGAGATCCGGCCCCCAGATGGTTGGTGTCAACGCCCCCACCGCTGCCTCGCCGACCGCTGGCAGCGTCACGTGATCCACCGTAAACGCCGAGAAGAAAGGCACCTCTTGCATCAGGCCGGATTCTGCCAGTTGCTTGACAAGATTGATGCCCATACCACCAGGCATGAAGGCAAACATGGCATCGGGCTTGGCGGCGCGAATCTGCGTAATCTCGGCGGTAAAATCGATCTGCCCCAGTTTGGTATACAGTTCACCCGCCACCCCGCCGAGATAATACCGTTTGAACCCCGCAATCGCATCCCACCCGGCCTGATAATTCGGCGCCATGAGAAAGACGTTCTTGTACCCGGCGGTGTGGACATACTGCCCCACAGTGCTATGCATTTGATCATTCTGCCAGGAACTGGAGAAAAAGAACGGTGAACATAATTTGCCAGCAATCGGTGACGGCCCGGCATTGGCGCTGATCAGGAAGGTCTGTGCATCAATGACGGGTTTGTATATGGCCATCATGACGTTGGAGAACACGACACCGGTAATGAAGTGCACTTTATCCTTCTGAATCAACCGCTCCACCGCCTGTTTGCCCACGTCGGGTTTGAGCTGGTCATCGACCTGTAGCACCTCTGTATCCAGCCCTCCCAGCTTCCCATTGGCATGATCCACCCCAAGCATGAAACCGTCATAGAGTTCTGTCCCGATGACACCCCCCGGCCCTGAGAAGGTGGCGACAAAACCAATCTTCAGCGGCACGGTGACGGCTGCCGCTCCAACCAATGTCAACATCACTCCGAGCAACAGACTCCCAGTCAGGCATACCCTGAGGAGCCGTTGCCGACGGTTATACCTGGCTCTCATGCCACCTACCCCTCTTTGTTGTACGTGACAAATAAGCCAACAAACCATGTGTGGCCCTACTATGCCGTGTCTGCTTCCCCCTGTCAACACTGGCCATTCGCCCGCAGAGTGCTCGTACACCGGTCTAGAAGGCCGCTGGCCTGCGGCATACGTGCTGTGAAGGAGAGCGGACTCACCCTTCCAGCACCTCTAACACGGAGGCAGGCAGCACCCGATCTTTGAACCAGACGATACGCGCCGGCACGTCTTGCATACGCACCCCGGCACGCTCCAGATTCAGCCGCTCCGAGACGGCAAGGATCAGATCATCACGCCGGGCACGCTGCACCTGGGCAAATTTTTTCCGTAAATACTCGGGGCGCCAGTAGCCAACGATCTCCAGTAAAAACGTGCGGCCGTCGGGATGCACCAGACGAAAGTCTGGCACCATGACGCTGCCTGGAATGGGGATGAGATCCACCTCTCGCTCCAGCTGCCAGGCCGTGTTGGTATTGGCCCAGCGCGCCGCAAAGGCCTCCTCGATCATGCTGTCGTATGGTTTGCCGGGCGGATAGTGCGACACCAGGCTGCCATCGGGGGTGAGCGAGAAACGGGCCACGCTCAGGCCCTGCGGGGGCAAGGCACGCGGCACGAGCGTGGCCACGAGAGACCATTTCCGCACATGCAACAGCGCCGGTAACAGCTTGGCCAGTGCCAATCCGTACCGCGTGCTGGGTTTGAACAGGCTCGTCGGACCATCAATCGTCAAGGTAAAACCGTGATCAGCGTCGCCCTCAATATATGTCATGAGGCCAAACAGTTTGAGATAGCGAAACAGCAGCTTGTACTCACCCGGGTCATTGCGGTACGCGGTAATAGTCACACTGCTGGCGCGGTACAGTACGCCCTGCGCCTGCGCCAGATTGTAGCGATGCAGGAGGGCTTCAGGCGTGGGTGCCTCGAAACTGGTGAGCACCTGCTGCTCGGGCAAATCCGCATAGAGGCCCGCCCGTATGTGCTCTGGAGTAATGGCGCGCCCAAGTTCCTGTGACAGCACCTCAGCCAGAGTGGTCAAAGTGACGTGACTCGCCTGCGGGCTGGGTGCCTTGTGCACTGCCAGCGCGAAGACACGTTGTCGCAACATCGCCGGGTCGAGTGGGCTCACAACCTCGAAGGTACTGTAGGCGCTACTCAGCAGAAAGGCGAGGCCGCGTTTGACACGATAGTCAGTATAGTCGCCTTCGAGAACCTGCAGCTCGGCATTGAGATCGGCACGCGGCTTACCGCAGGCAGTGTGAAAAATCTCGATAAGCGCCGCCGCCAGGGCGAGGGTGGCCGGCTGCAAGGCCAGACGTTTGGGGACGACTTCTTCGCCCTGCAGGCGGTGGCTTAACAACTCGGTCGGTAACACGTCTCGGCCTCTCCTTCGGCCGCCAGCAATGCAGAATCCGGCAGGGGTAACTGGACATAGGGTCGGGGGCTGCGGCCACGGCGACGGCGGGCGGTATGTTCCTCGCTCGTGGCCTCGGCAATGACTTCATACAGAATCGCCAACTTGCCCTCCCCGCGGCGTAAGATACGCCCCAGACGCTGGATATATTCGCGTGTCGAGCCGGTCCCAGAGAGGACAATAGCAATGCTCGCTTCAGGCACATCGACCCCTTCGTTGAGCACGCGCGATGTCACCATGACGGGATACTCTCCAGTGCGAAAACGACTCAGGGTGTCGTGGCGCTCCTTGACGGCCGTTTTATGCGTGATCGCCGGAATGAGGAACTCCTGCGAGATACGATAGACCGTGGCGTTGTCATCGGTAAAAATCAGCGTCCGTGCTGGGTAATGCTGCGCCAACAGGTCTGCCAGCACGCGCAGCTTACCGGCCGTGCCAAAGGCAATGGCGCGGGCTTGGCGATGCGCCAGCATGGCACTCCGACCGGCACGCGAGCGCGCACTCGCCTGCACAAACTGCTGCCACCCGCTGAGCGATCCGAGCCGGATGCGGTGCTGCTGGAGGAACTGATCACGCCCGCGTATGAGCGCATCGTACCGCTGGCGTTCTTGTTGTGACAAATGCACCTTGAGCCGGACCACGCGATGCGCGGCAAGCACAGTGCCAGCGAGCGCCTCCGGCGTGGCACGGTATACTTCAGGGCCAATGAGAGCGGCGAGCTCGACATGCTTGCCATCGTTACGCTCGGGTGTGGCGGTGAGTCCGAGCCGGTAGGGTGCCAGCGAATACTCCGCAATAACCCGGGAAAATTCGCTGGGCAGATGATGGCATTCGTCGAAAATCACCAGCCCGTACCGATTCCCCAGCGTCTCGGCGTACAGGGCGGCGCTGTCGTAGGTGGCGACCAGGAGCGGTGTGTGGTCATGTGCACCACCTCCCAGCAGACCAACACTGGCGTCAGGGAAAGCAGCAAGCAAATGCGCGTACCACTGATGCATGAGGTCCAGGGTCGGCACCACGATCAGGGCACTCCGGCGTGTCGCCTGCATGGCCAGTTGCGCCAGGTACGTCTTGCCGGCTCCGGTAGGCAACACCACCACCCCGACTCGCCCTGCTTGGAGCCACGCGGCTAAGGCATGCCGCTGGTGCGGGTAGGGCTCCATCTCATCGTT
>CAVZBC010000081.1:0-14580 GCA_963773125.1 uncultured Gammaproteobacteria bacterium | reverse complement strand
CGCCTGATCCAACCGGACGCGGTGCCGGCCTGTTCCCGGCTTCGTTGTAGATCTGGCCATCCGTTGGGGCCGGATACGACGGGCGTGAATGTGCGGGACTCCGCACCAGATCGACGGGCGTTACCGTCCCGGTGCCGCGCTGCACAGGGAGTTTGGCGATCCAGGTGTCAAGTTGAGAGGGCGCAGCGAGCTGTTTCCGACTGTTCTGCGTCGCCACCGCGACCATTGCTGCATCAATGTCGAGGAACCTGACAAAGGTCTTGAGCGCCGGTGAGAGCTGCCCCAACCCGTCTGGTACGGGAGGCTCCAGCGTGTCCGCAGCAATCTCTTCCATGGCCAGGGCGCCTTCGGCAGCCTTCAACCACGCCAGGTACAACATGCGAAAATCCCCGTGAATCAGCTCTTCCCTTAACTCAACGAGATCATCCAGCCACCCCTCGCCCTCAGTCCATTCGGCTTGCTCTTCGTCATGGAAATCAATGTCCACGATCACGTATTGTTTGTTTTTGGTCATTCTCCGGTCGATTGCCTCAGACACGCAATACTGCCCGACATGCTGCGTGTCGATCAGCGCCCGGGGTATACGAAACATCAACTGTCGCGAGCCCCAATTGGACATATACAACATGGCATCGAAATAGTCGCTCAGCAACTGTTCTGGATCGCCACGAAAGTCGCCGTAGTTGTAGACGAACGACGCGACATGGGAGGTCACCTGCGCCCGACTGGAGAGGGCTGCCACCTTGTCTTTCTGGGCCTCAGTGAGAGGATGATCAATGGCACGAAACTCGTAATACTGGTACTCACTCATGACCTCGATTCCTTTCTCCTGCAAGACGTGGTGTGCAGGTCCTTACCCTGGCGCTTCCCATTGACGGACGACCTGCATGACTGCCTCTGCAACGCGGGCCCGGGCGTGCCCCCGGTCATAGCCGCTGGCCAGGAGAGTGTCGTAGGGTGTCTCGGTATGCCGAAGGTGCGCCATTACGGCAAGCCGCACGGTGTGGGCATCGAGACGCCTGGCGGCGGCGGAGCGCCCGATGCGGTCGCTGTACTTGAGACAGGCGTGTTCGGCAATGGTCACCTCTCTCCCCGCAGGGCAGCGCGGAAACAGTTGGCGTACGCGGGCAGCAAACTGCTCCACATAGTGGCGATCTACGACCTCTCGGCGTGCCGCTTCTCGTTCTCGGCGTCGGGCTCTGACGTCGCTGTCGTCTAAACATTCCTGTTCGGCGCGTTCCAGCGCTGGCGCTTCAATAAGCAGTCCCTGGCGTTCATAGCGTTTGCGGGCCCGGCTCCAGCGCAACACGACCGCTGTCAGGGTCGAGTATTTCCGAGCCCGTCTGGTCAGCGCCGTGTCTCCTGAGGGCAGAAAGACCAGATGATCCAGGTCGGCACAGGCAAGGCACGCCGCGCCCTTGTCGTTGATGAGGGTAATCCAGGCACCACGTCCAAGATCCTCACCGCACTCGTCGCACGACGCCTCCCGGTTCGAGATGAACACGCTGAGGCCGGTCGTGGGCTGCTGCATGACGTTGTTCCTTTTCCAGGTTCACCAGTAGGCTCGAACTTCATCCAACGCTTTGTCTCGTTAGCAGTATCAACCACGTTTCGCGGCGCTACTCGATCCCGGCCAACAACTCCTCTGCCTCAAGGCACGAAAGCGTGGAGAGGGAAACTCAAGTCGAGCTTCAGACGTCTTTGGGCAGAGCACGCGTAGGAAACAGCTCGCTGACCGGACACGTAAAACCGGGTAAGACGTCTTCACCGGACAGGTCATCAGACTTGCTCAGCCGTGTTACCTCCGAACCCGGGTGATAGATGAGGATAGTACACGTATCAGGATACAATACCCAGACGAGTCTTACGCCAGCCCGCAGGAATTCATCGACCTTCTGATCAATTTCCCAGGCCAGGTCATGGGGCGAAACAACCTCGATCATCAGGTCTGCTGGAAGGCGCATGTGCCCCCTTGGGGGTTGCTCGTCCGGCAAACGGCCGCGTGCCACGAAAGAGCCGTCCGGATAGCGCACCTTGTGTGGATCGTCGGCGAAGATCTGATAGCCACAGTCCGGTCCCCAAACGAGGCCAAGACGATGGGAGTCGACAAAAAGGCCAAGCCTTTGATTGATCAATTGCGCAATACGGCTCGATTCGGCGCCCATATGCCTCTCTACCAATTGACCGTGCACCAGGTCATAGCAGTGTCCATCTTCCATGGCCAAAAGATCTTCAGGAGTGTAACGGACAGCAGTTTGCATAGTACCCATCTCACACCTGCATTGAAGTAAAAGATCCCCGCCGCAAGCGGCGGGGCTTTTAAAGGCTATTCAAACAGGGATAATTGAGCGTCCCCAGTCTTCTCGATATGATGCTGTTGGATGTATCTGCGAATCACTTCCGCAGTGACCTTGTCTCCCACTGTGCGAGCAAAATAGCCATCTTCCCAGAGTTCTCCACCCCACAGGCGCCGCTTAACCTGTGGAAACTCGCGAAAGATGGCGCGGGCGCTCAAACTCTTGAACCGCGTCACCACTTGGGCAATCGAGTACCGCGGCGGGAAGGAGCAAAAGATATGGACATGGTCTGGACTGACCTCCATTTCCTCAATGGTGATGTCATATTGCTCCGCAATATCGGCAAAGAGCTCCTGCACCCGCTGTTGGACCTCGCCTTGCAACACGTCGCGCCGGTACTTGGGCGACCACACCAAGTGGTACAGAGTATCGTAGACAGCATGGGGTGTTCTTCGGAGGACCATGCCGCCATTGTACGCTCTTCAACCTGCGTTTGGCAGCGGGCATTGCGCCCCCTGCCAAACACCCTCATTCCCCCCCGCCGCAAGCAGCGGGGCAGCCTGAGCGTTTTTCGCGCATTCCACGACTGCTGCGGAGCAGAACAAAGCCACATACAACAGAAGTTTCTTGTTGAGCATTCTAGCGTAGCCAGGATTTGCCAGGCAACCTGAAAAATCAGGGGCACCCTTTCGCCACTTCACTCCTCCGCTCATGAGGCTGGATGATGTGCACTGCCGAGGCTTTGAAGGTCACCAGCACCGGCTGACCTGGCTGGAGGCCAAGTTCCTCTTTATGATGTTGCGCCACGGGCTGCGCACGGCCGAACGCATCGCCCTGCGCTGGCACCAGGTGGATCTCAAAGCCGGGTACCTGGATGTCCTCGGGCGAAGCGCGGGCACCACGCCAAACATCCACTGCGCGGCCCGCAATTACGCCTCCTGCGGGAACTCCAGCGTACCTATTCCGAACCTGCCGCACTGCGACAGTGATCGAAAGAGCGAGTTTTCGGAGACGGAATGCGGCATTTTGTCATAGGCGATTCGATCAAGAGAAATACAAGGCACATCAAACGCTTGTAATGAAGAGCGCCTTTGCCACCCACCCGTCCCTCGGTTCTGTGATATCATAGTTGCACGTGGGTATTGCCGGACAGGACAGGAGATGAGGGAGAAGCGGCGATGACCTTTGAAGAGGTATTGGACCAGGCGAGCGCCATGCTCCAGCGTCGAGGACGTCTGACCTGCCGCATGCTCAAGCGGCATTTCCACCTCGATGCCGAGGCACTGGAGGACCTCACGTTTGAGCTCATCAAGGGGCAAAGGCTGGCCATCGATGAGAATGGCGAAGTCCTGGTCTGGACCGGCGAGCCGCTGGCAGCGAAACTAGACGCCCAACGCGTGGCAGATGCCGAGAGGCGTTTCCACACGCTGCTACCTGCGGTGATTGGGTTGCTCCAGAGCCAGAGGCGCGTCACCTATCGTACGCTCTCATACGTCTTCAGCCTCAATGCGACGCTGCTGGAGGAGATACGGGAAGAGCTCACCTTCAGACGGCTCGCCATCGACGAGGGCGGTAAAGGTCTGGTCTGGACGGGGGAGGTACAAGCCATTCCTCCCCCGGTGAGAGCCGTCCCAAGCCCGCAGGTTCCCGCAGACGCGACGTCAGTCACCTCTCCCGCTGCACTCCCCCTACCTCCAAGCATCACCGAGACCCATACGCCATCGCCTGAGCCGACCATATCCGCTGACGCCATCGCCACAGACGTGCCACAGGACACGTCTCCCCCGTCTCTGCGCCCACTCGCCCTAGCCCCGAGGCCGAACGCCGCCAGGTGACGGTGCTGTTCTGCGACCTGGTCGACTCGACGCAGTTGTCCCAGCACCTCGATGCCGAAGACTACCGCGCCGTGGTGCGGGCCTACCAGGAGGCGGCGGTGACGGCGCTGCACCCCTGGGACGGCTATATGGCGCAATACCTCGGCGATGGCCTCCTGGTCTACTTTGGCTGGCCGACCGCCCACGAAGACGCCGCCAGTGCGGGCTGTGCATGCCAGCCTGGCGCTCCTCGCTGCCCTGGAGCCTTTAAACGCTACCCAGCTTGCGCCGCGCTACGGCGTGCGGGTGCAGGTGCGCCTCGGGGTGCATACCGGCATGGCGGTGATTGGGGCAATGGGCGGTGGCGACCGGCACGAACAGCTGGCCATGGGCGAGACGCCGAATATTGCGGCGCGCCTGCAGGGCCTGGCCGCCCCCGATACGGTGGTGCTCAGTGCCGTCACGGCGCGGCTGGTGCAGCGGCGTTTTGCCCTGGAGACCCTGGGGACCCACCCGCTCAAAGGGGTGACCGAGCCCATGCAGGTGTTCCGCGTCCTCGGGCTCCCCGACACCGCGGACGATGAGGAGGCGGCCACGCCCGGCACCGCCGTCTTCCTGGTGGGGCGGGACGAGGAACTGGGGTTGCTGCGACGGCGCTGGGAGCAGAGCAAAGCGGGCCTCGGACAGGTGGTGTTGATCAGTGGCGAGGCCGGGATCGGCAAATCGTCCCTGGTCGAGACCCTGCGGGCCCAGGTGCGCCGCGAGGGCTCCACGCGCGTCGCGGTGCGTTGTTCGCCGTATCACACCAACAGTGCGCTCTACCCGGTCATTGAGCATGTGCAGCGGGTCCTCCAGTTGCAACGCGGCGATACCCCGGCGGCGAAGCTGGACACGCTGGAGCGCACGCTGCGGACGTATCGCCTGCCCCTGGAGGACGTCGTGCCGCTGTTCGCCGCGCTGCTCTCCGTGCCGCTGCCGGAGGAGCGCTATGCGGCCATGCGCCTTACCCCGCAGCAGCAGAAGCAGCAGACGCATGATGCGCTGGTGGCCTGGATGCTGGAGGAGGCCGAGCGCCAGCCGCTGCTGGTGGTGTGGGAAGACCTGCACTGGGCCGATCCGTCCACCCTGGAGTTCCTCGGGCTGCTGCTCGACCAGTCGCCCACGTCGGCCATGCTCAACCTCCTGACGTTTCGTCCGGAATTTGTGCCGCCCTGGCCGCCCCGGTCGCATATGACGCCGCTGACGCTCAACCGCCTGGAGCGTCCCCAGGTCGAAGCGCTGATTACCCACCTGGCGGGAGGCAAAGCGCTGCCCGCGGAGGTGGTCGCGTACATTATCGCCCGGACCGATGGGGTGCCGTTGTTCGTCGAAGAGCTCACCAAGATGCTGCTGGAGTCGGACGTGCTGCACCAGGAGGCGGAGCGCTACACGCTGACCAGTCCCTTGTCGGCGGTGCGGATCCCGACCACGCTCCAGGATTCCTTGATGGCGCGGCTGGATCGCCTGCCGATGATCCGCGAGGTGGCCCAACTCGGCGCCGTGCTGGGGCGGGAGTTTGCCTACGAGATGCTGCGCGCCCTGGCCGGCGTGGAGGACGCGCTGTTGCAGGAGCGGCTGGCGCAGTTGGTCGACACCGAGCTGCTCTACCAGCGGGGCCGTCCGCCGCGGGCCAGATATATCTTTAAGCATGCCCTGGTGCAGGACGCGGCGTATGCCTCCTTGCTGAAGAGTACGCGGCAGCAGGTGCACCAGGAGGTCGCCCAGATGTTGGAAAGCCGCTTCCCCGACACGGTCGCAACCGAGCCCGAGCTGGTGGCGCGCCACTACACCGAAGCGGGGTGCGCCGCCCAGGCCGTCGGCTACTGGCAGCAGGCTGGGCAGCGCGCCATGCAGCGCTCGGCCAATGTCGAAGCGATTGCCCACCTCCGGCAAGGCATCGCGCTACTCACCACCCTGCCGGACACGCCGGCGCGCCTCCAGGCTGAACTGATCCTTACAGACCACGCTCGGCCCCGCCTTGATGGCCACCAAAGGATATCGCGGCGCCGGAGGTGGCCGCGGCATACCACCGCGCCCGAGAACTCTGCCAGCAGGTCGAGGACACCCCAGAGCTCTTTCCGGTGCTGTGGGGCCTGTGGTTGCTGTATCTGGGACGAGCCGAGCATGAGACGGCGCGGGAGTTGGCAGAGCAGTGTCTCAGCCTGGCCCGGCGTCTCGACGACCCGGCGCTCCTCCTGGAGGCCCACATCGCCCTGGGATTATGCTGGTTCTGATCTCGGCCAGCTGTCTCAGGCGCACGCCCATCTCGAGCAAGGCATACGCCTCTACGACCCGCAACAGCACCATGCCCTGGCGTTTCGCTACGGGAATTTCGACCCTGGAGTGGGATGCCTGGCGTATGCCGGGTGGACCCTGTGGGTGTTGGGCTATCCGGATCAGGCCCTGGAGCGCAGTAATCAGGGCGCTGACGCTGGCCCAGCACCTGGAGCACCCGTATACCCTGGCGCGTGGGCTCTACTGGACGGCCCTCCTGCACCAGTTGCGCCGGGAGTGGCAAGTGGTCTCCGAGCGCGCCGAAACGGTGATCACCGTGGCCACCGCACAGCAGGTGGCGCTCATGTTGGCAGTGGGACCGATCATGCGCGGCTGGGCGCTGGCCATGCAGGGGCAGGGGGCAGAGGGCCTGACGCAGCTGCGCCAGGGTCTGGACGCCTATCGGGCGACGGGCGCAGAATTTCAGCGGCCGCATTTCTTGAGTATGCTGGCCGAAGTGCACAGCATCATGGGGCAACCAGAGGCAGGCTTGACGGCGCTGAGCGAGGCCATGGCCCTGATCGAGAAAACCGGCGAACGCTACTACGAAGCGGAGCTGTATCGGCTCAAGGGCGAGTTGCTCCTGCAGCACGCCGCCCCGGAGGTGTCGCACGCCGAAACCTGTTTCCAGCAGTCCCTCGACCTTGCCCGTCGGCAGCAGGCAAAATCGCTGGAGCTGCGGGCCGCCATGAGTCTGAGTCGGCTCTGGCAGCAGCAGGGTAAGCGGCAGGAGGCCCACGTATTACTGGCCGGGGTCTATGACTGGTTTACCGAAGGGTTTGACACGGCCGACCTGCAGGAGGCCAAGGCACTCCTGCAGGCCGTATCCTGACCGCACGTGCCTTTACTGGGCGGTGACTCCGCCATCGATGGGAAACACCCCGCCCGTCACCCATGACGACTCATCCGAGGCCAGATACAAAGCAAAATAGGCAATGTCCTCTGCCGTGCCCAGGCGTCCGAGAGGATGTGCGCTCGCGAAGCGTTGCTGGCGCTCCTGTGAGGCAAGCATGGGGGCAATCATCGGAGTATCCACGCCCCCAGGGCAAATGGCGTTCACCCGCACGCCATGCCTGGCATAGGCAATGGCCATAGCGCGCGTCAAGGCAATCACGCCGCCTTTACTGGCACTATAGGCATGCGAACGATTCCGGCTGCCGATGAGCCCGGCCGCCGACGCCGTGTTGATGACCGAACCTCCCCCGGCCGCCATAAGCGCCGGAATACCGTATTTGCAACAGAGATAGACCCCCCTGAGATTGACACCAAGGATTTTTTCCCAACCGTCTTCACTGAGCTCGGTGACGTAGTTATCCAGACCACTTCTATCCCAAATGGCGGCGTTGTTGTAGAGGACGTGCAGAGCGCCGTATGTGCGCACAGTCTTCAGCACCAGGGCTTCGACCTCCGTGGTTTTGGAGACATCCGCGGCCTGAAATGTCGCCTCCCCGCCAGCCGCGTGAACCTGACGGAGCGTCTCCTCTCCCCCTGCCACATTGATATCGCTAACCATGACGCGGGCACCCTCGCGGGCGAACAGCAGCGCTGCGGCCCGTCCCTGGCCGCTTCCCGAGCCGGTGATCAAGGCCACTTTATTGGCTAATCGTGCCATACTCCCCCTCTCCCTGTGTCCACCTTAGCCATCCAGCCGATTTCGACATCCCCGGTGAGGATGATAACGTATTGTCGCCGCGACGCCGGATACCAGTCGAGAAACTGCCCCACGGGAAAGACCTGCAAGAAGATGTGCTGCGCCGTTTGCGGGGACTTTAAGGCGGGATGCGACTCTAAACCCTGTGGCTCAATGTTTGAGCGTCCTTGCGTAGCGGCGTGGAGACGAAAAATCCCCCTGAACATCTCCCTCCAGTCAAGGCGTCTATGGAAAATCTGTATATCCGATGCCCCATATATAGCCCATGCCCGGAGCAATCTCAACGACAAAGCCTGGGAACTGTGCCGCTGGCTTGGGGGAAGATGTCTCCAGATACACCTCATCATCTCGGGGTATTGAGCATCCTCGACACTCCGGGCCATATGATCGGTTGGGCCTCATCCGACTGTGTGCTGCCCCATCGTTTTCAAGAACCGATAGTGCGCCGCAATCGCCGACCGAACCGTTGGGTAGGACACATAGGGCAGGCCAAAGGCGTGGCACGTCTCGGCCACCATGGTGCTGATGGCGGGATAATGGATGTGGCACACGCGCGCAAACAGGTGATGCTCAATCTGAAAATTCAGCCCGCCAAGATACCACGTGAGCCAGGGGTTATGGGGGGCAAAATTTGCCGTCGTCTCCACTTCATGCACGGCCCATTCTTTGGGCATCATGCCGGTATACGCATCCGGGGTGGGGAAGCGAGTGCGCTCGACGGTATGGGCGAGTTGAAACACCACAGACAGCGTCAACCCGAGGAGCAGATGCACGCCCACGAAGGCCAGAAGCACGTGCTGCCACGGATGAAAATAGAGGGGCAGGAGAAGCGCGTAGCCAAAATAGCCCATCTTGGTGCAGCAAAAAACGCCGATGTCTGCCCACGTCAGTTGAGGCAATGCGGAGTGACCGATACGCCCTGACAAGAGCTTGCGACAATCCCCGATGGTCACCCACGACAGGGTCAACAGGCTGTATATGGCAAACGCGTAGCAATGCTGAAAACGATGCCACGGACGCCAGGGTTGCCCTGGGCTGAAGCGGAGCAGGCCATTAGTCTGGAGATCATTGTCGAGGGTATGGATGTTGGTATAGATATGATGCAGCCGATTATGCTTGTGGCGCCACAGCATCTGGCTGCCGCCGATCATATTGAGCATGCCGCCCATGAGCCGGTTGATGGTTGTGCTGTGGGCGTAGCTCCCGTGTGCCCCATCATGCATGATGTTGAAACCCACCAGCGCACATCCCTGCGCCAGCGCAAATACGGCAAGCATGGTTACGGGGAGCGACGTGGAAGCAAAGACTAAGAGTACGTAGGAACCGACGAGCCAGGCTAGAATCACGCCAGTTTTCACAAACAGACGCCAATCGCCGGTTGTCGACCGTCCGCTGTCCGCAAAATACTGTTCTACACGCTGCTTGACGGTCTTATGGAACCCCCCACGAGTGGGGAAACGGATTTGTGGCATAGACTAGTCCAAGATGCTTTCTGGGTATTGCGGGCCTGGCATGCCCGGGCCGCACGGAGACCCAGTGACAGCGTCGCTCTCACTGGGCCAAGAACACCATCGGGCCACAACGACTTCACAGCGCGACAGGCGCTGCACGGTTACGGGGTGCTGCGCGCCGCGCTCTGCCGTGCTTCCGGAGAAGTGCTGGCTCCTGCTGGGCGGCTGGCTGCCTGCCGGTCAGACAGGGGTGAAGCGAACCCGTACTGCACGAACGTCGGATGCTCCTCCGCCATGACAGTGAACTGCATCCAGTAAGCTCGGTGTTGCGCCACCCACTGGTGCTGGGCCGGCGCTTCATAGGGTGGGCCAGTCAGATCGTCGGGACGCAGGGCGATGAACACCGTGTGGGCATTCCCTGGCGCCAGGCTGAGAAAGGAGAACGTCACCCGCGTCTGCTCCGTACCTTCTGCAACCACAATGGGGTTTCCCACTAACGCCCCACTGTCAGGATAGATCGCACTGATCGCCGGCAGGAGCGCCAGGTTCGCAGCGATACCTCGCCCCTGACTCTGGCCACTATTCGTGAGATACAGGGTCAGCCAGAGATAGTCCTGGGATGTGAGACCTGTGCCCTGCGTCGCTGTGCTCCAGCGCTCAGCGAATGCTGCGGGTACCCCAGGAAAGACCTCTGCTACGATTACGGGCTTGTTAAGGGCAGTGGTGTGTCCCTGTACCGTCGTCTTCAGGGTGCTCACCGATTTATGAATGACGAAAACGAAGATGACCAACGCAATCGCACTAACCCACACGAGTACGCGTTGAAACATCGACATGATACACTTCCTTCTGAAAGCCTCGCTGTAGACACAGCCGGGGCATGATGACCTGCGCAAGTGTCTGCGTCTATGCCGCAACGCTCTTGGGCTTGAACTGCATGGACTCCTGGTGCGCAAGCATAGCAACCGCTTAGGATGTGACGGCTGATAGGGGGCAGTCGGAGACTCTGACTGCGTGCAGATGGGCTGAAATGTGAAGAGAAAGGCTCATCTGATGAACTATCATAGGTGAATTTACTTTACTTGTCAACTCTTGTATGTAATATTTTAGAATACAGGTTTTTTTAATTAACAATGGTTAATTGTAAGGAGATATTCTATGGATATGGCTTTCGTCATTAGGCAGCGACTGGCCGAATTGGGATATGAGCAGCGCGATCTGGCGCGTGCCGCCACAGTAACAGAATCGTACATTTCACAGTTGCTAACGCGAAAAAAAGCGCCCCCCGCGCCTCATCGGACCGATATGTATGACAAAATAGAAACCTTTTTGCAACTCCCGCGCGGTGAGTTGGCCAAGCTGGCAGACCTCCAGCGTCAGGAAGAATTACAGAGAAAATTGGGGGATCGACCTGCGCCCTTGTTTCAAGACATGCGCGCGTTAATTCTCCGCAAATGCCCGCCCGACAAAGCCACCTACCTCCGGGCGGTCTTTGAGAAGCAGCCCTTCGGCGAACTCGAACGCCTCGTCACCCAGAAGTTGTTGGATGTGGTCAAGAACGTTGCCAAAGAGGAATTAGCCAATGAAACCTGGCTTCGCATCATGGCGCGACTCGGTGACCGTAGCTATGAACAGATGCGGGTCATCGTGCTCGAGTTTCTGGATGCGGATATCTTTAACGTATCGAGGGAACATTGCATCGCCTTCTTGGAGCCGCTGCTGGAATCCTGGGACGTTGATCCCGTGACGTTTGGGATGGAAATTGTCTTAAATCGCCGCCTCGTCCCCGAGCACCTGAAGCAATTTGCGTTTGTGGAAAGGGATCCCGAATACCCTGGCGATCAGGAGCCGGGGCTGGCAGCATTCCTCAGGGATACGTCACTCAGTGGCGATGCGACGGCGGAGGAAATCGCCTTTCTCAAGCGGCTGAAGTTCAAGGGCAAGCGTCCAACACCCCTCTATTACTATCGGGAGTTACAAAACCTCAGAGACCCGCTCCATTTTCGCACGCCGTAAACGGGCGAGAGATGCCCGCATCTCCCGCCCTCCACATTGCATCGCCACGAACAGCACCAGCAGCCGCTCAGGATCCGGGGCACATCCTCCGAGGCGCACTATGCATAAAAATCAGAGGGACCATGCGGAAAGTCAACGATATCCGCCAGATGCTTCTCACGCAGCACATCGCGGAACCACAAGGGAACCGGGGTGCCGGAGACCCCGGTAATGTAGAAGTTTTCCTTTTTCCAGCCTTGCACTTCCGTCCAGGTGTGGAGGGTCACTCCGCCATGCTTGGATTGGTACTGCTCGATATAATTTTCCATTTTTTCTTTCCCTCTATACTGTGCACCGACACTGTGCCTGACACAGCCAGCCCTGGCATCCCATGGTTGCGGCAGACGAACCGATCACCTCTGCACGAGCAAAGGAACGGCTCAGGCGGAGGACCACCCGGCCGTATCCGCTTAGGCAAAGATCCGTTTCAGGGCGCTGAGAAACCATTGCCCATCTGCAAGTAGACGTTCGAGTCCCCCACAGTCCAACCAGACCCCCTGACAGTGCGAGCATTGGTCTATGGCTACGCTGCGGTACGTGACCTGCACCAGCGGCGCCCCACACTTGGGACAGTGATTCTGGGCAACGGTGAACACGCGCTGGCGTTCCTCCTCGGCATCCCGACTTTCCTGCTCCACCAGGGCCTGTTTACGACGCGCCAACTCCAATCTGGCGAAATATTCCGCCTCCTGCTCCAGCGGTTTCACGGACATGATGTATCCTCCTACTCCTGCTACATCCTGTGGCTGAAGTCTGCAACAGGTGCGGTTGCACCCGCAGGGCTGCGTGCTGCGACACCTAGACCGATGGCACGCGGGTGGGGGTTAGACGGTTGTGCCGACGAGCGCCCCAGCGCTCGCCGCCTGTTGCTGCCGTTCCACTTCGGCAAGCCGGCCAGCGACATGGGGATGTCCCGGCTTAAGCTCTCGAGCTTGGTGAAAGGCGGCAATTGCTTCGTCAAACTGCCCCGCTGCCAAGCATGTATTCCCGTGCGCAAAGGCGTGGAGCGCTAGGGTCTCGCGAGGAATGACCCCTGGCGCGTCGGGGGAGGCGTACGCTTGCCAGTTGCGCCGACGCATCCATAGAATCCCCCCTATGCCTAGACCAATAACCATCAGTATGACCACGCTCACCATGTTATCCTCCTCCTTGGTTGTCCGCCTGCACCCTGACACCTTGTGCCGCATGCAGAATAGGATGTCTTTGAAACGCGTCAGAGCCTACCCACCCACGAGAGGCATCTTCTCGAGATCTGCCAGGTTTTTCTTGCTGTGAAGAATCTTCCGAAACCATGCAGGAAGAGGTGTTCCAGGAGCCTCGGTAATGGAGAAGCTCCCCTTTTTCCATCCCTGCACATCCGTCCAGAGAGGACGGGTGAGTTGTCCCCCCCAGGCGTGGTACTGCTCGACATATTTTTCCATGTTCTTCTTGCTCCTATGCAGTGCGATGCTGTTGTACACGGCAACGAACCTCTAGTTCCCAGCGCACACAAAACCTCCCCGTGTTACACGGCGGCGCGAGTGACGATCTTGTGGAAGGTTGAGTTCGACACCTCATAGGTGTGCACCTGAGGCGTGCCCTCAACCACCTTCGCCAAGGCTTTCAGCACTGCAGGATAGGTGCCACGATGATAGGTGTCCGCGTCCTCTTTGTGGTTCCACAAACTGACACTCACCGCTTCTGTTCCGCCTGGGGCGACGAAGGCAATCTCGTCCTGGAAGCCTTGCTGTTTACGCAGCAAGGGAATGATGTCTTTCTCGATGGTCTGGGTAAACTCCGCGATGCTGTTAGGTTTCAGCTGCAAGGAAACCGAGCGAGCAAACATATGAACCTCCATGATGGTCGTCTAAGCGGTGTGAGGGCAGATAACCCGACTTAGTTCAGGGAATCTGTGGAATGGCTGGAAATGTTCATTTCCTTAACTATAATAAGTTACTTAACTAAATTTGTCAAATTAAAATTGAAATGATTTACATATGCCATACATTGTTAATCTAGAAAAGTTAAGTAAGTGCAATGGGAGGCTGGGAAGCGAGAACTACACACGCGGAATGCCGGATAAAGACTGCGACTTGTTGACCAATAGGCATTTTGCAGCACATTTTTCCGTCTGTCTACCTGTATCTTCGGTAGGAATCAACGCCGTAAGCGAGTGTGGGAGGAGGCGCGGCGTGTGTGAGATGGCGCCGGCTGTTCCGCATGACCGACTGAGCGGGGATAGTGGCACTCACCCGCCGCATGCCTACGAGGGCTCTGTGCCTCCTCCCCGCGTCTCCAGCACCACCTATTGATTGGGCCAGGGCGGCCCCCGCCGCCTTGACCTCACGCCAAGCTGGCGGGGGCATCTGCTCCCCAACGACACTATTTCCGCACGATTCCAACATTTTTCGCACGAATGCTACATACAGGGCGAACTCCATGCCGTATTTTCTGCCGTATGCTCGCCATGTGGAGTCCCCCACCTCGGGGGCTCTCGTGCCACCCTGGCGGGGCTGTTGACTGGCCTCTATGTAGGCGGTGTCACCGCCGCGGAATGCGGCAAGGAAAGCGTATGAGCCACAGGGACGATATCGAGCGCCAGGTAATGCAGCGTGGGACGCAGTGCGCCGACTTGCGCGTGAACGACGTAATGATCTCCCACGTCGATATTGTCGCACTCGACCTCTCGCGGCCGGCGGATGCACTGCTGGATCGGGCTGCGCGCACCATCCATACCCTCCTGCCGGCCTATGAAGGCGACCTTGACCATATCGTTGGCATTCTGCATCTGCAAGACTTGTTCAAACATGTCTGACAGCTGCTGCAAGCAGACCGGGATCTCCGGTCGCTTGTCCATCCAGCCCTGTTCGTCTCAGCGACCATGCCACTCGACGATTTGCTGCACACCTTTCAGCAGCGACACACTCAAATCGCACTCGTCATTGACGAGCACGGCAGCGTGGAAGGCTTAGTGACGCTGGAAGATGTGGTGGAAGAGGTGTTCGGCGAACTGCACGATA
>CAVZBC010000080.1:0-36121 GCA_963773125.1 uncultured Gammaproteobacteria bacterium | reverse complement strand
CAGAATGTCGTCAATGACGTGGTTGAGGTTCACCAAGCTCTTCTGCGTTGCACCTTTTTGCAGCAAGGCGCGAATGCGTGTGACCACCTGGCTGGCGCGATTCCCATCGCGAATGATCCGGTGCACGGCGGCCCGCGCTTCCTCCAGGTTGGGTTCATCCCGTGCCAACCAGCGCAGACACGCCTGGCCATTCGTGATGACGCCCGTGAGCGGTTGATTCACTTCGTGTGCAATGGACGCCGTCAGCTCACCGACGGTCAGCACGCGCGTGACTCTGGCCAGTTCGGTCTGCGCGTTGCGGAGAGCCTCCTCACTTGCCCGCAACTCCTCCTCGGCGCGCTTGCGCTCGCTGATGTCGTTGTTGGTCTCCAGGATGGCCACCGGCGCCCCCCTCTCGTCCCGCTGCACCGACCACCGGCTCGCCACCACCACCGGGGTGCCGTCCTGCTTGGTTTGCACCAGCTCGCCTTCCCAGCGACCGGCACTGAGCACTGCCGCCTCGATCTGCTCGAGCGGCAGCGGGAAGACCGTCTTCAGCAGATCGTGAGCCACCCTGCCGGCCGCTTGCGCTGTCGTCCACCCGTAGAGGGCCTCGGCGCCACGATTCCAGTACGTGACGACGCCGTCCAGGGCGCGGACGAACATGGCGTCGTGCGTCAGGCTCAGGAGATTGGCCTGCTCCCGCAGCGCGGCGGCATCGCGCTGGTGCTCGGCGTAGAGACGGGCATTCTCCAGAGAGATCGCGGCCTGCGAGGCCAGCAGCGTCAGCACCGCGCTCCGGGTCGGCGTGAAGACGTGCGGCGTCAGGGTGTTTTCGAGATAGAGCACCCCGGTGAGCTTGGCCTGGTTGCGCAACGGCACGCAGAGGATGGACCGGGCGTGCTGCGCGCGCGATGTACGCATCGGCGGCAAACGCGTGCGGGGCCGCGGCATCGTCGAGCAGCACGCTGTCCTGCGTGCGGACGACATACTGGACGATCGACTCGGGCAGCGCCGCCGCGGCCAGGGACTGGTCTGTCAGACGCACGATGACGGTGTCGCCGCGGGTCGTGGCTTCCGCCGCGATGCGCAGCTCGTCGCCGCGCGGCAGGAGCAACAGCCCCCGCTCAGCACCGGCGTGCTCGATCGCCGTGCGCATGAGCGTGTCGAGCAGTTTCTCGAGGACGATCTCGCCGGACACGGCTTGCGAGACTTTGAGCACAGTCGCGAGGTCCAGGTGTTCGACCGGTGCCCCGATCGTGCTCGTCGCGCCGGGCACCGGCGCTGCCTCCCTGAGGTGCGGGTAGAGCGCATCGAGTTGCCGTACCTTGCCGTCGGCACCCCACCGCAGGTAGCCGTGCCGGGCGTTGCGCAGATAGAGCTGCGCGATCTGCTCGAAGCCGCGCGCGGCGTAGAAGCGCGCGGCCAGTTCGTGGGCAAGCGCCTCGTGGTGGACAAAGCCATTGGCGCGGGCCGAGCGGATGGCCTGCTCGTAAAGGTCCATGGCCTCACGCTCGCGGCCGTCGATGCGGGCCATCTCCGCGCCGACCAGCGCGGCGCGGTGCTCGAAATTCTCCGGACCATGCTCCGCCCAGATGGCGAGCTGTCGGTGGTGGGCGGCCAACGCCTCGACATGCTGGCGCCGCTGGTCGGGCAACACGGCATCAGCAGAATGCCGCACGGGAAAGCGCCCCGTAGAAGTAATATTCCGCAGACGCCAGCGGTGCGTCGGGCACTTGCCTATCCTCCGCTTCCAGCGTCTCTGGCGATGTCCACAGCAGCGGTTGCGCTCTTAATGACGCCTCGAGGGCCGCCGCATAGTCGCCGGCAAAAAAGCGCGCCTGCAGCTTGCGGATGCAATACCAGCTCTCGGCATACGCCAGATCCGGCTGACTGGCGAAACGGCGCTCCATGCGCAGCTCGTCAAACTGCTCATCGTCAAGCGAGCCGAATGTCGGCGTCAACCCGCGCAGCGTCCGGACTAGCCCGAGCTGCGTGGCGATGAGGTCGATGGCGAGATCGACCCCCCCCTTCTGTGCCAGCGCGAGACCATGCTCGGTCTCGCGTTGCACCTCGACGAGCGGATCGCCCGCCGCGAGAAGATTCGAGATCAGACTGAACCAGCTGTACATCATTAAACCGAGGTCGCCGGTCTGATTCGCCATCTCGAACGCGCGACGCACCAGATCACGGCCCGCCTTGACATGTCTCGTCCATGGCATGACGGCATTGCCGAAGATCGCATAGGTCCTGACTTGGAAGCGCTTCAACCCGCGCTTTTCCACCAGGTCATAGCCGAGCTGACCGAAGCGATAGCCGGCCTGATAGTCGCCGAAGTGCACGCCGGCGACCGTACCCAGCCGTACATAGGCGTAGCACGACCCGTCGCTGTTGCCGCGCTCGAGGCTGAGATGCACTGCCGTGCAGATGGTCAAGGCAAACAGGTTCGCATCCGTGAACCTTGTAGACTGCCCGAGCTTGATCAGCACATCGAGCGTGGCGCGGGATGCCGGGTCGGTCATCAGGGGCAGCTCCAGGAGATCCTCGATGGCGCGGCCACCGAGCTGGGCCCAGATGCGCTCGTATGCGCGTCGCACATCCTCGTCGGTCGGATGCGGCGACCAGTCGATGCCCAGATGGCGCAAATAATCGAGACCAACGGCCACGGCGCGGCCGCTCTGAGCGAGATACGTGTACACATCCATGCGCACACAGGCGACGGTCGCCCGTTCGACGGTCGTGGCGGCGCGGGTTGACAGCATCGTCAAGCGGTGCTCCGCGGCGGCCATCGCGCCGGTCGAGCACTTCGCATTCGGCCCGGAGTAGCTCCAGCGCGAAGATGAGCGCATGCCGGCGCTCCCAGCAATCCTCCGCCAGCAGTGCCGCACCAGCGATGAGATAGGTGAGCGCCGAGGCGTAGGCGGTCGAGGCCTTGGCGCGCTGGCCCGCCAGCAGGTTCAGCTCGGCCAGCTGCTCGCGCTCGTCTTGCGATGTGATGAGGGGCACGCCGCGATTGAGCTGATTGACGATCTCGAAGATCGCCTCCTCCCGCTTCTCGACAGGGGTCTGCGCCGCGAGCAGCCTCCCGATCCGCAGATGCGCCTCGGCGCGTGATGCTTCCGGGATCAGGGCATAGGCGGCCTCCTGGACACGGTCGTGGACGAACGTGTACGAGCCCGCCAGCCGCTCAACCAACTCCAGGCGGACCGCCTCCGATAGATCCGCGTGGACCTGTGTCTCCGAGGTCCCGAGCACGATGGACAGGAGCGTGACGTCGGCAACGTTGCCGAGGCAGGCCAGCTGCTGCAAGGCTTTCCGGGTCTCGACGGGCAGGCCGCTCAACTTGGCCACCATGAGGTCCACGACGTTCTCGGTGTACCCCTTGGCATGGATGCGCTCGAGGTCCCACGACCAGCGCGCATGCACATGATCGAAGGTGAGCAGCCCCTCGTCGGCGAGCGCAGAAATGAACTGCATGACGAAAAACGGATTGCCACCCGTCTTCTCATGGACCAGTTGCGCCAGCGGGGCGGCGCGCGCTGGCTCGCAGCGCAAGGCCTCCGCCATGAGCTGCCCCACGTCATCACGGGCGAGGGGCGCCAGGCGGATCACCTGCACCGTCGCTCCCGCTTGACGGATCGCGTCGAGTTTGCGCCTGAGCGGATGGGACGCATCAACTTCGTTGTCCCGGTAGGCCCCGATCAGCATCAGATGCCGCACATCCGGTTGAGTCAGCACGTCTGCGATGAGATCCAGGGTGGCCGCGTCGAGCCATTGCAAGTCGTCGAAAAAGAGCGCCAGCGGATGCTCCGGCCGGGCAAACACGCCGAGGAAGCGCCGGAACACAAGCTGAAACCGGCGTCGCGCGTCTTGTGAAGGCAACTCGGGGACCGGCGGCGGCTCTCCGATGATGAGCTTCACTTCGGGAACCAGATCAACAATAAGTCGCGCGTTCGGGCCCAGCGCCTGCCTGCAGGGTGTCGCGCCAGCCAGCCAACTCGGTGTCGCTCTTCGCCAGGAGCGGACGGATCAGACTCTGAAAGGCTTGCGCGAGCGTGGCATACGGGATGTCGCGCTTGTACTGGTCGAACTTGCCCGAGGCAAACAGGCCGCGCGGCGGCACCAGCACCTTGTGCAGCTCGTTGACCACGGAGGACTTGCCGATCCCGGCATAGCCGGAAACCAGCACCAGCTCCGGCGCGCCGCCCTTGACGACGCGCTCGAAGGCGGCGAGCAGAATCTCGATCTCGCGCGCCCGCCCGTATAATTTCTCGGGGATCAGCAGCCGGTCCGGCATGTCGTGTGCGCCCAGCGGGAAGTCGCTGATGCGCCCCTCGGCCTCCCATTGCGCCAGACAGCGCCGCAGATCATGCTCCACCCCGGCCGCGGTCTGGTAACGCTCCTCCGCCGTCTTGGCGAGCAGCTTCATGATGATCGCCGAGACCGCGCCGGGGACCTCCTTGCGCCGTTCGGCAGGCGGCGCCGGCTGTCTGGCGATGTGGCAGTGCACCCACTCCAGCGGCTCGGACGCCGTGAAGGGCAGACTGCCGGTGAGCATTTCATACAGCGTGACGCCCAGGGCATAGAGGTCGCTGCGCGCATCGACCGACCGATTCATGCGCCCGGTCTGTTCGGGGGCCATGTAGGCGAGGGTCCCGGCGATAAACTCGGGAGGCTCCGGCGCCTGGCGCTGGCGTGGCAGGCGCGACGCGATCCCAAAGCCCGTCAGCCAGACCTGGCCAGTCGCCCCGTTGACGAACACATGGGCCGGCTTGAGATCCTTGTGGACGAGGCCGCGCCCATGCATCTGGCGGAGCGCCGCTGCCAGGCCGACGGCCAGGCGCAAAAATGGTGGTAACGCCATCGGTTGTCCCAGCAGGCGCTCCAGGGGCTCGCCGCCAGGGTCGGTGAGGACGAGCATCGTCCGTCCCTCGTACGAGGCGAGCGCGAGCGGCCGCACGGCCCACCCGGGATCGAGCTCCGCCTGGAACGCATATTCGTGCTCCATCCGCCGGAGGCTGGCCAAGGCGGGGCGTTCCAAGACGGGTGTCAGCGCGAGAAGAGAGGGGGGACGCGCGTCGGTGTGGCGTCGGTGGTGGCCCCGATACACGATGAACTCCCCATCCCGACGCAGCGTCTCAAACGTGTAGGCTGCAAGCTCCATCACGGCGCCCTTGTGCTTGAGGTAGTGAGAGCCTCACTCATGCTGCTTCCCGCCACCGGTCGGCACGGTGCACGGCAACGTCGCACCTGTGTCGGGATGCGCTGTCGCCCATGATGGACGACCATGGCCCTATTTGATGAAAAAGAGCCTGGCGAATCACAGCGTTTGCACGCACGACGCGAGAGGGGGAAGAGCGTATGCACCACCTCCCACGTGGTGTTCTAGCTTGCTACACCGCGTGGCAAGCAGGAAGGACGATCTGCTGACGCATCACACGACGTTTCTGCCAAAAAACCTGTCGCTGCACGGAGAAAAAGCCTCTATGCACTGCCTGATCGCGACGCAACAGACGGCGCATGCTGTCACGACAGGTTATGGGGCGGAAACGGGGCTCAACAGGCCGAAAAAGAGCGACACATTCTCTGTTGGGCACGACTTTTCTCCTGTCAAACGACAGCAAGCCCAAAAATGCGTACTTATAGTTTTTATAGTTCTGTACATGTTTATAGTCTGTCAGAGACTAACGCCATCGGTTAGGAAGGTCACGGCGCGCCTGCCACGTGTCGGTTGGTACCCCGGCGTTCAGGTCACGCCGCACATCATACCAAAATCCCCGAATACACTCCACGTCTCGTGGAGGAACGCCCTCTTTGTGGGGACATTTAGGTCCTTCCATAGGGTGAGTGACACTTTGCCGCATTTGGTTTCTGGAAACGTGAGCTGTCGAGCCCTGTCGCCTTGCGGTATGTGTTGAAAAGACAGAGGTTCGTGACACGGCGTTTTGGCGAATGCTCTTGACGTGAGACGGTTCTCATTGGCAACGTGCCCACGCACCTGAGGCGGTACACCGCTTAATCCTGCCAGAAGCTTTCGAATCGGTGCGGCGCCATGGCCGTGTAGCGTACGGTATGCTGAATGTTCTTATGCCCCAGGTAATCCTGAATGGCTCGGGTATCATGCCCCCGCGATGCGAGGTAATAGCCACACGCATGCCGGAGCTGGTGGGGATGAGGGACAAAGGAGAGCCCTGCCAACTGGCCCGTGCGCGCGACAATCGCACGGATCGACCGCGGAGACAGGGGCGCCTTTCTCTCCGAGACAAACACATAGGATGAATCGGGATAGGTGCGCTGGAGTTCCCGTAGCAGTCGTAATTGTGGGCTTCGCAGAGGATGTGTGGCGCTGTGCCCACGCTTGACCCGATGGACATCGAGGTACCCGGCTTTGAGATCCACCTGGTGCCAGCGCAGCGCGATGAGTTCGGCCGTGCGGAGCCCATGGCGAAACATCAGCAGGATGATCGCGGCATCGCGCGCGGGATGCCGGCCGGTTTTGCGTGCCGCCTGGATCATGGCCTCCACTTCCTCCGGTCGGAGATAGTCGCGTACGGCGGGGCGCGCGAGGAGCGGACCGTGCCCGCAGTGTGGGCCGCGCTCTACCCGCAGCTGCCCATACCCACAGTGCGTTTCTGGGTCATCTTCAACAATCAACTGCGCCCGCTGCTCCAGGTGACGGCGCCCACGTGGACAGCGATCGTGGCGCGCAGCCTGGAGATGGGTACGCGCGCGGCGACGGTCACCGCGATACGGCATCTGTTTACCCAGGCGGAAATTTCGTATCTGAAGCGCGGCCGGGATGTCGAAGTCCGCGTGATCGCCGTCCCGAACGATTTTGTCCCACCCAAAGCAGGTGTGTTCATCAAAGAGACCATGAACGCGCTGGCAGACCTGGGGGAACGTATGGGCGCAGACCCTGCGAGTTGGCGGACGGAGGCGCCATAGTCCCGACGCCCTAGGAGTCGGGTATGGTCAACCGCATCCCCATGCGAAGCTGCGAGGGGTCGGCACCGATCACGGCCTTGTTCGCGTCGTAAATGCGCTTCCAGGCCTGCGACGACACGTCCCCATAAACTCTCCCGGCGATGCGGCTCAGGGTATCCCCCTTTTGAACAACATATTGCCTGGCGGGTGAGGGGGTTCCTTGTACTGTAGGAAACACAGGCGGCACGTTGGCGGTGGCCAGGGCAACAAGCTCTGGGTCCGCGGTGTCCTTGTTGAATGTGGGCAGGGGATACGGACGCACGCTGTCCTGAAACCACTTCTGATACATGGTAGCCAGGGTGCCATCGGCGTACATGGCTTCCAGGGTGAGGTTGACTAAACGGCGCAACGCCTCATCACCCTGCGGGAGCCCCAACCCATACGGTTCCTCACTGACATAGTTTCTCACCACTTTGAGCGGCTTGCCGGCCGCCACCTGTTCCAGCGCCAGGCCATCCGTGCTCAAGGCAGCGGCCTTCCCCGTGAGCACCGCCTCCACCGCCTCGGCCTGGGCCTTAACGTCGAGCAGCTGAGCCGTAAAACCACACGCGCGCGCCTGTACCCGCACGTTGTCAACCGCCGTTGAGCCTCGCGTCACGGCGATGACTTTCCCTTGCAGGTCGCACACGTCAGCCACCTCGGCGCCTTCTGGCACCAGTAAGTGCTGCTGAGCCTGAAAATAGGTGTGGCTGAAGGCGATCTGCTGCTGCCGGGCTGGGGTGTTCGTCAAGGCGGCCGCAATGAGGTCGACTTTGCCTTCCAGCAACGTGGCAATACGGCGCTCGGTCGGCACGGGAACAAACGTCACGGCATCGGCATTACCGAGCCAGCGCCTGGCCAATTCGCGGATGAGATCGACCTCAAAACCGACCCGTTGCTGGTGGGCGTCGAGAAACGAAAAGGGTGTGGCATCTTCCTGCACCGCGACCGTCAAGCGGCCTTGTTGCCGGATCGTGGCGATGCGGGAGGGCCGTTGTGCGCGTAGCTGTGCTGCCTGTCCAGGGGGGAGTGCCGGCGTTGTGATGGCCACCTGTTGCTGTCCAGAGGACGCCGGCGTGGTGGCCGACCCTGGCGGGGCTGCTGGTGCCGCGATCTCTGGCGTCGTGTCAGGCGCCGGAGACGTGTCGGCTGGGGCATGCGCCGCACGTTGTGCCTCAGGCGCAGCAGCCATGGGGGGGAAGTCACGTTGGACATAGGCCAGCGCCGTTACCACTACCAGCAACGCCAGCCCTCCCAGCCCAGCACACGCGGCCCAGCGCCAGGATGGGGTCCCAACAGGACGATCAGCGGCATAGCGGTAGGCCAGTCGTACCACGAAAAAGAGCAGGATGAGGGCCGCAAGCAATACAAACACATGGGTCAGCCATTGCTCCACTTGCCGCTCGCCTCGGTCGAGCACCTGTTCGATGCCGACTAGAAGCGCCTGCCGCTCTTGCGATACCCCCTGCAGGGTCTGCGCCAGCGCCACCTGGGACTCCTGGGCAATACCGCGCATCGCCTGTTCAATGGTGGCCTGCCGCTCCGCTGACACCTGCTGCATAACGTGGTCGATAAGCGAGACACTCTGGCCCATGATGGCCTGCCGCTCCGCTGACACCTGCTGCATAACGTGGTCGAGGAGCGAGGCACTCTGGCGCATGACCTGCGCCATGGTCTGGTCGATCGTCACACGCGTTTGCTCGGTGAGTTGTGCTGGCAGGGCCTCAAAGATCTCGGCATAGCGTTCTGAGACCGCACGAAACCCGGTGACGTCGGCTAAGAGCTGGGCAATCTCCGGGGTCGTGAGCAGATCCTGCGCCAGGAGCTTGGCCCGAGCGTGCGTCAGTTCCTGCATACGCGCGAGCATGTAGAGGGCGCGTTCCCCCAAGATTCTGATCTCATCTGCTGCCTGCGCCGCATGTTTGATCGGTGCCAGCAACCCCCCTGCCTTGCGCGCCGCCTCCAGCGAGGGCTTGCGTCCCAACTCGCCAAAGTCGCTGAAGCGGATGAAGCTTACGCGGATCTTGTCCGGGTATCTGGTGCGCCAGGCCCTGAGCACGTCCAGCACTTCCTGGCGCTGCGTGGGCGTCAGCACCCTGGCGGCGAGTGCCCAGATATCCTCTTCGAGTTTCCGCAACGTTGTGAGCATACCCTCGGCCGACTGGCCGTACACCTGTGGCATCCAGTGCTCTTCCCAGACCATGCGACTCAGGGTGACCAGGACCAGCATGTCCAGGAGCGCCACTCCTGGGTACGGGCCCGCAGCGATGTCAATGGCCGCGGCGATGGTATAATACCCGAAACTGTTGGCTTGATTACGCGCCTGGGGCGTCGCCATCTGCCTTGCTAGGCGTGCGGTCGCCTCGGCGATCTGTGACGACCAACTGTCGGCGAAACTCCTCATCGCCGCCTGGAGCTCCTCGGACGTGAATGCCCCGCCCCCTTCGTTGTCTTTTGTGCGGGCGGCCGCCGCGGCTGTGACAGCCACGCAGACGGTCAGAGCGACCAGGACGACGCTCATAAGATGGCGATATCCCATCGCATGTTACCTCCAACTCTGCACCATCCCGATCATCGCTGTGGCGATACAGAGACTTCCTTCAGCGATACGCTCAGGTCGGCTTGCGCCAGATTTTCACTCACCTCACCTTCGCTGCTCGCCTTTGACACACAACAGGCCGAGGACAATTTGGGGACGATCTACGGCATCGGGCGCATGCCTTGCAACACACAGATGCGAGAGATACTCGATCCAGTGTCGCCGGAGTCACTCCGCCCACTGTTCAAAAGCGTCTTTCGACGGCTCCAGCGAGGCACAGACAAACATGATTGTGCACGTCATGCCACTCATCCGGATAATGCCTCAGAAAGCAGTTTCCTTCTGTAACGTGTTGCCTTAGATTGTAGTATGTGAACATTCCTGTCACAACACACAGAAGGAGATTGCTCTGGCCCAAGATACGCCCATCGTGCTGCCCTTTGCAAGGATTGCGAGCAAAAAAGGAGAAGCCGACTGTGATGGAGGACTTCTCACCAGTGATGGCGGCGTGTTGTTTTTCCCAAGCGGCGCCTACGCTGGCGGCCTCTGCACGGTGTTCGTCCCGAGTGCTCCTACACCCGCGGCCGGCGCGATCTACTACCTGACGGAAGACCGCGTCAAGCTGCTCGACGTGCCCGTGTCGACCGCCATGGGATGTATCATGCGGCTTGGCATCGGGTCGCACGAGTTGTTCGATAGCCGACCGCAGTTGGTCGCCGAACTCGTCCGTTATAACGCGCCCCACGGCGAGCCATCGCGGTGAAGCGAGGCCGCGCTGGGGCTGTTCACCGGTGTGAGATGCCTCGTGCGAGAAAGGCAGGCAGTAGTTCCACATGAACCGAGCTGGTCTAGATATGCGCCTGATTCTCCTGTAAGATTCCCGGCATGTTGGCCAGAATATCGGTGCAAAACCTCTTATGTGTCCGGGAAGTTTTCTGCTGGACTCCCGCAACCGAGGGGGTATGACTGAGGTGCCTGTGGACCGCCTCACAGGAAGGAGGGGAGCAATACCATGTGTGCGCTTTTCAACACTGCCCCGCTAGCGGCCTGGACGCAAAGGCGTGTTTTGCAAACATCGATGCGCCTGGTCGAGACATTTCCACAACGCAAAGGAGCAGACCGTGCATTCCCGACAGACCCGCTGGTTACATTTGTTTGCCGTGGCCGTTGTGATGCTGCCGGCGTTCGCCAGCGGGCAGCAATTCGGCACGGAGCAACTCGACCAGTTGACGGCGCCAGTTGCGCTGTATCCCGATGCGCTGCTGTCGCAGGTGCTGATGGCCTCGACGTATCCGGCCGACGTGGCCGAGGCGGCCCAATGGTCGCGCGCGCATGCTGAGCAAAAGGGCGACGCCGCGGTGCAGATGGTCGAAGACGAGCCGTGGGACCCGAGCGTTGCCTCGCTCGTCGCGTTCCCGCAGGTGATCATCATGATGGGCGAGAAGCCCGACTGGGTGCAGGATCTGGGCGATGCGTTCCTCGCGCAACCGGAGGACGTGATGGACTCGGTGCAGCGCCTGCGCGCGCAGGCGCAGAAAGCGGGCAACCTCACATCCAACGAGCAGATGGTCGTGAAGGTCGAGCAGGCACCGCCACCCGAGCCGCAGACGGTCGTGGTGCAGCAGTCAGCTCCGCCGCCGCAGGTAATCGTCATTGAGCCAGCGCAGCCGGAGGTGATCTACGTGCCGCAGTACAACCCCACAGTGGTGTACGGCGCATGGCCCTATCCCGCCTACCCGCCGTACTACATCCCGCCACCGCCCGGCTACTGGTTCAGCAACGTCGTCGGCGGCGCCATCGCCACCGGCATCGCGTGGGGCGTCGGCGTTGGCATCTCCAATGCGATCTGGGGTGGATTCGACTGGCACCATCACGACGTCGACATCAACGTCAACCGGTATAACAACATCAACATCAACCGGCGTCTTGACGTCAACAGCAATCGAGTTAACTGGCGGCACGACGTCAATCACCGGCGGGACGTGCCTTATCGCGGTGGCAACGCGACGCGCGACCGTCTGCAGCGTAAGCACCAGTCGACAAGCCGCGAGCAGTTCCGCGGCCGCGATCCCAGCCGTGAGCGGGCGCAGCAGACGTTGCGTGATCGCGGCGTGAGCCGTGATCGCAGCGCGATCCCGCCGTGATCGTGCACAGCAGGCGTTGCAGATCGCGGCACGCCGGCAACCGCGGCCAGCATGGACGTCAACCGGCAACGCCAGCGCACGCACGTCGACGCGCACAGAACGTCAATCGCGATGCGCAGCACAGCCGGGCGCAGTCGACGAAGCGGGATAACGCGCTCAGCGGGGTCAACAACCGGCAGGCGCGGCCGCAGATCGAGCGCGGCAAGGCGAGTCGGCAGGCAATGCAACAGCATTCGCGTCCGCAGCCGCAGCGCGCCGCCGCCAGCGCCAAGCCCGGGCGCGGCAGTGGCGGCGGTAGCCGGGGCGGTAAGCGACATCACTAATGGAGCGGAACGTTATGAGTACACACAATCATCATGCGCGCGGCATCGTGGGCACGCTTGGCCTGGCACTGATCCTCGCCATCACGCTGTCCGCATCGGCAGCATTCGCGCAGCGGTCCTTTCCCTCGCCCGACGCGGCGGCGGAAGCGCTGGTCGACGGCATGGCGTCTAATGACGACACGGCGGTGAAGTCTGTCCTCGGCGCCGACTACGCGAAGCTCCTGCCGATACACGAGATTGATCTGGACGACGTGATGCACTTCCTCACCGCCTGGGTGAAGTCACACCGTATTGTGTATGCAAGTGACACCAGGGCGTTCCTCGAGGTGGGCAAGCACGGCTGGACGCTGCCCATCCCGCTGGTGAAAAGCGCTGCGGGCTGGCGCTTCGACACCCGTGCGGCGCAGGACGAGATACGTACCCGGCGCATCGGCCGCAACGAACTCGCCGCCATCCAGGTCGTGCTGGCGATCACTGACGCGCAGGAAGAGTATGCCGCGCAAGGCCTCAAGCGCGACGGCGTGCAGCAGTTCGCACAACGGGTGTTGTCGACTCCGGGCAAGCGCGACGGCCTGTACTGGCCAGCGGCGCAGGACGAGCCGGAAAGCCCGCTCGGCCCGCAGGCTGCCGAGGCAAAGCCCGGCGAGGCGTATCACGGCTACCACTACCGCATCCTCACCCGCCAGGGCCGCGATGCGCCGGGTGGCGCTCGCAGCTACGTCCGCAACGGCCGCATGACCGACGGCTACGCAGTCCTCGCCTGGCCAGCGAAGTGGGGCGACACCGGCGTGATGACGTTCATCGTCAATCACGATGGTGTGGTCCACGAACGCAACCTTGGTCCTGACACGGCCGCGCGGGCGCGAGCAATCACCGAGTACAACCCCGATCCCGGCTGGAAACCGTCGGCAACGAAGTAACCCGACCGCGGAGATTACTCGTGAGGGATCCTGATTTTTTGCCCAGGGAAGATCAGGTTGGCGTCTTTGATCACCTCGCGATTGGCCTCAAAGATACGTGGATATTTGTTCGCATCGCCATAGAACTGTTTGGCAATCTTCGAGAGCGTGTCGCCTTTCTCGATGAGGTAGTACTCAACCTCCTCCTGTTCCTGGGGATGGGCAAGGTTTGCCGCCTCGACCTCGCCAACGCCTTGCACATTACCTGCCATTAACACCGCCTTCTGCATGGCTTCAGCGGAATCTGCCGTGCCGGAGAGCGCCACCTTCCCTGACTGCGGGTCATACTGCACATCCAGGTTGCTGACACCTGGATTTGCCGCCTCGATTTCTGTTTTGATCTTCTCTGAGGCTTCTGCATCATCTTGCGAGAAGAGGTTTTTGCCAATATTTCTGACAAAGTCAAAGAGTCCCATATGTCCCTCCTTATTCTGGCACCTCGGAGCCGTTGTCAAACCCTCCGGTGCTGGGAACTCTCACACGTCTTTATCTCTGCGGTCTAACTCGCAGAGACACACCTATATGGGCAATTTCTCTGAAGCGGCCATTGGTGTCAAGAACTATTTTCGTCCATGGGAGCACGAGGACAGACGGCGACCACGCTGCAGGCGTGGCCGCCGCGTCTGTCAGTCGTGGCGGATCAGGAAGGGCATTTCAGTATTAGCGGAGGGATTGAACTGCGAGCGTCCGGTGTAGTTCAGGTGTTTGCCGTAGACATGCAGCGACACCGTTACCGTCGGCGTGTCGTTCGTCACGCTATGGATTTCGTGCGGCAGAAACGCCACCACCTCCCCAGGGCCGAAGATTTTCTCGCCGTTCCAGGTGATCTCGGCATGCCCCGCATGGGAGCCATCGTCGAGCCGTTTCCAGAAGGTGTTGGTCTCCGGGCCGTCCACCCCTGCCACCACCGCCCAGGTGCCGTGATTGTGGGGTGGGGCGCCGCGTCCAGGGAGCCAGGCGATGGCAAACACCGCCAGGGTATGGTCCTCCTCTTCATGCAGGAGATGCACGCCAAAGCCCTGCTCCTGGTCGCATTGATAGTGCTCGGCGCGCAGCCAGTCCGTGGCCATGGCGAGGCGCTGCGCCTGCGGGCTGACGCGGGTGATGATCATTTGCGGATCGTCGGTGTCGGCGGTGATGCGACGCAGATCCTGCACGAAGTCAGCCAGGCCATAGGGCGCCTGGGCGGTGGCTGGCGTGACTATGTCGAGCCCGGCGGCTTCCCAGGCAGCTATGCCGCCTGCCAGGTCGGCCAGGTCGGTACGGCCGTGCCGTGCGAGCAGGCTGGCGGCAACTGATGAACGATAGCCGCTGGCACAATGGATAACGATCCGGCGCTGGCGCGGCAGGTCGTCGAGCCGCTTGCGGAGGCGGTTGAGGGGTATGTGCAGACTGCCAGCGATGTGTTTCTGGTGACGCTCGTGCGCAGTGCGCACATCCAGGACCAGGGGTGGTGCTGGTGCATCTAGCTCGGCGGCGAGCTCGGCAGGGGTAAGCCGCTCTGTACCGCGCGTCAGTTCTGGCCGCGTCGTCAGTGTCTGCGGCCCACCTTCGAGATAGCCAGCGATGTGGTCAAAGCCGATACGGCCCAGACGCACGGCGGCCTCTTCCTCCTGTCCCGGTTCGGCGACGAGCACAATGGGCTGTTGCTGGTCCAGGATAGTGCCAGCCCAGGTGGCGTAGGCACCGCTCAGGCTGATGTTGAGGCTGTCAGCCAGGTGCTGCCGGGCAAAATCGGCTGGCTGACGCACGTCGAGCACCTGCGCACCAGCGTTCAGATGCCGCACGACCTCGTCGAGCTGCAGCGGTCTGAGCGCGTGCTGCAGGGTCTGTGACAATGTCGCATGCTCACGGCGATTCAGCATGGCATCGTAGGCAAAGTAGGCCGGCACCTCGGGCTGGTCCGCGGTGACCAGGGCCACGAAGGCCTCTTTGCTCATCGGTTGCAAGGCGTAGTTAAACTGCCGCTGCTTCCCCAGCGTGGAGACCGTGTCGCTGCTGAGGTTTTTGCCACACATGGAGCCCGCACCGTGGGCTGGGTACACCAGCGTCTCATCCGGCAGGGTGAGGAGCTTGTGGTGCAGGGAATCATAGAGCATCCCTGCCAGTTGTGTGGCGCTCATGCCCACTGATGCCATCAGATCAGGCCGTCCGACGTCGCCGATGAACAGGGTGTCACCGGTCAGGACGGCGTGGGGATGCAGCGTGTCGTGCTGCATATCATACACCAGGATGCAGATGGCCTCGGGAGTGTGCCCTGGGGTCTCGAGGACTTCGAGACGCACACTGCCGAATTCGAGAGCGTCGCCGTGTTTGAACGGCGTGAAGGCGTAATCGGCCTGGGCCTGTGCTCCAAGACAGATGGTCGCCCCGACGCGGTCCCGGAGTTCCAGGTGGCCGGCGAGAAAGTCAGCATGAAAATGGGTCAGGAAAACGTGGCGGATGTGGCATCCGTGCTGGGTGGCATCTTGCAGATAGTGGTCGATGTCGCGTTGCGGATCAATAACCACCGCCGTACCGCTGGTGGGGTCGGCGATCAGGTACGAGGCGTGCGCCAGACAGCCGAGGTAGTATTGTTTCAACAACATGCGATCCTCCTGTTCTGCGTATTGTTTGCCACTTCTCCCCCGCGGCACCCATAGCGCCTATCGGTCACCAGTACGGCACGTAAGACAGCTCCTGCGGTCATCTTTTCCTCCTTTCGCTGCCCGACAGAAATCTTCCTCCTGCTGTTATGGTATCATACCTATCCATGAAAGAAAACGCTACATCCTCGATATGCCTTTCCTTTTTCTCACCCTCATATCCTTCGACCCGGGCGCTGAAACGATAATGGTGAGCAGGTGTACTTTACCTCCCACTGGGGCCGAACTTGGGAGTCTGGGCAACGAAACGGGCCTGCTGGGTGACATTGTCCACCCGGACTATGACCGGGATACTGCCGGAGGTGCGTGGCTTGATAATGGCACGCACGCTGCCGTCATGTGTCACCGCACGTTGTGGTACCACTGCGGCACTCTGCGCCCAGGACGGTCCCAGTTGGAACTCCACCAGGAGGCTAGCGCACTCCTGGAGGCATTAGGGTAAGGCGGAGCAAGTGGTACCTTGCCAAATGGGGAGAGGTACACCGCCGCAGCCCAGGCGGAAAAAAATTGACACGCCAGGCGGTAAGTGTACTATAGTGCGCACACATGATTGTCTTGTAGGAGGCACGTCGCAAGGTGGTGGCGATGGCTGAGACGGAGTTGACGGGCTGCACGCACGGAGTGGAAGCGCCAGGCTCCTCAGACAATCCTTTTAGGGGAAGGGCAGCTCGTGTGCCTTCCGGCGCCTACCCTTCCTCATAGGGAGAAGCCACAGCCTGGGGAGGTATCGCATGAGACGTTCCACCGTGGTACTGCCGACCTTGTTTATGGGTGTGCTTGTTTTGCTCCTGCTCCTGGCGGCCACGCCGACCGTGGTCTCGGCCGCGGACGCCAAGGTGCAGCGCGTGGTCTTTGGCTCGGCAGGGTTCACCGAGAGCAACCGCTTCTGGACCATCGCCCGTCCCGAGCATCTGCAATACGATCCCTTCTTGGAGACCCTGCTCGACGTTGATCCCAAGACCGGGGAATACATCCCTCGTCTGGCGGAAAAGTGGCAGGCCAGCCCGGACCAGAAAGAATGGACCTTCTTCTTGCGCAAGGGGGTGCAGTTCCACTACGGCTTTGGCGAGTTCACCGCCAAGGATGTGGTGCATTCCCATACCTTCATGCTGCGTCAAGATGCCACCTCTGGCACGGCCCCGTTGTGGCGCGAGGCCGAGGAGGTGAAAGTCGTCGATGACTATCAGGTCGTCTTCCGCATGAAGCGCGCCATGTCGATCATACCGTACATCGCCTCCCGTGCTGGGGAACTCCGCATCGTCAGTAAGGCGCAGTGGGATAAAGAGGGCTTAGAGGGGTTCGAGAAACGGCCGGCTGGCACCGGCTCATACCGCTACGTCGGACGGCAGACAGGGGTGTCCGTTACCTATGAACGGGTGGACAACCACTGGGGTGAGAAACCGGATTTCAAGGAACTGGAGATCCGCCTGGTGCCAGAGGAGACGACGCGGTTTGCCATGCTGCTGGGTGGTGAGGCCCATATTGTCGACCTGCCCCGGGAGCTGCAGAAGGATGCCGCCAGCAAGGGCATGAAGATTATCTCGTCGTCGCAACCCGTGGACTGGATGACGGTCTACTTTGGCGGCCAGTATTACATGTCAGGGGACGCCAAGTTCCAGGCGAACACACCGTTGACCAACAAAAAAGTGCGGCAGGCGCTCAACATGGCGGTGAACCGTGCCGAGATCCTGCAGACGATATTCGCTGGCGGGGGCACGCTGGCCTATGTGAGCGGTTGGCTGCCCATCTCCGAAGGGTGGAACCCGGAGTGGGAGAAGCGCTTCGAGCAGCAATACGGTTACAACCCCACCAGAGCCAAAGCGCTTTTGAAGGAGGCTGGCTTTCCTGCCGGCATGAAGCTCAGGCTCTTAGCGTTCGTCAACCCGGGGGAATCCGAGGGGCCGCAGGTGGCTGACGCCATGGGGATTTATTTCAAAGACGTGGGCATCGATGTGGAGATCGAGGTCATCGACTGGGCGAAGATACGCGACATGTTCAGAAACAAGAACATCCAGTGCTGTATCTGGCCCAATATCATCTCGTGGCGGCCAGCGGAGGACTGGATCCGCGTCTCCTATTACAGTAAAGGGCCGAATCATCACTTTGAGGACGAGTTTATCGACAAGCACTACCTCGCCCTCACTCAGACGGTGAACCCCGAAGAGCGGCAGCGCCTGGCCCGGGCGATTGGCGACCACCTCTTCGAGGAATTCGCTGACATTCCGCTCCTGTGGTTCTACAATGAAGTGGTGGTCAATCCTAAGGTCGTGGCCGATTGGTCGTACCCAGGTATCGGGGCCGGCCGCTCGACGCATTTCCATACTCTGAAAGCCGTCAAGTAGGCCACCGACACCATTGAACTTGCGTCACCTCCTGTTGCCATAGCGGTGATAGGAGGTGACCTCCTTCCATCAGCAAAGGAGACACCCATGGCGATAACCCTCTCGCACGGCGGACCCACGATGTTTCGTTCGCCAGCGCCTTCTACGCAGGTGCTGGTTGGTACCATTGACGGAGTGGTGTGCATGGAACGTGATGCCGATGCCCCGGGGTGGCACGTGGCGCATCGGTCGCTGCCTGAGAAGCACATTCACGCCTTACTGATCGAGCCAGACAGTGGCATGGTCTTTGCCGGCGTCAATCACGGCGCCATCTATGCCAGCGGTGATGGTGGCCGCACCTGGGAACGGCGCGACCACGGGCTCACTGAGCCCGATGTGTATAGCCTGGCATGCGTGCGGCTGGCCAGCGGCCCGCGCCTGTATGCTGGCACCGAGCCAGCGCACCTGTTCTGCAGCGATGATCTCGGACGTCACTGGACAGAACTGCCGGCCCTGCGCGCAGTAGATATGACCAACTGGGGCTTCCCGGCCCCACCCCACATTGCCCATACCAAGCACATCACGTTTCACCCCCATGACCCCAATACCCTGTTTGTCGGCGTCGAGCAAGGCGGCCTGCTGAAGAGCACGGATGCCGGACGCACCTTCCAGGTGATCCACGGCATGGACGACGACGTGCATCGCACGGTGATCAATCCCCTCAACCCCGACGAGATATATATCACCACGGGTATCGGCATGTACGTCAGCGCCGATGGCGGGGCGACGTGGGCGCAATGGACCGATCTGCAGCATGAGATCGGCGGCTATCCTGACCTGCTGGTACAGCATCCTCGGCGACCGGAACTGCTGTTTGTGGCGTCGGCGAAGAAAGGACCTGGGGCCTGGTTTCAGGAGCATTCTGCGGACTCCCGCATCTCCAGCAGCAGTGATGGCGGGCGGACCTGGGACGCCGTGCGTCTCGGTGGCCCTGACTGGCTGCCGACGGCTTTCGAGGCCATGTGCCTGGAGGACTGGGGCGACTCTTTCTCCCTGTTTGGCGCTACCGCCACTGGTGAAGTGTGGTGCAGCGATGATGGCGGCAAGCAGTGGACAGAAGGGCTCAGCGGACTGGCTCCGATCTCCAAGGGGCTGCACTACGCTGCCTTTGTCACGGCATAAACGGTTTCGGGGAAGGGCAGCTCGTGTGCCTTCCGGCGCCTACCCTTCCTCATAGGGAGAAGCCACAGCCTGGGGAGGTATTTCATGAGACGTTCCACCATGGTAACGCTGACCTTGTCTATGGGTGGGCTTGTTTTGCTTCTGCTCCTGGCGGCCACGCCGACCGTGGTCTTAGCTGCGGACGCCAAGGTCCAGCGCGTCGTCTTTGGCTCGGCGGGGTTCACCGAGAGCAACCGCTTCTGGACCATCGCCCGTCCCGAGCATCTGCAATATGATCCCTTCTTGGAGACCCTGCTCGACGTTGATCCCAAGACTGGGGAATACATCCCCGGCCTGGCGGAAAAGTGGCAGGCCAGCCCGGACCTGAAGGAATGGACCTTTTTTCTGCGCAAAGGGGTGCAGTTCCACTATGGCTTTGGCGAGTTCACTGCCAAGGATGTTGTGCATTCCCATTCTCTCATGCTCCGTCCGGATGCCACCGCCACCCTGGCCGGGATATGGAAGGCGATCGAGGAGGTGAAAGTCGTCAATGATCACCAGGTCGTCTTGCGCATAAATCGTCCGATGTCACTCATACCGTATGCCGTCTCCCGCGCCGGGGATTTTCGGATGGTCAGTAAGGCGCAGTGGGATAAAGAGGGCCTGGAGGGGTTTGAGAAACGGCCGGCTGGCACTGGCCCATACCGCTTTGTTGGACGAAAGACCGGACTGTCCGTCGAATATGAACGGGCGGACAAGCACTGGAGTGGACAGCAACCGGATTTCAAGGAGCTGGAAATTCGCCTGGTGCCAGAGGAGACAACGCGGTTTGCCATGCTGATGAGTGGCGAGGCGCATATTGTCGACCTGTCTCGTGAGCTGCAGAAGGATGCCCTCAGCAAGGGCATGAAGATTATCTCGTCGTCGCAGCCCGTGGACTGGATGTCGGTCTACTTTGGCGGCCAGTACTACATGCCGGGAGACGCCAAGTTCCAGAAGGACGTGCCGTGGACCAACAAAAAGGTGCGGCAGGCGCTCAACATGGCGGTGAACCGCAACGAGATCCTGGCGACGATTTTCGCCGGCAAGGGCACGCTGGCCTATGTGAGTGGCTGGCTGCCCATCTCCGAGGGCTGGAACCCGGAGTGGGAGAAGCGCTTCGAGCAGCAATATGGCTACAACCCCGCCAGAGCCAAAGAGCTCTTGAAGGAGGCCGGCTACCCTAATGGATTCAAGATGAAGTTCTTAGCGTTCGTCAACCCGGGCGAATCCGAGGGCCCGCAGGTGGCTGACGCCATGGGGATTTATTTCAATGACGTGGGTATTGAGGCGGAGATCGAGGTCATTGACTGGGCGCGGATACGCGACATGTTCAGAAACAAGAACATCCAGTGCTGTATCTGGCCCAATATCATCTCCTGGCGACCCGTGGAAGACTGGATGCGCATCTCCTATTACAGTAAGGGGCAGGGGCATAACTTTGAGGACGAGTTCATCGACAAGCACTACCTTGCCCTCACCCAGACGGCCAACCCCGAAGAGCGGCAGCGCCTGGCCCGGGCGGTTGGCGACCATGTCTATGACGAATTCGCCGACATCCCGCTCATCTGGTTCTACAATGAGGTGGCGGTGAATCCCAAAGTGGTGGCCGAGTGGTCGTACCCCGGCAGCGGCGCCGGCCGCTCCACCCATTTCCATATGTTGAAGGCCGTTAAGTAGGCCGCTGGCGGTATCGACTCTGCGTCACCTCCTGTTGCCATGTCGGTGGTAGGAGGTGACCTCCGTGTCAAAGAATCATGGCGACTTTCCTCGGAGGAGGAGCGAGTGCTGAACAGGCAAGGACTCTGCGTCTCGATTCTTTCCATGTGGTTGATCGTAGCAACCACGGCAACAGGTGAGAGTGGGAGTGCCTCTTCTCGGGAGCAGAACGCCGCCTGGAGACATATTCAACCCTTTGGTTTTGACACCCCTATGCCCATACGCCTTGTCGGTCCCGATGAGCCGTGGGAGAAGGTGGCGCAGGACGTCCAGCAGCATATCGGCTCCAAAGTGTCCGGGCAGGAAGTGCATGTCGGGTTCTATGGCCATGGGGCTTTTGTCAAGCCAGAAGAGCTGCTCAAGCACGACTTACCTTTCGTTGCTGCATTGGGATTGGTAGCCCGGATGGACGTGATGATCTTCCCGCAACTGCCGTTTCCAGAAAAAAATCCTTTGCAAGACATCCCGCAAGACATCCTGCATATGTCGCTCAAAGACCTCTTCAAAAATCCGGCAGAGATCATCGAGATTGCCAGGCATAAAGCGTACCAACTCGCCTCGGAAAGCCGCTACGCTACGGCCCATGCGGCAGTGCGCCTGACCGCTGGCATCAGCGCCTTCCACAGGCAGCACATGACCCCTTCACTTGCCGCCTTCAGCAATAGTGCTCTGGTAATCGTAAAGATGGGGCAACTCCTCGAACACGGCATGATTTCGGATGGCTACAAGACCATCCCGGTGGCGCAGGACGTGCACCAGAGTATCTACGTGAAGAATGTTGTCACGTTCGGATATCCCTTGCCACATGGTTACGTCTCCACGGCCCTGTCGCGCCGCATCACTGGCGCGTTTACGAACGTTGTGCCAGAGCGGTTCTGGAAGCAACTGTGGGGAAATTTTCCCCTCCAGGGGGCGGTAGAGAACATTGCAGTTTCCTGGGCCCCGGCGCATAACGATTGGCCAAGACTCCACCCCAAGGGCCCGGAAGTCGCGGCGCTCGGAGCGTTCCTTGGGCGTGGAACACATTCTCCGTAATTAGCGCCCGGATAGTCCGGAGCACCAGCAGTCCATAAGCGTTGGCAGAAACCACAGGCTGTAGGCCACAAACAGAGGCTCAGAAGCCTCGTTTGCGTCATCGCGGTCACGCATCCAGTTGTGGGGGGGGGCCTGCTCAGCAGCAGCGGCGCTCTTGGTCTGTGGCGCTGCACCAGGCTCGGCATGCGGCTTGGGCTCCACCACACGCTGGCGTGTGGCCCAGGCGTGCGTAAACTCAGCGCCAAAGAAAAAAATCAGCGAGGAATAATAGACCCACACCAGCAGCACAATCAGCGACCCGGCCGCGCCATAAGTCGAACCAACGCTGGCGTGGCCAATGTAGTAGCCAATCGCCGTCTTCCCAAGGGTGAAGAGCATGGCTGAGACGCCCGCGCCAAGCCACACGTCACGCCAGTGGATCTGCGCGTCTGGCACGTACTTGAAGAGTAACGCAAACAGCAGTGTAATCACCGGGATCGAGACCGCAACCTCCAGGAGACGACCGAGTAGCAGCGACGTCTGGGCTGCCCCCTGCAGATAAGCAGTGGCGCCAGCCAGGATAGCACTGACGACCAGGGATACCAGCAGCAGGAAGGCGATCGCCAGCACAATCGCCAGCGACAGCAGACGCTGCTTCAGCCAGAACCAGAGGCTTACCCACACGCCAGTGGCCGCAAGCTTGACCTCCCAGATGAGGTTCAGTGCCGCCTGCAGCTCGCCGAAGACCGCCGTGGCGCTGATGAGCAAGGTCACCACACCAATAATGGCTGCCAGCGTGCCGCCTTGTGGCTCAGTAGTAGTGAGAATGGTACTCACCAGCTGCCGACCATGCTGGCCCATGAGAAGCTCGAGCTGGGCTTCCAGCTGGCTGGCGACCTGTTGCCGCCCTGTGACCAACCCTGCCAGGCCAACGATAATGACCACCAACGGCGCCAGTGATAGCGCCGTATAATACGCCAGGGACGCCGACAGCCGTACACAGTTGTCGTTCCACCAGTCCTCCGCAGCGCGTACGGTGACGCTCCAGAGCGTCTTGAGATGCATAACTCACCTCCCCACTCTCCCGGCGTTTGTTGCGCTCTTGGAGTCCGTCATCATATCTCACTGCCATTACGGCAGCTATTGCAGCCATAAATAGACCATCACAGCACATATGCTGGTCACACAAATATAGTCGACATAAAAACTGTGCATGTCGGATTGCATGGCACTGCTCCTTATGAAATGTCTGGCCCATACATTGCGCTCGACAGCGTCTGCCAGATCCAGACACTGCAGTTATGGTCCAGTAGAGGGCAAAATTCATGCCACGAGGGGCGAGAGGGAAGTTGTCAGGCCGACTCAGGCCCAGGTAGGGCAGGCAACACAGACGGATCAGTCAGTTATTTTCCCGACGCACAGCCTGCCACACCTGGCACCGCAGGCGTGGCACTGTCCATGTCGGCGCTTTCTCAAATTGAGAGGGATTTCTGTCCCCTTTCCCATTTCGGGGGGCGCAGTCTGTACGGCGCAGAGGACGAATTTCAATCAATGCGAACTGGTAGCAAAGACCGCAGCGGGAGTCTTCCGCCCGATCTACAGACCAGTCAGATAAGCTGGCATAGTATTTGCCCTCCTCGCTGTGAGACGAACACCCTGGCCGTCATAGGACGGCGCCCAGTAGCTCATAACGTGCAAGGAGTATCGCAATGCCTCTCGAATCTTTGCCCAACCCCGGGAGCGGCCAGGCTCCAACAGTCCAGCTCTATGATAACGACTCCCAGATTCGGCTTGGCGAGATTACCGCACACCAGTTGCAGTTCTTAATTGACCATCTGGAGGAGGAGTCCAGCACTGACCAGGACTACTACATCAATCGTGCCACGCTAGAGATGTTTGCGGAAGCAGGAGCAGATCCGGAGTTGCTGGCTATACTCCGGCAAGGGTTTGGCGACAGAGAGGAGATGGAGATTCGCTGGTCCCGACTGTGAAACCGTCCTCCCTCTTGCGGGCGGCCCACGTCACCCCGCTGGGCGGCACGTCCCTTACGTCGCCCAGGCCGCTGTAATTCAGGGCCAGTTGGCGATGGCGCGTGCCGTGCCGGTCAGCTCGACGATGTGCAGCCCGGTATTGGCGCGATCGACAAGATAGATGAAGCCGCGCTCGTCCACCTCGACGTTATTAGTCTGGATGGCCGCTTTGCAGCGTTCGGCACCATCTATCCGTATACACCGCTTGTCGGTATGCTCTGTCGTCGCCGGGATGAAGTACGCCACTTCGTGCGGCCGAAAGGGGTCACGGATGTCTACGGCCCGCACGCCAGCGTTGAAGTAAGCGATGAAGATCAGGCGGCCGTAGTAGAGAGGCGTGAACGACTCATGCGACGCGTGCGGACCGAAGCGTCCGCCGCGCGTACAGAAGCTACCGCTTGCCTCTGGCACCTGAAAGCTGGCCACCGGAAACGGCGTGGCTGGCGTGGTGATGTCCACGAGAAACGTCAGGTGGCGGAACTCGCGGCATTCGTTGGCAATAGCCTCGGAGATGAGCACGACGAAATCACCGACACGTCCCTGCGTGTTGGGTGCGAAGTCCGGGATGGGCACACCGAGGACGGGAAAGGCTGTGTGACCGCCCCAGGCTGGCGGCATGTCGAGCCGGCCGATCTCTGCATAGCGCAGGTTCTCCGGCGTGGGCGCAAAGGGCTCGGCAAGGCGGGAATTGCCGGTGAGCAGGCGCGCCCGGTCGACGATCTGCAACACGCCGTGTCTTGAGGTGCCGTAGGCAAAGTAGACGCGGTCGCGAAAGGCAATGGGGCCATGCACGCCCTCGGGGACAGGCTCGCCCACTGCCCCGGGCTCCTGGCCAACGAGGCCGAAGTCGCGGATGAAACGTGGCCGAGTCGGGTCGCTCAGATCGAAAATCTTCGTCATGCGGCTGGTGCGCCAGCCTGATGGCCTTCCGTCTGCCACCAGATAGGCGATACCGCTGGTACACTCCCACCAGTTCTTGTGTGTGCCCTGCAAACCATCGAGCACGGTGCTCAGCCGTACCGGTTGCGTGGGCACAGTGACGTCCCAGACCTCGTGCGCCGCATTACCAAGGGTGCGCAGCAAATACGTTTTGTCGGGGTCTGCCTCTGGCAGGTCGCGGCCAGAACAGACGCGTACCATCTGCGCCCCATCCGACCTCCCGGGGAGGTGATGCACATAGTGCGGCGTCTGGGGTTCGGTCACATCTACGATGGAGGTGCCGTTTGGCTCTACCTGTCCGGTGAGCGGATTGCGGGCTGTGCCGCCGTGATGGCCGATGTAGGCGAGCCACCGGGTACCCTGCCGATGAATGACCGGCTGATATGCCGAGCGCCCCTGCAGGCCGTGGTGCCCGACGAGCCGCATGTTCCACTGTTCGGCGCTGCTCGTCTGAGGCGCCGCGGTGGGCGGCATGGGGGCTATACTTAACGTGACGAGTATGAGCAGCAGGGCCAAACAGACGATCATCAGAGCCTCTCCCTGCGCCTGGCGTGTGCAATCCGGCTACGCCATAGGCGCATGTGGCACCTCGTATCAACCCTGCGGCGCCACCGGCAGTTCTGCAGACTGGGTGTCGACGCTGAGCCGATCGACGCGTTGAAAGCCGCGTGGCAGCTTCGCTCCACGTCGGCCGCGTAGCCCGGCATAGTGTTCCACATCGGCGGGTTTCAGCGTCAGATGACGCTGCCCACAGTATAACGTCAACGGCTGGCTGGCCTGGAAACAGGTCAGGGCCACTGCTACCTCGTGCGACTCGGTTGTGGTGCTGGGACTGAGGCCGATGAGTTTCACCCCTTTGCCCCTTGCCAGGCGAGGGAGTTCGGTGAGCGCAAAGACGAGCAAGCGCCCCGTATTAGACACTATGGCCAGCCGATCGGCAGCGCCAGCGCTGGTTTGTACCGGCACAGGTGGCAGGACATGGCTTCCTGGCGGGAAGGTGAGGACGACTTTGCCGGCCCGCTGCCGTGTGTAAAGATCATCGAGCGCAGCGATAAATCCGTAGCCAAGATCCGTGGCGAGGACATAGAGATCGTCCGCATTGCCGAGCATTAACCCCACAAACGAGGCGCCATCCGGCGGGCTGAGCTGCCCGCTCAGCGGTTCGCCCTGCCCCCGCGCTGACGGCAGTGTATGCGCCGGCACGCTGTAGGTACGGCCGCTTGTATCGAGGAAGACAACGAGCTGCGTGCTTTTGCCTTGCACCGCAGCGCGAAACTGATCACCGGCTTTGTAACTCAGGGAGGCTGGATCAATGTCGTACCCTTTGGCCGCCCGGACCCAGCCTTTTTCCGATAAAATGACCGTTACCGGCTCACTCGTCACCAATGTGGTGTCGTCCAGGGCCTGGGCTGCCTGTCGCACCACCAGCGGCGAGCGGCGGTCATCGCCATACTTTTCTGCGTCCTCGGCGATTTCTTTCTTCAGCAGGGTGTGCAAACGCCGCGACGACCCCAGGGTTTTTTCCAGGCGGTCGCGTTCCGTACGCAGCGCGCGCTGCTCGGTACGTATCTCGATCTCTTGCAGTTTGCCGAGACGGCGCAGGCGCAGGTCCAGAATAGCTTCGGCCTGCACGTCGCTCAAGCCGAAACGCTCCATGAGCACCGGCTTGGGGCGGTCCTCGCTGCGGATAATGGCGATGACCGCATCGATATTCAGATAGGCAATGAGCAACCCATCGAGAATGTGGAGCTGTTGGACGAGGCGATCGAGGCGAAACTGCAGACGTTTGCGTACCGTCGCCTCGCGAAACGTCAGCCACTCCTGGAGAATCGTCCGCAAATCCTTCACCTGCGGGCGCTGGTCAAGACCGATCATGTTCAGGTTGACGCGATAGGTGCGCTCCAGCTCCGTGGTGGCAAACAGGTGCGACATCATGGCCTCGACGTCGTGGCGGGCTGAGCGCATGACGACCACCAGGCGGGTCGGGTGCTCGTGATCCGATTCGTCACGCAGATCCTCCACCATGGGGAGTTTCTTGGCGCGCATCTGCGCGGCAATTTGTTCCAACACCTTGGAACCAGACACCTGGTACGGTAAGGCCGTGATCACCACATCGCTGCGCACCACCTCGTAGCGCGCCCGCAGGCGGATACTGCCGGTGCCGGTTTGATACAGCCGCACGATGTCCTCACGCGGCGTAATGATTTCCGCCGCCGTGGGAAAGTCTGGCCCCTGGATATGGGCGCACAGGTCGTCGACCGTGGCTTTTGGATGCTCGAGCAAATGTATGCAGGCCGCAGCCACCTCGCGCAGGTTGTGCGGCGGAATGTCCGTCGCCATGCCCACGGCAATACCCGTGCCACCGTTGAGCAGCACCTGGGGTAACCGTGCTGGCAGGACCGCTGGCTCCTGCAGGGTGCCGTCGAAATTGGCCACCCAGTCGACCGTGCCCTGCCCGACTTCGCCCAACAGCAGCTCGGCAAACGGCGTCAGACGCGCCTCCGTGTAGCGCATGGCGGCAAAGGATTTGGGGTCGTCGGGCGAGCCGAAGTTGCCCTGTCCATCCACCAGGGGATAGCGGTACGAAAACGGCTGCGCCATCAGCACCATGGCCTCGTAGCAGGCCGTTTCGCCATGCGGATGAAACTTGCCAATAACGTCACCGATGGTGCGCGCCGCTTTCTTGTGCTTGGACTGGGCCGACAGCCCGAGCTCCGACATGGCATAGATGATACGCCGCTGCACCGGCTTCAGACCATCGCCAATGTGGGGCAGAGCACGATCCAGAATGACGGCCATAGCATAGGAGAGATAGGCTTTTTCAGTATAGGCTTTGAGCGGCAGGCGCTCGACTGTGCCGTTCTGGGGTATCATGGTCTTGGTCATAGATCAGGCCACTTATACGTCGATGAGATGTCCATTTGTTTCCACCAGATTGCCATTGCGCTCCAGCCAGGCGCGCCGGTCGGCGGCACGCTTCTTGGCCAGCAGCATATCCATGAGCGGCGTAGTACCGTCGTCCTCCGCAATGGTCAGCTGCACCAGACGGCGGGTGTCGGGGTGCAACGTGGTGTCGCGCAGCTGCAGGGGGTTCATCTCCCCCAGGCCTTTGAAGCGTTGCACTGACGGCTTACCTTTGAGCTTTTCGGCCGCAATGCGCTCCAGGGTGTTGTGTAACTCGGCATCGTCCAGCGCATAAAAAACGTGCTGGCCAACATCAATACGGTACAACGGCGGCATGGCCACATAGATATGGCCGGCGTTGACCAGGGGCCGGAAGTGCCGCAGAAATAGCGCACATAGCAGGGTGGCAATGTGGGAGCCGTCCGAGTCGGCATCGGCCAGGATGCAGATCTTGCCGTAGCGCAAGCCCCTGAGGTCGTACGAGCCGGGCTCGACACCAATGGCCAGCGCAATATCATGCACTTCCTGTGAGCCGAGAACCTGGGCCGGGTCGACTTCCCAGGTATTGAGAATTTTGCCGCGCAAGGGCATGACCGCCTGAAACTCTTTTTGCCGCGCCTGCTTGGTCGAGCCGCCGGCCGAGTCGCCCTCGACCAGAAACAATTCGGTTTGCGACGACTCCTGCAAAGTGCAGTCTGCCAGCTTGCCAGGCAGAGTGGGGCCACTGGTGACGCGTTTGCGCGTCACCTGCTTGCTGGTGCGCAGACGGTGCTGTGCGTGGGTGATGGCCAGCATGGCCAACCGTTCACCCGTCTCGATATGCTGGTGCAACCACAGGCTGAAAGCGTCTTTGACCGCCCCGGCGACGAAGGCGGCGCATTGGCGCGACGCCAGGCGTTCCTTGGTCTGGCCGGTGAACTGCGGGTCCAGCAGCTTCACCGACAGGACATAGCTGCACAGCTCCCAGACGTCCTCCGGTGCCAGCCGCACGCCACGCGGTAAGAGGTTGCGAATGTCGCAGAACTCGCGTATGGCCTCCGTCAGTCCGGTGCGCAGACCGTTGACATGCGTGCCGCCCTGGGTGGTGGGGATGAGGTTGACATAGCTTTCGGCCAGTACCTCACCGCCGTCGGGGAGCCACACCACGGCCCAGTCGACGATTTCCTGCGGCTCTTCGCGGTTGCCGACGATCGGTGCTTCCGGCAACAACTCCACGCCCTGTAAGGCCTCCAGGAGGTAGGCTTGCAGGCCGTCCTGGTAGCGCCACTCCAGGCGCTCGCCCGTATTCTCGTCCCGCCACCGCACCAGCAGACCCGGACACAGGACGGCCTTGGCGCGCAGCACATGATGCAACCGCGGCAGGGCAAATTTCACCGTCTCGAAGTACGACGCCTCCGGCCAGAACCGCAGAGTCGTGCCCGTGCGCCGTGCCCCCACCTGCCCTACGACGGTGAGATCAGACAGCTTGTCGCCATGGGCAAAGGCCATGTGGTATTCTTGCCCATCCCGGCGCACCCAGACCTCCAGGCGGCTGGAGAGGGCATTCACCACTGACACGCCAACACCGTGCAGGCCGCCGGAAAAGCGGTAATTTTTCAGCGAAAACTTGCCGCCGGCATGCAGACGCGTCAAGATCACCTCGACCCCCGGCACGTGCTCCTCGGGGTGGAGATCGACCGGCATGCCGCGCCCATCGTCGGTGACTTCGAGGGAACCGTCCTGGTACAGGGTGACGTCGAGACGCCTGGCGTAGCCGGCAATCGCTTCGTCCACGCTGTTGTCGATGACCTCCTGGGCCAGGTGATTGGGGCGACTCGTATCGGTAAACATGCCGGGACGCTTGCGCACCGGTTCCAGACCACTTAAGACTTCGATGGCTGAGGCGTTGTAACTATGGTTCATAAGGCGGTGTGCTCTATAAACTGAGATGAAGGGTCAAGCCGGGTCGGTTCGATGTCGTACGGTCAACTATAGCAGGTTCTGCGCTGCAATACTACACAAAAGTGCAGCTGTCAGTGCCGCGTCGTGGGACGTGTCATGCACCGCACTCTGGCAGACGGGGAAGGCTGGGTGCCCCGGCGGGGCACCCCTACCGGTACAAACCTCGCCAAAACATCCTTTACACCAGTGCGGAAATAAATCGACTGTATCCGAGGTCTGGGAACAATTGCACAGAAGCGCCGAGGTGAGCAATTGTCTAGAAGGGGCGTTGCGTGCAATGGTCTGATATCCGGCTAGCGGAAGCACGAATATTTTTGACCTAATAGAGAGGCGTGTCCAGTATGCGCCGTACAAGGTTCCGACGACGGACTGACAACTCGTAGCATCACGAGCTGAAAGCACATACCCATAACAACAGGTCTGAACCATGCTGAAGACAAGTTTTGCGATTGCTGTCCATGCGACCCATGCAACCCTTTGGCAAATACTGCTGGATAAGGCGGAGAATCCCGGTAAATATCTTCCGGGATTCATAGAATCAGAAATACTTGAACGTACGTCCAAAAGCACGCTTTGTCGTCTGCATACGGTTGATTTTGATATTCTGGAACGGATCAGTGTTGATAAAACCATTCATACCGTTACTTTTGAAGTCGTCGACCATCCGCAATACACGGGACGATTAATTAATCGTATTGAACCAGAACCTTCCCCTGATGGTCATCCGGTTCTGACCTATGCAATGGACTGGCGTCTGCAACCGGGAGCTTCCTCAAATATTGATTTCAGTAAAATCGTACACGAAGCCCTACTGCGTACTAAAGCCATTGCAGAAGAGAGTGAGCGTGGCAACGATCCTGATGGAACCGCTAGCTGAGCTCCACCCCTGAAGCTTTGTCCCAAAATGTTAAAAAATCGCTCTCGCCGTCGATCCGCAACCCGTCAGGTTCCGGTCGCTTGTGACAACTGATCAGAGGGGAGGGCGGCCTAGAATCAGAATAGCCTAGACACGCCGGTCTGTGCAATGGTCCAGATCAGTTCCCAAGCGTGCCATTACGCATCTGCGGTTGCCCGCTCTTAGAATTGCCCCGCAAGGCAATCGAGAGTGCTGTCTAGCGCACCTTCATCCGGGGAAAATGGATGATCAAGACCTCGGTTATCTCGCCCTCAGCGAGCCGGCGCAACGCCTTTTCGTTGCTCATCTTGATGTCTCCAGGCGTCCCCGTCACTCACCGGAGGATCCGGGGCGACAACGGTTGCAGTCCCATCAGCATGCGCCCGGCAGACTCATACTGAGATGGCGCAGTGGCGATGTGCTGGGTAACCGCATGGATGTCCCGCAGGGCCCGCTGGAGGGGACTGCGCCGGTAGTTCGCCGTCGCCCCGGCCGCGGTGTAGACGATATCCACCGCGGTCGCCGCACTCCTCGTCGCATTGGAGGCCGCGAGGAGCACGTCAGCACGCTCGGCAATCGTGACCTCGGCTCGGCTCCGCATGGCGTCCCAGGTCTGCTGCACCGAGGCGTATAACCACGCCCGAGCCGAGCGCACCAAAGCCACCGCTTCCGCCAGTCGGACGTGAAACAGCGCATGATCCCCCAGCCGCGAAAGGGTCCCGACAGGCTGTTTAGTTTGCGCCAGTTCCATAACCGTCTCCACCGCCCCTTGGGCAATCCCTAAGGCCAGGGCCCCAATCGGCAAGGCACTGGCCAGGATGAACGGATAGCGGTATAGGAGCCCCTGGAAGTATTGGCTTTGGGGCGGTAGGCCAGCGGCGAATATCCCACTGTAGGCCTCGGGCACGAACACCTGCTCGATCACCACGTCATGGCTACCTGTCCCTGCTAAGCCGCTAACCTCCCAGGTGTCCACAATGGTGACCTGTGTGATCGGCACGAAAAGCACCCGCACTTCAGGGTCCCCACTCGGCGTCAGGCGCATCTGGTCGCCGTCGAAGACGTGACAGCAGCAGAAGAGCCAGGCACAGTGCTGGCAGCCGCTGGCATACGGCCAGCGCCCACTCACCACATAGCCCTCGGCCTGGACCACCGCTCTTCCATACGGCGAGACGACCCCAGCCGTAACCACGTGGGGATCCCTCCCGAACACCGCTTCGGCTCCTTGGTCCGCGAGGCCCCCGCCCACGTATACCGGGTTCCCGCTCGCAAGCCACACACACCACGCGGTCGACCCGTCGATGCGTGCGATCTCTTCCACCACGCGATAGAAGGTGAGCGGGTCTACTTCCAAGCCGCCCAGGGTGTGGGGGATGTACATCCGAAAGAGGCCCGCTTCGGCCAGAGCGGTGACCAGCGGTTGGGGGAGTCTACGGTGCTGTTCCGCCTCATCGGCATGCACCCGAATCAGGGGTTCACAGGTGCAAACAGCGTTGAGAAGCCTGTCGAGAGGCTCCGCTTCAGCTCCTGCCATAGGACATCTCCTTGATGTGGGGATATGAGGTTATGCGGTCGTGCTTCAGTTGAAATGGGAGTTCCTATGGGGAGAGTAGGAAAAATGAGAAGAGATATCGAGCACAAAACGTATGAAATTTCCGATAGGCAGTCTATTAGCCTGCTCCGAGAAGCAGATAGATAGCACGGACGGGGGGAAGTAGGCAATGTGGGGTTTTTATGTAAGCGGTTGATAGACCTTAAGATAATCAAAGGTGCAATTTTTTGCACCCCAAAACAAGGATGTGCAATAGGACCTCCGGTAGCACGGGGACAGAAATTAGCGGTAGAGACTTAATCGGCAAACGACCTCTGCATAGACTGATTGAGTTTGCAGCCTCTGAATTTGAGCGCTATCAAAAAGGGTGTCGGAAATCGGCAGGATGGCGTCTATAAAAATCAAAGGTCTGCCGCACTGTTTGGGTCTATCACAAAGGAACTCCTTGCTGATAGACAAGCGAGGCAACGCACTGCATCCTAAGCGGTTAGTAGGGCTTGGTTCTGAACCCCTGGAACCCTACCGCTAAAAATTGTCCATTTACTACCGGAGGTCCATTACCGTATCTTCGCTATATTAAGGCCATTTAAGGTGGCGTATTGAACAGGTGGGAACAATCCGGAGCAGCGGGAGTGTGTCGCGCACGATGCACAACGCGGGTAAACTCCACCAGAGGAGGCAGGCACTATGAAGGTCCGCAGGCTGATGCAACTGTTAAACGAGATGGGGCCTGACAACGATATTTTTGTGCAGGAGGTCACCAGCGAGGGGCGGATTGTGGTGGACACGACCTACACCATTATCGAGGTCCATCACATACACAATTGGACCTATATCAATATTGTACGAGAACCTGCGGGCGACCAGTAACGCTACATACCCTGCCGCCTTGAAAAAGGGCGTGTACGACAGGTTCTCGTGCACGTGCTCACTGTCGCGGTGTGCGTGCAGCGCCTATTGATGCGGCTGCGACTCAAACCCCCTTTACAGCAGAACGACCGCAACGATCCCCGCAATGATGAGCACTATCACGGCGACAATCAGCCAGGTGCGCCTGTTTTTCCTGTGTCTCGCGTGCCGTCCTGCCTGAAATGCCTGATCCCGTGTCGCTCGCTGTGTGGCCCATCGGGTCTCTTGCTCCTGTCTCGTTTCATGCGGCTCCGCCATGTTCTGTTCCTTTCCCTGTGCGGTGTGGTGCCTGCAGCATTGGGAGGGTACGCAAACATACCCCATACGATCGTCCAGCGTGTGTCGAAGCTGGCAGTGAGAATTGTACCCCCTATGAGGCCAATTGTGCCTCTCGCCTCTCATGCCCAGCATGACATGAGAGGCGAGAGGCAAAAACCCCCATACTCTTCGTAAGAGGTGAGCGTCTCATCGCTTTCTATAGCCAGACACTATATCCTTGTTACACTCTCGCTTTTATCGTATGCTCTTATACATGGCTATGGGGAACACAGGACTTTCCTGGCATTCTCCAGGCTCTTGCTCGCCATCTCTTCCTGCATATTGCGCCTGCATGTGCTTCTGCATACTGTTCGAATGACCTGGCGAATCGTTTCCATGCCTTTCCAGATGCAAAGGATCTCCCGTGAATATCTTTGTCGGCAATCTTGCATTTACCGCCACGGATCAAGACCTCCGCCAGCTCTTCGAGCCGTATGGCGCTGTGGACAAGATCAATCTCATTACCGACCGTGACACTGGCCGCGCCAAAGGCTTTGGCTTTGTGGAAATGCCGGACAGCCGCGCGGCACAGTCCGCCATCCAGGGCCTCAACGGCAAAGACCTCCAGGGCCGTGCCTTAACGGTCAATGAAGCCAAACCGCGCGAACCACGCCGCGAGTCGAGCCGGCCCCGCTGGTAAATACCCGGTTGTGTTTGCAGAGCGCGTAGGCACCCACGGCTATCCGGCGGAAGAGCCGTGGGTGTTCAGCCACTTTCCATGAGAGAGCTCCCAGCGAGAACTCCTCATGTCATCGTCTTTTCTTCCCGCTCCCACAGTACCACCCGCTTATCCGTAAACAGCTCATACGGCATGAGCTCGAAGATTACATCAAATCCCTTGCTATCCCCATGCCTCCACGCGGCACCGATCCGCGTCCAGACGTCACGCTTTTGCTTGCCGTCCTTCACGCCGGGTTTCTTCACGACAAAGTAGACATCATGCGTTGGTGTTTTCGGCATACCTGGTAAAAAATAAATTATGTTGATATATGACGCGCCCCGAGCCATCGATACGGGCACGGGTGCAGTGGTCGCTACACCGATTCTATGCGCAGGCCGTCGATATGAAGGCCTTGTAGGCGCTCTGTGATGGCGTTGTGGCTATTGAGATGGTCGATCACCCAATCGGAATCAACAAGGTAAGCGATCGTCATAGCCGGGGGACAGGACGAGTAGAGATGAGGCGATCCGCGTAGATGTTCTCGATCAGTTTCTCCGCATCCACGAGACCCTTCCAGGCGCCAGCAGACCGTGTGAGGCCCTCACTGCTCCGGGCTCCCGGCGTTTCCAGAATCGTTACCGACACCTCTTTGCCCTCTGGGAAATCCACCTTCTCCAGCAGCTCTAACATGCCCCCCCGCATCCGGGCGGGACCGTTCCGGCCATCGTCTTGTTCCTTCTATTGTCTGTGGTTGTCCTCGACATATGTCTCTACTGTACCACTCACGCCGGCACCGTCAAGGCGGTGTATCCTGTCGCTGCGGTCTGGCAAAGCGCCAGCGGGCGAAGAGCAGCATAGACACTTCGTACCCCAACCCAGACCAGTTTTTTTCTTCACCAGTGACCTTGCAACCCGTTTTTCTACCTGCGGTTTATCGGGTAGCCAGGGCGCGTTACCGCCCCCCAGCCCCCTAAGAACCGGACGTGACACTGTCGCGTCATCCGGCTCAAGCCTTTCTCATCCCGCGTGAGCGAGACGGTTTAGCCACTGATATTCCTTGGCTATGGACTTGCCTGTGGCAGTTGGGGTGGAGTAAGACGCGGTTGTGCTGTTTCTCACTCCCGCCCTTACTGCGCCATACAAGGTGATGATTATGCCACCCTGTGAGCGCTGTAATCTTCTGGCCGCAGTGCGCGCAACATCCGTCCTGCTCCTTCCACAGCGTCAGCAGTTGCCGTGTGCCCGTGAGGTGCCGTGCCATCTTCACACGAAGCCGTGCCTCAAAGGTACGGCTCCCAGGCTGGGGCAAACGGATTTGCTCCCTTGCGGCTCAGCGTATGCCGTTTGACTGGCATAGCCGAGGCTTTGGGGAGGAAAACCTGCTGTGGTTTTCCCTCCTGGCCTTCTCTGTCCCCGTAGAACTGCCAATCATCTCCCTGCAGCGTTGAGAAGTACTTCTGCTTCTGCCATGCCGCACTTTTGTGCGGATGGCGCCGCTGGACCCACCACCACAGTTTTTCGTAGATCGCATTGTCCACAGAGCTGCACACCTTTTTGCTCGCCCCAAAGGCATGGTCCCTGGCCCCTCCGTCCATGACAGGATTGCGCAGGGCTCCCAATGTCGCTGCCTTGACAGTTTTGTGGGTCTCGAGGATTCCTCTGACTTTCTCTAGGAATGCCTGCGTGTTTTTCTTGGAGGGCTTGGTGAGCACTTTTCCATTCGGATATCTGCGCACCTCTTGTCCAAGGAAAACAAACCCCTCCTTGACGGATGTCGTGACCGTTTTCGCTTGGGAGAGTTTCAGGCCACGCTCCTGCAGGCACTGCTCTACCAGAGGCTTGACTTCGTTTTCCAGGAGTGCTGTCGTGCTGCCGGTTATGACGAAGTCGTCTGCGTACCGTACATAGTGCACCATCTGGTTCTGGTCGCCTCTCTGGGATGGACAGCCTGCTTCCAGTCTGGCTTCCAGTCCATCGAGTGCGAGGTTGGCCAGTACAGGGGAGCTAATGCCACCCTGCGGCACCCCCTCTTCCGTCCGATAATAGGTGTTCTTTTCCATGCAGCCGGCCTTCGACCATGACGGAGTATTGCCTTGTGCATTGGCACATGGTCAAGGAGCCAGGCATGGCTGATGGTATCACAGCATGACGTGATATCCCCTTCGA
>CAVZBC010000079.1:0-129328 GCA_963773125.1 uncultured Gammaproteobacteria bacterium | reverse complement strand
AGCGCGGCCTCGAGCCTGGGCGGGCCATCACGAGCGGAACTCGTCGAATGCGACAGCGCGCCCGACCGCCGCGGCACTATCGGTCCGCCTCGAAGGCAGCAGCGCGGTGAGCGACGCTGAGCTACTCGGCGCTCAGCTCGGTGACCTGACGGAGGAAGGGGCGCATGGTCTGCGCCAATTCGAGTGGGTGATCGAGGTGTGCCAGATGCGTTCCGGGGGTCTGCAGCAGCGGCATCTCGAAGCGCTCGGCGAGTCGGCGACAGGCTTCTTGCTGCGGCGCTCGGCCGTGCTCACTGACCAGCAACTGCATGCGTGCCGCGACGGCGGCGAGCTCGTCGTTGGTCGGCAAGTAGCTTTCGAACGTCCCCAATTCGACGCGGAGAAAGGTGTCCGCGGACTGGAGCATCCGTTCTCGCAGGTCAGTGTCGAGCGTTGCCCAGTTGGCCTCGCCGCCAACCAGGACGAAGAACCGCTTCAACGCCTCACGCGGCCCGCCGGCCTCGATGCCGGCACGCACGAGCGCTCGACCCGCCTCCGCGACCGCCTCGGGATCGTCGTAGAGCCGCGCCAACACCGGCTCGTGCAGGATCGCGCCACGCACCGCATCCGGATGGCGAACGCTCAGGCTGAGCGCGAATGTCCCGCCGCTGCTCGTGCCGAACACCGCCGCCGGTGCCAGTCCCAGGGCATCGAGGAGCGACCGCGCGTCATCGGCCTGCTCTTCCGGGCAGGTCCGCACCCATCCGGTCGGACGCGGGCTGCGTCCGTTCCCGCGCCGGTCATAGGTCACGACCGTGAACTCATCGGCGAGCAACGCCGCCAGCCGGTTGAAATGAGCCCCGTCGCCCGACGCGCCCATGATGCACAACAGCGTCGGGCCGCTGCCTCGAACCTCGTAGTACAGGTCGGTCCCGTTTGCCGTGACCGTGGACATCGATGCGTCCTTTCCGCGTGCCACCTGAGCTTTTGCGCCCTGGAGGTCAACACGCAAGCGGCCGTCCTCCGGCGCTCCTCCTTTCGCCGTTGGAGACGCCCGAGTCGGCGGCCGAACTACCCGTCGCCCTTCCGTGCGAGCACGAGCAGGTACTCGTACGGGTACTCCGCCGGACCCCCGGACGCGCCCCGGTTGGAGCGCGTCGCGAAGTCCAGGAAGTCGCGGTCGAGCGCTGCCGCGCGGTCGGGATCGTCGGCGAGGCTGGCGTAGGTCGCGACGACCGGCCCGAACGTCTGCTTGAAGAGCTCACGGTAATCGCGCGGGCTCTCGGCCCGCTCGACATACTCGCTGCGGGTCATCTCCAGCGAGCCGAGCCGGTCGCCGAACAGCTCCCGCACATGTTCCTCGCTGCCCCACAGCGGCGGCGGCTGCGCTCCCGGTGGCGGTGGGGGCATGTAGGGCGCGAGCGCGCCGAAGAAGTCGGAGATCAGGCCCTCGGGGGTGAAGTTGAGCATCCCAACCGTGCCCCCGGGCCGGCACACGCGCAGCATCTCGTCGGCGACCGCTTGATGGTGAGGGGCGAAGATCGCCCCGAACGACGACGTGACAACGTCGAACTCGCCGGCGCCAAAGGGGAGAGCCTCGGCGTCGGCTTCGACCCACTCCAGCTCGACCCCTTGCGCCTTCGCCTCGCGGCGGCCGGCCTCGAAGTTCTCGGGCGCGAGGTCGGAAGCCACAACTTCGGCCCCGGCCAGGGCGGCCCGGATAGCCGTGTTCCCTGTGCCGGCGGCGACATCGAGCACGCGCTGACCCGGCGAGATTCCGCACGCCTCGACCAGCACCGGCCCGACCTCCCAGACCGTCGCCTTGGCGAACCGGTGGTAGTCCCCGAGCGCCCAGGCGGCCCGCGCCGCGGCCTTGATCCGCGTGTCCGCGTCCCCAGCTGTCTCTGTCACCCGATCGCCGGCCATGCTCATCCTCCCGTGCTTCGCCATCTCCTCGATCCTGGCGAGCGCCGCCGCCTCTGCCATCAGTCGAGCCGATGAGGTCGGTCGCTTCATGGCCCGCCACCGTAATCCGGGCGGCGGGCCCTGGCTTCGCCAGAAGCGAGCATCATTGGCCGCTCGGGCGAATGGCCAGATCTGGCTATGCGCGGTGCTCGTCGAGCAGGCCAAGACGAGCGGCCAGAGCCGCCGCGGCGGTCCGTGACGGCAGGTCGAGCTTGCGGAGCAAGTTCGTGACGTGGCGGTGGACGGTGTGCTCGCTCACCACCAGCCGTTCGGCGATCTGTCGGTTCGTGAGGCCCTCGGTGATCAGGCGCAGCACCTCCCGCTCACGTGGCGTCAGTTCCCCAAGCTGAGCGCCGGCGTCGTCGCGGCCGACAGCTCCCATCTGCAGCCGTCGCGCACGCTCTGCCTCGACCTCGGCGCCGAGCTCGAGGAGTTGATCGAGGGAGCTTGCCGCCTCCTGCTCGGCGACATCGCTGCGACCGAGGGCGACGAGAGTGGTGGCGAGCTCGATCCGCACTTGCGCTGCCTCGAAGGGCCCGCCGCTTCGCTCGAAGCGATCGATCGCGTCCTCGAACAGGGACCGCGCCCGATCGTGGTCGCCGCCCGCCGCCGCCACCAGCCCCTCGACGAAGTCGACGGAGGCCCGGAGAGCCGGCGTGCCGACGGCGCGTTCAATCTCCCGCAGGCCCTCCAGCGCCGCGCGGGCCTCCTCCAATTCGCCGCCTGCCGTGCGCGCTCGAGCGAACAGCTCGAGCCCCGCGGCGCGGTCGAGCTCGCGGTCCGCGGGCACCTGGCGCAGGCAGCGCTCGGCAAGCTCGGCCGCTCGGGCGGCGTCCCCGCGGTCGAGTGCCAACCGAGCCCGGCAAAGCTGCGCCGTCGAGGACGGACCGGCGCGGCCGAGCAGCTCAGCGGCCTCGTCCCACCGCCCCTGCCGACGCCTCAATTCCGCCAGCCCCACCAGCGGGCCCCCCACCATCGCTGGGCGCGATCGAGCAAAGTCGTCGATCGAGGCCTCAAGCATCGCTTCCGCCTGCTTCCACCGGCCCCGCCACAGGTGCACCGCGCCGTACTCCGCGCGGCAAAAGGCGAGCATGTAGCGGCTCCCGTAGCGCTCGGCGAACTCGGCGATCCGGTCGCACCACTCGAACGCCCGCTCGTAGTCGCGCACGGCGGTGCACGCTGTGACCAAGAAACAGCATGCCCACGCACCCGAGATCGGGACCGTTGCCTCGCCCTGCAGAGCCGTCACGGTTGCCTCATCGAGGCAGCGCATGCCCGCCTCCACCTGCGCGCACGCCACCAGCGTCGCGCCCTCGAGCGCGAGGCCGAGCATCTCCAGGTCGGGCACGTCGAACCGCCACCCGAACGCGGCCGCGCGGCGCCCAAACTCCGCAGCCTTCGCGGTCTCGCCACCAGCGTGCGCGATGAAGCCCTCGAAGAAGGCAAGCCAACCGTGCTCGGGCCCAGGCTCGAGCGGGTCGAGCAAGCGATGGGCTCGACCGAGCCAGCCGCCCGCGACCGCGAACGCTCCGTGGAAGTCGAGTTGATCGCAGGCCAGCCAGATGGCCATCCGGGCTGCGCCCGCGCCGTCTCCCGCGTCCTTGTAGAGGTGGTACGCACGCTCGCGGGCCGCGAACACGGTCTCAGCGTCGTCGAGCCACCACGCGGCCCAGCTCAGCCCCTCGAAACCCTCGGGCGTCTCCTCGGCGCCCACCGCCTGCTCAAACCGCGCCCGCGCCTCCGCCCAGCGTCCTTCCTGCAGCCCGCGCCAGCCGCTGTCGAGCAGGGTGGGAGAGGGCTCGTTGGACTTCTTGGCCACGGAAGCGATTCTCACATGCACCGCCGCGCTTCTGTCGGCTAACACAGACAGCTACGGCGCGGCTATCGCTTCCATGCGTCTCGAGCGCGCTGCCGAATAGGATCGTCGCCGGGCTCGCTTGTGCTTTCGCGTGCAAGGAGCGTGCCGAAGGCCTCCTCGAAAGTACCCATATTGTGGACGAGCGAGAGCGGCTTGTAGAGCTGCGAGGCGTCGATGGACGGCTGGATCAGTGAAGGCGTGGGAGGGCGAGTCCGACGCTGGCGGGGATCATCGGCGGTCGGCGCGCGTGCACGGTTGGATGATCTCGTCGGGGTCGATGCCCTGCAGGTAGATCGAGGTCACGCCGAGGTTGCGGTGTCCGAGTTGGCGTTGGATGACGTTCAGCGGGACGGCCCTCGCGCAGCAACTCGAGCGCGTGCGCGTGACGCAGTTGGTGCGGCGCGAAGCGACGACGCACGCCGGCGTGCGCGTGCGCGACGGCGCAGCGCGGCGCGGGCGGCTGCAAGGGGCAATGACGGGCCTGGCAGAAGTGAAAGGTGTGGCAATTCGTCTGACGAAGGAGGCCGAGGAGGCCAAGCGTCAGGCAAGCGAGTATGAACGGAAAGCCATGCTGCTCCTGCAACGCTTCAAGGATGGAGAATTAGACCAGGCGCAGGCTGATCGCCTGGCTACCGATGCGTTAACGAGAAAAGAGGGTGCTGGCGAACGCGCCACGCGCCTGTTCCAAGAAGCCGAGAAGCAACAACAGATGTCTACGCAGCTGCAGGACAAGATCAACCAGATGAAGTCAGCCATCTCAACCTACGAAAACGAGCTGATCACCCTCCGCGCTCGTGCCAAAACTGCTGCATCAACGAAGAAAATCAATCAGCAGCTGGCACAGGTGGATTCTTCAAGTACCATTGCCATGCTGGAGCGGATGAAACAAAAGGTGGAGGAAGACGAAGCCCTGGCACAGGCATACGGGGAAGTCGCTGACGTCGACACCTCGGTGGATGCCGAAATCAACCGGGCGCTCGCAAGTGGCTCACCAACAGCGAATACACAGGATAAATTGCTGGAGCTGAAATCCAAACTCGGTATCACCCAATAGCCCACCACTCTGTACCAACGCTCTCCTCAGGGCCTGGTGCGTCTGCCTCTGGTCGACGTGCGGCTCTGAGGACTTTGCTCTTCCTGAGGCGATGGCTCTAGCCGCCACGCGTCGATGAGCCAGTCGCCGTCCAGGGTAGATAGCAAGGTGAATACCTCAGCCCGCGCGTGCTCCTGTTCATGCACCCGTACCCGCGCGTGCACACGCACTGTCGCCTGCATCTCGGCGATTTCAACGCCTTGAACTTTCCAGGCAACGTAGGCGTGGGCCTGCGTTAAACGGGCCTGCATGGTCTGTTCAATCCATTGTTGGGGGTCCATGCCGTTCAGGAAATGCTCTGTGACATATTGCAGCGAGCGAGCGGGTTGTGACTCATGGAAGCGCAAATACTCCAGAACGACATGGAGCGGTGATCGAGGCAAGGCGACAGGAGGGGAAGGCGCAACGTCAGACATCGAAGTGTCCCTCTCAAGGGCTTGGCGGGTTGCCTCGTCCAAAATGCCCGTCACTGGGAGACCCTGCGCGCCTTGAAAGGCTTCCAGAGCCTGACGCGTGCGAGGGCCATAAATGCCATCAGCCCCACCTGGATCATAACCCAACCGACTCAGCTGTTCTTGTGCTTGCTGCAACTGGACCTCAAATGCATGACTCAGAGAGGTACAGACAGCCGAGAAGCAGCCAGATCAGTAGCCCCAACCTCGTGACCAGCAGCATGCTTTTCTCCATCGCTGGTTACCACTGCCAGCATACAGGCATTGGCTTCGCTAGTAGCACTACAGCAACCATGCCTGCCATAGCGACATGCGCTCCGGAGGCATTAGTGAAACTTCACGTACTCATAGTGAATTGGCTTCCCGTGAATCCCCCGAGGTGGCGGAGCAATCCAACCAGCCATCTGGCCTGGCGTTACCACTGGTTGCATCAGCGAGGCCACAAAAGCGTGGTCCTGTTCGGTCGGCAACCAGTTCTCCACATGACGCAACCACTCAGCCTCGGAAATGATCTGTCCTGCTGGAGACACCTGCACATCAGCGAAGACACCAATACGGCGGTGGAATCCACGATGCGGCAGAGTGAGGGCGAAATCAATGCCGGATGTCTGAATCACCTTGTTCCAGCGGCGCAGCCCTCGCTGACTATCAGCGATGTAATCATCGCGCAGTCGTTCGTTGATGGCCAGGAGTGCCGGGTGCTCCTCAACGACAATGACGTCATCCTTTGGGAGATGAACGGGCCACGTTGCATCTAACAAACGGTGGTCATCGTCAAGACGCGTTTCGTGGTAACGTCCCTTGAGACCACTGGTAAAGTAATTCGCGCCATTGGTGGACAATTCCTGCCCGAAGAGGTCAAGGGAGACGCTATAGTGGAAGTTGATGAACTTCTGCAAGGTGGGCAGGTCTATGGCGCCAGCCGCCCGCACGCGGGCGGGATCATCTGTCTTGAGCTCATGCATCACCTCGCAGGTCCGCTGCACGATGCGCATGATGCCCGATTCTCCCACAAACATATGGTGCGCTTCTTCTGTCAGCATGAATTGACAGGTCCGTGCCAATGGATCAAAACCCGATTCAGCAAGGGCAGCCAGCTGGTACTTCCCATCGCGATCCGTGAAGTAAGCGAACAGCAGATATGCCAGCCAGTGCGGCGTCGTTTCATTGAATGCTCCAAGAATGCGCGGCTTGTCCGGATCACCCGCATGGCGCTCTAGTAGAGCTTCTGCCTCTTCGCGGCCATCGCGTCCGAAATAGGCCTGCAGCAGGTAGACCATCGCCCACAGATGGCGCCCCTCCTCGACATTGATCTGGAACAGGTTCCGCAGATCATAGAGCGATGGGCATGTCTGTCCGAGATGCCGCTGCTGCTCAACCGAAGCCGGCTCCGTATCTCCCTGGGTGACGATCAAACGTCGCAGGGTACTGCGATATTCGCCTGGGACGTCCTGCCAGGCAGCTTCACCCAGGTGATTGCCAAAGGGAATGTGGCGCCCCGCTTGTGGCTTGGCCAGAAAAATACCCCAGCGATAGTCGGGCATCTTGACATAGTCGAAATGCGCCCAGCCGTCGGATTCAACGCTCATGGCCGTCCGCAGGTAGACATCATACTGCGTGCTCCCCACCGGGCCAAGGTCTTGCCACCACTGCAGGAAGCGCGGCTGCCACGATTCAAGGGCCCGCTGTAAGCGACGATTCTCGGCCAGGCCAACGTTGTTTGGAATGCGTTCGTGGTAGTCTATGGCCATGCTCTACACCCTTCTCGTGTCAAAGACGCTTTTCTTGCCGGTCCCATACAGCGTCAGCGCTCCTGTCTCGCCAGCGGCGTTTGGGCGCTGAAAAATCCAGTTCTGCCAGGCACTCAGACGGCCGAAAATTTTGCTCTCCAGGGTCTCAGCACCGCTAAAACGCAGGCTCGCTTCCATGCCAGTCAAGGCATCAGGGGAAAAGCTCGCCCGCTCTTCAAGCGCCAATCGGACCTCGTCCTGCCAATCGATATCGTCTGGGATGAAGGTCACCAGTCCGAGTTCTTCTGCTCTTGTAGCACTGAGCTCCTCGCCGAGGTGACTTTGCAGTGCCTGTAGCCGTTCGGGCATGGCCAGGAAACGGCGTGCCAGTCGTGTCATACCGTTGACCATGGGCAGGGGTCCGAAATTGAGCGGGCTCAAGCGGACTGTCGCCGGTGACAGGTCGCTCGCCTCGAACACCCCATCTAACATATACGAGCGATCAGCAGCAAGGACAAGTTCGAGCAATGTCCCAGCAAAACAACTCCCTGGCTCGATCAAAGTAATCAGGCTGCGCGAACTCACATCCAGGCGCTGCAGCGTCCGTTTGAGATATAAGACCACCTCGCGCACAAGCCAATCATGCGCGTACTTGTTCAACACAGCGTCAACCGCCTGCACATAATCGATATTCCCTGTAGTGCGTAACACCCAGGTCCCAATGTCATCCTCATTGAGTCGCAAATGCATAATCGCATCATCGAGTGTACGGGCGAGCGCCAGAGGCCAGAAATCTGCCCCGCTGTCATGAATTGCTGTCAGCCCTTGCGGTGGTGCCTCCTGAGGGCTATGAATCAGAAAAGATGCAGCTCTCAGCTCACGGTCGAGGTCGATCGTTACATAGGGGTAAACAATACGGTTGGGCTCGAAAGTCCGCTGCAATGGAGTGAGCATAATGCCCCTGGCGTCTGCAGGACGATCTGACCGCGTAGCGAATTCTTGTGCCCGTTGCCGCACGGTATCCTCAAATTGCGAGCGGGGAACGAGTTCATCGACGAGCCGCCAATCAACGGCGCGCTTGCCTCGAATGCCTTCGGATGTGGTGCAGAAAAAGTCCGCATGGTCATGACGCACTTTGCGCTTGTCCACGAGCCGTGTGAGGCCTCCCGTGCCGGGGAGTACGGCCAGCAGTGGCAGTTCTGGGAGTGAAATAGTGCTCGAGCCATCGTCAATGAGCATAATATGGGCGCAGGCTAGTGCCAGCTCATAGCCCCCACCTGCCGCTGGACCATTCAGCGCACATATATAGGTTTGTCCTGAGTGCATCGTGGCATCTTCGATGCCGTTACGGGTCTCGTTCGTGAACTTACAAAAATTCACCTTCAGGCCGTGACTGGACTGCCCAAGCATACGGATATTCGCGCCAGCACAAAAGACACGTGGCTTGGCCGACGTAATGACCACCGTGGCAACTGCTGGATGCTCGAAGCGCAACCGTTGGATCGCATCGTACAGTTCGATATCAACACCAAGATCATATGAGTTGAGCTTTAACTCATATCCAGGCATGAGCGTGTCATTCTCCTGGACATCCATGGCTAACACTGCCACCCGTCCATCGATACTGAGCCGCCAGTGTTTATAGTGCTCAGGATGCGTGGCAAGATCGATACGAACTTTGTGTGCGGCCGTAACAGTGTCGGCTCCCATGTCAGTCGTTGACATTCCCTCCTCCAACACGTCTCGGAGACCTCGGCGAAGCCCCCCTAGAGCTGTATCTTGCCCTGTCTACACCCCATCATACCAAAAGCGACTGGAGAAAACGACCCTGTGCAGCCCCTTCACGGACGTGTTCTACTTTGAGCTGATACATGTTATAGCGGACACCTGGAGGGATGCGCACGGTAGGGGGAAATATGCTAAGATCGCACTGTGCTCAAGAAGCGCATACTCCCTCATATATAAGCTACCAGGGACTCATACCGCAGCAATAGGACAGGAATTATGGTAGTTAAGATCGGTGTCGACACTGGCGGAACCTTTACGGATTTCATTCTCATGGACGGCGAGCGGCTGGAGATTCATAAAGTACTGTCGACTCCCGACAATCCTGCCCATGCCGTCTTACAGGGTTTACGGCACCTCCATTCCTCTCTCAGGGGGGTGAACGTTATCCATGGTTCCACTGTGGCTACAAACGCTCTGCTGGAGCGTAAAGGCGCCCGTACAGCACTGCTGACTACCAAAGGCTTTGAAGATGTGCTAGAGATAGGGCGGCAGAATCGTCCAGAGCTGTTTGATCCGTTTGTGACCAAGCTCCCGCCTCTGGTTCCCACCCGCTACAGATTTGGCGTGTCCGAACGTGTGGCCTATAATGGCGATGTCCTTCAGCCACTCACGGCCCAAGAGGTTGAGGCGGTTCTGGAACGCGTACAACGCGCCAGGGTCGAGTCACTGGCCATTTGTCTCTTGCATGCCTATGCCAATCCGGTACATGAAGAAGCACTGATGCAAGCCGCGGAACGTCTTGGCATTCCTCTCTCGGCCTCGCATCAGGTGCTGCCGGAATTTCGGGAGTATGAACGGTGCAGCACAACGGTGGTCAATGCCTACCTGCGTCCGGTGATGCAGCGATACCTGCGTACCTTGACTGCTGAACTTGCCGGGGCCCGGTTAAGCGTTATGCGTTCCAACGGGGGCATTATGTCAGCAGCCCGAGCCCATCAGGAAGCCGTGCACACCGTACTGTCTGGACCAGCGGGAGGGGTTGTGGGAGCGTTCCGTATTGCGCGTGATGCCGGATACTCTCGTGCCATCACGTTTGATATGGGAGGGACATCAACGGATGTGTCATTGTGTGACGAACAACCTCGTACCACCAATGAAACTATCGTGGCTGGCTGTCCTGTGAAGGTGCCTGTGATTGATATCCATACGGTCGGTGCCGGGGGGGGCTCGTTGGCCTCTCTCGATCGTGGCGGGGCGTTGCGCGTCGGTCCGCAGAGCGCCGGGGCTGACCCTGGGCCCGCCTGCTATGGCAAAGGCTCTGACCTGACAGTCACCGATGCCAACCTCTATCTCGGCCGTTTGCATCCCGCCTGGTTTCTCGGTGGTCAGATGCGTCTGGATGTCCAGCGTGCCAACAACGCCGTGCACACCTTCGCGCGGCAACTCCGCCTGCCCCCCGAAGAGGCCTGTCAGGGCGTGGTCGAGGTGGCGAACGCCAATATGGAAGGCGCCATCCGCGTCATCTCAGTGGAACGCGGCTACGATCCGCGCGAATTTATCCTGCTCTCCTTCGGCGGCGCAGGGGGGATGCATGCTGCACATCTCGCCCGACGGTTGTCCATACCAGAAGTGTTGATCCCTGCCAACCCGGGTATTTTGTCTGCCTTTGGCATGGTCATCTCTGATTACCTGCAGGAGTATGCCCAGACAGTCCTCGTACCAGCCGCAGAGTTTACGCCTGAGTATGCGGCGGCGGCGTTTATGGAGCTGGAAGAACGGGGTCGTCAAGCCATGCGAGACGAAGGCGTGGCCCCGGAGGAGATTCATATCAGTCGCTTCGTGGACATGAGCTATATTGGACAGTCATTCGAGCTCATTGTCCCATTTACCACGGCCTTTATCGACGAATTTCACCGCCGTCACGAACAGCGGTATGGGTATGAGGACAGTACGCGTCCGACACAGGTGGTGAACGTGCGCCTTCGGGTTGCGGGGCCGTCTGGAGCGTCCTACCATCCTGCCAGGGGGCTGGAAAACCGGAGTGATGCGCGTCAGGCGCAGGTTGACAGTATACGCATGTTCGTCAATGGACAGTGGCAGGAAGCTCCAGTATACGACCGCCAACAGTTCCAACCAGGCGACAGCTTCCATGGCCCGGCGCTCGTGGCCGAATATAGTGCCACCACAGTTGTTCCAGGGGATTTCGGGGCGCGGATCGACAACCAACAGAACATCATTTTACGTGCCGACAGTGCACGATGAATACGGGTTATCGCACTGCAGCATCAGGAGAATGGCATGGATTACGATCCTATACGACTTGAAGTGTTTAAGAATCTGCTGCGCGGCATTTCAGAGGAGATGGGTGTCACCCTCTGTCGCACGTCGTTTTCTCCCAATATTAAAGAGCGGCGAGATTTTTCCTGTGCCCTCTTCGATGGTCAGGGGCACATGCTAGCCCAGGCCGCCCATATTCCCGTGCACCTCGGAGCCATGCCCATGTCCGTCTTGCATGCCATCCAGCAAGTCGAAATGCAACCGGGCGATGGGGTGTTAGTGAACGATCCATATGGTGGCGGGACACATCTGCCCGATATTACCCTGGTCACGCCAATTTTTATGGAGGACTCGCGTCAACCGGTGTTCTTCGCGGCAAACCGCGCGCACCACGCCGATGTGGGCGGCATGACGCCGGGTTCAATGCCGCTGTCCACCGAGGTCTTTCAGGAAGGCATCCGTATTCCGCCGGTAAAAATCATCGTGGACGGCACCATACAACGTGATCTGCTACAGCTCATCCTGGCGAACGTGCGCACGCCGCGCGAGCGCGAAGGCGATTTAACCGCCCAAATCGCCGCCAACCGCACGGGTGAGCGCCGTATGCGCGAGATCGTGCAGAAATATGGCCTGGCGGAAGTGCTGCGCTATAGCGACGAGTTACAACGCTATTCCGAGCGCATGACGCGCCACGTTATTGCCGACCTTCCGGACGGCGACTATACGTATACGGACTACATGGACGACGATGGCATCAGTGCTACACCCGTGACAATAACCGTCACGGTGCGAGTACGCGGTGATGAAGTGGAGATTGATTTCACAGGCTCTGACCCGCAGGTACGCGGCAGTGTGAATACGAATTTTGCCATCACTATGTCGGCGGTGTACTACTGCATTCGCACCCTGGCCCGTGAGCAGTTCCCCTTTAATTACGGCTGTATGGTGCCGGTGAAGATCATTGCCGAGGCCGGCTGCGTGGTCAATTGTGTTTTCCCCAGTGCGGTCGCTGGCGGCAATGTCGAAACATCGCAGCGTATCGTCGATGTCGTCCTCGGAGCCCTCCATAAAGCAGTACCTGGTAGAGTCGCCGCGGCCTGTTGCGGCACGATGAATAACGTCACCGTGGGAGGATTCGACCCCCGGCGTGGTGAACACTACACGTATTACGAAACCATCGCTGGCGGGATGGGCGGACGGCCTGGTTTACCCGGTTTGCATGCCAGCCATTCACATATGACCAATACACTCAATACACCCGTCGAGGCGCTGGAGCATGCCTATCCCCTCCGGATAACGCGCTACAGCATTCGGCATGGCTCGGGTGGCAAAGGCCAGTTTCCCGGTGGTGATGGGATCGTTCGCGAGCTTGAATTCCTTGGCGAGGCGCAGGTCACTATGCTGTCGGAGCGACGCAAGCTGCAGCCATACGGTCTGGAGGGGGGAGAGCCAGCGCAAACTGGCGAAAATATTCTGGTACACAACAACCGGCGCCGGAAGCTGCCGTCGAAATTTAACACGCGTGTGGAAACTGGGGATCGTCTCATCATCGCCACCCCCGGCGGGGGCGGCTATGGGTCTCGTCAGTCGGCCGAGAGCCAGCAAAAATGACGCGCATGTCGGGTGTCTCAGTGTGTCAGGGCAACAAGGGGAGGAGAGAGCTCGCATGTCCCAGAGCATACTAGAATGGAGCGCTGCGCCCTGGCATCCTGTTCTTATCGACAATGAGGTGCATATCTGGTGTGTATCCCTGGAGCAAGAACAAGCCAGGGTTGAGGCGTTTTTTCGCACCCTCTCTCCAGACGAACAGGAGCGCGCGCAGCGTTTTTACTTCGAGCGGGACCGACGTCATTTCACCGTGGCGCGAGGCGTCCTACGCGACATTCTGAGTCGCTATCTGCCCCGTGCACCCCACGACATGCTGTTTTCCTATGGTCCCAAGGGCAAGCCTGGCCTGGCTCCGGAGTTTCTCAAGGCCGTGCCTCAAGCCGGCGACCTCTGCTTCAACCTTTCACACGCTGGCGGCCTGGCCCTCTACGGATTTACCCGCGGCCGCGACATAGGCGTCGATATTGAACAGATCCGTGCACTTGAGGACGCTGAGCAGATCGCCAGGCGCTTCTTTGCTCCAGGGGAAGTGCAGGTGTTTTGCGCCCTGCCACCAGCGAGCAGAATGCAGGGGTTTTTCAATTGCTGGAGTCGCAAAGAATCCTACATCAAGGCGACCGGAGATGGACTCAGTATGCCGCTGGATCGGTTTGAAGTGTCCTTGATTCCCGGAGAGCCTGCCCGCTTTCTGCGTGTCATAGGGGATCCGGCAGCAGCGGCGCGTTGGTCGCTGCGAGAACTGTATCCTGCCCCAGGCTACGCTGCGGCCATATGCGTCCAAGGACAGCAGTGGCACCTGCAGTGTTGGAGCTGGACATGGAGAGAATCGCATGAAGCTCTATGCCATTAGTGATCTCCATCTGGACTATGCCATCAACCGGGAAGCGCTCCAGGCGTTGCCGTCTCATCCTGAGGATTGGCTGATTCTGGGTGGCGATCTTGGGCATACCGAAGACGACCTGCACTTTGCCCTGCGGCTGTTGACGCAGCGGTTTCAGCGTCTCTTCTGGGTGCCCGGGAATCATGATCTGTGGACCTTACCCAATAGCCCCTCGCGTCTCCACGGGGAAGACAAATATCACCGCCTGGTCGCCATTTGCCGAGAGTACGGGGTCGCTACTCCTGAAGATCCTTACGTGCGCTGGCCAGGCGCGGGAGACGCCTGTCTCATCTGCCCGCTGTTCCTCCTGTATGACTACAGCTTTCGGCCGGCGCAGGTGCCGCTTGAGCACGCAGTGAAGTGGGCCGCAGAGTCTGGCGTGCTTTGTGCAGATGAACTGCTGTTAAGTGCACATCCCTACAGCTCAAAACCTGCCTGGTGCAGCAGTCGATTTACCTACACAGAACACCGCTTGCAGGAGGTCGCGACGCAGGGACCGCTCGTGTTGGTCAACCATTTTCCGTTACGCGAGGATTTAGCGCGTCTGCGGCGCATTCCACGGTTTACCATCTGGTGTGGTACGCGCCGCACAGAAGACTGGCATAGACGCTTTCCGGTTGCTGTGGTCGTCACCGGGCATCTTCACATACGGTCGACCACATATCGGGATGGGGTGCGCTTTGAAGAAGTCTCGCTCGGTTATCCGCGGGATTGGCAACAAGGGCAGGGGATAGCGTCCTATCTCCGGGAAATTCTGCCTGGCCCGGCACATGCCATATCGTCACACTAACCTCGGAGGACACAGACAACGTGTTTGTCGTCTGAGACTCCCCTAGAGTCACTTCTCACGCAACTTGAACCGCTGGATTTTTCCGGTGGCGGTTTTGGGCAATTCATCGACGAATTCGATCCAGCGCGGATATTTGTAATGGGCAATCTTGTGCTTGACAAATTCTTGTAAGTCAGTGGCGAGTTGAGGGGAGGCTGTATAGCCCTGCCGGAGAAGGACGTACGCTTTCGGCTTGACCAGCTCATCGCTATCCATGGCACCAACCACCGCCGTTTCGAGCACTGCGGCATGCTCCGCCAGAGCATTTTCTACCTCGATGGGCGACACCCAGATGCCGCCGACTTTGAGCATATCGTCGGCACGTCCAGAAAACCAGAAATAGCCATCGACATCACAGCGAAATTTATCCCCAGTGTTCAGCCATTCGCCCAGCATGGTCTGCTGGGTCTTCCGGTGTTTGTTCCAGTAGAAGGGTGCAGCGCTATCGCCGCGGACAAGAAGTGTCCCGACCTCATCAGTGCCGACTTCGCGCCCCTCTTCGTCAACGATTTTGGCATCAAATCCAGGGATAACGCGGCCTGTACTGCCCACCTTGATACTTCCCGGCCGGTTCCCAATGAAAACGTGCAGCGCCTCTGTTGAACCAATCACATCACAAATATCGAGACCAAAGCGTTCTTTCCAGCGACGGTAGAGTTCCGGTGGGAGGGATTCGCCAGCGGACAAACACAGACGAAGGGAACTCAGGTCGTATGCCGCCGCATTATCAACCTGGAGCATTTGGGCGTAGAGAGTCGGCACGCCGTAAAAAATCGTCGGATGGTAGCGGGTGATGGTCTCGAACACGGCTTCCGGGGTAGGGCGAGAGGGCAGGAGTACCGCCGAGGCCCCAACCCGCATGGGAATATACATATTGTTGCCGAGGCCGTAGGCAAAGAATAATTTGGCGGCAGAAAACATCCGGTCAGCAGCAGTGACCTGTAAAAACTGGCTGCCGAACAGGTCGCTGACGTAGAGCATATCGTGATGGAGGTGCACTGCGCCTTTTGGAAAGCCCGTGCTACCAGAGCTGTAGAGCCAGAACGCCATGTCGTCCTTGCTTGTAGGAGTGGCATCAAGAGCAGGTGATGCCTCAGCGACAAGACGCTGGAAATCGACATAGGTGCCAGCGTTGCCCACGACAACAATATGCTGTAAATAGGGGAGGTCATCGCGTATGGCGGCGATTTGTGGCAACAGCGCCTCATTGACAATGACCACGCGGGCACGGCTGTCATGCAGCAGGTAGCGGTAATCAGCCGGCCTGAGGAGCGTATTCATGGGCACAGCGACCGCACCGATTTTTATCGCGCCAAAGAAACTGTAGACGAATTCCGGGCAATCCAGCAGCAAGAGAGCGACACGCTGCTCAACCTCCACGCCGAGACTCTGTAAGACGTTGCCAGTGCGATTAACATTCTCCAGCACGTCCTGGTAGGTGATGCGCTCATCCAGATAGAAGAACGCCGTTTCAGCCCCACGCCCGGCTTCGACGTTGGCATCGACATAGGCCGTGGCCACGTTAAAAGTTTCAGGAATGCTTAATTCCTCCATACTCCGCTCCTTCCGACTCTGCCATGCCTCTCGCGCTGAAGTCTGTGCCTCCAGGAGTGGTGTGCAACCTTACGGAATCATCGCCCAAGAGTCAAGCCGAAACCTCTGCACGAGCGCTCCAGAGGATGTCCGCACCCGCCTTGACTCCGTCATCGTCCATAGGCTAGCATACCGCATCTGACATTAGTGCTCGCTATCATCAGAGGGAGTACAGACAGTGAAGATGAACGGACAGCATACCCTGAATGCCCCACGTGACAAGGTGTGGGCTTTTCTGATGGATCCTGCAGCGATTGCCAAAGTGATGCCAGGCTGTGAACAGCTTGAAGAGATTGCCCCAGACACCTACCGAGCCACACTGAAGCTGGGCATTGCCGCGATCAAAGGGACCTATAGTGGCTCTGTCAAAATTCTCGACAAAACTCCACCGACGCACTATCGCATGGTGATTGATGGCAGTGGGACTCCAGGGTTCGTGAAAGGCGAAGCGACCATCGATCTGCAAGAGCAAGACGGCCAAACCGTGCTGATTTACGACGCTGATACGCAAGTAGGCGGGCTCATCGCCAACGTCGGGCAACGCATGATTAGTGGCGTTGCCAAGCTCGTTATCAATCAGTCACTGAAGAAACTCGACGACGAACTTGCCCAGCTCTAACCCTGCCCTGAGGCAACACGATCTGGCCCGCTTATCGATGCTCACATAACCGCGGTGCGCGGTATGGACAAGGATAGGCAACGAGGAGAGGGCAGCGCTCCTCGTCGCCCATAGGAAGGGAGAGAAACGTCGCCGCCTCAATCAAGTGCGACGTGATTCTCATTCCGTGTTGGCAACAGGTTAAAGGCAAAGCTCACCGCGAACCCCGTGTGCAGTTTGATCTCGCGACCGAGGTATTGCAACATCCTATGGAGCGGAATCCGTAAGAGATTCCCGGTACGCAGATGCGTCTTCGTATGCTGCCAGAACTGCCGGAGTTCAGCGCGCGACGTGATGAGATCAATCGACCAGATGTTACACTTCCGGAGGAAGAGGCGCAGACGGGAGGGCACCTGCAACTTCGCATTCGCATAGGCAAGTTGTAACTCCTTGATGCGCACATTTTCCAGCACGCCACCGCGAATACTCGCTAAGGCCTCAAGGAGTCGCTGTTCGCGTTCGCTGCGTTTGCGCGTCTGCAACCACAACTCTTCTAATTCCAGTAAGAAATGCACCCAGGCTTTGAGATAGCTAAGGATTTCCGGCACGCGCCACCGCAAGTATTGCCAGCGACCTTCGATCGGATAGCCATGCCGACGCGCCGTGCGGCCTTTGAGGCGGAAAAAGCCCGTCATCATGGGATGATTGCCTTCTAGTAAGGCAGCACTCTTGTACCACACGAGATTCTTAAAGACATTCCAATACATGTGCGGTGTTGCCCGTAGCAGCACATTGCGCATGTTCTCAAAGCTGTAAAAGGACGTCCAGGCATCCTTGTAGGCCTGGAACCATTCGGCCCGAGACATCTTGGGGTGGTCCATGGTGGGGTGGAAAGAGTCGTACAAATTGAGGTCTGCCTCAATAGGAATGCCCTGCTGCACCGCATGGAAGTGATCCATAGAGCCTGGAATGGGTGTGAGCATGAAGAACGAGGCTTGATCCACCTGAATGTCATTCTTCAGACGCTCGATATCGCGGGCGATGGACTCATACGTGTCAAAGGGAAAACCAATGATAAAGCCGACGTGCGTGTAGATCTCCTCAGCATGCCAGGCGTCGATGAGCTGCCGATAGTTCGACGAGACATTCTGCTTTTTATCGGCCGCCTGGAGGTTATCGTCATTGATGCTCTCCATGCCAATAAACACCTGCGAACATCCAGCCTGGCGCGCCAGAGAAATAAAATCCTTAATCTTGTATGAGAGCGTGTCCACCTGCATGAGGAATTCGATAGCGATGCCCTCGGTCTGTCGCAGGTGAATCAAGGCCTCAAAAATTTCCCGCCATTTCTTGTTCCGGGCAAAATTATCGTCGGTGAAGAAATAGAAGGTAATGCCCGACTTGCGATAGTTGTCCTTAATGACTTCGGCAATGGCCACCGGGTCGCGCATGCGCATTTTGCGGCCCTGCACGTTGATGATCGAACAAAAGCTACAACTAAATGGACACCCACGTCCACAGTCGATGGTGCCAAACTGGCGGTGGACAAACCGCTTCAAATAGTGTTTGTGGACAATGGGCACCGGCGGTGTACTCAAATCTGGCGTGTCTTCAAGGAAGTTGTAGAGTGGCTGCAGTTCGCCCAGGAGCGCATCGCGCAGCAGCCGCTCCCATTCATTCTCTACTTCTCCTGCTACGACAGTCACGCCAAGATCGAGGATCTCCTGGATATCCGGCGTGGCGTGCCGAAACAGCGAGAGCATACCGCTGACATGAAATCCCCCAATAATGACATCGATGTCAACCGCCCGAAACGCCCGCGCCATGTCTATCGCACGGGGATACTGGTTCGACTGCACACCAACCAGACAGATGAGGGTCTTCCAGCCTTTACGAGAGCTATGACGGATAATTTTCGGGACGTTGATCTTGTGTACGGCTTCATCGAGGAGTTCCACGGTAATCTCAAGATCAGGCCGCAGAGCACGACGTCGTTTCACATCTTCAGTGAGGGTATATAGGCAGGTCAGCGTGTTACTGGGCAACACCCCCCGCCAATGGCGTAAGACGTAGCCGTCATCATCGTATTTCGAGGGTTTGAGTAAGACGATATGCAACCCGCGAATATGCTGCGTGCGTACCGCAATGTCATGCGCATCTGGACGAGCAGACGGCGCCTGGATGGAGAGCAGTGTCATCGGACTGGTTCTCCTTACACAATGTAAAGGGGAATGTTGTATCGTGAGACCGTCCACTGCATCCCTCCCCCGAAAGAGGAATGCGGACGCCAGTTATGAAAAGCGGACAATCTTGTCCTACTGAGGATCTGCTACATTAGCAGATTTACAGACTATACACCATTTCGGCTACATTTCCCTAGAACTTTAATTCCTGTGCCAGAAAGCATGGCGAGCGACGCAACGAGAGAGAGAGCCAGAGCAAGCTGAGATACCCGGTTATGACCCATTAGACCGTGTTGACATCAGCCCCAAAGGCCGTCATGATGCGGCGGAGAGCGACAACTACGGCAAATATCCTGCTGTTGCCCAGCCCCTGAGCATTGTGAAATTACTTGTGCTTTACAGATGAATCTGTAACACTGGTGTCACTTTGGTGTACCTGTGATGCTAAGACAGGCATCGCGACAAGAGAGGACACGCATTGTGCATCCTTGTCGATACACTTCTTACTCTCAGAGAATGTAAACCATCTTCACGAACCGTTTGTAGAGGAGTCGCTCGACATGTCTACACGTGAAGCGATATTAACTCGTCATGCACGTTGGTCCAACTGGGAACATTGGCCCTGGCTGCATAGTAAAGGTTGGGATCTCTGCTTCATCACCCTGAGCGGTGTCCTGGTGGTAATCCCGCTTGCTTTATATGAGTTCATGGGCAACTCTGCCACGTTTGTCAATTTGTTCATCGCCGGGGTTATTGGTGGCCCGCACATGTACGCGACTTTTTTCCGTACGACCCTTGATCGACCCTTCCGTCAGCGCCACCGCTTCCTCATCAGGACATCTTTTTTCATCCCAGTCCTGGTGGTTTTCCTTGCCTTATGGAACTTCCAGCTGCTCATCACCATGTTTTTCTTCTGGGCCTCGATCCACGTTCTGCATCAGATTGCCTACATCCTCGAGTGTTATGATCGGCAGCAACATCGAACTTTCCAGCGCTGGTCGCGGGTGATTGACTATGGCGTGGTCCTTACCTGTATCTATCCTGTGGCATCGTATAAGTTCATTCACGATAAGTTCTATATCGGGAGTACCCTGCTGCTCTACCCAGACATGCTGAAGACCCCTCTGGTGTTCTATGCCGTGAGCGCTGTGTTCGGTCTTGCCTTGCTCTTGTTCATCGGCAAAACCGCTTTAGAGATACGGCAGGGCACGGCCCATTACCCCAAGATTCTCCTGGTCACGATTACTGTGGCGCTCGCCTTGTTGACCACCAGCTATAGCGGGGAGCGTCTGGAAATCGCCTTTCAAGGCTTTAACACCTGGCACTCATTCCAATATCTGGCCTTGACCTGGTATATCAATACGCTGCGCCGACAGCGTGGGGACATCGAGTCACCCATGCTGCATTGGCTCTCGGAAGAAGGGAAGGGGCGCTTTTACTATTTCTATGGCATTAATGTCGCTCTGACTGCGGGGGCGTTATGTCTCATCGGCATAGTGTTTTTGCTCTCGGGACTACCGTTCGAGCAGAGCTATTATATCGTGGTGCTCTCATTTCTCCTGGTGCACTACTATCATGATCATTTTCTGTTCACACAGTTTGGAGAGCTCACGCAGCCACAGCGCTAATCAGGAGTCAGCTCGCTCGTTCCACAGCTTTGTGTAGGGCACGACGGCTGAGTACGCCGCTCAAATGGCGGCGAAACGCCGCCGAGGCGTGAATGTCACTCTCGGGCTCCACCCCCGCCGAAGCAGCCCGAGCAACGTCAGCAATACGCCCCTCATCTGGGACGTGGCCAACCAAAATATCAGTGGCTTGCGTGACCTGGTGGGGCACACCGCCAACGCCAGTCAGCACCACAGCCACACGGGTGCAACGACGCGCGGTATCCAGGGTGAGCAGCACGGCCACTCCAACCATGGCGAAGTCGCCGTGACGACGACTCTCTTCCAGAAAACACCAGCCAGTTCCCTGCGGCCACTGCGGGAACCGTACCTCGGTTAAAATTTCTTCAGGGGCAAGTGTGGTCGTAAAATACGTCAAGAACAGTTCAGCAGCCGGGATCTCACGTGTACCGTGCGGCCCTTGTACGGTCACACTTCCGCCATAGGCCAGCAGCACGGCTGGCAACTCAGCTGCCGGATCAGCGTGCGCAATACTCCCTCCCACCGTACCGCGATTCCGAATGGCCGTGTGCCCAATGAGCTGCACGGCTTCCTGGAGTAAAGGGTAGCGTTGGGAGATCAGATCTGAACGTTCCAGGCTACGCTGACGGGTCATGGCGCCGACTACTAACGTACCATCCTGCTCTGTAATAGCGTCAAGCCCAGCGACTCTGTTGAGATCAATAACGTACTCGGGGCGGGCCAGACGAAAATTCATCATGGGCACTAAACTCTGGCCACCGGCCAACAGCTTGGCTGTGTCACCATGGGCCACGAGCAATGCAACGGCTTCTGCGAGCGTAGAAGGCGCCGCGTACATGAACGGTGCTGGTTTCATAGATGTGTGCCACCTCGCGTGAGCGGAATCTTGGCGTCTAATGCACATCGTCTGTAGTGAAGCGCCTCACCTTAGCCCAACCGCAACGCCACTGTCAAGGGAGCAACGTGGTGGCAACATCCTGCCGCCTTGACCACAGAACCTTGCCCAGCTCTGGCAGTGCAAGAAGTCCTCAACATACAGTGTATTTTCTCCGCATCTCTGGTATTGTCTTGGTATCTCATCCGTGCATAAATGACGCATTCTAGAGGAGTCGGACGCCGTTATGGCCACCTCAACGCATCTTCACCCCGATGTTCCTACGAGCGCAGATGCCGATGCTCTACGCCAGGCAGGTGACGAACACGTCTGGTTGCATGCCTCGCCCTGGCGGTCACTGTTGGCTGAGGAAGGGAAACGTATCCTCGTCGAGGGGCACGGCTGTATTGTCAAAGATGTTGATGGCAAGGAATATATCGACGGACTGGCCGGCTTATGGCTCGTCAACGTCGGCCACGGCCGCAAAGAGATTGGCGAAGCCATGGCGGCACAAGCAGCCAAACTGGCCTATGCGAGTTCTACCCAGGCAACCACTATTCCAGCTATTCAACTGGCGACCCAGCTGGCTGAAATCACTCCTGGCGATCTCTCGACGGTGTTCTTTTGCAGTGGTGGATCGGAAGCCGTCGAGTCGGCGATTAAAATTGCCAGACAGTATCACCACATCACCGGTGCACCAAAACGCTTCAAGATCATCGGCCGACGCGGTTCATACCATGGGGCCACCTTCGGTGCCATGAGCGTGAGTGGCACACGCCAACAGAGCGAACCTTACTACAGTCCGTTCATGTCCGGCACTATGCACGTCTCGCCGCCCTATTGCTACCGCTGTGACTACCGCCATACGTATCCGAGTTGCGAGGTCTATTGCGTTGATGCCATCGAGCAGATGATTCAATTTGAAGGTCCTGAGACCGTGGCGGCGGTGATCGCTGAGCCGGTATCTGCGTCGGGGGCATTGTCATTCCGCCACCCGAGTATCTCCCACGTTTGCGGCAGATTTGTGATCGCCACGGCGTGCTGTTGATTGTAGACGAGGTCATTAACGGCTTTGGCCGCACGGGCAAGATGTTTGCCTCCGAACACTGGAACCTGGTCGGCGACATTATGACGGTCGCCAAAGGCCTGAGCAGTGGATACGCCCCGATTGCCGCCACCATTTGTCGCCCGAAGGTCGTCGAGCCTTTTGCCAGCGACAAGGGCAAACGACTCGCCCATCTGTTGACCTTCGGGGGACAGGCGGTATCCTGTGCTGCAGCACTGGCCAACCTGGCTATTCTGCAGCGTGAGCGCATGGTCGAGAACGCTGCCACCATGGGTACCTATCTGCTGGAACAGCTCCAACAGCTGCGTCAACATCCCACCGTCGGTGACATCCGCGGTCTTGGCCTGCTCGCCGCTGTGGAATTGGTCAAAGACCAACAGAGCAAAGAGAAATTTTCCATGGACGGCGATGAAGTAAAGACGCTCAACACTCTGCTGGTCGATCGTGGGCTCCTCACGCGCGCCACACATATTATCTTCGTGGCACCACCCCTGTGTATTACGCGGGCAGAAGTCGATCGCGTCGTGGACATTATCGACAGCAGCCTCACCGCCTTTGAACAACAGTACGGTTATCAGTAACCGCCTAGACAGACGAGAGACATAACGATGACAACTGCTCCATCGCTTCCGTGTTATCCCCAGGGTTTCTTGAGCGTGGCCCAGAATCTGGGCATCAAGGATACCACCCTCGACTTTACGGTGATCTACTCCACGACGCGCGCCGCCGCGGCGGGCATGTTCACGCAGAGTCTCTTCTGTGGGGCGCCGATTATTGTCGGACGCGAACACCTGGCAGACGGCTATGCCCAGGCCCTGGTCGTCAATAGTAAAAATGCCAACGTTGCCACCGGACAACGCGGCGTAGATTACGCGCGCGAAATTTCTCGCCTGGTGGCAGCGGAACTGCACATCGCGCCGCAGGATGTGATTCCCAGTTCAACAGGGGTGATCGGCCGCCAACTGCCGATCGAAAAATTCCGGCAAGGCATTGCTGGCCTCCGTGACCGCTTACAGCCCAATGCCCTTGGCCTGGCAGCGCAGGCCATTATGACCACCGATACACGTCCCAAACTCACGGCCAGACGCGTGGGCCATGCTGTACTCGCGGGTATGGCCAAGGGCGCCGGGATGATTGAGCCTGACATGGCCACCATGCTGGCTTTTTTGATGACCGATGCTGCCATACCTCCTGCCACGCTGCGGCCCATGTTGCAGCAAGCGGTGGAGCGCTCGTTCAACATGGTCAGCGTGGATACCGATACCAGCACCAGCGACACAGTGCTCCTGCTCGCCAACGGCGTGGCAGGGGAAGTGGACCTGGCGGCCTTCCAGACGGCTTTGAACGAGGTCTGTATCTATCTGGCCAAAGAAGTTGCCCGCGATGGCGAAGGGGCCAGCAAGCTCCTCGAAGTGACCGTGTCAGAGGCCAGAGACCGGCAACAGGCCAAACGGATTGCCAAAGCTGTGGTGAACTCCCCGCTAGTAAAAACGGCAGTGTACGGCGCTGATCCCAACTGGGGACGAGTCAGCATGGCCATCGGCAAGTGTCATGAAGACACGGATGTCCGGCCAGAACACGTCAGTATTCTCTTCGGAGACACCTGTGTGTTTGCCAAAGGCGAGCCACAAGACGTGGACCTGGACGCCCTCAAGACCTATTTACAGGGCAAGGAAATTCGTATTGCCATCACGCTTGGTATCGGCAACGGGCATGCAACCGTATGGGGCTGTGACCTCACAGAGGAATATGTAAACATTAACGCCCTCTACACGACGTGACGCCACGATATGTCGCTGTCGTCGGTGAGGGCGTAACCGTTTCTGTGATTATACAGGTAATGGCTTCTCAGTTGGATGCGCTGGTGCCTCCAACTCATACGTGTTCATGTTATAGGCCAGCACAGCGTAGCAGGCGACGAGATTGGTCAAGGTCATCATGCCACGCTGTCCAAAGTGGGTGATGGCCGCCTCAAAGGTGCGCTGACTCACCTTGCGGTTTTGCAACAGCTCGCGAGCGAAATCTACCACCGTCTGCTCGTTCGGGGCCAGGTTGGTCAGCGCTTTCTTATCTCTGATGTTATCTACAATGTCGCCGCGCACCCCCGCCTGCCGTGCCGCGGCAGCGTGGGCATGCCAGATAAAGGCGCAGTCCATCTCGCGCGCCACTGTAATCATGACCAATTCCTGCAGCTGCTGCGGCAGGCTCTCTTCGCTACGGATATACGTCCGCAGTGCCTCAAGCCGTTGTGCCATCTCCGGCATATGAAGGAGGAGCGAGTAGGGGCCCGCGTTGGGCCGGCTGCCTCGGCTCTTGATAAACTCGTCGTATGCAGTTTTTTCCCTCTCAGGTACGTCGTCTCTAGTGACTTGCGGTATGCGTGCCACGTCGCCTCCTTGCCGATATTGCTAACGTCTATAGTATTCTTGATGCTCACGGGCGTGAGGACTGTAATGCCCTCCATGTTGGCTGTCAAGAGAGCACCTGTGCTGCCATCTTCTCAAGATCCGTCAAAGCTTCCTGGCTCAGCGTGGATGGTAGCCTGATGATCACCCGACTGGCGCCGGACGCTCCGAGCCGCTGAATCGCCTCGCGGTCACAGGGCACTCCAGACACCGTCACGTCAATGGTACTGGGGTCACGTCCGGCTGCCGCGGCGAGTTCATTCAGGGTGGCACGGCCCTTTTTGACGTGCTCAGGGGTGGAGCCGATCGGCAACCAGCCATCGCCCCAGGCGATCACCCGTTTAAACACATTGCGGGCCACGCCACCGAGCAGCACCGGCGGATGGGGCTGCTGCGATGGTTTGGGAAAAGACCGCACCGGTGGAAAATCGTAGAATGTGCCGTGATATTCTGCTTCGTCTTTGCTCCAGAGCTCTTTCATGGCCAGAATGGCTTCGCGGGTCTGGCTCCAGCGGTGCGCGAAGTTGCCGCCCATGATCTCCGTTTCCTCTTGCAGCCAGCCAGCGCCAATGCCAAAGAGAAATCGGCCATGGGACAAATGATCCAGGGTAGCAATCTCTTTGGCCAGCAGCAGAGGATTGCGCTCCGGCACCAGGCAAATGGCCGTTCCCAGCTTGATCGTCTGGGTGACGGCAGCGGCTTGCGCCAGCCCGATAAAAGGATCAATCAGGTCATTCATGAAGGCGGGAATCGCCCCATCCGGACTGCCCGGGTAGCGCGAGGCCACCTGTACGGGGATAATCGGATGTTCTGGCAGCCATAAGGACTCAAATCCCAACGACTCGGCCTTCGGCGCGATGCGGGTTATATCTATCGAACGGCTAGAGATGATCAAACTCACACCAATTTTCATGTTGCTCTCCCTTTCGTACAAGCTCTCCTGGGATTCATGCAGGTGCTCATCTTAGCACGCTTTCATCTTTTTTCATGCTGTCCAGTCGATAAGCGCACCGGCATTCCTGTGCTATACTGCTCAGGCCATAGACATACATCGTCACAGATTTTTCAGGCGTGAGGGAAACAGAGATGGCTGATCTACCAAAGCGGGAACTCGGACGGACCGGACTTCAGGTGACCATGCTGGGATACGGTGCCATGGAACTGCGTGGAGCCCCACGCGGCCGTGACACCACAGAGGAGCAAGCAGAAACTATTCTCAACAGCGTGCTGGATGCTGGCATCAATTATATTGACACCTCGATTGACTATGGAGTGAGTGAGGAACGTATCGGCCGTTACATCTCGCACCGACGCTCCGAGTATTATCTGGCGAGCAAATGCGGCTGCCTGGTCGGCGCGTCTCCTGCACCGCGTGGGCAACGCAGTCCACATGTTTTCACCCGCGACAACATCGTGGCGGGCGTTGAACAGAGTCTCGCGCGCATGCAGACCGACTACCTCGACGTCGTCCAGTTCCATGCCTCGCCGTCCAAACAGACCCTGGAGGAGCACGGTGCCCTTGAGGCAGTCCAGGACCTTAAACAGGCGGGCAAGGTGCGGTTCATCGGCATGTCTTCCACCTTGCCCCATCTCCTGGACCATATCGCCATGGGCGTCTTCGATGTCTTTCAGATCCCGTACTCGGCTGTGGAGCCAGAACACGAGACAGTCATTACCAGTGCTGCCCAGGCGGGAGCAGGGATTGTTATCCGAGGCGGGGCTGCTAAGGGGGCGCCTGCCGCAGGCAAACAGGGCGGTGTGCAGTGGGACAGATGGCAGCGAGTGCAACTCGATGATCTGCTCGAAGGCATGACGCCGATGGAGTTCATCCTGCGCTTCACCTTTACCCATCCGGACATGGACACGAACATCGTAGGCACCATCAACCCAGCGCATCTGCAGGACAACATCAATGCCCTGCAACACGGACCGCTATCCCCGGACGTATACGCTGAGGCGAAGCGCCGCCTCGCCGCCGTGGGCTTAGCACCCTAAGTGCTGCGCACGGCTAATAGGTGTCCATTGCACCACTTGAAGTCATTTTGGCACGCTCTGGCCCGTTAGGCAGAGCGCAAGCCATAGAACTTGGCGGCGTTGTCGCACACGATCTTGGCCTTCACCGCCGGCCGCAAGTGGCTGAACTGCTTGTCGATGAACTCCTGAGAATCAGGCCATACGCCATCGGGATGGGGAAAATCGTTGCCCCACATAACGCAGTCTTCGCCCAGCCGGTGCAATAGTTCGACGCCGATCTCGTCGTATTGGAAGGTGGCCTTGCACTGGCGATGCCAGTAGTTGCTGGGTTTCATGGTGAGATCCAGATCGTTCCTGAACTGGTCGTCCCATTCGTAGTCCATGCGTTCCAGGATATAGGGAATCCAGCCGATGCCACTTTCGCCCAGTACCACCCGCACCCTGGGGTAGCGCTCCAGCACGCCAGAGAAGATCACCGCCATGAGAAAATTGGCGGTGGTCAATTGAAAACCGGTGATGCCCGCGGCCGCAGCGGCGCGTTTGTTCCGCTGTGGGATGTCCTCGGGTACTGGGGGGCGCTTGGTGCCGGTGGTGTGGAAGTGGATCGGCAGTTCTACGTCATTGACGGCGGCCCAGAGCGGCTCCCAGTAGGGGTGCCAGAGGGGGATCATGTCATGCGTTGTGGCAAACTCTAGACCGCGCAGTCCCAGCTTGCCAGCCCGGCGTACCTCAGCGACGGCGGCATCCACGTCGCCAGCGGGCAGAGAGGCGAGCCCGAGCAACCGCTCCGGGTAGGCTTTGCAGAATGCGCTAAGCCACTCGTTGTAGATGCGATACACCTCGACAGCAGCCTCGGGATCGCCCAGGCGAATGCCCGCCCCCAGCACACCGTAGAGCACTTCGGCCTGTAAGCCGTCGCGGTCCTGGTCTTTGATGCGCAGGTGGGGATCGGTGAGACGGGGAATACCCTTCTTGCCGTCATCGTACAGGCCCATTGCCGCCATGCGGTCCGAGCGGTGAATTTGCCCGGGAATGTATTTGCGCCCGGCAGAGCCCATGCCGTTTTGTAGGCCGAAATTGGCGCCCTTTTTGGACACCCACACAGGGCCGTCAGGACCGTCGGTCACGTAAGGCATGCGCTCTTTCATGGCCGCTGAAGCATTGGCGGTGAACAGGTCGGCAGGCAGCCAGATCAGGTCGATGTGCCCATCAGCGGATATCACGTGGTATTCCATCGTCACAGCTCCTGGTTGAAGTCGCATCGGCGGTGTGAACCGGACCTCGAGACCGGCCCAGACTGAATTGTATTCTTCCATGTATCATACACACGTTGCAGACTGCTGCTCAAGTCGTGGAGGTCTCCACGCTCAAGGGGCTCTGCGCGAGTTCCTCCACATCAAAGCCGTAGAGGTTGGCGGCGTTGTGACACGTAATGTTGCTGCGGATGTCGGCCGAGACGGTGGCGAAATTCTCGGCGATCACCGCGCGTGAGTGTGGCCAGGTCGACTGCGTATGCGGATAATCAGAGGCCCACATATAGGTGTTCGCGCCCACGTGGTGGCAGAGTTCGATACCGATGGCATCGTCCATAAACGTGGCATAGACCTGACGTTTCCAATACTCGCTAGGCGGCATGCGCAACTCGGTAGGTTCGTAATGGAGATATTTGCGGTAGTAATAATCGGCCGAATACAGAAAGTACGGAATCCAGCCGATATCATTCTCTGCCGACACGAGCTTCAGGTTCGGAAAGCGCTCCAGCACGCCCGAAAACAGGATATCGATGAACGAGCGCTGAATCTCATGCGGGCTACACATTTTGCTCTGGTAGCGTGAGCGGTTCTTGTCTTTCGATTCAGGACCATGACCAGCCGAAGCGTGCAGGCTCACGGGCATCTGCAAGGCCTCGGCCTCGGCCCAGAAGGGGTCATATTCCTTACTGGCAAACGCGTGCCCTGGAGGCGGCGACGCCATAATGAGGGCGCCACGTAAGCCGAGTTTGGCGCAGCGGCGAAGTTCCAGACAGCCAGCAGCGATATCGAGCAGGGGGATCATGCCTAACCCGGCAAGGCGCGTGGGGGCGTAGGCACAGAACTCCGCTAACCAGTCGTTATAGGCCCGAAACAGCGCCGCCTGGAAGGGCCCATCCAGCAAGCCGAGCAACCCAAAGCCGACACTGGTATAAATGACTTCTGCTGCCACCCCGTCAAGTGCCATATCCACCAGGCGGGGAGCGGGATCCCAGCCCCCGGCACGGCCCTCTTCCAGGGAGGTATTCTGGTGGTACGCCAGCAGTGCTTCCGGACTGACCCCACTGGCAAAGGCACTCGACATCAGCCGTGGTTCAAGTCCTTCACACAGGAAATAAAGTCCCTTTTTGCCCACCGGGTTCATGACCAAAGACGGGGCTCGATCCCGAAACGCCTTCTCCAGTCGCGTCGACCACAGATCGGCAGGTTCTACAACGTGTGAATCTGCTGAAATGAAGGGCTGTTCAGGCATACTTTTTCCTCCCCTCTTCATGGAGTGATGAAGCGCAGAACGGCCCCAAGACGATGGTCGCTGCGCGTTGGTGTTCGCCTGAGAGGCCTCTGAGCTTTCGGGTACTACAAGCTCATACCCCCATCGAGGAAAATCGTCTGTCCGGTCATGTAATCTGACGCCGCTGAGGCCAGATAGAGCGCCAGGAATCCTACCTCCCGGAGCCGCCCGGCCCGTCCTAAGGGCACCGTCTGGGCAGCGCGTGCTGACGTTTGCCGGGCGCGCTCCTCTCCTGCGGTGACGGGATCGGGGAAAATGCCAGGCGCGATGGCGTTGACCTGCACGCCATAGGGCGCCCACTCCAAGGCCTGGGCACGCGTGAAGCCAGCAAGTGCCGTCTTGGCAATCGTATAGACCACCATGTCGCCGCCCCCCTGACCCGCCGTCCAGGACGAAATATTGATGACTTTGCCAGCGCGACGCTCGAGCATGTGTGGCCCTATAGCACGCGTACAGAGAATTGCCTCGGTCAGATTGATATCCATGACGAATTTGAGTTCATCATCAGACAGGGCAGTCGCAGCATCCGTCCTCCCTGGCAGCGCCACGAGTGGTTTACGGATGGCGTCCCCCAGGTTGTTGACCAGGACATCGATCCGCCCAAAGGCTTGCATGACCGTATCAACTGCGCGCTGCACGCCATCGGCCCTGGTGACGTCAGCAATGACCGGGATGATACGCCGCCCGGTGGCTTTGGCGATTTCTGCCGCCGTGCCTTCGACGTATCGGGGAGTCAGAGCATTGATGGCAACGTCGGCACCGGCCTCGGCCAGCACCTGTGCAATGCCTTTGCCGATGCCGCGGCCAGCGCCTGTAATGAACACAACTTTGTCGGTAATGTCATATTCTGCAAGCAGCACGGTGCGTTCTCCTTTGCTCTCCCAGCTCGACGGCCGTATTGCGTCAATCAAACGTATGGACTACGTATGAGATGGCCAGTTCACGAGTGCTCTGGGCCTCACCATGAGATGGGGTGGCACCGTCTCACCGGCCCGGTTTCCCGGCGGTCACCTGCGACAGGGTGGCCGTGGGGGAGATGAATTCCAACTCGGTCATGACCTCAATCAGCACCGGTTTGTCAGCCTTCAAGGCTTCCTTCAGCGCTGGCAGGAATTCATTGTCGCGGGTCACCTTTATACCGAGCGCCCCGTATGCGGTGCCCAGAGCGGCAAAATCCGGGTTGACGAAGTCGGTGCCGCTCGGCCGGTTGGGATACTGGGCCTCCTGGTGCATGCGGATCGTTGCCAGGGCGCTGTTGTTATAGACCACGGTGATGATATTGACGCCATACTGGACAGCCGTGGCCATCTCCTGACCGGTCATCAAGAATCCACCATCGCCGCAATTAGCAATGGTCACCCGCTTCGGATGGGCTAGCTTGGCGCCAATAGCGGCGGGGACACCGTATCCCATACACCCCACCGTAGGGCCGAAGAACGTGTCGGGTGCACCGAACTCCTGGTACTTGTGCACCCACAGGGCAAAGTTCCCAGCGTCCACGGTATGAATGGCGTCCCTGGGCAGCGTGGTCTTCATATCCAGCATCACCTTTTCCATAGAGACCTTGCTGGTGGGCCGCTCGGGTGGTGTGGCCCACGCCTGCTGTACCTGGCGATACTCGTCGATCCAGCCCTGGCGGCTTGCCTTGGGCTGCGGCGCCGGATACTCCAGCGCCGCGCTAAGTGCCAGCTTGACGTCGGCAACGATTCCTATGGTGGGGCGGTGATTTTGTCCGATGACCTCTTCTGCCGGATCGATCTGGATCAGCGTCTGGTCCGCCTGCGGCAGCGTATAGCCAGCAGTGCTCTGCTGGTTCAGACGCGTGCCGATGGCCAGTACCAGATCCGCCCCGGCCACCGCCTGCTGCGCGTGGTTGTTGGCGCTACTCAGGTTGCCCAGGTAGTGCGCATGATCGTTGGGAAAGGCCGCCAGACGGCGATACGAGGTGACGACCGGTACCTGGAATTTTTCGGAGAAGGCGATGAGTGCCTGCCGTGCCCCGGCGTACTCGGTGCCCGACCCGGCGATAATGATCGGTGTCTTAGCCGCACCAATCCGCTCGACCATCTCCTTGATCAATCCTGGTTCGGGGTTAGCCCGAATCATCGGGTAGGGCTCGACCACCGGCATGTCTGCAGTCTCGTCTAGCATATCCCGCGGGAGCGACACTACCACCGGGCCAGGCCGCCCGCTACGGGCCAGGTGAAAGGCCCGGGAGATCACGTCGGGCAGGCGCCGCGGGTCGTTTACTTCGATCACCCATTTGGCCAGGCTCCCAAAAAAGTGCGTGTAATCGATCTCCTGTCCAGCCTCCCGGCCGCGGGAGGCCCGCGACACCTGCCCTACCAGCAACACCAGCGGCGTAGAGTCGTGGCGGGCGCAGTGAATACCAATGCTGGCGTTGGTGGCCCCTGGGCCGCGGGTGACGACACACACCCCCGGCGTGCGCGAGGCCTTGGCGTATGCTTCGGCCATGAGGCAGGCACCGCCTTCCTGGCGGTTGGAGATGAGCTGCATCGGCGTGGCGTCACGCATCCCATCCAGGATGGACGTGAAACTTTCTCCCGGAACGTTGAATACGTGGCGCACGCCTTCGTTGCGCAAACAGTTTACAACGGCGTGGCCCCCATTCATACGGCGTGTTTTGGCTGTGGTTGGCATCTCGGACCTCGTATGCAAATGGTTGGCGCCGGCAGCGCGGTGTAGGGGGACGGAGTGGGATTCTAAACACATTTTTGGTTACTGTCTACCTGATTGCCTTACGGTGGGATATCTCTACCAAGGGTTGAACGTAGCGCGGTTTGCCGGCATGGCCTGACCAGGGGGTGATCTGGCTCTTATGAGTTGGGTGTAAAGGCGCCGATGAGACATCCAGCAAACACGTCGTCATGCTGTAACCAGCGCTCGGCGGCATCAGGCATCTCAAGTACCCGCAGCAAAACACTGTGGATCTCGTAAGTGTTGCTGTCGAGCCGCGCCTGCTTAAGTCTGTCCACGAGCCCCTGGGCCAGCTCCCAGACCGCTTCATACGCAGACATGTCGAGGGGTGGGAGCATGGTAACCGGGTCACCATGCGCAAAGATGTCCGCGCAACAGTCTCTTGAGGTAGAGTTCCAGGCACGACAAGCAAACGGCCGTTTCGGGTACACCATACAGGTGCCGTCCAGTAGCAGGGCACAGGGAATTCTGGCCTGGGTATGGTCCTCATACGATAGATTGTGGATCCGCGCAGCTGTGGCCGTAAGGCGTTCGTGCAGAGCGACCAGGGCTTCTGACGACAGCGTCTGTCGCAGATAGGCCGCCATACAAAGCGCTTCCGGGACTGTCACGTCCACGGGCAGATGGCAGCAAAACGTGCATCCTGCTGCGCAGGCGTGCATGGCACGTTCCGCAGACTGTTCCACCTGCGCGCTGGCGTGCTGGGCGATCTCATCGATCATGGCGAACACCGTCTCTGGCGTAGATCTTGTTGTCAGCAGGCGCGGTGCCTGCTGTTTGACCGTAGGCCGCAGATGTGGCATGAGCTATCCTTTCCGGTGCTGACAGGGCAATGTTCCATCATGCTGGGAATAGACGCACCTGGTAGCGGCGTTTAGTGCAAGCAAAACCCCCAGTTGTTATCATTCTCATAGCCTGTACTGACGAAAATGGCTCTGAAGAAAAACGAGGGTAGATAAGCCATGTCTCAGCAAACGTTCTTGTCCTCCGACACGCGTTTCACCCTGAATATGCATGCCAAACCCTTTCCGTTTGCCTATGAGCTGAGTTTGGCGTCCCTCATTGGCTTCTGGCAGCAGGTGCCTGCCGATCGTGGTACCGTGAAAGGAGCATTAGCGGCGATCGTCCATAAGGCCGTACAACAGACGCCAGCCTTGCTTGAACCCATCACGGATATGGCGCTCATCGCCCAGCACCAGGAGCTCGTGGATGTCCTCATGACCGTGGCCTTTCCGCCCGCCCTGTGGAAGCAGACATACGCTGCCGCGCTGCTGCCTTTCCATTTACAGAGCTTCTACGCCACACCGTCGTTTCAAAACCTCCTGGTGGGAGATAACGGCATGCTGCATGGCCGGGTCAACGCGGATGAACAAACCGTTGATCATGTGAGAATTCTGCACGCCTATGCCTTTGTCCTGCAGCAAGTCTATGGCATTGAACTCGACTTCGAGTATCCCATTATCTTCACGGTCACGGATCCGCAGACGACTTTGGACCGGCATTTTCGTTTAACTTTTGACGGACGATTTCTGACCGTGAAGACCGTCGGAGAACCGCCGCCACTCTCAGAGGCGTCCCACCGACGCCTCATGGCCAATCTGGCTGATCCGCACGTGTGGATGGACGTCTTACCTCCAGAGCACTTCACCTTATGCGGCTTCACGGTGCTCAATGCCGTGGAAGTGACAGATCAAGAAGTGCTCTCCCTCTTGAAACGTGATCTCATCGAAAAAGAGTCCATTATCTCAAACGCCCGTTTCCAGGGTCTGCAGGACAAATTGCGCACGCTCTTCAGAAAACCAGACCTTATGTTCGGTCTGGCCTCTATCCATGACGACCACGTGTTCCTGCTCAATGCTGGGTCACCCATTGAATATGGCTGAATCAGTGCCGATTCGGCGCAGTATAGCGTCGCCCATTATACTGGCTCACTGTTCGAAAAAGCCATTCGCCAGGGCGAGCTGCTGATCGTGGAAGATTTGGCGGCGTATCCGCAGCGCTCGAATATTGAAGAGGACATGCTGTGTGCAGGCGTGCGCAATCTGGTTATTGCCCCGCTCTACTATCAAGACGCACTGATCGGCATGCTGAAGCTCGGCTCGCCACATCCGGGCGATTTACACGCCATGAATGCTATCAAATTGCGTGAGGTGCTACCGCTCTTCTCCATGGCCGTGCAGCGCAGCATCGAAGAGCTCAACACGCGCCTGCAGGCCATTATTAAAGAGCAATGTACGGCGATCCATCCGGCGGTGGAGTGGCGTTTTCGTCAGGCAGCGCTGCATCTTACGCAGCAACGCCGTGAGGGCACATCAGCAGAAATGGAACCGATTGTCTTCGAAGGCGTCTATCCGATGTACGGCGTGTCGGACATCCGGGACTCCTCGTTACATCGCAACACCGCGATCCAGGGGGATCTTGCCGACCATCTCCGCCTGGCACGGGAGATTCTCCTCCTGGCCTACAGCTTCAAACCGTTACCAATCCTGGACGAACTGGCCTACCATGTGGGCAACTATATCGCCCAGATTGAATCTGCCCTCGGCTCAGGGGACGAAATTGCTGTCCTAGATTTTTTACGTCGCGAAGTCGAACCATTTTTCGAGCACATCCGCTCGTTTGACTCCGAAGTGCATGACAAAATCCAGGCATATGGTGAGAGCCTCGATCCGCATCTGCGGACTTTGTACCGACGTCGCAAAGATTTTGAGGAGAGTGTGACGTTGCTCAATGAGACCCTCTCGGCCTTCCTTGATACGGAGCAGGAGAGGGCACAGACCATGTATCCGCACTACTTTGAAAAACACAAGACCGATGGCGTCGAGTACGGTATGTATATCGGCGCCTCGCTGGCTGAGCACAAGGGGTTCGACCCGCTCTATTTACACAACCTGCGTCTGTGGCAACTGATGATCATGTGTGGGATGGTCCGGGAAGCTGATGCCCTGAAGGATCGCCTCAAAGTCCCGCTCGACACCGCACATCTTATCCTCGTACAACATTCCCCGTTATCGATCCGCTTCCGTTTTGACGAGAAGCGTTTTGATGTGGACGGAACGTACAACATGCACTACGAGATTGTGAAAAAGCGCATCGACAAGGCGCTGATTAAAGGCACCGACGAACGCCTGACACAGCCCGGCAAAATTGCCATCGTCTATTCCCAACCGAAGGAGGCGCAAGAATATCAGGATTACATCGCCTACCTGCAAGCCTCTGGCTATCTGACCACAGAGATCGAAGAGTTTGAAGTGGAAGACCTGCAGGGCGTCCCAGGTTTGAAGGCATTACGCGTCACTGTCGACTTGCAACACGCCTGGCCAACCCACGGGGAAAGTCGCGACATGCCCCTAACCGACCTCCGCCCTGATACGTGGGTCGGCCAACGCGCAGGCTAACATGGATCATGCTCCGTCTTACAACATCTCTTTCATATCCGCCAAATCGCCCAAATGTGGCTCCACGAGGAAGTCGCGTGTAAAATAGGCCATCATCACCAGATCCCGCAGTTCGCCATGCTGATCTTGTACGTGTTCGGACAGCAGGGCTTCACGCCGAAAACCAAGTTTGGTAAACAGCTGAATGGCTGGCTGCTGGTCCACGGTCATCTGAACAATGACTTTGTATAACCCTTCGTCGACAGATTGGGCGAGAAGATCACGCGCCATCACCATACTCAGGCCACTACCACGCAATTCTCGGGCGACTACCAAACGCAGCTCCCCCACATGCCGCGACCAACCATACGGCGGGTAGTCCAGCTCCCCATCGGCAACGATACGTCCCTCACACGCCGCGAGTAAATGCCAGGCTTGACCACTCTCGATCCCTTCTACCCAGCGGTCCATGGCCTCGGGCGAAGTGACGTCCGCCCGTAGGTAGAGCAAGTCTTCAACCGGCAGCGAAGAATAAAATTCCAAAAGAGCCGGGGCATCTTCCGGAGTCATTGGCCAGAGTTCTACTTCAAGATCACCAGTCACGATTACCGTTCGCGGATACATACAGTTCTCCTGTAATACGATCATCTCTAGAGATTGTTGTACCAGGAAAACGCGCCGAGAGCAATACGCTGTCCTGCGGCCTGCGAGTCGCTGACTCTTGTGCTGGGGTGGAATCGCAAGTATTCTCTGCATACCAGCCTAGACGTCGTTACGGATTATCAGAAATCCCACGTCTCACAGTCCTGAAGGAATCGGTCATGCTGCAACCCAACGTTCGGCTCGACGTGTTGATTGCGCCACTTACGCCACAGGCGCTGTTACCAAAGAAAGCCCATCCATCGGATGCGGGTTTTGATCTTGCCATCCCGTTCGACTGCATGCTGCTCCCACACGCTCATCAGCAAATTGACCTCAGCATCGCGCTGCAAATTCCGTCAGGCTGGTATGGGCAAGTTTTTGGGCGGAGTTCCGTTTTTCGGCGTGGTATCTCGGTACATCCTGGAGTAATTGATGCGGACTACCGAGGCACAGTGCAACTTTTAGTCTATAATCACTTCCCCGTAGAGCAACAGCTCTACCGTGGCGACCGTCTGGCCCAGTTGCTCCTCCTCCCCGTGCCGGTCGTGCGGCTCCTCGAGGTCTTCCCAGACCAGCTCGATCAAACCTCGCGCGGCGCTGGTGGGGTAGGGAGCACCGGTCGATAACTCGGAGGCAACGCCAGCATCGCTGCAGTGCCTGCCAGCAATGCTGCGCGAAAACGCTCCAGCGTGCGTGTGGAACACGCCGGAAAACCATCAGAGCCCCGATCAGGCCGCGGCTCTGACGAGGAGGGACTTATGGCGATCATTGTGCATTGTCCATATTGTCATCAGCCGCTGCAGGAAATGCGGCAGGCCTGTGCCCATTGCGACTGCGCATTACCAGCAGGTGTGGTCTATGCCCTTGCCGCGGCCTTGGGCAAACCACACCCGCCACCGCCGTTCTTCCCTACGAGACACCCACCAGCCCACCTTCAGGAGGGACCCCATACCGTGTCAGCCGTGCCTCCCGAAGCATACCCCCCGTCTCACCATAGCGCGCTCCGACCCTGGCTCGCAGCGGCGTTATCCCTCGTCTGTGGTTTGGGACAACTCTACAATGGACAAGTGGTGAAAGGCATGCTCCTCATGATACTGGGCACGACCGCCGTGGTCAGTCTTTCCCTACTCATTGGCAAGGTGCTGGCCCTCATGGTGTGGGGCTACGCTATCATCGATGCCTTTCTTGTCGCACGCCGAGATGCTGTGTTGCCGCCATCTCGTAAGCCGTAAGCCAGCCGGGGAAATACTCATATTGCTGCCTCGGATTGCCAGAAGAGGGCCGGTGCGTTATGCTTAGGCAATCAAACGTTTGTTTGCCGTATTCCACCATACGTTCTCTAATAATCTCTACTTAGGGATCTCCATGGATACGCACATTCAAGAAGTCGCCGAGAATATATACGAATTTCAGGTACCGATTCCCTTCAAGCTCCGAGACATCAATCTCTATCTCGTCAAAGATCCAGACGGGTGTTTACTCATTGATACTGGCACTAACACCCCGGCCACTGCGACCACGCTGCACACAAGTCTGGCCCAGCTCGGGGTGTCTTTTGCCGATTTACGGTACGTCATTATCACGCACTTTCACAGTGATCACGCCGGGCTGGCGGGCCTCATCCAACAGCAATCCACGGCACAGATTGTGATGCACGTTGATAGTGAACGATTTCTCGGCTTGTGGAGCGATGAAGAGGGGCATGGCCCGGTGTACATGGCTCCAGAGACGTTTTTTCTCGAACATGGTCTTCCCGCCCCCAGCCTGGAAGTATTCCGGTCAATGCGTCAACGTTTTCGGACGCTCACGTTGCCCTTCAGAGTGACACGCCAGGTGACAGACGACGAAACGATTCAGCTGGGCGGAAAAACCTGGACTGTTGTCTTTACTCCTGGGCACGCCGTTGGCCACATCTGTGTCTATTGTCCAGAATTACACCTTGCCTTCACGGGCGATCATCTCCTGCAGCGCATCACACCAAATATCTCGATTCACTCGGACCGTCATCCCCTTGGGCTAGCGCATCGGTATAACCCTCTGCGTGACTACCTGCTATCCCTCGAAAAAACCCGTCGCCTCGGTTTCTCCCTGGGCCTGCCGTCCCATGGTCCCTTGATTCACGATCCGCAGGAACGCATTGATGCATTGTTGGCCCACCACGATAGGCGTCTGGCAATGATGCTCGAGACCCTGAACGACGGCCCGCAAACCGCCTATACTGTGGCGCGTCACACGTTTCCCAGTCGCCAAGACCCCTTTGATCACTGGCTCATGCTCGGCGAAACGCTCGCCCATCTCGAGCTGCTCGAAGCACGTCACCAGGTCACCCGGAGACGTGACAACGGCCATGTCCTGTTTGAAAAAGTTGTTGCTGTAGAGTAGAGAGGTAAGAGGCAGGGACGGAGGACCTCCATGCTGCTGTGACTCATTGGCTTCGTCCTTCACTCTGAGCAACTGGGGAATGGAGATCGTAGACGATTGTGGAGTCATCACGTAAGCGGAAACCATCCACTGCTACCTCCTGGCCAGCGTGCGTGAGTACCACCATGGTCAGCAGCTCTCCAAGATTGACTCGTATCATCTCGACCATCCGCGCGCGTTCGGTATTTGTCCCTTTGGCAAAACGAAAGGCGTACTCGATAGTCTGCGGTTTTTTCCGTGTGGTCATCAGTCAACGTCCCTCTGCCAGCGTCTCCCGAGTACTAGGCCGCGCCGCCAATCCCTGTTAAACTCGCCATCAGGGGTTGCAACGTGTCTAATTCCTCCAGGTGGGCAATGTGCTGCACGGCCTCTTGTATCTGCGCTGGCGTTAAAACGGCCACAGCACAATCCCGGAATTTTGCTTCGAGCTCTTCCCATGACAATGGCAAAGCCGGATCCCCCTTCGGAATATCCACGCGTTGATGGAACTGCCGACCATCATGCAGCGTGACCTTGATGACGTCCGGCATGGCGGTATCCCAGTCGGCAGCATGCTGGTCAGGATGCTCCAAACGCACCAGTTGGAGTAAGGATTGGGCGCGCGGATCGCGGACGCTCGTGTCGGAGAATTGCTGCAGGCCCATCTGGCCATGCAATAAGGCCGCAGCCATGCAATACTCCATACTGAATTTGCCCTCTAAGCCATTTTGTGGCCGGTGATGGATGAGGAAATCCTGCATGCGGGCGCTCACTTCACAGACAATTTCACTGACGTCATCGGGCTGCAGGTGATGGGTGTGCACCAGATCAAGCATGGCATCGATGGCCCGATGCGTCTGCCGGCAGGCCGGATAGGGTTTTACGCCAATGCCTGGTGAGACAATTTCATAGGGGGTCCCGAAGTCCTGTAATACCACCTCCACATCAAACTCCCCGGCTCCAACAAAGGTATGAAAAAACCCAAAGCGACTTTCCAGGATATGCGCATCTGCCGTAAATCCCCGTTGCGCCAGCTGCGCCGCTTCTACACCGCTACGCGCCGCCTCCCCGGCATGCAATGGTTTTGTCATAGTACCGAAATTTTGCCGCAGGCCTGCGGCTTTCGAGGCGGCAATCCCCAACGCCATTTGTGTTTGTAGGCTATTGAGCTCAAGAATTTTTGCTGCTGCAGCGGCAGCACCCAGCGTCCCGATGGTCGCTGTGGGATGCCAGCCACGGCGAGGATGGGCCGAGGTCATGGCTTTACCAATTTTTGCCTCCAGTTCTACCCCAAGGATGAAGGCTGTCAGCACGTCTGTGCCGCTGGCACCCACCGCCTCGCCAAGGGCGAAGACAGCTGGGGCGACGGGGATACTTGGATGGCCGCGCAAATGGGTCGTGACGTCATCAAAATCCAGCGCATGTCCGAGTGTCCCATTGGCCAGCGCTGCTAATGCAGGCGAGGTGTAGAACGCTGTGCCAAGCACCATGGCTTCCTGGCTGCCGCCCGACTCGCGTACCCATTGTGTCATAATCCGCCCGGCCTCTTCCTGGTGCCCAGCCAGAGTCACCCCAATGGTATCGAGGAGGGCCCGCTTGGCCTGTGTCACAGCGATAGGGGGCAACTGCTCGTAGGTCGTTTCAGTCATGAAGTGCACTACCTGCTCAGTGAGTCCCATCGGCGGATCCTCTCTTGTCTGCGAGAATGCGTTGCGCTGCGGTATACGGATCGATGGTGGCGTCTTGGACCTGTTTGACGAGTTCCTGGAGTGTCTCCTCCTGTGCAAGTTGGGCGAGCAAATCTTGTAAAAGGTGGTGCTGTAGCAATGCCAGCAATTCTTTGCGACGCTGCGCTTGGCGTCGCACCGCCAACTGGCCAGTCTCTTCGAGGGTGCGCCGATGTGTCTCGATCGCCGCATATAGCTCGATAATGCCAACGTCCTTATGGGCCTGGGTGGCCAACACGGGCACTTCCCACCAGTCATATTTTGGATGCAGGTGCATAAGTAAGCGTAATTCCGTCAGCATCCGTTCCGCACCTTCGCGGTCAGCCTTATTGACGACGAAGATATCGGCAATTTCCATGAGACCGGCTTTCATCGCCTGAATGCTATCGCCAGCCTCGGGCACCAGAATGACCACCGTGGTGTCGGCTGCCTCGACGATGTCGAGTTCAGTCTGCCCAACCCCCACGGTTTCGACAAGGATAAGCTCCTTGCCAAACGCATCGAACAACTTGATTACACCTTTGGCGCTTTGTGGCAGCCCGCCATGACTGCCACGCGTGGCCATGCTACGGATAAACACCCCAGAGTCGAGGTAATGTTGCTGCATGCGAATACGGTCGCCCAGGACGGCTCCCCCAGAAAATGGGCTGCTGGGGTCCACAGCGACAATACCAACGGTTTTCTCCTGCTGGCGGGCGTAGGCGGTAATTTTATCGGTGATAGTGCTTTTGCCGGCTCCTGGCGGGCCAGTGATACCCACACAGTATCCTGTGCCAAGCGCCGGATAGACGCATTTCATGATGGCAGGAACATCCGTGCTATGCCGTTCCACATGTGAAATCAGGCGTGCCAGGGCTCGCTGGTCGCCAGCGAGCATTCTCTTCACTACATTCACCAGGGAGTTCCTTCGTTCGGTAATCCCCCTCGATACCTGTGAACAGCAGAAGCTCGACCAGGGCCATGCGACGCTCAAGGTGATGGGCACAGAAGGGCTCTCAGGACTTGTGGGGGGCATGCTTCTTGATGTATCCCACAATATCGGCAGTGGAGGAGCCGGGGCCAAAAACCTCTTGCGTCCCCTTCGCCTTGAGTTCGGGGATATCCCTTTCTGGAATGATACCACCAGCAATCACCAGAACATCATGGGCACCCTGCTCTCGTAGCAGTTCAACCACGCGGGGAAAGAGATAATTGTGGGCTCCAGAAAGGCAGCTTAGGCCAACGACATCGACATCTTCTTGTATTGCAGCAGCAACGATTTGCTCTGGCGTCTGTCGTAAGCCGGTGTATATGACTTCGAGACCAGCATCACGGAGGGCTAAGGCAAGCACCTTGACGCCACGATCATGCCCATCCAGGCCAGGTTTGGCCAGCAGGACTCGGATTTGCCGCTCTGTGGCCATCAGTTTTCCTCCCGTATGCCATGCTGCACAACCCGCACACCCACGAATTTCTAGGGGCCGATTGTAACAACGGGCTCCTGGCCTTGTCAAGCCGCCTGCTGGAGTGTGTTTGACACCCTAGCACATTCCCAATATAATATAGCACTTCTGAGGATAGAATAACCCTAGGGTCATCAAACATGCATGGGACGGATTCGGACTGTCAAGGCTCCCATACAACTCAAATAGCGAGTGCTGCAACGAAGCCCAGCCTTTTTGGCCTGGGTTTTTTTCATCTCTACTTCACGTTGGGGCCTTCTCTTGGTGAGAATGTCTATTAAGGTGTTAGTACAATAGAGGATCACACCTTATGCGGGAAGAATTTAGCACAATCCGAGCGAATCTTGAAAAGCGTCGTCAGGCCATCCTCGCCAAAGTCTCTGAGAGTCGTGCTCCGCAATCCAGCGAGGAGCTCACCCGGGGTGACTCACTGGATATTGCCAGCAGCGCCCGAGACCGTGAAATCACTTTCATGTTGAAAAGCCGCGAACTTGACGAGTTGCGCGCAGTAGAAGACGCCATCGAACGCATTGATAACGATGACTACGGCATCTGCGCCAATTGCGAGGACCCTATCGAGATAAAACGTCTCGAAGCTATCCCGTGGGCGCGCTTCTGTCGCGCCTGTCAAGAAGAGATGGAAAGCCGCAGTTCCTCAGGTCGCTCGCATATCGATCGCTAGTCTTCTCTGCCTTCCGACTGCGGCAAAAGGGCCAGTGAGCGACATAGAAACACTCACTGGCCCAGCGCATTTCTCCTCCAGCAGCTCTTGTGTTACGGCTCTTACGCTCTCCAGGATCTCCATCGGCAAGACGCCTGCTCGGTCGCCGTTGTGGGGAACGAGCCTCTGCCTCCTGGGGAGGTAGACTATGGCGCTTCTCTTCAAGGAAGGGCCGCGGGCCTTTGCTGAAAAGCGCTCACTACGCTACACTGGACGCTAGTCGTGTGTCCTCCTACGCAGGGTGTCGTTATGCAAACCCTCTCATCCTTCGCCGAGGTCGTTGTCGAACTTCCTTTAGAGACCTCTTTAGATTATCACATCCCACCAGCCATGCAGTCCCGCTGCCAGGTAGGCCAACGCGTCCTCGTCCCCGTCGGCACTCGCCAGCAGCTTGGGTACATCGTCGGCTTACGCAACACGAGCGAGGTCGATAATCTCCGCGACATACAGCAGATTCTTGATGATGCGCCGCTGTTGACACAGGACCTCTTGCAACTTACCCGCTGGATCGCCAATTACTACATGTGCCCCTGGGGTCTGGTACTCAAGGCTACCGTCCCAGAAGGCTTTCGGGTGCGCAGTACGACTGTGTACACCCTTACTGCCGAGGCCCGACAACAGCCCCAAAACTGGCCAAGTGGACAAAGCGGAGCCATGCTGGCCTGTCTTGCCGAGCACGAGCCTCAGCAACAACATGAGTTGGAAGCCAAGCTCGCTGGTCGACACCTCGGTGCCCTCCTACGTCGTCTGGTATCAGAGGGCTTGCTCCAGACGAGCCAACAACTCCTCCCGCCGAAAGCTCGGCAACGTCTTGTCTCGCGTGTACGCTTGCAGATGTCCTCTGCGGACGTCTGTGCCCTGCAGCAACGTCTGCAATCGCGCGCCCCAACCCAGGCAGCCATCCTGGCGCTGTTACACGACCAGGACACCTGGGAATTATCTGCCCTCCGCCGGCAAGTCCCAGGCGCCACTGCGGCGGTGCAACGGCTGGCCCAGCAGGGCATCGTACGCATCACGCAAGAGGCAACATTTCGCCGCGTGGTTCCATCGTCGCCGACCCAGCCCGCCGCACCTCCGGTACTCAACCAGGCCCAACAGCATGCCCTGCTGCAGATCGAAGCCAAACTCTCAGCCCCGGACGACATCCCCATCCTCCTCCACGGTGTCACCGGCAGTGGCAAGACCGAAGTGTACATGCGGAGCATTGCTACCGCCCTTGGGCAAGGCAAAACAGCCGTTATCCTCGTACCGGAAATTTCGCTGACGGATCAACTCGTGGAGCGCTTTGTGGCACGCTTCTCTTCTCGTGTCGCCGTCCTCCACAGTGGCCTCTCGGCTGGAGAACGTTTTGATGAATGGCGTCGCCTGGCCTCTGGCGACGCTCGTATCGCTATCGGTGCCCGTTCGGCGATCTTCGCACCAGTACCGCATCTCGGCCTACTCATTGTCGATGAAGAACATGATACGTCATACAAACAAGAAGAAACGCCGCGCTACAATGCGCGTGACGTCGCCATTGTCCGCGCGCAACAGAACCATGCTGTAGTTGTCTTGGGTAGCGCCACGCCAGCGCTCGAGACGTTTCATCATGCCAAAGGTGGCAAATATCTCCTCCTGGCGCTGCCCCATCGTGTGGAAGAAAAGCCGTTACCCCGCATTACGGTGATCGATCAACGCACCCGGACGACCCCGAACGAACGTGTCATTACTACGCCCCTGGCGCAGGCCATCGCTGACTGCCTGCAACGGAGCGAACAATGTCTCATTCTGATCAATCGTCGCGGCTTCGCTTCCTACTTGCAGTGTCGAGACTGTGGGGTGGTGCCCCACTGTATCCGCTGCAGTGTGTCACTGACGTATCATCGACGGGATCGCACCTTGAAATGCCATTACTGTGATTTTTCTCAACCAGCACCGTCGACCTGCGCAGCCTGCCAAAGCCTCGCCTTACTCCCCTTTGGAGTCGGCACCCAGCAAGTAGAAGACATCCTCCGGGCCCTCTTTCCAACGGCGCGCCTTGGGCGCATGGACCGGGATACGACGCGTCGGAAGTCCGCCCATCAACAGATACTCCGTACGCTCGGACGCGGTGACATCGACATTCTCATCGGCACCCAGATGATTGCCAAAGGACATGATTACCCAAACATTACCCTCGTGGGGGTTGTGTCTGCCGATGCCACTTTGGCGATACCCGATTTTCGTGCCCCAGAGCGTTTGTTCCAACTCCTCACCCAGGTCGCTGGACGGGCTGGTCGCGGCACCGCGGGCGGTGAAGTCTTCATTCAAACGTTTCGTCCTGAACATTACAGCGTCAACTTCGCCAAACATCATGATTATGCCGGATTTTTTCACGATGAGTTGCAGCGGCGCCAGCCCCTGTTCTATCCACCGTTTACGCGCCTCGCTCGCCTACTGCTCGACAGCCCTGATGCCCAGCGCGTCCAGACCGTAAGCGCCTGGATAGGAACGGTGTTACAACGTCATATCCCGGACAAACAGCACCTCGTCATCTTAGGTCCAGCCGAAGCCCCAGTTGCCAAAATCCACAACCGGTACCGTTGGCATGTCTTACTGAAAGCGACTTCCAGTCGCCTCTTGCACCGCTGCTTACACAATGCCCTGAGCGAAGTGTCCCACGACCGCCAGCAAAACCGGGGTGTGCGGCTGACGGTGGACATTGACCCGTTAACCTTTATGTAATCCCCCGAGCACGACAGCGCTGCGTTGCACCGGTGGCGAAAATCAGCTATAAACTAGCGTTCTCGACCTTTTTTATATGCATGCCCTTTCTGTCCATAATGTCTCCGTGAGGCAAACACCGCATGGCCGTGCGTTCCATCCATGCCTTTCCCGAGCCCGTACTGCGCCAGAAGGCTCAACCAGTCCCGGTACTCGATGCGGACCTGCAGCGATTGATCGACGACATGGTCGAGACGATGTATGCAGCGCCTGGGATTGGCCTGGCAGCCCCGCAGGTCGGCGTCTCCTTGCAAGTGTTCGTTGTCGATGTCACGAGCGGCAAGGATCCGCATGCCTTAATGACCTTTATCAATCCTCAACTCGTCCTGCTCGACGGCCGTGTACGTGAAGACGAAGGGTGTCTCAGCGTTCCAGGCATCTATGGTCTGACGCCGCGGGCCGCCAAAGTGCTGCTACGGGGTTTGAACCGTGCTGGTGAGGCAGTGGAGATCACCGGCGAAGGGCTGCTCGCCCGTGCCTTGCAGCACGAGATGGATCATCTGCAAGGACTGCTGTTCTTCGACCGCATGGGTCCGGTCGGCCGCGACCTCGTCAAGCGGAAATATCGTCGGGCGCAGCGTCAACGCCAGCAAGAGTAGCACGACACAGGGGAAGGAACATGCGCCTCATTTTTATGGGCACTGCCGGCTTTGCCTGTCCGACCTTGCGCTGGCTCCAGGCATCCTCCCATGAGATCGCTGCCGTGGTGACCCAACCCGACCGGCCGCGTGGACGCGGCCAGCAGCTGGCCCCATCTCCAGTCAAAACACTGGCTCTGGCATATGGTCTGCCGGTGTTACAACCAGCCACGCTGCGTAGTCAAGCGGTGGTAGAGGCGCTCGCGGGGTGGCATCCGGACGTCATCATTGTGGTGGCATACGGCAACATCCTTCCAGCGGCCGTACTCACTTTGCCTCCCTATGGCTGTCTCAATCTGCATGCCTCTTTGCTGCCCAAATATCGCGGTCCCGCCCCCATTAACTGGGCCTTGATACAGGGGGAAACTTGCACCGGCTATACCATTATCCAGATGGATGCCCATGTTGACACCGGGCCTATACTCTGGAGTGAAGCATCCTCTATTACTGCGGATGATGACGCCATCAGTGTGGCGGAACGGCTCGCGGAAGCGGGAGCGGTTGGCATGCTCAACGTCCTGACAGGGCTTGCTCAGGATACACTGACACCCCAACCCCAGCCAGAGGACGGGGCGTCGCACGCTCCCAAGCTGACCCGAGAACTGGGGCGGCTTGACTGGCAACAATCGGCGACTACCCTGCATAATCGTATTCGGGGCCTGGTACCGTGGCCTGGCGCCTCGGCTACGTACCATGGGCAAGAAATCAAGCTCTGGCGTGCAGCAGTCCTGGACGAGTCGTCCCCTCTTCCCCCGGGAACGGTTACGGCGCTCACCCCCGAGGGCTTCTGCCTGGCGTGCGGGTCACAACAGTTGGTCATTTTAGAGCTCCAACCAGCCAATCGCCGTCGCATGTCCGCACGAGACTTTGTACAAGGATATCGTCTCCAACAAGGACACCGCTTTGCCTAAGACCACGCCAAACATTTCCGCCCGTCAGACAGCCATGCAGCTCCTGTATGCACTCGATACGCAACAGGCCTATACGGATGTGCTCCTCCGTCACACCCTGCAGGGGTGTCCGCTGGATCGGCGCGACCGGGCGTTTGTCACAGAATGTGTCTATGGTGTTATACGCTGGCGAGCGCGGATTGATTGGTTACTGAGTCACGTCTGTCGGTATCCCCTGGAAGACCTTACGCCATGGATCCGCAATGCGTTACGTCTGGGCGTCTATCAGTGTCTGTGGATGAGCCGTGTACCACATCATGCCGCGGTGCATGAAACCGTCACATTAGCGCGGCATTTCGGCCATGCAGGCACGGCCCGCCTGGTCAACGGGGTCTTACGCGCGGTGCTGCGCCAATACCATGCCTGGCCCTTTCCGGATGCCACGACCCAACCGGCGGCGCACCTCGCTATCGCCTTTTCACACCCACAATGGCTGGTAGAACGCTGGCTGCAGCGCTATGGCTGGGAACGTACGCAGACCCTGTGTGACGCGAACAATCGTATTCCTGGGGTCACCCTCCGCACTAATACCCTGCGCACGACCACCACGGAGCTTATCCAGCGCCTGCATGAGGAAGGTCTGCAAGACGTCGTGCCGTCTACGCTCATGTCCGATGGCCTGGTAGTGCGCGGAACGGACCAGTTGGACGCGTTACCCAGCTATCAGGACGGTCTCTTTCAAGTCCAAGATGCTGGAGCGATGCTGGTAGCGCCTTTGTGTCTGCCGCAGGCCGGGCAGCGTGTGCTTGATGTCTGTGCTGCCCCGGGGGGAAAAACCACCCATCTGGCCCAGCTCATGCAGGACACAGGTCGGATTTTTGCCTGCGATGTCCACCAGAGTCGGTTGCACATGCTGCGGAACAATGTATGCCGCTTAGGGTTGTCGAGTATCACCACCGTGGTAGCTGACGCCACAGAGACACTACCGTTTCGGCAGGTCTTCGATCGTATTCTCGTCGATGCCCCATGCTCTGGCCTGGGTGTGCTACGGCGCCACCCCGACATCAAGTGGCGCAAGACCGCGGCGGATCTCTTCTCCCTGTCCACACTCCAGCGAGAGTATCCTGCACAATGCTCAGAAGCTCCTCGCGCCCGATGGGCTCCTGGTATACAGTGTGTGTACGAACGAGCCAGAGGAAACCACGAGGTGGTGGCACGTTTTCTGGCGTGCCATCCGCACATGCGGCTCGTCGATGTGGATGCAGACCTGGAGAGGCGTCCATTGGTTCCTGCAGTCACAGCTGGCACTCTCGACCTCACCCCTGAACAATGGGACACTGAGGGGGTCTTTGTCGCCCGCTTCCGTCGCCACCACACGCCGCCAGAGAGAGGTACACTGTGGTAAATATTGCGCCCTATCGAGTCACGCCATTTGCGTGTCATGATTGAAGTGGACGGGGACGTGAAATCCGACAATGCCCGACACATCCACGAGGCTGGTGCCGATATTCTTGTCGCCGGCACCGCTATCTTTGGTCAACCTGACTACGCCCAGGCTATTCGAGCGCTCAAGGCGTAACACAGATGTGGCGTGTTGTCGCTCCCAGGCAGCATGGTATCGACAGGCACGCAACATCGCTTGACAAACGGCGGGGAAGGGTCATACATTCATTGGCTGGCTCCGTGCACAGAGCGTCCTGCAGCCCAGGTATCCGTCATATAAGAGCAAGGAATCGCACGTGTTTGAATCACTCACTGCCAAACTTGATGGCATCTTCTCCCATCTTCGGGGACGTGGGAAGCTGTCAGAAGCAAACATCAAAGATGCCATGCGTGAGGTCCGCCTGGCACTGTTGGAGGCTGACGTCAATTTCCAGGTGGTGAAGGATTTCGTCCAGCGTGTGCGCGATCAGGCGTTAGGGCAGGAAGTGATGCGCAGTCTGACCCCTGGACAGCAGGTAGTCAAGATCGTCCGCGATGAGTTGACAGCGCTGATGGGTGGTGTGCATCGGCCGTTAGCCATGGCCTCTAAACCGCCCACCATCATGCTCCTCGTTGGCCTCCACGGAGCGGGCAAAACCACGTCTGCAGCAAAACTCGCCAAAACGGTACAGAGCACGGGGCATCGCCCATTGCTCGTGGCCGCGGATATCTATCGCCCTGCCGCGATAGACCAGCTACGTATTTTGGCAGAGAGTCTGGCGCTGCCTGTCTTTATACAAGAAGGCAGCCGTGACGCCGTGTCCATCTGCCGTAAGGCCGTGGATCATGCCTCCACACTCGGCTGTGATGTCGTCATTATCGATACGGCAGGTCGCTTACAGATTGACGACACACTCATGCAGGAACTACGGAACATTAAACAGGCAATTGCCCCCCATCACAGCCTCCTGGTGGTTGACGCCATGACCGGTCAAGAGGCCGTGAAAGTTGCCACGGCTTTCGATGAGGCGATTGGGATTGATGCCACCATCTTAACCAAACTCGATGGCGATGCCCGTGGGGGTGCCGCCCTCTCTATCAAAGCTGTCGTGGGCAAGCCAATTCAATTCGTCGGGGTCGGTGAAAAGCTTGAGGCCCTGGAGCCGTTTCATCCCGATCGGATGACGTCGCGCATTCTCGGCATGGGGGATGTCTTGACCCTGATTGAAAAAGCCGAGCAGACCATTGATCGCGATACTGCAACGGCCTTGGCGCAAAAGATTCAACATGCCACCTTTACCCTTGAGGACTTTCAACAACAGTTACGCCAGCTCAAACAAATGGGCCCCCTGGACAGCCTTATGTCGATGATCCCAGGGATGAAGAGCGCGAAGCTGCCGGCTGTTGATGATGGAGAACTCAGGCGCGTGGAAGCCATCATCAACTCCATGACACCGGCTGAACGACGGAACCACACGATCATTGGTGGGAGTAGACGCAAACGTATTGCGCGTGGGAGCGGTACAACTGTGGAAGACGTCAATCGGCTCTTGAAACAGTTTGCCCAAACCCAGAAATTGATGCGCACCTTTTTGGGCAAGCAGAAAGGGAAGGGGAAGTGGAATAAGCTGCCGTTTCCGCGTCCCTTTTAAGACCTCATGGCACTGTTGTAGGAAAGAGAGGAAATATCCCGTGGCCGTTCGTATTCGTTTAAAACGTATCGGAGCAAAAAAGCGTCCATTTTATCGTATCGTGGTGGCAGATTCCCGCTCACCGCGTGACGGTCGGTTTATTGAAACCCTGGGGACGTATAACCCCCTTGCCAATCCGGCCGAAGTTCATGTAAAGCTTGACCGAGTCCGTCTCTGGCTGTCCCAGGGAGCCTTACCTTCTGAGACTGTCAGGGACATTTTCTCGCGTCAAGGAATTATGAACTCTTGACCTCACCTCGTTATCATTGTCGTGTAGTCTGCTACTCGTGGCTGTTCGTGGAGGGTATCATTACCTGGCCTGGTTGAGGCGTATGTAAGGGAGAAGACGAGGGGGAGAATGCAACAAGAGGCCTTCATTGCCATCGGCCGTTTAACCAAACCTCACGGACTCCATGGGGAGGTCGTTATGCTGCCGTATGTATACGATCTCACGCTGCTCCCCGACCTCACCGACCAACCCCTCCTCCTGCGACAGGGCAAGGACAAGAAACAAGAGCGTTGGGTCGTCGATTGGCGAGCAATCAAGCAACGCCTGCTGTTGCGCCTCAATGAGTGTCATGACGTCAGGCATGCCGAAGCTCTGCGAGAATGGGAAGTGTTGATTCCTCGCCACTGGTTTCCTCCCTTGCCGCCGGGGGAATACTATTGGTTCGAGATTGAGGGACTCGCTGTGTATGCAAGCGATGGTCAATACCTCGGCACTATCGCCGACATCATCTACACCGGGAGTAATGACGTCTATGTAGTGCGCCACGGTGCGCGCGAAGTGCTTATCCCAGCCCTCAAAGATGTCGTGCGGGCCATTGATCTGGTGCAGGGCAGCATGCACCTTTTTCCTGAGCTAGGGATTCTTGAGTAGTCTGTACTATGGACATTCATATCCTGACCATTTTTCCAGAAATGTTTGCTTCCCCCCTTGAGGGCAGTATTTTGCAGCGGGCCCAGGAGCGCAGCTTACTCTGCCTCCATCTGCACAACATTCGAGATTTTACGGCGGACCGCCACCGTGTCACAGACGACGCCCCTTATGGCGGCGGTGCCGGCATGATCATGAAACCGGAGCCCATTGTCAAGGGTCTCCACGACATACAGGCCCGTTTTGGACCGGCCTACGTAGTTTTGCTGAGTCCCCAAGGCGCGCTATTGACCCAGGACCTCGTACGATCTCTCGCTCAGCAGGAACGCTTGCTCCTCATTTGTGGACGCTATGGCGGTGTCGATGCGCGCGTGCAGCAGTATGTCGACACTGAAATTTCCATCGGCGACTACATTCTCACGGGCGGTGAACTGCCCGCCATGGTCCTTGTCGACGCTGTCGGACGGATGATCCCAGAAGTCATTGGTGATCCGCGGTCGGTGGTAGAGGACTCGTTATTCAATCATCTGTTGCAAGGCCCCCAATATACCCGCCCGGCGGAGTATGCAGGGCGGCGCGTGCCGGAGGTATTGCTGTCAGGAAACCACACTGCTATTGCCAAGTGGCGACGCCGACAATCGCTCAAAACGACTCTTGAACGCCGTCCTGACCTGTTGCAGCGGGTGCCGCTTTCCGAGCCAGATGTCGCGACATTACGAGAGTTACACAAACAGCGGGGCTGACCAGTATGGGGACGGCAAGGCCAAAATTATTTGTGGCTCTCGTCCACTTCCCCGTGTATAACAAAACCCGACAGGTGGTTGCGACCTCCCTTACCACCTTGAACCTGCATGATCTTGCGCGCCTCACCGTGACCTATGGCACCCAAGGCTGCTACGTTGTCACGCCGCTGCGGCGTCAACAAGAGTTAGCGCAACATATGATTGCCCACTGGACGCAAGGGTATGGTGCCGTGTACAATCCTACCCGTGCGGAAGCGTTGCATCATCTCCATATTGTTGAGAGTTTAGAAGCCCTTGAACACGATATCGTGCAGCGTTGTGGAGCCACACCACGCTACATTGCCACGGACGCTCGCCCATTTCCCGGGAGGATTTCTTATGCGGCGTTCCGTGACATACTCTGGGGGCATAATGCAGTGTTTTTATTGCTCCTCGGTACTGGCTGGGGACTCGCGGAAGAACTGATTACCCGCTGTGAATATATTTTGGATCCGATTTATGGCCCTACATCATACAATCATCTCCCGGTTCGTGTAGCGGCTGGTATCATGCTCGATCGGTTACTGGGATTACCGAACATCCCCTTGCAACCCGTGGCTGCCCCTGACGTTTGAGAAGAGAGGATTCTGAAATATGCATCAGCTAGCGCATATTGACAAAATGCAGATGAAGCAAGATCTCCCAGAGTTTCGTCCGGGAGATACACTGCGTGTCCACGTTCGTATCGTTGAAGGGACGAGAGAACGGATACAGGCGTTCGAAGGCATCGTTATTGCGATACAAGGCTGCGGTCTACGTCGGACCTTCACGGTGCGTAAGGTGTCCTACGGGATCGGCGTCGAACGCATTTTTCCGCTGCATTCGCCCAAAATCGATGCCCTCCAACTGGTGCGGCGGGGACGTGTACGGCGGGCCAAACTCTTTTATCTGCGTAAACTGCGCGGCAGGGCTGCCCGTATTAAGGAGAGACGCCTCAACTAGAGCAGGGTAGGGGAGGCAAGATGGGACGCCGTCTGGCTGCATCGCACACATTCCGACCCTTTGAGAGAGACGCCCAGACCGCCGGTTACAGGTATATTGCTGGTATAGATGAAGCTGGTCGTGGTCCTTTAGCTGGCCCAGTTGTCGCCGCGGCGGTTATCTTGTGCCCTGGCGATACCCCTGTGGGTCTACAAGACTCTAAACGTCTGACAGCGCACCAGCGCGAGACAGTGTTTCCCGACATTCACCACCGTGCACTAGCGTATGGTATTGGTATCGTGACGCATGATCAGATCGATCGCCACAACATCTTGTGGGCAACAAAACAAGCCATGATGCAGGCGATTCGGCAGCTAACCTTGGGGCCGGAACTCCTGCTCATCGATGGCTCGCAAGGTTTACCCATGGCCGTGTCGCAACAGACGATCGTTGGCGGAGATGCCTGCTGTGCCTCGATTGCGGCGGCCTCTATCGTAGCGAAAGTCACGCGAGATCGACTGATGAGCGACTATGCCCAACACTATCCGCTCTACGGTTTTGAGCGACATAAAGGCTACCCGACTCGCGAACACTACGCGCGTTTACAGCGCTATGGCCCTTGTGCCATTCACCGTCGGAGTTTTCGAGGCGTTCTGCCACTGCCCTGCAGCCCACAGGAGCACCAGTAGGTCATCTCATGAGTCTATGGCGCCGGCAACGTGGACAACGTGGTGAAGATCTCGCCCTGGCACACCTCCAAGGGCAGGGATACCGCATCCAACAACAGAATTACCGTTGTCGCCGTGGTGAGATTGATATCATCGCCTGGGACGGACCTACGCTGGTCTTTATCGAGGTGAAGACCAAAGGCCACATGGCTTTTGGGGCGCCGCAGGCGATGGTGGATACTCGTAAACAACAAAAGATCGTCTATGCGGCCATGACGTATGTGCAACAGCAGGCAATACAAGGGGTAGCGCTACGCTTTGATGTCATAGCCGTCACGCTCGGGCCGCACGGCAACCCTGAGGTGGTGCATATCCCTGCGGCTTTTAGTCCGCCAGGGTATTTTTCTTATTGAGTGTCACGGAGTGGGTAGTGGCAGAAACCATAGGAATGTATCCTTGACAAACAGGCGCGTGCTTCCTATGCTTTGCTACGTTCACAGCGTAAGTATTGGTCGTTCGTCTGGAGTAGGTATAATGCGGACTCTTTCCATCCGTAAAGAAGATGTTACACGCAAGTGGTACGTTATCGATGCGGAAAATCTCGTCCTGGGCCGTCTTGCCAGTGAGGTTGCCAAAATCCTCCGTGGCAAACACAAGCCGTTTTTTACGCCGCATGTCGATACAGGAGACTTTGTCATCGTGGTGAACGCTGAGAAGGTCACGCTGACGGGGAAAAAATGGCAGCAAAAAACCTACCGTTGGCATACCGGCTACCCAGGAGGTTTTCGCGAAACCGTGGCGGAGAAAATGCGGCAACAGCACCCGGAGCGGATTATTGAACTGGCGGTGCGAGGCATGCTCCCAAAGAGTAAGCTAGGAGCGGCCATGATACGGAAGCTCAAGGTCTACGCCTCCAGTACCCATCCGCATGCGGCCCAACGCCCTGAACCTTTGCAGTTGTCTTGATGAAGAACGACGGAAGTCCCGTTGCTGTCTGATATGGTGGGGCATTTATTGCGTGGAGGCAGGATGGCAGAAGCAGTACGATACTACGAAACGGGCAAACGCAAGTCAGCCATTGCCCGTGTTTGGTTGATGCCAGGCAGTGGGACTATCACGGTCAATCGGCGACCTTTTGCGGCCCACTTCCCGCTTGACACCTACCAGAGGACAGCGCAGGAGCCGCTACGTCTGACGAATACATTAGGTCGGTTTGATGTCCTTGCAACGGTGCGGGGCGGTGGTTTGTCCGGCCAGGCGAGTGCCCTCCGGCATGGCATCTCAAAAGCGTTACTTCAAACGGATGAAACGCTACGTCCCATCCTCAAACAGGCCGGTTTCTTAACACGTGATCCACGTGTCAAAGAACGCAAGAAGTATGGTCAAAAGAAAGCTCGTAAACGCTTCCAATACTCCAAGCGTTAGGCGAGTGTATAGGTCTGGAACTTCGCAGCCCATTGTGCGCCAATCGTCGCTGGCGAGCGCTGGCAGTGGTAGGAGGTGATATCCCTTGGCAGTTATAACTCTCAGGCAGCTTTTAGAATCTGGGGCACATTTTGGCCATCAGACAAATCGGTGGAATCCGAAGATGAAACGTTTCCTCTTCGGCTCTCGTAATGGTATTTACATCATTGACTTGCAACAGACTCTCAATCGCTTTCGCGAGGCCTATGAGTTTGTGCGCAATACCACAGCCCGTGGAGGCAGAGTCCTGTTTGTCGGGACGAAGAAGCAGGCCCAGGATATTGTTTCGAGTGAGGCCGTGCGGTCCCAGCAATTCTATGTCAACCAGCGCTGGCTGGGCGGCACGCTGACGAACTTTGCGACCGTCAAGCAAGGTCTTAACCGCCTCAAAGAATACGAGCAGATGCAAGAATCAGGCGCCTGGGAGAGCTTGCTCAAGAAGGAAGCCCTCGGGCTGCAGAAAAAGATGAACAAGTTGGAAAAGATATTGGGCGGCATCAAAGATATGGATGCCCTACCCAGTGCGGTGTTTGTCATTGACTGCAAAAAAGAACGTATCGCTATTAGCGAGGCAAAAAAGCTGCGGATTCCTACGATTGCCATTGTCGATACCAACTGCGACCCGGACGACATCGACTTTGTCATTCCGGGCAACGACGATGCTATTCGTGCCCTCCGGCTCATTACCGCGAAACTTGCCGATGCTGCGATCGAAGGAATGCACGAGCACCAAGCCCATCTCCCGGCTGCAGACGTGCCAACAGAAGCGCCACCACTTTCCGCAGAAAGTGCCATCAGTCTCTCGGAGGATGACACGCCGATGGAATCTATAGCCTCTGCTGAGATGCCGCTGGCTTCCGACCCTGCAGCACCTGCCGACCGAGACGAATGAGGGCGAAGCCCTCGAAAGGGAGAACGCGATGCAGATCACCTCAGGCATGGTGAAAGAACTGCGCGACAAGACCGGGGCGGGCATCATGGATTGCAAGGAAGCCCTCGCCGCCTCCGATGGTTCAGTAGAACAAGCCATTGACTATCTACGGAAGAAAGGCTTGCAAGCCGCAGCGAAGCGCAGTGCCAAGGCGACCCGTGAAGGGGCGGTTGGTTCGTATATTCACGGGGGAGGACGTTTAGGAGTCCTCGTGGAAGTCAATTGTGAAACGGACTTTGTTGCCCGCACAGACGAATTCCAGGAACTCGTTCGTGACATTGCCATGCAGGTAGCCGCCAGCAATCCACTCTATGTGTCTCGCCAAGACGTTCCTGAAGAAATGCTGGCGAAAGAGCGCAGTATTTTGGAGGAACAAGCCCGCGCGGCAGGACGACCAGAGCAACATCCTCCCCAAGATTGTTGAAGGGCGTCTCGAAAAATATTTCCAGGAGGTCTGTCTGCTAGAACAACCGTTTGTGAAGGACCCTGATGCAACAGTGGACGCTCTCATCAAAGCGAAAATTGCCAAGACTGGTGAGAACATTACTGTGAGTCGCTTTACCCGCTTCGTACTAGGAGAAACGTCGTAACTATTCCCTCGACTCCCCCTCTTTCCATGTCCCAAGAAGGAGCCGCCAACGTGCCAACGCTCACCTACCACCGAATTCTCCTCAAACTGAGCGGTGAAGCGCTCATGGGCAAGCAGGGGTATGGCATTGATGCTGATATGCTGCAGTATATTGCCAGCGAGATTCATGCTGCCCATCAATTAGGGGGGCAACTTGCTCTCGTCATTGGGGGGGGGAATATCTTCCGCGGCACAGAAGCGAGCGTGTACGGCATCGAACGAGTCACGGCCGACTATATGGGCATGCTGGCAACGGTCATTAATGGACTCTCCCTCCAGTCGGCCCTCGAAAAAGTCGGCGTGATTACCAGGGTACAAACATCTTTTGAAATGCGGGCCTTCGCCGAACCCTATATCCGTCGACGTGCCATTCGTCATCTCGAAAAAGGGCGGGTGATCATCTTTGCTGGTGGGACAGGCAATCCATATTTCACCACGGATACCACCGCTGCCCTCCGCGCTGCGGAAATTGGTGCGGAAATCATCCTCAAAGCGACAAAAGTGGATGGCATCTACGATGCGGACCCTATGATTCATCCGGAAGCGGTAAAATTGCAACAGTTGACCTATCTCGACGTGCTACAGCGTGGCTTGAAAGTGATGGACGCTACGGCGATTTCCCTCTGTATGGAAAATCAGTTACCCATTGTTGTGTTCGATTTCAAAAAATCCGGCAGCATTCAGTCGATCTTGGAAGGCAAGCGTATTGGGACTTTTGTAAGAGGGGAATAAGCATGCTTGAAGAAACATACCAAGAAGTTGAGCAGAAGATGGATACGCTCCATCGCTACGCTTGGCAGAGATCTGTCACGTATCCGTACCGGCAGAGCATCTCTCGCCCTGCTCGATGGCATAGTGGTCGACTACTATGGCACGCCGACCCCCCTCAATCAGCTGGCGACATTGACTGTCCCGGAAAGTCGTCTGATTAGTATTCAACCCTGGGATAAATCGCAATTGGGCATCATAGAGAAAGCCATACAACGTTCTGACCTCGGATTAACTCCAGTCAACGATGGTAAACTGATTCGTCTGGCTATCCCGCCACTGACGGAAGAGCGTCGCAAGGACTTGGTGAAACAGGTCAAGAGAATTGGTGAGGAGACCAAAATTGCCCTCCGCAATATACGGCGGGAAGGGAACGACTCGCTGAAAGTGCAAGAAAAGGCCAAGGAGATTACCGAGGATGATCTCCGCCGCGGTCAAGAACACGTTCAGAAAATTACCGATGGTTTTATTACCAAAGTTGACGAACTCCTACAGGTCAAAGAACGTGAAGTCATGGAAGTCTAAGGAGGACAGGCTCCCAACGCTTTCTGCACTGCCATCACCCCAGGGATTCAAGTTTCTGTCAAGAATGACCGATATAGACAGGAGAGACTTCGGAGTTTCTAGCAGGTATACTCTGAGTACTTCTTTGTGTCCTTGCGTGCTTCAGGACTGCGCTCTCAGTAACGCATGCAGCAAGGGCGTCTTGCAACTATCCCTCTTGAGACATCCCACAAGGAGAGGCAAAGGTTGGATCCAACGCTGCTCAGCCAGCTCAACAAGGATAGGCTTCCCAAACATCTCGCGATCGTGATGGACGGCAACGGGCGTTGGGCACAGCGTCGTCATTTGCCTCGCAATGCTGGCCATCGAGCCGGTGTAAAATCCGTCGATGAGATTGTCACAACCTGTCGTCGTCTGGGTATTCAAGCCCTCACCCTCTTTGCGCTGTCCACTGAAAACCTGGAGCGCCCTCGGGCAGAGGTCGCAGTGCTTGTCCGTATTCTGCGGCACTTTCTCCGCAAAGAAGTCGAACGCATGTGCCAGGAGAATATTCGTTTCAACACCATTGGCGATATTGGGACGCTACCGCGCTCTATACAACTCCTTGTCGCAGAGACCATTGGGCGGACGGCGGCCTGCGATGGCATGGTCTTTACCTTAGCCTTGGGCTATGGTTCCCATGCTGAAATTGTGCGGACTGCCCGGCGTTTAGCGCGTCAGATACAAGAAGGTCGACTGCGCGTTGACGATATCGATGAATCACTCTTTGCTGCCTCCCTTGACACCGCTGGTCTCCCGACGTAGATCTCCTCATCCGTACCAGTGGAGAAATTCGCCTGAGCAATTTTCTGCTCTGGCAATCCGCATACGCCGAACTGTACTTCACATCAGTACTATGGCCTGACTTCCGTAGCGATGATCTTTTACTGGCGCTGCTCGATTATCAGAAACGTGAACGGCGCTTCGGTTTGACGCACGAACAACTGCTACAAGCTATGCAGTCCTGACATCGGGGGATCATCTGCATGTCTCTGGAGATGCCTGGGGAATTGTTTTGTTGTTTCTCCGTAAACGTCGTGTAGGGAGTCCGTGTGGACAACCCATGGAACATTTCAAGCGTGTTACCAGTGCTGCAGTAATTCTTCCTCCGCTCCTACTGTTTCTCTATTACGCCCCTGCAGCAGCTGTTTCTGCTTTTCACTCTGGCGCTGCTCACGCTGAGTTTACGGGAATATTTCCACATGCTCGCGCTGATCCAGGTGCCTTTCTATCCAAAGGTCAGTTATGCCGTGGCGGCTTCCTTAGTACTCGTCGCCTATCTTGGCGGCAAAGTCTGGCTACCTTTGGCTCTGTCTGGCAGTATCATGATACTCACGCTGCGTGCCCTGTTACCGTCACAGTGCGGTACACAACGATTTTCCGCATTGTTACATAGTCTGTTTGGGGTAGTCTTTCTCGGCTGGAGTCTGAGTCATCTAGTGCTCCTGAGAAATTTTTCCGAGGGGCAGTGGTATATTTTCTTCCTCTGCCTCCTCATTTGGGTTGGTGACTCTGTGGCGATGTACGTAGGGCAGGGGATGGGACGACGAAAGCTTGCGCCGACCATCAGTCCTGGCAAAACGTGGGAAGGGGCCATTGGGGGTGCGGCGGGCTGCATACTTACAGCCATACTCAGTGCGCCTCTCCTTGTACCGCATCTGCAGCTCTGGCACAGTGTGGTACTTGGGTTACTCATTTCGATGGCTGCGCAAGTCAGTGATCTCGGGGAGTCGCTTATCAAACGTTATGCAGGGGTCAAGGACTCCGGGGAACTCATTCCTGGACATGGTGGGATTTTAGACCGTATTGATAGCGTGTTGCTTGCTGCTCCCATGTTGTTTTATGCTGTAGATTCCTTCTTTCACGTGCGTGTGCCCTAAGGAGACATGCCTGGACACGAATGATGTGAGGGAGACCTTATGAACACCCGTAAAGGCCTTGCAGTCCTCGGTTCTACAGGCTCAATCGGCGTGAATACCTTAGATGTGGTCGCTACGCATCCCGACAAATTTGACGTGGTAACGCTCGCAGCCCACTCAAACCTTGATCTCATCGAACAGCAAGCACGCCGCTTTCGTCCACGGCTTGCAGTCTTGTACGATGCAGAGAAAGCCGCCCTCCTCGAGCGACGGTTACAGGGTCTCGACATCGAGGTCGATGGTGGCCTGGAAGGTTTATGCCGCGCTGCGACCTACAATGGTGTGGAGCTAGTTGATGTCAGCCGTGGTGGGCGCTATTGGACTCTTACCCACCATCCGGGCTGTCGAAGCAGGCATCAACGTCGCCTTGGCCAACAAAGAGACCCTGGTCATGGCAGGCGAACTGGTCATCCGCCCTGATAAACCGACATGGGGCCAGATTATTCCAGTCGATAGCGAACACAATGCCATTTTTCAAGCGCTGCACGGACATCATCGTCCGGCCTTACGTCGTCTGCTGCTGACTGCCTCGGGGGGGCCCTTTCGCGAACGCTCTCTCGAAGCCATGCAACATGTGAGCGTTGCTGAAGCGCTCAACCATCCCAACTGGAAAATGGGTCGAAAGATCACCATCGACTCTGCAACGATGATGAACAAAGGGCTGGAGGTTATCGAAGCGCATCACCTGTTTCAGGTGCCGGCCGAACAGGTGCAAGTTGTCGTGCATCCGCAGAGCATTATCCATTCTATGGTAGAATTTTATGATGGTTCAGTACTGGCGCAACTCGGTATCCCTGACATGCGTATTCCTATCTCCTATGCCCTGGCCTATCCGGAGCGACTGCCAAACACATTCCCCTCTCTGAATCTCTTCGACATCCAGACGCTCAGTTTTTATCCTCCAGACTTCCAGCGTTTCCCTTGCTTACAGCTCGCCTTTGATGCCGCCCGTGCCGGGGGAACCATGCCAGCCGTGCTGAATGCAGCGAACGAAGTGGCGGTGCAAGCGTTTCTCGACGAGACTATCGCCTTTCTGGATATTCCGACCGTGATCGAAGCGACCATGGCACAACATACGCCAGAACCGATTCTCGATGCGAGTGTCGCCATACACGCCGATCGATGGGCGCGGGAATGTGCTATGGCCGCTGTAAAGGAATGCGCCACATTAAGGACGGTTTTGTAAGAATCGTCGCCACAGGCGGGTAGAGTGGCGACTGTCCTATTGCGCCTGGGACCTGTGGCTCTATCGTCGGTGTTGGGTGTTCCTGCTCCTGGCTTCGCTTTCTCATGCAGCCTGTGAGCCATACCACTGGATACACGCGTCATGATACGTGCGTTTATCGCCCTTACGCCTCCTGTAACGTTGCAACAATCCTTTGCGGACGTGCAAGCAGCCCTCCAGAGATGCTCACTCGCCTTTCGGTGGGTGAAACCAGCCCAGGTGCACTTGACACTGAAGTTTCTCGGTGACATCTCCCCAGAGACCATCGACCCCATCGCACACGCCATGCAACAAGCCGTCATAACTCTGGCGCCGTTTACGATGTCCATACGTGAGTCTCGGATGTTTCCCAAACCCGACTCACCCACGGGTTTTATGGATGGGTGTAGACGCCCCGCCTGACACCTTGCAGCCGCTGCATCGGCGTCTCGAAACCGCACTGACGCCTTTAGGCTTCGCGCCGGATAATCGCCCATTTCGTCCCCACCTCACCCTAGCCCGCGGGCAACAACGTGTGAACAGTCTCCAGCTTACCACCGTCCTGGAGGCGTATCGTGATCGACACTTCGGAGAGATGTTTGTCGAGCATGTGTCGCTGCTGCAAAGCCAGTTGCATCGCGACGGCGCGGTGTATACTATGTTACGCTCTGTCCCCTTGCAGCACGAATGAGTTGCCGCGCGTGTATAGTATCGAGATCAGCCACAGGAAAGCGTTATGTCAGCCGACAAGACCGACAAGGCAAAGGCCTTGCAGCTACGCCATTGGCCATATTGAACAACAGTTTGGACGAGGGAGTGTCATGCGTCTCGGGACTTCACAAGCCTTTGCCGATGTGCGCGCCATTTCGACTGGTTCGATAGCGCTCGATGCGGCCCTGGGCATCGGTGGCATTCCCCGGGGACGTGTCGTCGAAATCTACGGCCCTGAAGCCTCAGGGAAAACGACTCTCGCCTTACACGTCATTGCCGAAGCCCAAAAGCAGGGTGGGCTGGCTGCCTTCATTGACGCTGAACACGCTCTCGACGCCTTCTACGCCCGCAAGCTCGGCGTAGAAACTGCGGAGCTGTTCGTCTCTCAGCCGGACACGGGCGAACAAGCGCTGGAAATCGTGGATTTATTGGTGCGTAGCGGTGCTCTCGACGTTATTGTCATCGATTCGGTCGCCGCCCTTGTTCCCAAAGCAGAACTTGACGGTGATATGGGCGCAGCGCCCATGGGAGTACAAGCACGCCTGATGTCTCAGGCGCTGCGCAAGCTCACAGCGATAATCAGTAAATCCCACACGAGCGTTATCTTTCTGAATCAACTGCGGCAAAAACTCGGTGTGGTGTTTGGGAATCCCGAAACCACGACGGGTGGGAATGCCCTGAAATTCTATGCCTCAGTGCGACTCGATATTCGACGCATCAATATCCTAAAAAGTGGGGAAACCATCTTTGGCAGTCGCGCCCGGGTGCGGGTGGTCAAAAATAAACTCGCTCCTCCCTTTCGGCAGGCGGAGTTTGATATTCTTCATAGTGAGGGGATTTCGCGTCTGAGCGAACTGCTTGATCTCGCTGTAGAACACGGAGTGATTGTCAAAAATGGCCCCTGGTTCTCGCATCACAACACTCGCCTCGGCCAGGGGCGAGAAAATGCGAAAGCGTTCCTCCACAGCGCCCCCGAGGTCGTAGCCACGCTAGAGACCCAAATCCGCCAGCGGCTGGGACTGCCAATGCCTCCAGCGTGAAGCATACCCGCGCTTTTCTTCGCATCCCTCCCACACCGTAGTGATCTGTATCACCAAGAATACTCTAAAGTTCCCTCCTGGGGCGGCCGATAAGAGGAAGGCCTGACACTACGGAAGTCCTACGGAAGTTATCAGGTATGTATCAGTCGTCGAAAAGTACCCGTGCGCAACAAAACGTGATGCGGGTCTGTTCCAGTTCTCCTCCGCGCCGCAACGAAGGTGTGTGGGGAACTGCGGAACGAGGGCAAACTATTCGGAAAGGATAGGACGCAAAGCCAACAGGCCCAAAGGACCGTGCAGTGAAGGCACAAAAGGCGTGTGAACAGCATGTCTGCATGGCGGTCACTGGGTGGCTGGGTTGCCGGCGCGAGTCTACACCAGATGTGGATCTCGAGTTGGGCCGATGGACGAGCGCTATCATTGGAGCACAGTGCTCCCCACACGAAAAGGAGGTGAAGAGCGAGGCCCCATAAGTACACCAGACTGATGTCTCTTCAAACTCTATCGACCTTAACTTTGCTGGAGGTTCATTCATGCTGAGTAGACTTCGCCAAGCGCGTAAACAGGAACAAGGTTTCACTCTGATTGAATTGATGATCGTCGTGGCGATCATCGGTATTCTTGCTGCTATTGCAGTGCCGAATTTTCTTGCCTATCGTAACAAGAGCCGGGTCGCTTCGGCAGTAGGGACTGGCGAAAGTATCCGCGCTTCAATGGCCAACTTCGCCGCCGATAGCTCTGGCAATCTGTATCCTTCTGCGATCACGGACTGGGCCTCGCTCATGAGCATTGTGAATGCCAATGGCGGCTCATTGAAATCCAACTCGCAAGACTTGCAGATTACCAGCGTCTCGTTCACGTCTGACGGCAGCGATTACTCGCTGACCATGACCGTCAACGTGCCCGATGGGACGACGGGAAAACCATTACGGTGACTCCTGGCGGTATTAGCCGGTAATACCCCTTGCCTTGAGGGGACTCCGGTGGCACCCGGCTGCTACCTGAGTCCTCTCGTTCAGGATTACCCATCCTTCCTTCCCAGCCCATTCACCCGGTCATATTGATGCTCTACGGCTTTTCCACCAGCGACGACAGCTTGCTCCACCAGCGACGAGCAGGACTCCACCACTCCCCACTAGCGTAAGGAGATTGAAAACATTAGCGGCTTTCTGCCACGCTGGCAGACGAAAGGGAATCGGTTTGTAGGTGCTGAAAGCTTTTGCCACTTCCTGTTGATCTACTAAGAAATGCTCTCCTGGCTCACAGGCATTTTCCAGCGGGTAGACATAGCACACAGGATTCTTCAGATTGAGGTATTCCTCACGCACCGCGAATACCGAATCCGGACGCAAGGTTCGTATGGGAAACTTCTCCAAGGCATAACCAAACAGGGGTTCGTAGCACAGTAACTGAGAACCGCCCTGCACCAAAACGTCATTCCGCCCCTGGGGCATTATCCCTCGGCCCCTCTGATCCGTATACATGACAATATGCGTAATCCCTGGCGACCTGCCCTGCAGTTGTACCTCGTTATAGGCCGTGACAATCTGGCGGGGATCATAGCTTTGATCATGATAGAACTGACGATCAGTCCAGATATTGAGCAGGACCACGGTCGCCAAACTCGCGACCACTGCATACGGATGGAAGGTTGGTGAGCGCAGCACTGCCCCGGCGAGGGCGGTAAGCACAATGACCACCGGGATATAGAGGCTTATCCAGCGAATAAGTGAGGTACTATTTTTGAGAATCGGTAGGTGCTTGAGGATGGCATTCCAGGTAGGCGTATAATAGTTCAGACAGATCGGTAGAAAGAGGAGACCACCGATGAGAACGATACGGAACCACTGTTGGCGTAGGGAATGACAGGACAACCCGTGCTTTCGTGCACGATGGATCATGGCCATGCTGCCTCCGAATAGCCATACCAAGGGCACCAAGGTCACCCCGAACTCGAATTCATGTCGGTCCAGACCCCACTGCACATTGACCAACATCTCATGCGCAAGCGCGAAGGCAGGAGCAATAAATAACGAATGCAGCGCGATCAGCACCGCCTCTGCCAGAGTCTGTGTTCCTGGGAGTTTGTACATGTCCCGCCCAAAGTAGTGCAGATATGCCATAGCCGCAACCAATTTAGCACTGCAGAACGCGACAGCGATGCCCCCTGCACAGATCAGCCGTAACCCGAATCGTACTGTTTTGTGATGGATCGCTTCATACATTAACCCGATGATAATAACACTGCCGACGGCGGGAAGGGTCACGTTGACCATTCCTGCCTGAAACATATACGCCAGTACTATCCCCGCCATCACCCCATCCAACATAACGCCTCTCGCTCCCCGTGACGGTGTCGCAGCACCGGAGCGTAAAAGAAAGAAGGCGAGCAGCGGGATCAGCATGAAGGGATGATAGGTAAGGTGCCCTATAAGCATCCGATGTATATAAAACCCGTTAAAGAGAAAAAGCCCTCCCCCTAATAGAGCCAGCCATGCTCCTGTTTGAAACACTCTCTGCAGTAATATATAAAACCCCAAGAATCCTAATATAGCAAAGAGCATAACTGTCATATGCACACTAGTAACTGGATCGAATACAAAACTCAGAAACTGTGGAACAGAATAATAAATACTCTGTGGATCTGGAAAAAGGGGGATACCTCCACAAAATGCTGGGGTAAACCATGGAATAGAAAAAATGCCGTTTATACTGAACCAAAAGTACCCATCTAATAGTTTAGGCAAGAATAAGGCATAATCGTGACCCATTTTCCCATGCATATTTGGGAAGAATTGTCGAAATATCATGTGATAGAACACTATGAGAGCTAACGCTGCTAGTGCGATCAAATAGTTTTGTTTGTGTCGCATTATCGGACTTTTTCTCTATCGTGCAGCGGTACTGAGGGGGAGGGAAGGGCTGCTGTGGTTGTGTGTGGAAGAGGAGCAGTCTGGGAAAATTTAAACCTGTAGAGAGCATACAGGTGAGAGAGGTAAAGCACCTGCTGTTTCAGCTTTAGTTTGCTCTTGCCAAACCGTCGGGTGCGAAAATGAATCGGAATTTCCTGGATACGGCAGGCCCGACTTTTGATGAGAATTTCAAGGGCAATCTTATATCCCACAGGATTCAGCGGTGCACACTGCCCTAGCAGCGCGCGGGGTAACGCAAAAAATCCAGCGGTAGGATCACTCAACGACGCCAATGGTTTGGCTAGCACAGAGGCCACTTTGGAATTGAGCCAGCGGTATGCACTCCACCGATCATCGGTGCTCCCACCTGGAATATACCGCGAACCGATAGCAAAATCAGCGCCCTCTATAATAGCTGTATAGAGACGAGGAATGGCGTCCGCAGGATGTGAAAGATCAGCATCCATGACCAACAGCACAGGGGCTCGTGCATGCGTAAAACCTTCAACAACGGCGGAGGAAAGCCCACGGGCATTGGTACGGACCACGATTCTGATCGGGGTACCCTTCATCCCGTAACCGTTCGCAGACCTCAACAGACCCATCCTGACTATTGTCATCTACGATGATCACCTCCCAATCTGGAAGCATCGGTGCCACAGCTGAGGTGATTTCCGCGACCAACAACGGGAGGTTTGAAACCTCCTGAAACGTGGGCACAATAATGGATAACTGTGGCATTTCTGGAAGAAGTGTCTGGACCTCGGCTCGTCTAGAAGTAATCTCAGAACTTACCATGCAGCCGTCACTCCTTCATCTGCAAACGAGAGCCTCGTCTGTGCCAGATCTATTAGACTCCACTTGCCGCCCTTTAAATGGGATTTAGCAAACATCATGCCGCCCTTTCTGGATGACATAGTAGCGAGAGTTTGCCAGCGTCCTTCCTATCTTTCTGGCCCGTTTGTCCTCTCAGCGCGGTAGCTTTATGGCATTCTAGTCAAAAATCTGACAGTAAAAAGAACGGAGAGAGGATGGAAAGTGCGTTCACAGGTGAATGGAGCAGCGACGAAACGGCGAGGCGAGGTGATGCTCTCTCTCCAAGGCAGGCCTTGCCTCTCCAGACACCTGGCATATTTATTGCTTCCTGGCTAGTACGCTTGTGAGGCACACGCGGCGCTCCTTATGCTGATCGTTATTGCTCCGCTCATTGCTCACCCTGAAAGGAACAACTGACGTGTTGAACAAGGTCAGAGCCGCCACGGCAGCTCTTCAGCAGTCCCGTACAGTCGGCTATAGCGCCTTACTCGCATTTATCTGGAGTCTTGCTGCAGCAGTTGCTGCAGCCTGGATATGTGACGATGCTTATATTAGCTATCGATACGCCCATAACCTACTGGCAGGACTCGGCCTGGTCTTCAATGCAGGAGAGCGCGTTGAAGGCTATACAAATTTTCTTTGGACGCTCTGGATTACCCCCGGTCTGGCCTTAGGATACACCGCTGAAGGATGGTCGCAGTTCTGGGGCATCGCCTGCTATGTAGGCTCAGTGTCCTTGCTCATCACCTATCACTTTCGGCTCCGACAACTGGTGTCCACCGGCCCGCTGGCATTACCAATAGCTGCCTTGGGAGCGGCGTTTCATTTGGACTGGAACATCTATGCCACGAGTGGGCTTGAAACCTCCCTGTATACCTTCTTGCTTCTGGTCGGATATCTCCTACTGACTCCCGCAGCTCTCGGCCCTAAACAGCTTGTCGCGAGCTGGCCTTGTCTTTGGGTTAGCGGCTTTGACTAGGCCTGATGGTATACTTCTCGCCGCTATCGCCGGTCTCTTTGTGGTGTTGACGGCAACACCCCGGTTCCAATGCACTCTCATCTATGGTCTAAGTGTCGCTGTGCTATGGGTGCCGTTTGTAGCCTGGCGGCTGTTGTACTACGAAGATTTCTTCCCCAACACCTATTACGCCAAGTCCGCTTACTTGACCTGGTATGCGCAGGGCTGGCAATACGCCGTGTTGTACTTTCGTAAGTACTGGGCACTCTTGCCAGCCCCCCTTTGTCTCCTTGCTGTGCTGTGGAGAGCCTGGCGTCTGCCAGCAGAAGCTGTCTCAGGAACGGCAGTTGATGCCTCAGGCGCTCCTCGCAGGTACTTTTGCTTTTACGTATACGGTTTACATCATACGTATCGGTGGAGACTTTATGTTTGCCCGCATGCTCGTCCCCACTGTGCCTTTCTATCTCATTGTACTCGAGCTCGGCCTGATTCGACTCTCCGCTGTACAACCCTTGATCCATATTGGTCTAGCAGCTCTACTGAGTCTGAGTTTCCTGCTCACTCCCTTTCCGGTTACAGACACGCAATGGGTCAAGGGCATCAGCAATGAGTGGATGTATTATGTGTCAAGGCGGGATGAGACGACCGATCATCATGCCGTCGTTTTGAAACGCTACTTTGCCGGCCTGCCCGTACGGGTGGCCTTTTTTGGTGCAGAAGCACGGCTCGTCTACCGCGCCGCGATCCCCATCGCCATCGAGAGCGAAACCGGTCTGACGGACCGTTTCATTGCCAGGCAGACTCTCCAACATCGTGGGCGTATTGGTCATGAAAAACACGCTCCGGTGTCGTATCTCATCGACGAACGACAAGTCCATTTCATCTTTCACCCAGGCGGTCCCTTTGCCCTGGGTCTCGATCAGTTCATCCCTAGGAGTGAAATCCTCCTGGATGGGGTTCGCGGTCGGATCCTGCATTGGGATCCACCCCTCATGGCAGCGCTGCAGCAGCGCGGAGCAGTGTTCATGGATTTTCCCACCCAGCTCGATGCGTATATCGCTCGATTACACACCTTGTCGTCTGAGGAAGTGTCCACTACTTTTTTGAAGTTCAAACGGTTTTACTTCAATCATGTTGAGGACCCCCGCCGAGAAATGGCCTTCCTCAAACGCCTGGCAAGTCATTGAACAGCCTGAGACGCCATTGGTGCAGAGGAGGCCCAATGAAACCTCTATACGTCCTCATTCTGGGGTGCCTGGCCTGTACTTATGTGAGCCTTGCTCACCTGCACAATACCTATTTTTGGGACGATGAAGCCCACGTTGGCATCATCGCCAAGAATTTTCTCGCCACAGGGCATTTCACAGGCTGGGATGGCCGTAATCTCTTCGCTTTTCGGAATGGCACCCTGCTCGATCCACACTTGCGCATCATCAATCCTCCCTTGGAATACATTGTCACAGCCGCCTCTTTCCGGGCCTTTGGCGCCTCGACCTGGGCTGGGCGCTTCCCCTTTGTCATCGCGGGTTTGCTCAGCGTGGTCGTGTTCATCCGGTTGATGCACGACATCCTCGGGAACAAGATGCAGTTCTGGGGGTATGCCGCAGGCAGTCTCGCCTTTTCAACGGCATTTCTCCTGAATATCCGGCAATGTAGATACTATGCCTTAGCACTGCTCTTCTCGCTCTTGACTTACCTGAGCTACCGTGCCTGTCTACGTACCAAACACTGGGGTGATTTTCTCGCTCTAGCCCTCTGGGCAACGCTACTCTTCTATAGCAACCATTTACTCGGCGGGGCGTTTTTACTTGCCTTGATGAGTGTGCATGGCGTGTTCCATAGCCACGATCTATCCGTCAAGGAGTGGGGGAAAGGACTCTGCACACTCTCCCTGATTGCTGCGGCGACGATCCCATATGCCCTCTACTATGAGATATGGTATCGCCCAGACATTCCTGCCAGGGAAGTTTGGTACATTCGCAAAGCAACACTCTTGTGGTGGAATCTCCGCGATCTCAACCTTATTGGCTATTTTCCATGGATCGCTGCAGTAGGAGGAGGAGTGTTCCTCATACGCTGCCGCACCCAGCAGACTCCCGTCATGCGCACTATGCGAGAATGGCTCATCCTGAGTCTCATCTATGTCGCTTGCCTCGCCCTATTTTCGCCACAACCGACCGGCGCTTCGACTATCGCTGACGTGCGATATCTCATTCCAGTGCTGCCATTTTTCACTGGCGTGGTTGGCATCCTGCTCGGGACCCTCCATGAAAAAATGCCGGCCGTAGCCATGACCTTTTTTCTGGTCAATGTGACGACGAATGTCTTTACGCTGACGCCGTTCCACAGCGAATTTCGCTGGCTTCTCCCAGCCTACCTCAAGGAAGTTCATGAAGATTACCCCACTGCGTACAGAGCCGTGAGCGAGTTTCTGGAACGCCACGCCAAGCATGATGATCTGGTGTTTGCCTACCCACCGCATATGAATTACCCTCTTATGTTTTATACAGGGGAGACACTGGTATTCTGTTGTCTGTTGAACCATCATACACAGCTGCCGCGCTCAGTAGTTACTACCCTACAGGCCCCTGTGTTCATCGAGCAATACCTTCCTGACTGGTTTATCGCCTTTGGCAGTCATGCAGCGACGACACAGCTTCTTACCTTTTTCTTGCAACACCCTCTGAACAGGGGCGACAGTGGTCCACTCTCCCAGTTTCAACTGGTCGAGGTCCTCGACGTGTATTGGCGTGATACACACCGCCCTGAATTGCCGTGGCACAATTTTGGGGCAAGAACAGACTTCGACCGCGGCTCAGAAGCTGTCTACATCTTCAAACGGGTTGCCCCTGACGCACTGGCAAGAGGTATGACACCAACGGATGAGCCATCACTGCCATAAATGCAGCACGTTGACCTCTGGCAAAAAAACAGACTCGATTGAAAACCGGTTTCTGCCGATAGGACCTTTGCGAGAGCAGAGAAAACAGCGGCAGTCTATTTTGCCAGACCTGTCACAGGCGCTGGTACTGATCCCCCGACGAGAGCCATGTGCGGACAGAAGAAAAGCCATATTGTTACACTTCTTAGCCTCCTGGTCGTCGCCATTACGGCTACCATATATAGTCCTGTGTTGGGCTACGACTTTGTGGCGTGGGACGATGCGCTACACGTTTATGACAATCCACGCTTCCATCCTGTGACTTGGGCACAGGTTGGAGCCTTTTGGCGCCAGCCTTATGAATATCTCTACATTCCTGTAACCTACAACGTGTGGGCGGCCGTCGCCTGGCTCTCCCAACGCCTTGCACCAGGCTCCTATACCGCCGACCTGTTCCACGCGCTTAACCTTTTACTCCATCTTGTCAACGTACTCATAGTGTACCGTCTAGTCATATTGCTGTTGGATCAGCGCAAAGCGGGAACGGCGGCCCATACGGCAGGAATGGCAGCGGTTGCTGGACTGATTTTCGGCCTCCACCCGTTGCAGGTGGAGGCGATGGCCTGGGTGAGTGGTCTGAAAGATGTCCTCGCAGGCTGCTGGGGACTCATCGCACTCTGGCAGTATCTGGCATGTGTACAAGCCCAAGCCGTGCAACGACGCTGGATACACTATGGACTCGCCACCGCAGCCTTTATCCTCGCCTTGCTAGCCAAGCCATCATCCGTGGTTGTCCCTGCGCTCGCCTGGGTATTGGCCACAAGCGGCATAGGGCAGCCCTGGAAGCAGGCAGCCCGATGGCTTGGGCCATGGCTGTGCACAGCCATCGTCTGGAGTATCTGGACCAAAACCCAACAACCGAATACGGCCATTGTGTCCCTTACCCCTTTCTGGACACGACCACTCATTGCTGTGGACACCATAACTTTTTATCTCAGCAAGCTCTTCTGGCCTGTCGGTTTGGGCACAGATTACGGGCGCACACCGCAGAGTATTGTCGCGCAAGGATGGAGCGCTACCATGGCGATACTGCCCTTCGGACTGCTGGTGCTATGGTGGAAACGCCACTCATACTGGGGCTTGTGGCTCGCTGCGGCGGTATTTAGCATCGGCCTACTCCCTGTCCTGGGATTCGTGCCCTTTCTCTTTCAAGGGCATTCCACCGTGGCTGACCGGTATACCTATCTGAGCCTCCTTGGTCCAGCCATTGGCCTGGCATGGGCCGGGCAGTACACCAGACTGCATACGGTCTGCACACTGCTGGGCCTGCTGGTTCTGGGTCTTATGGGATGGAAGAGCCACACCCAGGTGCAGGTGTGGCAGAATACTGAAACCCTGTTCACCCATGCCCTGCAGGTGAACCCACGGAGCGCTCTGGCGCACAATAATATGGGCTTCACCTTTGCCGCACAAGGCCGCCTCGAAGAGGCCATAGCGCACTATCAGCAGGCGCTCCAGGTGCGCCCAGATTCTGCCTACACCCACAACAACCTTGGACTCGCCCTGGCTCATCAGGGCAAGCTGGACGCAGCCATTGCAGCGTATACCCAGGCGATACGTCTCAGGCCGGATTATGTGAACGCCTATAACAATCTCGGTCTTGCTTTGGTGCGCCAGGGTCAGCCTGTGGAGGCCATAGAGCATTTTACACAGGCGTTAGCAATCGCCCCAGATAGCGCGGAAACCTATAACAACCTGGGTATTGCTCTGGCTGCCCAGGAGCAATATGGTGCAGCAATGCGGCAATTTGCCCGGGCGCTGCAACTGAAGCCTAACCATGCCAAGGCCTACTTCAATCTTAGTCTGGCGTTGTCACACCTGGGCCAGCACGATGCGGCCATCGCGGCCTTGCGTATGGCCATCCAATTACGACCAACCTGGCCCCAGGCTGCTACCCAACTGGCATGGCTTGTAGCGACACACCCCTCACCTGCAGTGCAGAGGGGTGCCGAGGCCGTAACCCTGGCTGAACAAGCCTGTGTCGCGACACAGTACCGCGACCCTCTGGCAGTCTTTGTTCTGGCGGTGGCGTACCAGGCTGTGCAACATGCGGCCCAGGCGTACGCAACGGCCCAGCAGGCCCTGGACCTGGCGACTGCCGCTGCAGATGCCGATATCGTCGCTCGGGTCCATACCTACTTCCCAGACCTTGTCCAGAAGGAGGTGTTGTATGGCATGCCGTAACTCCATGGTCACCCCTGTCAGCAATATCCGCCCTGTGTGGGGAGCGGCCCTTATTTTGGTCAGCGTCCTCCTGCTGGTATTTGGCCCAGTTACTCGCTTCGATTTCGTGGTGTGGGACGATGATCTGCATGTCTACGCCAACCCATACCTGTCCCCATTCACCTGGTCCAACCTGGAGATTTTTTGGCGTGCGCCTTATGAACACCTCTACATTCCATTGACCTACACGGTCTGGGCCGCTATTGCCTGGCTGAGTCAGACAGAGCACGCCGCCCCCATGCCAGCGGAAGCATTTCATCGCCTCAACCTGCTCCTGCACATCGGCAGTGTACTTGTGGTGTACCGTATCAGCCTGCTGCTTTTTCATCGTCGGACACCCCCCAGCATGCAGTCGGTTGTCGCTTCTGGCTTCGGAGCCTTGTTGTTTGGTCTGCATCCGCTGCAAGTAGAAGCCGTGGCGTGGGTGAGCGGTCTCAAAGACGTCCTGTGTGGCTGGTGGACAGTTGTGGCTCTGTGGCAGTACCTGAGCTTTGTACAGAGCCACCAGAAGTGGAAACAAACACTCCACTATAGCATCGCCACAGTAGCGTTTGGCTGTGCACTGCTTTCCAAACCAATGGCTGTCGCTGGGCCAATCATGGCCGCGCTCCTGGCGATAGGAGGACTCGGACAACCGTGGCAACAGGCCTGTCGGGCCTTGAGCGGATGGCTGCTCATAGCGCTAGCATGGGGCATTTGGACTAAGAGCCAGCAGCCCGATATGGCCCTCTCGTTCGTGGCCCCGTTATGGGTTCGACCATTGCTGGCGCTTGATACCATGGCTTTTTACCTGGGCAAACTGCTGTGGCCCATGAGCCTGGGCCCGGACTATGGACGGATGCCTCAAATAGTTATCGAGCAGGGCAGGGGGCTGCTTACGGGTATGGTGCCACTTGGGCTCGGGGTGATCCTGTGGCGCCGGAGAACACAATGGCCAGGGCTCCTCCTCGCTGGCAGCGTGTTTGTTGCTGGCTTGGCACCCGTCCTCGGCTTTATCCCCTTTATGTTTCAGGCCTACTCTACTGTGGCTGACCGTTATGTATACCTTGCCATGGTGGGAGTAGCGCTCGGGGGAGGGTGGTGGATCCAGAACCATAGTCGGAGGTACAGCGTGTGGATTGCTGGAGCCCTCCTGGTCAGCCTGCTCGCCTGGCGCAGTATCGAGCAAGTGCACATATGGCGCGATACCATGACCCTCCTCACGCACGCTTTGCAGGTGAACCCCCAGAGTGCCATGTCACATAACAACCTCGGTCTTACCTTCGCCAAGGAAGGGCGTCTGGACGCAGCACTCACGTCGTTTCAGACGGCCGTACAACTACGGCCTGATCTTCCAGAAGCACACTATAACCTGGGGAAAATTTTCACTATGATGGGCAAGTTCGATGACGCTATCACCCACCATAACACCGCTCTGCACTACCGACCTGGCTGGGCCGCGGCGCATAACAACCTGGGAGTTACCCTCGGTGCCCAGGGGCAACATGACGCAGCACTCGCGCAGTATGCCACAGCCTTGCTCTTAAAACCCGGCTGGTCGGATGTCTACTACAACATAGGAAATATTTTCTCGCAGCAAGGCCGCATCACCGAGGCCGTTTCGGCATACCGAACAGCCCTGGCGCAGGCGAGAGCGACCAGAAATTTTTCCCTGGTCCACCAGATCGAAGCCCTGCTCCCCGCATACACACAGAGGTTCACACATCATGAAGTTCCTTAAGCCGGCACCTGCTGTGGCCTGGTCATTCCCATATCTCTTGGGTGGGCTGTTGCTGCTCGCTACCATGGCCGTGTTAGGACCCGTCATGCAGTACGACTTTGTTGCCTGGGATGATGACCATCACGTGTATGCGAATCCACGCTTTCAGCCCACGACGTGGGCGCAGGTAGGCAGGTTTTGGCGTGCCCCATATGCGGGTCTCTATATGCCTTTAACCTACACGACCTGGGCCGTGCTAACGTGGTTCTCCGAGGCCTTTTTTGCAGAAGGCATGATCGCCCGCCTCTGTCACAGTCTCAACTTGCTCATCCATCTCGGCAGCACCCTGGTAGTGTACCGCATTGGCTTGCTCCTCTGGCACCATCCTCCAGTGCTATGGCCTAACCGTAGTCCCTGGGCTGCAGCAGCAGGCGCCTTTATCTTTGCACTCCATCCCCTACAAGTCGAAGCCGTGGCGTGGGTGAGTGGACTCAAAGACGTGCTCTGTGGCTGGTGGGCAGTTGTGGCATTGTGGCAATACCTCGCATACGTGCAGGCGCCTCAGGGCTCGCAACGGACCTGCCACTACGTGATAGCCACAGGCGCTTTTGGACTCTCCCTGCTGGCAAAACCTGCGGCAGTTATGGTGCCTCTTCTTGCGTGGTTACTGGCGACAAGTGGACTGGGTCAACAGCGCAGGGAAGCCACCTCAGCCCTGGCAGGCTGGATAGTGCTCGCCCTCGTGTGGGGAGTATGGAGCAAATGGCAGCAGCCTGATGCCGCCATGAACTTCGTTGTCCCTCTGTGGAATCGCCCTGTGATAGTGGCAGATGCGCTGGCATTCTACCTCGGCAAGCTTCTCTGGCCGGTCAGCTTGGGTCCTGATTATGGCAGGTCACCACTGCTGGTATTACACCAGGGCTGGTGGCTTCTGACGGGAGGTGTACCTGTATTGTTGGGATTTGGGCTGTGGTGGGGACGACGCTGGCTTACAGGGATCACATTAGGTGCCAAATTGTTTACGGTAGCGTTACTTCCCGTGTTAGGCTGGGTACCTTTCTTTTTCCAGGGATATTCTACAGTGGCGGATCGCTACGTGTATCTTGCCGTCATCGGGCCAGCGCTGGCAGTCGGGTGGGCAGTAGGCCGAGTCCAATCCGTCAAGCTCGTGCTGGTCACGACGGGACTCTGCATTGCTCTGTTGGGATGGAGGAGCGCCCAGCAGGTGGGCATCTGGCATGATACCATGACGCTCTTCACCCACGCCTTGCAGGTCAATCCACGGAGTGCGCTCGCCCACAGTAAGCTTGGCACGGTGTTCGCCCAACAGGAACACTATACAGAAGCCATGGCGCACTACGCACAGGCGCTGCAGCTCAATCCGCACTATGCCACGGTTTATAACAACCTCGGCCTGGTGTTGTTTCAACAGGGGCAACCTGCAGAAGCTATGGCGCACTATACCAAAGCCTTACAACTCAAACCCGATTTCATTGCGGCATACAGCAACCTCGGTTTTGCCTTGGCCGACCAGGGACGTGTGGACGAAGCCATAGCGCAGTATCACCAAGCCCTGCAGCTCGACCCGGAGGCCGCCGAGGTGCACTATAATCTGGGGAATGTGTTACGACGCCAGGGTCAGCTTGAACAAGCACTCACTCACTATATCCAGGCCGTACAACTGAAGCCAGCCTGGGCCGAAGCGCATAACAACCTCGGCAGCAGCCTCGATGACGCAGGACGTATCTCTGAAGCCATCACCCATTACCAGCAAGCGCTCACGTATCAACCAGACTTTGCAGAAGCGCACAACAACCTCGGAGATGCACTCCTGAAACAACACCGTGCCGCGGAGGCAATGCAGCATTTTCGCACTGCCCTCCAACTCCGGCCGGCATGGGCCGAGGCCTACTACAACCTCGGCGTGGCGGCCATTCATCAAGGTCAACGCCAAGAAGCGCTTGCCGCGTACCGTGCAGCCCTGCGTCTACGACCAGGCTGGGTGCAGGCCTCTCTGCCGTTAGTGTGGTTGTTGCTTGCCCCGAGTCCTCCTGCACCATCCGAGGTGGCGGAAGCCGTGACACTTGCCGAACAGACATGCCAGGCCACGCATTATAGCGACGCGGCAGCGCTGTTTACGCTGGCCATGGCTTACCGGGCCACAGGAGCCGTCATAGGAGCACACACGACTGCCAAACAGGCTTTAGCCCTGGCCACATCGACTGGACAGCAAGAACTTGTCAGGCAAATCGCCGCCCAGTTTACCGAGATCGACCAGAGGACCCCGAGCCATGCACTCCCTTAGTTCCCCACCCCCGGTTCTCCTGCCGCGCTGGCAACAATGGGGGCTGATCTTTCTCCTGCTGGCTCTAACCACGGCGATTTTTTGGCCAGTGCTGGGCTTCAATTTTGTCGCCTGGGATGATGATCTGCATGTGTACGACAACCCTCGATTCATATCGTTGACCTGGGCCAACATCCTTGCCTTCTGGCACAGCCCATACGAGCATCTCTATATCCCACTGACGTATACGGTCTGGGGGGCCTTAGTCTGGGTTTCCCACACGTTGTTGCCCGGTCCTCTTACCGCGGACCTGTTTCACCGTCTCAACCTACTGCTGCATCTCGCAAACACCCTCATTGTCTATCGTGTAGGATGCCTCTGGATGCCCTCTGTTGGGCTACCTCATCACCGCATCACGGCCGCCGCCTTGGGGGCTCTGGTATTTGCCCTGCATCCTTTACAAGTAGAAGCAGTGGCCTGGGTGAGTGGCCTGAAAGATGTCCTCTCTGGTTTTTTGGCCCTGATATCGGTGTGGCAATACCTCGAATTTGCTCACGCCCAAGGAAGAAAACGGCTATGGAGCCATTACGGACTGGCGACAGTCGCTTTTGGATGTGCCCTATTAGCAAAACCGGCTGTAGTCGTCACCCCCCTGGTTGCCGGTGTGCTTGCCGCATGCCCTGGGCGTTATGTAGGAAGAAAAGTCTGGTATCCTCTTAGCGGTTGGCTTCTATTGGCGCTGGCCTGGAGCGTCTGGACAAAGGTGCAGCAGCCCGATGCGGCCCTGGCCTTTATCCCGACCTGGTGGCAGCGCCTCCTGGTAGCCATCGACGCCTTAGTGTTTTATGGTTGGAAAATACTCTGGCCGCTCCAGCTGGGACCTGATTACGGACGCACCCCACAGCTGGTGGTGACCGCAGGGAAGGCGGCATTTCCGGCCGTGCTGCTTGGCATAGGGTGTTTCGTAGTCTGGTGGCATCGGCGGCGGTATAGGGGAATCGGGTATTGCTGCAGTAGTCTTCACTCTCAGTGTCTTGCCCGTTCTTGGTCTGGTGCCGTTTCTGTTTCAGGCCTATTCCACTGTGGCGGATCGCTACACCTATTTTGCTATGCTTGGCATCGCCTTGGGCGTAGGCTGGTGTGGACAAGAGTGGGGTCAACGCAGGCCAGGACTCCTCGTAGGGGCGGTAATAATCGTTGGACTTCTCGGGTGGCGCAGTAGTCAACAGCTCCAGATCTGGCGTCATACAACCACCTTGTTTACCCATGCCTTGCAGATAAATCCTCGCAGTGCTGTCGCCCATAACAACCTGGGGTTAACCCTGGCGCAGCAGGGCAACGTTCCCCAGGCCATTGCCCACTATACCGCAGCGCTCCAGCTCAAGGCCACGATGCCTGAAGCCCACTATAATCTGGCCGACGCTTTGGCTGCCCAGGGCGAGCTTAACGCAGCTATCGGGCATTATACCAAAGCCCTCAGCCTCAAACCGTCGTGGGCTGAAGCCCACAACAATCTTGGCACTACCCTGGCGAAGCAGGGGAAAGCCGACGAAGCCATTGCCCACTATACCGCAGCGCTACGGCTGAGACCAGACTGGGCGCTGCCCTATAACAACCTGGGTGATGCCATGGTGAAGCAGGGCCGAATGACTGAAGCGATGGCGACGTTCACCAAAGCGGCCCAGCTCATGCCCCTGCTTCCCGAAGCGCCATATAATCTGGCAGGCATTTTATGGCAACAGGGATACCGCAGTGACGCTATGGTGGCATATCGTGAAGCCTTGCGGCGCCGTCCCCAGTGGCCTCAAGCTGCCAATAACTTAGCCTGGCTGCTGATTACGCAAGCGACCCCTGCAGCACACGACATTACTGAGGCCGTAGCGCTGGCCGAGCAGGCCTGTGCAGGGACAGACTTCCGCCACCCGCTCACTCTGCGAACGCTCGCTGCAGCCTATCAGGCTGCCGGGCAGAGTCAGGCGGCAGCCCGCGTAGTCCAACAAGCCTTGAGCCATATCAACCCTGTCAATGATCCTGGCCTGGTAGCCTTCATTCAAGCACAGCTGCAGGATTATCAGACAGCTCGAGAGCCAGGGGAGTTCCCGTAGGGCTTCCTGCGAAGCGCCTAGGCATACTTGAAGGAGATCCGGTGAGTACTCTGTTGACCATTGAATATCTCTTTGCCTTCATTTTTGGCACGATCGTGGGGAGTTTTGCCAATGTCTGTATCCATCGTCTCCCCTGGAGGCAATCTCTTGTGACTCCAGGCTCTCATTGCCCCTTTTGTCAGCAGCCTATTCGTCCATGGCACAATATCCCTGTACTCAGCTATCTGTGGCTAGGGGGACGCTGTGCATATTGCCATGTCATCATTTCCTGGCGTTATCCGCTTGTCGAGCTGCTCTGCGGCTTATTGTATGTCTTCTTATACCATCACTTCGGCTTCACAGTGGAAAGTGTCATCTTTATCCTCCTTACCACGGCGCTCCTCATTATCTCCTTTATTGATCTCGCCCATAAGATTGTGCCTGACGCCATCACACTACCGGGGATACTCGTCGGATTATTTACCAGTCTTACGCTGACCTCCGTGGGGATCGTTAATGGTATTCTCGGTGTATGCCTGGGTGGGGGGCTATTTCTCCTTATCGCTCTGGTGAGCCAAGGAGGTATGGGGGGAGGGGACATTAAACTGATCGCCATGATCGGCGCCTTCCTCGGTTGGCAGGCGGTCTTAGTGACCATCCTGTTTAGTGCCTTGCTCGGCGCCTCGGTCGGCGTCAGTCTTATCCTCCTGAAGAAAAAAGGTCGCAAGGACCCAGTGCCCTTTGGTCCATTCCTGGCCATAGGAGCGCTGATCGCCATGGTCTGGGGTCCAGAACTCCTCAACTGGTACTATCCTATCCCTTGAAATCGATCCAGACAGCGTCTCCCGCATTCTCTCTTGTGGAATATGTACGACCTCGCTACCATACATACATCTCAAGGCTTAACCGAGAACGGCCGTTTAACCTGGTCCTGTAGTTTGGGGCAAATCCAACCAGGACATTGGTTGAGAACCATTCCAGGCTGCACAAGCCGCCCGCGAGGGTGAGACATCAACTCGTAAGCAATGAAGGCCACGGTATGGCAGACCGCCTCCCCAACAACTACCCAGCGCTGTCTCAACATCGTGAGGCTTTCCCTCTGCCGGTCATCATGAAAATCGTGCTGGTCTGTGCGGCCATGTTAGGACTATTGTGGGGACTATACGCGCTCCGGACCATTTTGCTCCTGCTGCTCCTGTCTCTACTTCTGAGCTATCTGTTGGAACCAATCGTGCGGACATTCGCGCGCGGGCGATTACAGTGTGGGCGCGTGTCTCTGCCGGTGCCTCGCCTGCCTCGTATTCTCACTATCTCCCTTGTATACCTTTTTGGTCTGGCTGCGATAATTGCCTTGTCCCTGGTGTTTCTGCCTATTGCCTTGAAGGAGGGAGGGAGTCTCATTCAGAGTGTGCCAGCCTATGTCACCTTTCTCCAGGAAACAACGGATCATCTGGCGGCTTTATACCTCCGTTATAATCTGCCGACAGCCTGGCGCCCGCTGGTGAACACGGGTCTTGCCAAAGGAGTACAAACGCTTTTATCAATTTTTGAAACGCTGGTAACAGAACTCACCACGGCGCTTTCCCGGGCCTGGTGGCTGCTCATCCCACCCTTATTGGCGTTTTTCTTGTTACAGGATAGCGGTCGTCTGCGTGGCGGCTTCCTGGCCTACGTTCCCCGGCCCGAGCAACGTCAGCGTATCGCAGAAATATTGGATGCTATTGAGGGCGTGTTGGCCGCATTCATTCGCACCCAGCTCGCCTTGTGCGTGCTCATGGGTGTGTGGATCATCGGACTGCTGACGTTGTTGAGGATACCATACGGTTTTCTCCTCGGTTTGTTGGCTGCAGTCCTCGAATTCATTCCGGTATTTGGACCGCTACTTGCTGGGGCGATCATCTGTTTAGTCGCGGTGGTCCGGGATCCACTGCTCGCTGTATGGGTGTTACTAGCGCTGGTATGCTTACGTGTGGTGCAGGACTATATTGTCGTGCCTCGCGTCATGGGGCAGCATATTCATCTTCATCCAGCCGTGATTATCGTGGCAGTCCTTTGCGGGGCAGAACTCGCAGGTACTGCTGGCGTCTTCCTGGCGACTCCTGTCGCGGCCATCATTAAAGTCTTACTGAACACCTGGCAGCGCACCCGCACTGTGGCAAGTGCATCCCTGCCTCATCCGGACGAGGCGTCAGCCGTGCCGGTCCACTCCCATCCGAGCCGCGTTGAGTAACACAGGCTCGCTTTATAACTCCTGAAAGAGTTTGCGTAACCCCGCATAACGCCCTGCGGGTTGTCCCACCAACAGACGGAGCACAAGCAGGCGCAGACAAAACCACACCAGGATGGCTCCAATCGCGAGCAGCGCGAATAGCGCGCCAAGACCGAAGAGAAACTTGCAGACGCTAAACACATCGTGCAAAAATCCCATACGCTCCTCTCGTAGGGCTAAAATAGCTTCCCGTCAAGGTTCACTTCCGGACGGTTCCAGCTTGTTGGAGTAGATGGTGGATGGCCTTGGCCTTGCGTGTGAGATCATACCTGCTATCAGCGCTCTCTGATGAGACGTCGTAGGTGAGATCAGCGATCTCTAGGTACCGCGCGCGCCGCTCCTCCCATACCTGGGTCAGTTCCAGCACGGCTGACCCTTGGCCGGTCAAAGAAGGACGATTGCCCTGCCCAGCGATGCGCTGCTGCAGTGTGGCAATATCACAGATGAGTAACACGACGATCCCCGACGTTTTCAAGCGCTGGGCGTTGTCCTGGTCGATCAGGGTGCCCCCTCCGGTGGCAACGACTTGCTGGTCACCTATAGCAATCCGCTGCACAACTTGTCGTTCAAGGGTCCGAAAATATGCCCAGCCGTGGGCTGCAACAATATCGGCAATTGGCTGTCCGGCACATTCTTCAATCAGGACATCCGTATCAACACAGGTAAACGCCAGTAACTTCGCCAGGAGCCGGCCTATACTACTCTTGCCCGTGCCACGCATGCCGGTCAGAATCACATTCACCGTTTAGACCTTTCTCACCTGGACTCCTACCCGTTGTAGATCTTCCCAGAAACCTGGATAGGTTTTTGACACACAGGCGGGCTCCTGAATACGTATACCAGGGAGTCGTGCTCCGGCCATGGCAAAACACATGGCCATCCGGTGGTCATCATAGGTAGCGATGTCAGCCCCATGGAGTGCCGCTGGATTGCCTTCAATCTGTAGGCCATCAGATAATTCTTTCACGTTAACACCAAGTTTCCCCAACTCTGCAGTCAGCGCTTGTAAGCGGTTGGTCTCCTTCAGGCGCAGATTCGCCACGTTACGAATTCGCGTTTCCCCCTGACAGAAGGCCGCCAACACTGCCACGGTCATCGCTGCATCGGGGAGGGCATTCAGATCAATCTCTCCCAGGGGCTGTAACCGGGATGGGCCAGAGACTCGAATGCCATGCTGACGTCGAACTGTACACCCCATCCGTTCTAAGACGTGGAGAAATTGCAGATCCCCCTGTACTGAGGTAGCCGGTACATTCGTGATCGTCATGTCCTGTCCGAGTAGGGCTGCTACGCCCCAAAAATAGGTGGCAGAAGACGCATCTCCTTCAATAGTGTATTCACACCCTTCATAACACTGTTGGCCCCGAATGACAAAGCGTCGATACGCGTCATGCTCCACCTGCGCCCCAAAATGCGCCATGATATCGAGAGTAATATTCACGTAAGGAACCGATACGAGAGTGTCCCGCACTATCAACGTGACATCCTGAGACGCGTATGGAGCCACCATCAACAGTGCAGAGAGAAACTGACTACTGATTGCCCCTGAAATAGTGGCTACTCCGCCCCGTAACCGGCGCGCTCCGATCTGCACAGGAGGGCAGCCATTCCCCGCTATACTGGTAGTGTCCGCCCCGAGAGCATTCAGGGTATCGAGCAAGTCAGCTATAGGCCGTTGGTGCATGCGCATGTTGCCAGTCAGGGTGCAGGGGAATCCCGCCAACGTGAGCATGGCAGTAAAAAAGCGCATAGCAGTTCCAGCATTGCCAAGGTACAGCGCCTGCTGGGGGTCGGTAAAGCGCCCCTGCTGTCCGGCCACTTGCACGGTGGTGCCCTGCTGTCCTATAGGCACGCCAAGACGGATGAGTGCCTGCTGCGCCACGTGTGTATCATCGCTGAAGAGGGCCCCGTGCAGGACGCTGTTGCCACGCGCCAACGCCGCAATGGTCAAAGCACGATTTGTATAGCTCTTTGAGCCCGGGATGGTATGGGTGTCTACAAGTTGCTGTGCTGGGAAAATCTCTACACGTTCCATAAGCAGTACATCACATCAGTCCAAGCGCAGATAGCGCTCTTGAAGTTGCAAATAATAGGCCGTGTTGACAATACGTTCACGCTCGTGGAAATGTACCATGTCCTCAAAAAATTCCGCGGTACGTTGCACACGGAGATCCGCCAGAAGACGTTGCATGGCAAAGATCGAAGCCCGCTGCACTTCAGACGCAAACAGGACAATATCGTAGCCGAGGCGTTCGAGCTCATCGGTGGCGACGTAAGGTGTTCTACCGCCTTTGGTCACCATATTGAGTAGCAAAGGGACCTCAAGAGCATCCGCAATGCGTTTGATCTCCTCCAGGCTCTGCGGTGCTTCAATGAACACCACATCGGCCCCAACCTGGTGTGCTGCCTGCCCACGTGCGATGGCTTCTTCCAATCCTAAGACGGCTCGCGCATCGGTACGGGCGATAATGACAAAATCGTCATCCCGCCGTGCGGCGCAAGCGGCCTCGATCTTCTTGATGAACTCCCTGCGCTCGACAACCTCTTTCCCCTCGTAGTGTCCACAACGTTTCGGGGTCACCTGATCCTCAATATGCACTCCTGCGGCCCCGGCGGCCTCCATCTCCCGCACCGTGCGTATCAGGTTCAGGGCGTTACCATAGCCTGTATCGGCATCGGCCAACACAGGAACTGTCACTGCCTCACAAATCATTTTGACCCGTGCTACTTGCTCACTCAGTGTAATGAGGCCAATATCAGGCACGCCACTACTGCGAGCAATGCCACCACCCGTGACATAGACACCTTGAAAACCTGCCTGTTCAATCAGGAGGGCTGACAAGGCGTCCCATGCTCCTGGCAACACCAGAATCTCTGGGGCAGCAATGAGGTCACGAAACCGGCAGCGGCGTGATTTGCTGTGGTCTCCTCCCATAGCCCTCTCTACTCCTCATCATGATCAGTCAACGTGGGGGTCTACACATGGGAAGATGCATCTCTCGTGTTGATAGCATGGGTAGACACGAAAAGCAATGCTGATCTCACCCCAGCAATGTATCCTCAAGGCACTGTGGTATGCAACAACGCGTGGCAGGACCAGGGAATAGGAGGTACCCCCGAGACGATTTGAACGTCCGACACACGGCTCCGGAGGCCGTTGCTCTATCCGGGCTGAGCTACGGGGGCACCATGCACAGTGGTTGCCATGTACTATACTGATTTCTGGTAGTTCCGGCAACTGCTTTATGCTCCGGGCAAATATATCCCTTGCTACCGGCAGCTATGTATGGTACATACACAACCCGAGGAAAGAGAGCGTCTTGGGTTGTGAGCGCCTCACACTCCATCGCATCGCGCCGCATACTATTTTTTCCTGGGAAGAGTGAACTGCTGAAAACTCTCTGTCACCCCTGCAGTGAATATCTGTGGCTGCTCCTAGTGCTCAGCCTCATGATCGGCAGTGTTCCAGGGTGTGGATACACGCTTGTCGGCTCTACAGCAATGACCTCCAAGCGCCGCATGTCTCTCGCTGTGACGCCTTTTCTGAATCATACCCGTGAGCCAGGATTGGAAAGCCACCTGACAACAGCGCTACGTCAGGCCATTATGCGGAGTCAGGCCTTTGCACTCGTCACTGCCACAACGGCATCGCAGCGAGTCGAAGGGACTATCCGAAGATTTCGCATCTATCCTTTGGCCTTTGATGAGAATGACAACGCACTACAGTATCGTCTCGAGGCAGACGTCCTGGTTCGGCTGATCGACAGTAATGCCCCTAGTCCGACGTTGGAGCAAGAGGTTTCCGCCTGGGCGGAGTATCTGGTCTCCAGTACTGGCGTAGTACGGGAGAATATCGTCGCCAAAGAGGCGGCGCTATTTCGTCTCGCACAACGGTTCGCTGACTCGCTGACCGCCTTACTGATAGTAAGACTTCTCTAGGAGGCCGCTGGTGCCCCACATCACCATCGCCAAAATCTTGCAGCGTCTGTCTGCGAGGCGCATTGATCCACTGTACCTGTTATGTGGAGAGGAATCCTACCTCATCCAGCAGTACACGACTGTGTTGATCGAACGCATTCTTGCAGGGGCCTCACATGATTTTAACTGTGATGTCTTTTCTGCGGCCAGCGACACCTTGCCCGAAGCGCTCGATATCGCCCGGACCTTGCCTATGATGGCCTCCCACCGTGTAGTGGTCTTACACGGTCTGCACCAGCTCCGGAAGGACGACTTGCAGCAACTGGACGCCTACGCCGAGCACCCCTCCGAGAGCACAGCCCTCATCTGTAGTAGTACCGAGAGCAATCCTAAAACGTTTCCTGCCCGATTATGGCAAAAAGCGCTTACTGTTGCATGTAATCACCTTGAGGGAGCGCCACTTCACGAATGGATACGTACGCAAGTCAAACAAGGCGATTGTTCTATCTCAAGCGAGGCCATCCAGGCACTCGCTCAGGATCAACAACACGACTTGTGGACGATGCAGCAGGAAATCGACAAGCTGTGTACCTATGCAGGCGAGGCCAAAACGATTACAGTGGCCGATGTGCAGGCAGTGTGCTACGCCTCACGACAGCATTCCATTTTCGCTTTATCAGATGCGATCGGTACCCGTCAGATAGTACAAGCCTTCACCGTCCTTGAGAAACTCTTAACCCAGGGTGAGCCGCCTCTCGTGGTGTTTAGCATGCTTGTGCGCCACCTGCGTTTGCTGTGGAGTGTGCGCCAACTTGCCCAACAGTCTCACGATGACGGACACATTGCCAAAACGTTAGGGCTCCCGCTCCCCGTCTGTCGCCGTTTGGCGCATCAAAGCCGTTACTTCCCCCCTGAGCGCCTACGGCAGCTATACAGTGCAGCCGTCGAAGCAGATATCGCGTTCAAAACGACGAACAAACCTCCTCAGGCAACCCTCGAAGGTTTGATTCTTGAGCTGTGTGCAGGTCATTAAGACTGAGAGTCGACTAACGTATTGACTTTGCGAGTCAGGCGGGAAATTTTGCGGGCCGCATGATTTTTGTGAATCACGCCTTTCGAATGTGCTTTACCAAGAGCACGTACGGCTTTTGGGAGTTCGGCTTGGGCAGCATTCACATCCCCCGAGTCAAGCGCCACAACGAGCTTTTTTACTGCCGTACGCAGAGCAGAGCGCAGCATAGAATTTCGTTGATAGCGCCGCTGGTTTTGTCGTGTCCGTTTCTCAGCGGACGGGTTTTTCTGTGCCATATGAAATCCACCTCCTTTCGCGGCTGAGGAGTATAGCAAGTGTGCGGCAGGGTGTCAACGAGCGCCCTGTCCAACAAGGCCCTTTCGTCTTCGGGCTATTTGCGCTATGCTTGGATCGCGAGAATGTGCTACAGCTGGAATCAGGTCACGTATAAAGAGTGAGACTATGTCTTCCCTCGACATACAACTAGACGCTTTTCAGCACTATTTACTTATCGAAAAAGGCCTTGCTCGTAACACGCTCGAGGCGTATGTGGGGGATGTACAGCGTTTTTGTCACTATCTGAACCAGCAGGGCACATCGCCATTGCACCAGCTCACTCGCGACGACGTGATTGGGTATCTTGCTGCCCGTCGTCAGCAGGGAATCTCAGCCCGTACTACAGCCAGAGAACTCGTGGCCATAAAAGCCTTCTATGCTTTTATGAGTGAACGCTCCACCATGGCTGATAACCCTGCCGCCCATATCCAAACTCCGCGCCAATGGCAGCGGCTTCCACACACGCTCACCCATGCAGAGGTCGAACGACTCTTGCAAGCCCCTGATACCAATACCCCCCTTGGCAAACGCGACGCCGCCTTGCTGGAATTGCTCTATGCGACAGGCATGCGCGCCAGCGAGCTCGTGAGCCTGACCTTGAACGATATCAACACTATAGGAGGGTATGTGAAGGTGAAAGGGAAGGGGGACAAGGAGCGCCTCGTCCCCGTTGGCGACATGGCCGCTGTACAACTCGATGATTATCTTCTTGAAGGACGGCCCAAACTCGTCAAAAATCGGCAAGCTACGCATGTGTTCGTCAATCGCGCTGCACAAGGCCTTACACGACAAGGACTGTGGAAAATCGTCAAGCGGTACGTACAAGAAGCCACTATCACTACCCATGTGAGCCCGCACACATTACGTCACTCGTTTGCGACCCATCTGCTCGAAGGTGGCATAGACCTGCGCTCCCTGCAGCACATGCTCGGGCATACGGATATTTCCACCACGCAGATCTATACGCATGTTGCGCAGCAGCACTTGCATAAGATGTATCGCCAGCATCATCCACGGCCATAGGGGCAACAGCATGACCTCGCAGTCGAAACTGGACGACGCACTCGGTTCTCCTCGCTCCTTTGCCACCCTGCTTGATCGCTGCTATGACCGGCCCGACTTTTTACAAGGGCTCAAGACTCTCATTGCCGCGGCGCAGGAACGGCTTCGCCAAGAACATGCGGCCGGTGCCCGTGGCCGCAATGTTGTGCGTCATCTGACTGCCCTCGTCGATGATGTAGTACGCACCGTTTTTCAGTATGTCCTGGCACACCATGCCTCTGCAAACGTCCCCTGTGCACTTTTGGCGCTCGGGGGATATGGGCGGGGAGAGCTGAATCCCCACTCAGACATCGATTTGATGTTCCTCTGTCAGAAAACCCCGCCAGACGGGGTAGTACGGGAAACGCTCTATCTGCTGTGGGACGTGGGCTACACGCTTGGGCACAGTGTGCGCACACGGCGAGATGTGATCCATATGGCCGACGCGGACATCACCGCCCAAACCGCCATGATGGAAGCACGGTTCATAGATGGAGACCGGGCTCTTTTTCACTGGTTTCGGGAAGAAGTTGGGCATCGACGGTTTACCCCCCGGAAACGGCGTGCTTTCGTGCGGCAAAAAATCACTGAATGCCGGCAACGCCATGCCGCATTTGCCAACACAGTCAATTTGATGGAACCCAACATCAAAGAAGGACCAGGAGGGCTGCGAGATTACCATACGGCCCTGTGGCTCAGCATGGCGTGCTACGACACCCGTGCTTTAGCAGACCTGGTGACGCAGGGGATACTGACGTCAACCGATCAAGAGGCCGTGGAAGAAGCGCTGGATTTTCTTTTCCGTGTCCGGAACACCTTACACTTTCACTACGGCCGCAAAAACGATCTTCTCTCTGTAGATGTCCAAGAAAAACTTGCTGTAGCCCTGGATTTTCAACCGACAGGGCACAAACAAGCTGTTGAACACTTTCTGAATGACTATTATCTACACGCCAATGTGGTGTTTGATCTTTGCTTGAGTGTACTCGAAGCCGTAATGCATACTTATCAACCGCGTTTTTGGCGTTTTTGGCGTCGTCGCCGAGACATTGGAGACGGTTTCATGATCGTGGATGGGTACTTGACCCACGAAGCTCCGTGTCTGACAACCCAGTTTACCGCACGCCCTCTGCTGCTGTTACAAGCGTTTTTCAAAGCCCAGATGCACCATATTCCTCTGGCACCTACACTATCACGTGCTATTAAAACGCACGCCACACTCTTGGCAAACGAGACGGTACGCCGAGCGCCTGAGGCCAAGGAGTTATTCTTCCGGATACTTGCACAGCCGCAAGCCACCGTGGTGCTCCGTGCCATGCATCGCCACGGCCTGCTCGGAGCCTATATCCCCGAATTCGCCCCACTGCACTGTTTGGTACAATATGACCTCTACCATCGCTATACGGTCGACGAACATACGCTACACAGCATCGAAGCACTCGAACGCCTGTCAGAAACACAAGAACCGTCGTTGCGCTCCTTGGCACTGCTGTACCATCAGACCTCCGACAAAGCGCTGCTCAAATTTGCCTTGTTGCTCCATGATCTCGGGAAAGATATTGGTCCCAGACAAGCATTGCATGTCCACCGCAGTGGGGAACTGACCGAGCATGTGTGTGAACGGCTTGGCCTCTCAGCCGAACAGCGCCATGTCCTACAAATCCTCGTCGTGAACCACTTGGTTATGAATCACTTAGCCCAGCGTCGTGATATCACCGACCCCAAAGTCATTGCGGAATTTGCGAGTATTGTTGAATCGGTGCCGTATCTTGAGCAACTCTATCTCCTCACCTATGCCGATACGTCTGGCGTAGGGCCAGAGGTATGGACTGTCTGGAAAGGCACGCTACTGGCTGATCTCTACCGACGTACGCTAGACCATCTCCTCCATAAACAGAATACTCTCCCCTCTGAAGCAGAGTTACGCCAACGTCTCCGGCCGGCTATTATGACGGCCCTCAATAGCCATCAAGTTGCCGCTAATGTCGATCGATTTCTCGACGTCATGCCCGCCAAATACCTTGTGGCTACTCCTCCAGAAGAAATTGCCAAGCACATTCGTCTGACGCAACCGACCTTGACCGCCCCGGTCGTTCTCGACATCTCACACAATCTGTCGGTTGGGTTTACGACTATAACCGTCTGTGTTGAAGGACGGCGCGGTGTTTTCGCCATGATTGCTGGGGCGCTCAGTCGAAACAGACTCAACATCTTGGGAGCGCAGATTTATACCTCCAAGGACGGGTTAGCAGTGGACACATTGCAAGTAGAAACCACCGAGAGTACACCAGTCACTGATGAGCGGGTATGGGCCCGTGTTGAAGCGGATCTCCTTGCAGCGCTGACCGGGGAGCGTCACTTCGAGGCAGTCTTATCACAACACCGGTATTCGGTCCATGAACGCAAATTCGAGACGTTTGCGCAGCCGCCGCAGGTGATGATCGACAATACGATCTCCGATAGCCATACGGTCTTTGAGGTGCAAACGCAAGACCGCCTTGGTCTACTCTATAAACTCACGCGTATCCTATTTGAACAAGGACTTGATATCTCACTGGCAAAAATTTCCACCGAAGCCAACAGAGCCATTGATGTGTTCTACGTTACCGATTCTCAGGGGCAGAAGATTGTCGATACGATAGCTATTGATAGCATACAGCAAGCGCTTCTAGAAGCCTTACAATAAACCACATATCTTCGGAGGTGAAGCACCCAGGTCCTATGGAACGCCAGATTGAATTAAAACATGGTCGTGCACTCCCGTTGTTATTTGGCATTCATGATGCAAATCTCCACTACCTCGAAGAGCAGCTGGGAGTCCGTATTACGACAGATGATGCCACCGTGACTATTGCGGGAAAACCGGAGGCAACCCTTCTCGCCGAACGACTTCTAGATGGGGCATATCGCCTTCTGGAATCAGGTGTCAGCCTTGACATGGCTGATTTTGGCTTTCTCCTCCGCCTCCTCGAAAATGGAGAAGACCTCACGTCTCAAACACTTCTGGATGACCGCATACCTATTCCCTCCAACAAGCGCTTTATCAATCCGAAAAGCCTCGGCCAACGACGTTACGTGCAAGCGATGCGTCACCACGACATCGTTATTGGCATTGGCCCTGCTGGAACCGGCAAGACCTACCTGGCGATGGCCATGGCGGTTGCCGGCCTGGATCGAAAAGAGTTTAGTCGTATCATTCTGGCACGCCCGGCTGTCGAAGCGGGGGAAAAACTGGGCTTTCTGCCCGGCGATCTGCTGGAAAAAGTGAACCCCTACCTGCGTCCTCTGTACGATGCCCTTTACGATATGCTAGAGTTCGAAAAAGCCCAACGTCTTATCGAACGAGGTGCCATTGAAGTCGCACCGCTGGCTTTCATGCGTGGCCGGACCCTGAATGATTCCTTTGTCATTTTGGATGAAGCCCAGAACGCCACGATCGAACAGATGAAGATGTTCCTCACCCGGCTGGGTTTCTACTCGAAGATGGTGATAACAGGCGACATTACCCAGGTAGATCTTCCGAACGGCAAGACCTCTGGCTTGATTCAGATTCAACGTATTCTACACAATATTGACGGGATCGAATTCGTTTACTTTTCGGAACGTGATGTGGTTCGTCATCCGCTCGTGCAAGAAATCGTTAAAGCATATGATCGCTACGAGCTACAGCAGCAAAATTCTCAGCCCTTAGACACGTGACAGCCCTGTCATAACGGTAGACAGCATCTCGTATGACTATTGCTATACAAAACCGTCAGCGTACCATTGTCATTTGTACGGCAACGATCAAGCGCCATGTACAACGGGCCATGACCTATCTCGGCTGTGCCGATCGTGAACTCAGCGTCGTATTTGGCAGCGATCGACTCTTGCAGACGCTGAACCGAGACTACCGTCAGCAAGATCGTCCAACCAATGTGCTGGCGTTTCCTCAGTCAGGCATCTGTGCAAACGCACCAGTCAGTCCCTTGCTGGGCGATGTGATCGTTTCTTTACCGATAGCGGGGCGTGAAGCGTACCACCTGCAGCAATCTCTTGAAGAGCGAGTCACCTTCCTCATCATACATGGGCTACTTCATCTGCTTGGCTACGACCACGATCAGTCACTCCCAGAACGGCGACGTATGGAAGCGCTCGAAGCGGAAGTCATGCAATACCTACAGCGCTAAGTTGCCGGCTACAGCGCCCGGAGAGCGCTAAAGCAACCAGAGTTAGGATGATTATCATGCCCGAATCTGCATTCCCTCCAACTGCTCCCCGAGCTAGTGACATTGTCCAGCTCACACCTATGCTGGAGCAATACTTCCGCATGAAGGACAAAGCGGGAGAGGCGCTCCTCCTTTTCCGCATGGGAGACTTTTACGAATTGTTCTATGAGGATGCTGTCGTAGCGGCAAAAGCCTTGGATATCGTGTTGACGTCACGGCAAAAATTTCAGGATGAGCCGATTCCTATGTGTGGTGTCCCCGCCCATAGTGCGGATGGCTATATCGATCGTTTAATTCAGCAGGGTTTTAAGGTAGCCATTTGTGAACAGGTTGAAGACCCGGCACAGGCAAAAGGCCTTGTAAAGCGGGATATTATTCGCCTGATCACGCCGGGCACTATCACCAGCGGCGGTGCCTTAGCCCCTAAGGAGTACAACTTCCTCGCCAGCGTGGCATTCACCACCAGTGGGGCAGGGTTCGCCTACGTTGACATTTCAACAGGAGCGTTTGCTGTCACTACCTGGGACACTCCTGACTGGCAACAGGCTCTCCGTCGTGAGTATGAACGCGTGCAGCCACGGGAGGTTCTGGTCCCAACCCCCTTACCCTTTGCCCTCGATATTTTTGAGGCGACAGCAGAGACGTTTACACAACCGTGGTGCAGCCCTGGGAGGCGCAGCATTTTCACCCTGCTAAAGCCTATAGTGTGTTAACCCAGCAGTTCGCCGTACGCACCCTGGAAGGCTTTGGTTGTGAAGACCACGCCCTCGCTATCTCGGCCGCTGGCGCATTGCTAGCCTACGTCCACGCGACCCAACAAAATGCTGTACAACATCTCCGCGGCCTCCATTTCTATAATACCAGCGACTTTATGATGCTCGATGAGGTGACGAGACGAAACTTGGAAATATTTCAATCGTCACTGTCGCGGAATCGTACTGGTTCCTTGTTACATGTTCTTGACCAGACAGTCACCGCTATGGGAGGACGTCTCTTGCGGCAATGGCTGTCGCAACCTTTATGTCTCCTTTCCCCCTTGCAGGCGCGCCAGGAGGCTATTGCGCAACTCGTAGAGGCTCCGCACCTCCGTAGTCACCTCCAGCACATGCTAGCAGGCATTGCCGATCTTGAACGCATTCTGGGTCGCTTGTCTCTTGGCACGGTCACGCCTCGCGAACTCATGGCGCTTCGGCACTCCATTGCGAAACTCCCTGATATAGAAACCGGCTTGCGTACCTGCCAAAGTCGCCTGCTCATGACCCTGGTCGAACAGTCAGACTCCCTGGCTGATGTTGAGGCATTGATTGCTGCTGCGATCGTCGATGATCCTCCCGGAACACTGCGAGACGGTCACGTCATTCGTCCAGGCTATCATGCCGAGCTCGACTCTCTCCGAGACTATAGTACCTGTGGGAAAACCTGGCTGAGCCAGTTCGAAGTGCAGGAGCGCCAACGCACCGGCATTACCTCTTTACATATTGGTTTCAACAAAGTCTTCGGATATTACATCGAGGTACGCAAGTCTCATCTCACCCAGATCCCTGAGGACTATGTGCGGAAACAAACTCTCGTCAATGCTGAGCGGTTTGTCACTCCAGCCCTCAAAGATCGTGAAGTGCAAATGTTACGAGCCGAAGAACAGGCGCTCCATCTTGAACGGCAACTGTACAGCCAGCTATGTGAGCACCTTGCCTCCCATACCATGCGTATCCAACATGTCGCCCAGATGTTGGGTCAACTCGACGTGCTTACGGCGTTAGCGGAAGTAGCTTTGACACGCCAGTATTGTCGTCCCCAGCTCGACGATAGTCATGTCATCGCCATTATGGATGGCCGTCACCCTATTTTAGAGGTGACCTATCAGGACGAGCGCTTCGTGCCAAATGATGTCGTTCTCGATCGCGATACGCAACAGATCCTCCTATTAACCGGTCCAAATATGGCTGGGAAATCGACCTACATGCGGCAGATTGCGCTTATTGTACTGCTGGCGCAAATCGGGTGTTTTGTGCCTGCCCGCGAGGCCCGCATTGGTCTGGTTGACCGGATATTTACCCGCGTAGGGGCCCAAGATCTCCTGGCGAAAGGGCAAAGTACGTTCATGGTAGAAATGACTGAAACAGCGAACATTCTGCATAACGCAACCTCTCGGAGTCTCGTCCTGCTCGATGAAGTTGGACGAGGGACGAGCACCTACGACGGGATGAGCATTGCCTGGGCCGTCATTGAGCACTTACATGAGCAGGCAGATATTCGTCCACGCACGTTGTTTGCCACACACTATCATGAGTTAACCGTCCTGGCAGCCCCTTTAGAACGTGTGTGTAACTACAATGCCGCCGTGCGAGAGTGGGGGGATAAAATTGTCTTCCTCCGCAAAATTCTTCCAGGAAGTGCCGATCGTAGCTACGGCATCCAGGTCGCCCGCCTCGCAGGTCTCCCTGCCACGGTGCTCGAGCGGGCACGTCAATTACTCACCAACTTTGAGTCCATGGCCCCTCCCGCTCATGTGCAGTCAGGCAACCATCCTTCCCCGCACTCGTCCACAGTACCCCCAGTCACACAACAATTATCCCTCTTTGATAACCTGGCTTCCCAACTCTTGCATCACCTCCGGACCCTATGTTTGGACCAACTTTCGCCACTTGAAGCGCTGAACAAGCTCGCTGAGTTGCAAAATGAAGCGCGGCGATTCCCTTAACCGCGCTCACAACTGTCAACCTCAGGGCTCATAGATCTGTGAAAAGGCTTGCTCTTTCGCGTCAACCTCCTATAGTATGTACATAACGTACTGAAATACTTGTCACTCACCCATCTGTCCATACACGCTCAATGAAGACATCTCGGTACTCAGCACAACGCTTACCCCTCTGGCATAAACTAGCGCCAGTGCTACGTCGTTCTCATACACACCGCATGACCCTAGTTGTTACCTATTATCTCCCCCGTGGTCTCATCACAAAGCGGCAATGCATTCTTCGGACCTTCGATGATTACACGCACCTCAAAACGCTAAAAGGCCCCATAAAGACGAGTTATGTGATGACGTTTCTTATGATCACCCTCCTGATCACGTTTTCAACCATCTGGGTGGGACTGCACCTGGCGCAGGGCATCACCATTCCGATCGAGCAATTAGCCGAGGGTACCCGCCGCGAGTGGCACACGGAAATCTGGACGATATTCTACATGCAACGAGCCATGATGAACTCGGTCTGCTTGTTGCCTCTTTTAATCAGATGACACGCGATTTGCGACGCAGTAAAATGGCCATAGAGCAGACCAACGCGGAGCTACGAACATCGCGCTCGATCGTCGACGCTCTTGCATGGAAACCATGCTCGAGGATATTGCTGCCGGCGTGATATCTTTCGACAGTCACGGATGAGTGACAACTGTAAACACAGCCGCTGCCGACCTTCTCGAAATCTCAGCGGCTGGCTGTCTAGGCGGTCTTATCGCCAAGTATTCGAGGCATCTAATGTACTCAAAGATGACAGGTTGAGTAATGTCTGATTGCGTAATCCCTTTACAGGCCGAGCCATCCCGGGAATACTTGGCTGATTTTGCCCGATCGACCAAGTACCCCACGGGAGACTCGAGCCATGTCCCTGACGTGTCTACCGCACCGCGTAACGCAGTGCCTAGGAGTGTGAAAGCCCTGTTTTCGCCACCGGCATCACCTGATTTTCTGTTGGCTGCTGGTCCTCCATCTCATCTATGGCCAGCGGGCCAATGTGCAAGCCCTGGCACGGCATGGCCCCACGCACCTAGCCTCCCAGCACTACCGCCGGCTCCTCTGGGCGGCGTACTGGTGCAGCAAAACCCTGCTCTGGTGGTTCGCCGAGCAGGTCATGCGGGCCTTTCCGCCACCCGACGATGGCCTCCTATATCTCATCGCCAACAGCACGCTCAAGGGCAAACGCGGCGCCAAGCATCCCGTGGCCTACAAAACCCGGCTCAGTCAGCCCCATCCCTACGTCTTCGGCTTTCGCATCGTGGTGTTGCTGGCCCACTGGCACGTGTACCGGATTCCGGTCGACTTTGCCCTGGTGCGGCGCAAAGACACTCCCGACTATCAGCCCGAAAATGCCGTGTTCAGGCAGATGCTGTGCAACTTCCGTCCTCCGGCGTGGTGTCGAGAAGTGATCGTCGTGGCCGATGCGGCGTAGGCCTCCAGAGCCAATATGCGTCTCATTCAAGCCCTGGATTACTGGTACGTGTTTGCTATTGCCCGGAGCTGGAAATGCGAAGATGGCAAAAGTCTCAAAGCGCTGGTGACGCATCTGCCACGGTGGCACTACCAGCGCATCCGCTTGCCCACGGTCACGGGGCAGCGGCGCCGCACCTTCTGGGTGTTTGCCAAACGCGTGCAGCTTCGGCATCTGGGAGACGTCACCCTTGTCTTGAGCAAATGTCGGCACAACGACGGGCCGAAACAGACCAAACTGCTGGTGACCAATCTGCCCGAGACCGTCAGTGCGCGTCAAATCGTGGCGATCTACCTGCGCAGGGGGTGGGCAGAGCTGCTGTTCCGAGAACTCAAGGGCGTCGTGGGCATGGGTCAGCATCAAGTCACTAAAGACGTGGGGCGTGTCGAACGCTCGATCGCCATCTCGATTATGGCCTACTTGCTGTTGCTGCGGCTCAAGGCACACGAAGTGCCTGCGGACCAACCCTGGAGCGCGTTTGCCTTGCAACGGGCGTTGGCGTGGGAAGTCATCGAGGAACAGTGCCACCGTTCGGCCACACGACTCGCTCGAAAGTGGCTTCAGAGGCGCACGGCAGCGTGATGGCATGCTCAATACCTGTCAACTTTGAGTAATTTACGCCCATTTCTCGCGTTGATTCGTACCTGAGCAAATCAAGCGTGTCTTTATCAATCTTATTGAAAATGCCGTTCACGCCATGCAGGGGAGAGGGACTATCTATATCAGAACTTGCTGTAATTTAGCTCAGCAGAGAGTGCAAGTGGAGATACGCGGTACAGGGCCTGGGATTCCTGACCAATTTCGGGGGAAAATCTTTGAGCCATATTTTTCGACCAAACAACACGGCACAGGACTTGGGCTTAGCCTGGTATGCCGCATCCTTACAGACCACTGCGGTTTCATCAAGGTGGTGAAACACCGGCATGCTGCTGGTGCAACGTTTCTCATCGAATTACCTATCACTTAATCCTACGCACATGGAACTCTACTCCCTGAGCCCGCGCTTTCTGTAATAAGGGGAATGAATGGCTATCAAACGGAAACAATTCGCCACCGAGTAGCGTTTTTAAATTGCAACTATGAACTCTGAGATGAAAGGACTGCATGTATAACAGTCATATTCTCATTGTAGATGACGAAGAAAGTATTGTGCGGACCCTCGCGGGACTCCTGCGTAATGAAGGCTTTGAGGTCTCGTGCGCGCGCGATGGCGAGCAGGCTTTGCATTTGATTCATACCGAGTCCCCAGATTTGGTACTTCTCGATGTTTGGCTCCCCGGCATGGATGGTATCGAAACCCTGCAGGCTCTGAAGGCACAGTACGCAGAGACTGAGGTAATTGTCATGTCGGGACACGGCAGTATTGAAACCGCAGTCAGAGCGACTAAACTCGGAGCGTTCGATTATGTCGAGAAACCGCTCTCTCTCGACCGTCTACTTCTCACCGTGAAGCAGGCTTTGAATCGACGTCAACAAGGCTTGATGCAGCTTGTCGCAGCAAGCGAGTCCGTATCAATCGCATTTACTGGTAGGTGAATCTTTCCAGATACATGCGCTTCGGTATTCTCTAGAACAAGCATGGCAGTCTGATACTCCTGTCCTTATTCAGGGAGAGGAAGGTAGTGGCAAGGCACTCATCGCTCGCCTTGCTGCATAATGGCAGTGAACGCCGTGAAGGCCCTTATGTGCGCTGTAAATGTATCAGCCTAACAGAATCTAACGCAGCCCGTAGGCTGTTCGGCTGCATCGGCATTCCTGACGATTGGCAACATACACCAACCAAAGGATATTTGGAGCTTGCCAACGGAGGCACCCTTTTTCTCGACGAACTACACCATCTGCCTCTGGAAACGCAGGAAAAGCTTCTCCAAGCACTCGAAACCTCTACCATTACACGAGTAGGAGGAAAAATCCCGATTCCTTTCAATATCCGTATCGTTGCTTCCTATACGACAAATTCCCCTAGTACCCAACAAAGCAGGGGGATTCTGCCCGCTCTCGCTACTTGTCTCCAGCAACTTTACATCGAAACGCCTCCCCTACGTGATCACAAAACCGACATCCCCCTTCTCGTCCAACATTTTTTACGTATGTACGGTGTCCTTCGCCGAGAGAAATTGACGATGAGGGATGGCAACCCTCGTCCATTACTCTTGGCCGGGGAACGTTCAAGAGTTCAAGCATACTCTTAAACAGATGGTCTATACTACGACAGGAAATCGTCTGAGTTTGTCGGACATACCCCTAGCGCTCCGTTCTGCCCATAACTTGAGGCTGCCTTCTCCTCCCCGAGAAGCCTTACTCACAATGAGGCGCGACGCGCCTGGGAATCTAGTGTGCCGTACTACCAAAATCGCCAGAGCCGAGAGACTGCCGATACTGCCCCACGCCAGCAGGTCAGCGCGGGTGTTACGACAACGCATTCATGTGGCTGACCAGGCGCCCACTTCTACGCCACCATCATATCAGTCTAATCAACGGACGCTGCGTCGCAGTGTAGTCCTGCACGGGCAAGGACTCCAATCGGGTCTAAAGACTGGCATGATATTGTCTCCTTTGCCTCCTAACAGTGGTATTATCTTCAGTAACATTACCTCTGGCGAAACCTTGCCAGCGTCGATCGACTTTGTCGAATCGACTGATTTCTGCACCAGTCTCCGAAAAGGGAGGATTGCCGCGAGAACTATCGAGCACATCATGTCAGTCCTGCATGCCTATCGCATTTCAAATCTACTCATTAAAATCAGCGATGAGATCCCCATTATGGATGGGTCTGCCGCCGACTTCTGCCAGCTCATTGAAGAAGGAGGGGTTGAAGAGCAAAACATGGCTGTGGAAGAATTTGTTGTCGACCGCTGTTACCATGTAGGCGACCTGCAGCCCGATGCCAAATATATTCTCGTAGAGCCCTACGACGGTTTTCGGGTATCGTATTGTTTACGTTATCCCAAACCACTCGGCATGCAAGAAATTACCTACGAGCATCAAGACGGCTCAAGTTATCGGCGAGACATTGCGCCGGCACGAACTTTTGCCTTTTTAAGAGATGTAGAGAAAATGCACGCCCTAGGATTGGTGGAGGGCGGACGGTTCAATAACGTCATCCTCATTGACGACGAAAAGATCGTCAATAGTGTTCAACTCCGTTTCCCAGACGAATTTGCTCGTCATAAAGTTCTTGACATTATTGGAGACTTCTACTTATTGGGCAAACCACTCCGAGGACACATACGGGCGAATATGACCGGACATACTGAAAATATCGCATTGGTACAAAAACTCCACGCGGCTCTACAAACGGTGTGAGCCCTCAAGATGCTTCGTCGATGAGGAGCTGCATGCCTGTATTCTCCATTAGATACGAAAGCCATCCATCATGAGATGTGTAAACCTTGGGTTCTGTGTAATCTTATTATGCGTCATCCTTGGAGTAGTAGAGACCTCTGGTGGTAGTGTTGAAGATGTCAACCCACTGATTGACCGTATTCAAGCGAACTATGATCGCACCCCAGCCCTAACAGCTGAGTTTATTCAAGTGGCCACTTTAACATCGATAGACCGACAGCAAACTTCGGCTGGGCGTCTGTATATTGAAAAGCCACATCATATCCGCTGGGAATACACACAACCTGACTCTCAGACAATTCTTTACGATGGGAATATCCTCCGTATCTACACACCGAGACGACGTCAAGTCCTCCAGAGCAAGATCGATGAAGACAACCGTCGCAATGTTGCGTTGCTTTTTTTAGCCGGAGTAGGTAAACTTCGGGAAGCATTTACGATTTCACTGTTACCCAATACTCAGACAGGCAGCAGGAGTCTCCGCCTGCTACCCCATTCTCCTCAGGCGAGCTTTACCGAACTGCAAATTGTAGTGAATGCACAAAACTACTTTATAGAATACCTTATCATTCACGATACCATTGGGAATATTACCGAAATACGCCTAGAAGCGCTCCAGACTCACGCTGCTTTACCCTCCCAAACGTTTGAACTCTCCCTTCCTCCGGACACAGAAGTCTTAACACCTACAGATTTTTCGGGGCAGAAATGATGTATTGTATGACAGAGTAGTCCAATTGCAACAAGGGAGTGGATTTTGCAGGTGACAATAGCAGGGTTCTTCGAGACAGGCCTTCTCTTTATTATCGTGCTTGGGGCACTTATTTTCGTGCACGAATTCGGGCATTTTATCTTTGCCAAAAAGTCGCGAGTGCACGTCGAACGATTCTCCCTCGGGTTTGGCCCCGCGCTATGGCATAGACAATGGGGAGGGACAGAGTACCGCGTGTCAGCAGTCCCCTTGGGGGGGTACGTGAAAATGTATGGCGAGACCCCCGACGAAGAAGTGAGCAACCCGGAAGGCTCATTTCTTCATCAACCATTGTGGATACGTACACTTATCGTGGCAGCGGGCCCATTTTTCAATTTGTTGTTCGCCGTTGTACTCATTGCTTTTATACATATTGTGGGGCTTCCTGTCGAGAAATCTGTACAAGTGGGCAGAGTGATGGACGACTCTGCAGCCGCTCAAGCGGGTTTACGCACGGACGATATTATAGTAGCCCTTGATGGTGTTCCGATTCAACGGATTCATGAGCTGAAAGCCAAAATCACTGCAAGCGAAGGGCATTCTCTCATACTGGAAGTCACGCGTGGAGGGCAAGGCCTGACCCTGCCTCTCACTCCCCAGCTAGACCCCGCGTCGCAAGAATGGCGGATCGGTGTTGAGCTACGGCCTGGAGAAATCATTGTTGAACGGAGTAATCCTCTCATTGCTCTGTGGCAAGGCTTTGCCTGGACTTGGAGAATTACGAAGCTCAGCGTTATTGGTTTTGGGAAAATACTTTCGGGCGCCATCCCAGCTACCGAAAGCCTGGCAGGGCCTCTCGGGATCGCCCGGGAGATTGGCCGACAAGCCGATTATGGGTGGCGGAATGTCCTCTTTTTTACAGCTGGGATTAGCGTAAGCCTAGCAATCTTGAATCTCTTCCCAATCCCGGTATTAGACGGCGGGCATCTCCTCTTTTTTCTTATTGAGTTTATTAATGGCAAACCCTTGAGTCTCCGGAAACGGGAGATTGCACAACAAGTTGGTCTACTCATCCTGGTTGGCCTCATGCTCTTTGCTTTTTATAATGACGTTATGAATCTCTTTTTCCTTAACTAATCCCGAATAAAGTGTTTACCCAATCCCAGTCCGTATTTTCGGTGCAGAGGATTTTCCCTTGCAATAGTCTCTAATCTTTGTCATAGTTATATAAGAATATAACCACTTGTGTTAGTGGGCGTTTCGCCCACTTTTTTTTTCATTACCTCCGCATTCCCATGTATCGCGACATGCTCCTTCAGAGTGTTACTGATTTTGTAGAACCTCTGCTCCAAGTTCAGGGTTTCGACCTTGTTGAGTTGCAACTGCAGCAACGTAAAGGAAGATGGTTGGTTCGGGTTTTTGTTGATACAGAAGGGGGAATATCACTTGAAGATTGCCATAGACTGAGTCTTGAACTCGGGCAGGTACTTGACGCAGAGGATCTGATTCCTGCTCCGTATGTCCTTGAAGTGTCCTCGCCAGGGTTAGATAGACCGTTGCGAACAGCGCAAGATTTTCGACGGCAGCAGCAACACCTAGTTACTATTATTCTGCGCATACCCCTTTTTGACAAAACCCGATACACGGGAAGGGTAACTTCAGTAGCCGACTCTCACGTCGTGCTCTATAACCCTCCTGACACTCTGCTCGAAATTCCGCTCTCTCATATCGAATATGGGGTAGTCGAACTGGAGTTCAAATAAGTATCACCATTCATCATTGAGTTCTACAGAAATCACTCCTGATAACTAGGGGAGTACATAGCAGGTGAATCAAGAACTCTTACACATCATTGAACAAATCAGTCGTGAAAAAGGGATTGAAAAAGCTATATTAGTGGAAGCAATTTTGTCTGCAGTGCTCTCCGCTGCCAGAAAACGCTTTGGATCGACTGAAAATCTCACAGCACGCTTAGATGATGCCTCCGGGGCTATTGTCTTAGTCTCTTCCAAAACAGTTGTCCGCGAGGATGCACTCACGGACGAGAATAACAACATTAGTCTGGAACAGGCACAAGCGATTGACTCAGGTGCAACGCTCGGCGATACCATCGAAATTACCCATGAGATTGATGATTTTGGCCGTATTGCTGCCCAAACCGCGAAGCAGGTAATAATCCAAAAAGTACGCGAAGCCGAGCGTGACATGATTTACCGAGAGTTTAAAGACCGTCAGGGCGATCTTGTAAATGGCATGGTCGGACGCATTGAGCGTGAAGGAAACCTGATCGTGGATCTCGGCAAAACCGAAGCGTTGCTGCCACGACGCGAGCAATCCTTTCGTGAAACTTTCCGACGTGGAGACCGTATTCGGGCCTACATCCTTGAGGTAAAACGGTCGTCAAGTGGCCATCAGGTGATCCTTTCACGGACACATCCGGGGTTTCTCATCCGTCTATTTGAGATGGAAGTCCCGGAAATCTACGAGGGCATCGTTGAGATCAAAGAAGCAGTACGTGACCCTAGTGGACGCGCGAAAATTGCTGTGATGTCTAATGATAAAGACGTTGATCCAGTTGGAGCATGCGTCGGGATGAAAGGCATGCGGGTACAAGCCGTCGTCCAAGAGTTACGTGGAGAAAAGATTGACATTATTCAATGGACGAATGACCAGGAGCAATTCGTTCGGAATGCCCTGAGTCCGGCGAAAGTCGCTCGAGTGTATATGGATAACGCCGAAAGGGCAATGCAGGTCATTGTTCCTGATGATCAGTTATCATTAGCAATAGGGAAACGTGGACAGAATGTACGCTTAGCTGCCAAGCTCACCCACTGGAAAATTGATATTAAAAGCGAGAGCGAAACCGACTCTGATTTGGGACGTCAGGAGGCTCTTCGTCGAGCTGAAATGGCTTTTCATTCTCTCCATCGCACATCGACTGCAACAGCTATAGCAGCAGAGCCGGAGGCTGATGCGACCTCCTCCGAAGTGCCGCCTGCTCCTGGCATCTCATGCGAAACTGATACCAATGTGGATACTACAGCAAACTCTGATGAAATCGTCGTGCCTCCACGTCCCTTCGGGTTGGCAGAAGAGGCGACGGCCTCAGAGCTGTGTGGAGAGACCTCGGCGGAGCATACTGACGCATCAACTGCGCAACAGACTGTAATTCTCGATGATACGAAAGAACAGGCGTGCTAAAGCTACGGGGGCGAGCAGCCGTACAAAACATGTCCCAACACGCACCTGTCTTGGATGTAAAAGCCAACGACCTTCCCAAGATTTAGCACGATTCGTCTGTGACCAGTACGGTATTGTGAGGCTGGATCGTTTAGGAAATGCCCCGGGGAGAGGAGCCTACATCTGTTTCGATGCGATGTGTCTTCGTAAAGCACTCAAACTCTCCAGGCTGGTTTCTGCATTTAAGTGTCCTGTTGTTGTCCCAGAATTTGACACGCTTTACCAGGCCCTCAGTGTGTGGCTCTGTGAACGTTTAAAGTCCTATCTCCAATTGGCTCAGAAGGCAGGGGCACTCATTTCCGGCTCTATGTTGTTACAACAAGCTTTCGCTCGCGCCAGAGTGGTCTGTGTCGTATTAGCCGAAGATATCGCTGCCTCCCGAGCAGAGATCTATCGCTCATGGTGTATACGGCAGAACATTCCCTGTCTTACCCTCTTTACGAAAGAGGCATTAGGACAATTTATCGGGAAATCAAATCGCAGCGCAATTGGGTTGACCGATTTGCACTTTTGTAGACAGCTGATGACAGCTATCAAGTCTTTGGAAAAACTGCACTCCTCTAATGGACTTCCAGGGACTAACGCCAGTTTCTGTTAGCTATCTTCTTAATTATACGGTCAGTAGCTACGGAGGGTTGTTGCATGTCAAACATACGTGTTTATGAACTGGCTCGTGACATTGGAATATCAAGCAAAGATCTTGTCGAAGAATTACGACAGCACGGGATCGAGGTTAAAAGTCACATGAGCTCCTTGGACGATGAGACAGCAGAGCTTATTCGTGATCTCTACCATGACCATGATGAGGAAATCCCCCCCTCTGTCCCCTCGCATGCCACAGAGCCAACGGGTACGACAGTAGCTCCTCCGCCACCAGTTCGGCCAATATCTGAGGCACCACCGAACGTGACCGAGCTGGGTCAATCCATGCACGTCTTACGTCTTCCTGAAGCGCTCACTGTCAAAGATTTTGCTGAGGCATTACATCTGAAAAGTAAAGACGTACTCATGCAACTTATGAGCATGGGGACTGTTGCTTCCATCAACCATGTTATCGATCTGGACACTGCCAATACGTTGGCACAAAAACTGGGCAAAGATGTCACTCTCCTCTCCGAGGAAGAAAACGTCATTGCCACTCAGGAAGTCATTGAGATTGAATATCTGGAACCACGGGCTCCTGTGGTCACGATTATGGGCCATGTCGATCACGGCAAAACCTCGTTGCTTGATGCCATTCGAGAAACGAACGTCCAGGCAACTGAACGGGGAGGCATTACCCAGCATATTGGCGCTTATGAGGTCGAAACTGACAAAGGGAACATTGTTTTTCTCGATACCCCTGGCCACGAGGCGTTCACTGCGATGCGTGCGCGTGGGGCACAGGTCACAGATATCGTCGTGCTTGTTGTCGCTGCCGATGATGGGGTGATGCCGCAGACGCGAGAGGCCATATCCCATGCGAAGGCGGCAGGGGTTCCCATTGTCGTAGCGATTAATAAGATCGACCTGCCTGAGGCAAATCCCGATCGTGTCAAACAACAACTTTCCGATCTGGACCTTATTCCTGAAGAGTGGGGTGGGAGTACCATTTACGTCGAAGTTTCTGCCAAACAGAAGCTGGGGTTGGACGATCTGCTCGAAATGATCTTGCTGCAAGCTGAAATCCTTGAACTCCAGGCTAACCCACAACAGACCGCAAAGGGCGTGGTGATCGAGGCAAGGCTGGACAAAACCAGAGGGCCTGTAGCAACCGTGCTCATCCAAAAAGGCACGCTCTATCTTGGCGAAGCCTATGTTGCAGGGATGCATTATGGCCGTGTACGCGCCATGTTTGATTATCGTGGTCGTAAGATAAAGGCCGCAGGGCCGTCGACTCCTGTGGAGGTCTTAGGGTTTGCCAACGTTCCCGCTGCTGGCGATGTCTTTGTAGGGGTAGAGGACGAACGTAAAGCCCGGCAAATCAGTAGTATCCGTCAGGAGAAACAACGAACCAAGCAGCTTGCTCAGACAAGCCGTGTAACCTTGGACGATCTGTATCAGCGTATCACTGCTGGTGAGGTAAAAGACCTATACCTCATCATTAAGGCCGATGTGCAAGGCTCGGTACAGGCTCTCTGGGACTCGTTATCGAAACTTGAAAGTGATAAGGTCCGCCTGCAATTGATTCATGGTTCAACAGGCGGTATCACCGAATCTGATATTATGCTCGCCTCTGCCTCGAATGCCATTGTCCTCGGATTCAATGTACGGCCGACGCCGAAAGCGGCCGATCTCGCTGCCCAGGAACGAGTTGATGTTCGGCTGTATACAGTGATCTATGAAGCCATATCAGACGTAAAAAATGCCATGTTGGGGCTATTGGAGCCTACTTATAAAGAAAAAACCTTGGGGCGTGCTGCAGTGCGAGCCCTTTTCCACGTAACCCGTGTCGGTCTGATCGCAGGCTGTTACGTACAGGAAGGTATTATGCGCCGCAACGCTTCGGCGCGAGTGCTGCGCGATAATGTGGTAGTCCATGAAGGGAAAATTGCCTCACTCCGGCGAGTAAAGGACGACGTAGAAGAAGTGGCGGGCAATTTTGAATGCGGTATTGGCCTGGGACGGTTTCAAGATCTGAAGGAAGGAGATATCATCGAGGCATTTGCTCTTGAGGAGATCGTTCCCCGTCTCTAAAGGCTCTACTGAGAGGCTATCTTTGCCATGATCGTTGGCGTGTGTACCATTGAACTACGTTTACGGGAAATTCGTTCGCTGAAAGCGAAAAGACAAGTGCTGAAGAGCATTATTACCCGCGTGAAGAACAATTTTAACGTGGCCATTGCTGAAGTTGACTATCATGATAAGTGGCAACGGTCAGTATTAGGCGTGGCCGTAGTCAGCACCGCCCAAGATCACGCCAATGGAATTTTGAGTAAAGTGGTCAATTTTGTTGAATCAATGTACATGGCTGATCTCTTAGATTATCATATCGAAATTTGGTAGTAATCCATGACGGGCTATCGTGCAATACGTGTTGCAGAACTCATACAAGCAGAAATTGCAGATCTGCTATTGCGTCAACTGAAAGACCCGCGGTTGCACATGACAACAATCTCCCGTGTAGAGGTCTCGCCTGACCTACGCTATGCGCGTGTGTACATCAGTCACACGGGAAACGAGACCGAACAACAGGCGGCAGTGGAAGGGTTTTTGCACGCAAATGGCTTTATCCGTAGCCAACTGGGCAAACGTCTTAAATTACGGTATGTGCCTCAGCTTGATTTTAAGCTAGACAGCGCTATCGCATATGGTGTGAGAATTTCTCGCATGCTCAACACCCTTGTGTCCTCAGACACCTCTGAAGATTTGGACAGCAGCAATTCTCATGGATGACGGTATTCTTCTTGTTGATAAGCCCCAAGGTATGTCTTCCCACGACGTTGTGCTAGCTATACGTCGTATGACGGGCTTGCGTCGAGTTGGCCATACGGGGACCTTAGATCCTCATGCCAGTGGATTGTTGATTCTTTGTCTTGGCCGAGCTACGAAATTCGCCCGCTTCCTTGAAGGCCTAAACAAATCTTACTGGACAGTTATGCAACTCGGCATCCGAACTGACACCCAGGATGTCACTGGAACTATCGTATCTCGTCACCATGTGCCGCCACTGTCGCAAGGATCAAGTCGACAGATGTCCTCTGCCAGTTTACTGGTTCGTTACAACAGATACCGCCGATGTATTCGGCTTTGAAACATCAAGGTCAACGATTGTATCATCTCGCCCGGCAGGGTTTGACTGTTTCTCGTCAACCTCGCGAGATCTTCGTGCAACGGCTGACCCTCTTGGATATCCGACAAGAGTGGGTGACCTTTACCGTCACATGTTCCAAAGGGACCTACATTCGTACTCTCTGTGAAGACATTGGGCTTGCCCTAGGTTGTGGGGCACACATGGCATATTTGCAGCGCTGCCAAATAGGGCCTTTTCATCTGTCCCAGGCCTCCTCGCTTACAGGAATATACGAATATGCCCAGCACAGCTGTCTTGCAGACTTGCTGATTCCATTGGCAGACGCCTTCAGTTTTCTTGCCTTCGTTGCGACTAACCGCCCAACAGTATGAGGCGTTACGTCTCGGTCGTGAGCATGCGCTGGCGACAATTCTGGGTCTAACACATGGACTGCAGGCTGCTACCTGTTATTGTGTCTATACAGAATCCGATAGCCCCATTGCTGTCATGTATCAGCTGTCATCGTCTCCAGAGAGATGGAGATTGCAATATTTTGACACATCCTATTCTGCCAAGGCTGCAAAAGCAGTATCCTTGTAATGCTAGATGAATTACGGTACTGTACGGAAACAATTTTATGAAGGAGCAGATGCGATGTCCTTACTGAAGGAGAAAAAGACCGCTATCATTGAGGACTTTCGTACACATGGCACCGATACGGGCTCTCCTGAGGTGCAAATTGCTCTCCTCAGCGAGAGAATCCGGTATTTAACTGAGCACTTCAAAACTTATAAAAAAGACCATCACTCGAGACGTGGTTTGCTCATGCTCGTGGGACGACGGCGGCGACTGCTGGATTATCTCAAAAGCAGAGATTTTGAACGATATCAGCATGTGATCGAACGTCTGGGCATTCGGCGGTAAACTTTTTCAGGCACATGAGCCACACTGCCCATGCCTGATTGGAGGATCAACATTGAGCCATCATACTGCAAGTTGCACGATTAACGGCCGTGAACTCATCATTGAGACCGGCGAACTCGGGAAACAAGCCAATGGAGCTGCCTTGGTCCGTTATGGTGATACAGTGGTATTTGCCGCTGCAACGGCCTCAAAAGAAGATCGAAACGATGTAGACTTTTTCCCCTTGACAGTCGACTATCGGGAGAGGACATACGCCGCCGGAAAAATTCCAGGAGGATTTTTTAAACGAGAAGGACGTCCTAGCGAGAAAGAAATTTTGACGTCACGCATCATTGATCGTCCGATTCGCCCTCTTTTCCCTGAAAGTTACCGGAAGGACACCCAAGTTCTCTGTACCGTGCTCTCCGCCGACGGGCAGAATGACCCTGATATTGTGGCGCTGATTGCCTCTTCGGCCGCCCTCATGGTTTCCGACATCCCATTCTTGGGGCCTGTTGGTGCTGTACGAATGGGGTACATCGACGATGCGCTCGTGGTGAATCCGACCTATGAACAGTTGGAAAAGAGCCAGCTCAATATGGTGGTTGCCGGCACACGTGAAGCTATCGTTATGGTTGAAGGCGGAGCGCATGAACTCTCAGAGGCGATTGTATTGTCTGCTCTAGAGATGGCACATCAGACGCTACAGTCTTGCATCGATGTGCAATTACAGCTGCTGCACACTGCCGCAAAACCCAAAATGTCCGTTGAACCGCTTCCTAGAGATGTCGCACTGCAACAGCGCATCACGGCAATGGCGGCCGAGCGTCTTCGCTCGATTCTCGCTATTGCCGAAAAACTCGAGCGCCAGGAAGCAATGCATATCCTCGAGCATGACATTGTTCAGGCCTGCTTGGATGACAACCCTCCTGCCGATACTGTCGTCACACGGACCAAGGCTATAAAGGCCTTCTTGCATGACCTCGAAAGCCAAGAGATGCGTCGGCTGATCCTCACAGAAGGTCGCCGTGCCGACGGACGCAGCTTGACAGATATCCGTCCGATACATGGGAGAGTGTCTTTCCTGCCTCGCACGCACGGATCAGCGTTATTTACCCGCGGCGAAACACAAGCATTAGTCGTAGCGACTCTTGGTACTCAAGGTGATGAGCAACTTGTTGACGATTTAGAAGGGAAATCGTCAAAACAGTTTATGCTGCACTATAACTTCCCGCCCTACAGTGTCGGAGAAGTTGGACCGTTACGCGGTCCAGGACGCCGTGAGATTGGGCATGGTGCGCTGGCGGAAAGAGCTGTACGGCCGGTGTTGCCCTCGCACGAAACCTTTCCATATACCTTGCGTATTGTCTCAGACATCCTGGAGTCTAATGGCTCCTCTTCCATGGCAACCGTCTGTGGCAGCTCGCTGGCCCTGATGGACGCTGGTGTCCCTATCAAAGCTCCTGTTGCAGGCATAGCGATGGGGCTCATCGAGCGTGAAGGGAAAACGGCTATTCTGTCGGATATTCTTGGCTTAGAAGATCATCTTGGTGACATGGATTTCAAGGTTGCAGGAACTGCGCAGGGAATCACTGCAATACAGATGGATATAAAAATTACCGGCGTATCCCACGACATCATGGGACAGGCGCTAGAGCAAGCACGCCAGGGGCGTTTACATATTCTGCATTGTATGGAGGAAATTCTCAAAGCGCCGCGCCAAAATCTCTCAACTTATGCTCCCCGCATTTTACAGGTGAATGTCCACAAAGATAAAGTCCGTGAAGTCATCGGACCTGGAGGCAAAACAATTCGCGGGATTATTGAAGCAACTGGAGTCACTATTGACGTCGAAGACGATGGCACAGTGCTCATAGCTTCAGCGAATGAAATGTCAGCTCAAGAAGCCATGCGTATGATTCGGGAGTTAACGCAAGAAGCCGAAGTAGGGCGAATTTATCTGGGGACTGTGCGAAAAATCATGGATTTCGGAGCGTTTGTAGAAATATTTCCTGGGACAGATGGGCTCTTACATATTTCGCAGATTTCTGACAAACGCGTCGAGAAAGTGACCGACGAGCTTCGTGAAGGAGACCAAGTGCTGGTGAAGGTTTTAGAGGTGGACCGCAACGGTCGCATTAAGCTGAGCCATAAGGAGGCCGTCCGGGATCGTGAAGAAGCTAAGATAAGCTAGATTGCTTAATTTTGTCTGCAAGTTTACATAATAGGTCTTATCAGAAGAAAGCAGTAGGAAACAATCGACGCGGTGGAAGCGGATTATTTCCTATGTTCTTGGGTGGCGCGTAACCGCACGCGCTGCTCTTCCACTTTCTGTCGTGTCGTGGCATCGAGGGCAGTTTCAGATAAGGCACGATCATACGTGTTTATCGCCGCATCTATTGCCCCTTGCTTCTCGTGACAACGCCCAATCCCAAGAAGTGCCTCCCCACGCAACCAGTGTGCAGGAGATTGTAAAACCTGTTCAAAACTCCTAATCGCTCCATCACATAGATCTGATGCTTCTTGGGTATAACCGATATTCAAGCTAATCAGGACTGGCATGAATAAGTCCTTATGACGAGAAAATCGGCTCTGGGCTTGCTGATACGCAACGAGCGCCGCCGTGTAATTTCCCTGTTCATAGTACTGATGCCCAAGGTACCAGTATGCAAAGGCGGACGAGGATGTCGTACTAAACTCCTCTGCAATACGTTGAAATTTGGCCAGTGTTTGGCTAGGCGTCGAATTGCCGCGTTCACCATCAGGATTGAGTAACTTTACTGCTTCGTAGAGTAATATCTCTGCTTGCTGCTGACGCTGCTTTTGCCACACCGACCATGCCACAAGCACGCCAACGATAGCAAGAATTCCGAGCATGCCATAGAGAAAGTAGTGCACATGACTTTTTGTCCATTCCATCAATTGCACACTGGAAGAGACAAACTGATCCGGTTGTTTAATTTCCTTACGAGTTAAATGTCTCTTCGCCACAGGGCTCTCCCTCTCTGTGGTTCAATAACACCTATCGCTATCCATTATAGTGCCAGGCGAGACACACCAGACCATGCCCCGATTCTCTGGCATCCAGCTCTCGGGAAGTCTCTCATAGCCCGAATTATGCCTCTTCTTGTTCAGCCTTTCCCCCGGCAATAACCCCCTGCATCAGGTGAGTAGGAAGAATTTCATACCGTAGGAACTCGACTGCATACGTACCTTCTCCACCAGTAACTGATTTGAGATATGAACTATATTGTTGGATTTCTGATAGGGGCACCTCGGCCTTCACTACCTGTAAGTCACCCAAACTGTCCATACCGATAACCCGACCCCGACGACCACTGATGTCACCAGTTACATCTCCCATATATTTCGATGGGACAACCACTTCCATTTTTACAATCGGTTCTAACAACACAGGAGAGGCTTTTATTACAGCTTCTTTCAGCGCTTCACGCCCCGCGATCTGGAAGGCAATATCCTTGCTATCAACAGGGTGCTCTTTTCCGTCATAGAGCTCAACCTTCACATCGACAACGGGATAACCAGCAAGCACACCCTCTGTCATTTTATCCTGGATGCCCTTATCAACACTCTGACGGAACGGATGGCTGATAACTCCACCAAAGATCTTGTCGAGGAATGCATAACCAGCACCACGGTCATTGGGCTCGATACGGATAGCACATTCAGCAAATTGTCCAGCACCACCCGTTTGCTTCTTATGACGATAACGGACATCTGCCTTACCAGCAATCGTTTCTCGATAGGCAATCTTGGGTAGCTTCGTAGTCACTTGAACACCACGCCGCAGCAACCGATTCAGCATGAGATTGATGTGTTGCTCTCCAATCCCAGAGATGACCAACTCCTTCGTCTGCTGGTTCATGTCAATGCGGAAAGTCGGGTCTTCCTCTGCTAACCGTCGAAGCCCCTCCGATATTTTCCCTTCGTCACCGCGGGATTTGGGAGTGACGGCTCTCGACACCATCGGTACAGGGTAGCTTGGGCATCACAAATCGCTTTTGTGCCTTTGTGGCCCCCAGCGTATCACCAACGCGAAGCTCTTCCACTTTGGCAGTCACCACAATGGCGCCCGCTTCCGCCTCGCTGACTTCCTGTTGGTCTTTCCCCTGCAGGTGAAACAATTTGGGGATTTTCACTGATTTCCCAGTATTGGGGACAAAAACAGTATCTCCTGCCCTCAGTGTGCCGGCATAGACCCGGATAAAACTTACCTTCCCAACAAACTCATCAGACATCACTTTGAAAACTTGCGCCTCTAAAGGTCCTCCCAGATGAATCGTATGATCCGTGATGCCTTCCTCTGTGGAAATTTGCTTCTTGGCATACGCGGGCGACGGCGCATAGGCGGAAAGCACATCTAAGATGGCGTCTACGCCCTTATCCTGTTCTGCTGCACAGCAAAGAATGGGGACGAGTGTGCGATTCACGAGTACCTGCGTAAACACGCGTTCAAGTTCTTCAGGCAGGATAGTTTCACCTTCGAGATACCGCTCCAGCAAAGCATCATCACCAGAGATGACCGATTCCATAAGAGTCCCGCGTCGTTCTTCCACAGTATCCTGCAGGGAATCAGGCACTGCAGAGGGGTGCAGGAGATTGACCACTCCAGTAAAGCTATTCCCACTCCCAATGGGAATCATGAGAGGAGTACATTCTGGGCCAAAAGTGGTTTGCAACGAAGCCACGACTTCGTCAAATTGGGCTGTCTCAGCATCCATACGCGTAATCACAAACATACAAGCACACCCTTGCTGCCGAGCGAGATCCCAAGCTTTACGAGTACCAATCTCGATACCATACGAGGCATTTACTGAAATGAGTGCAAGTTCCGACGCAGAGAGCGCTCCATACACTTGGCCGACGAAGTCAGCCGATCCCGGGGTATCGATGATGTTGATGTCTCGTCCGCGCCATGTGATATGCAGTAAAGATGAATACAACGATTTTTGAGTTTCTTTCTCATCAGCATCATAGTCACTCGTGGTCGTACCATCACTAATCTTCCCCAGACGATTCAGGACTCCCCCCTTCAAAAGCATCGCTTCTGCTAGCATGGTTTTGCCACTGCTAGAGTGGCCCACAAGCGCCACGTTCCGAATCTCCTCTCCCTTGTTACTAGCCACTGTCATCTCCTCATATGCCTGAAGGTCATGCGTCCTCGACACCATACACCCTAATATACGATAACCGTCAGAAAGCCTCCTAGGTAATCACACCCTATTCCCTGCAGAAATGCTCCCGGCAGGATTCGAACCTGCGACCTGCGGATTAGGAATCCGCTGCTCTATCCTCCTGAGCTACGAGAGCAGCCTTGTATTTCAAATACTTGTGAACGTTCTATCTCACACATCCCCACAAATTCCCCAATTTTTCCCACTCAGGGCTTGCTTCCCGAAAGTTCGATCTAGTACAGTATCAGATAATTTTAGTGGAGTATAGCTCCACTGTCGAGAGCCACATGAGAAGCGACTCACATAGCTCTCTCGCCAATGACCCTGCTGCAGAGGGCGACCGGCTATGGCTACTATACCACAGTCCAAAATCATTTGGGTACGTGTCGAATCCGGCATCCGCAAACGCACCAACACCGACGGCTCTCCGTGTACGAAGTGCGGGTTCGACGCAAAGGCCAGCCTGAGCGCACCCTCACCTGCCCTACCCTGCGCGACGCTCGCAAACTTCGCGACCAGGCCCGACATGAGGCCTGGGAAGGGAAACACACCCAAGGCCATCCTGGACGACGGAAGACCGTCTCTGAGCTCTGTGCGGCATTCCTCCAGGATCGCTATGGGACACGCCAACATCGTATACCCGCGCGCATCGAGAACGCCTCGCCTGGTGGTGTGGGAAAATTGGGGAATTACGGCTGCGCGCAAGTCACCCCAGCCGAGCTGTCGCGCCACCGTGACACATTGCAAAAGCGTGTGACCCCCGCCACCGTACACCGATACCTCGCGGTGTTGAGTAGCGCGTTCACCTGGGCGTGTGATGAACGCCAGTGGCTCCGCGACAACCCGGTACGCCGCGTCTCCCGACCAAAGGACACCCACCCGCTGGAGGTCCGGGAGTGGCGCCGATTCCTCTCGGAAGACGAACGTGAACAGTTGCTGTCCGCGTGCCGCGACAGCCGCTCGTCCTGGCTCTATGACGTGGTATTGCTCGCGCTCTCCACCGGCGCTCGACGCGGCGAAATCTTGTCTCTTCGGTGGCGAGACATCGACCTAGCCAACGGCCATGTGTGGTTCCGAGGCACGAAGAACGGGAAGATCGACGCGTGCCGCTCGTCGATCCTGTTATCGAGGTCTTGCAACGACGGTATCATAGCCACATTGTCCCGCATCCTGATCTGCTGCTCTTCCCTGCCCCAGACGGGCGCACCCCTGTTGACATCCGCACAGCGTGGCACACCGCCATCACGAAGGCCCGCATCGAGAATTTCCACTTCCATGACTTACGGCACACGACAGCCAGTTACCTTCGACTCAATGACCACTCCCTCGGCGATATTGTGGACGTGCTGGGGCACAAAAGCCTCGCGGTCACCCGCCGCTATGCGCACCTGTACGATGCCTACCAGCGCAAGATGCTGAGCAGCACCATGGGCGCTGTGCTAGGGGAAGGGAGCCGGGTATGATCGAGGACGATCTCCATACGCTTGGACATACCCTCCGCTCCCTGGCAAAAATCCTCACCCAGTCGGGAGACGACGCGCGAAGCACACGTACCCCGCCGTTCCCCATCGACGCCGCTCACGAAGAATCCTTCTGAACTCCTGGCCAACTTTTCCTACATACGCTCGCTGGAGAGCAAGTGTACTCAACGATGGCTGAAAGACGCGGCCACGCCCTCCGAGAACCTGGCGTGCGCCAAGGCCCTGCGAAGAGAGGCCGTCATCACCGTCCAGAACAGCATAGAGCAATTCCCACCACGCCTGGCCTCCTGGGCCGGGCGAACGTTCCTCGAAGACCTACGGTGCACCGTTGATATCGTCTGGGATTATGGCCTCCCCGCCATGGAAGCTTCTCTGGTGCGCCAGGCGTTTCGTGCGCTGGAAGAGCCCACGCTCACTGACCGTGTCCCACTTAAGATCAGGAAGGACGCCAATAAAATCCTGGAAGCACTGCACAAGAAGCTCCTCCCCAGGGCCCCGGAGAAGCCATCCTTGTTGGCACCCACGATAGCGGACCTCCGGCGATGTCAAGCGCTCCAGCAGGAGTACAAAAAGACTCATGGGGTCGTGCAACGCTTGCGAAAGCAGTCTCCCCACAGTAACGCGGCATGGAGGCGCGACCTAAAAAAATGCTTCCCAAACATCCCCGCTACGGACTTCGAGAACTGTAAGGACTTCCAGTATACGGATCCCGCTCCGATGGCCAGGGCTATCGTTGCCCATCCATATGGGTTGACGGCAGAGACGGTACGCAAAGCGCTCGCTAGAGCCAGTGATACCCTTCAGTCCTTGACGAATAAGGGTTTCTGCTTCACCACCATCTACATACTCTCTTTCATCAATACTGCGGACAGTTTTAGCTGAGAGGTAGCCACACGAGCCCTTCCCTTCTACGATTGTGTTCGCCAACGCAACCGAGACGGGAGGTGCTTCATGCGGCTACTCCAGAGTATACTGCCATATTTCAAGCAAACCAAGAAACCGCAATGCAGGTTTATCATGCATCTGTTGGGACTGATGCTCATGCTCCCTGGACACGCCACCTTTCGCAATTTGAGTCGCTACAGCCCCTATCACGAGAGGACCTTTGCCCGGTGGTACGGCAGAGACTTTGACTGGAGTGCACTCAACAAGGCCGCTATCACTGAGGTCGTCCCTCCTGAACATGATCAGGCTTTGGTCATGGACGCCAGTTTCGTGCCCAAAAGTGGTACGCACACCTATGGCCTTGATCGCTTTTGGAATGGGAGCCATAGCCGTGCGGAAAAAGGCCTGGAAATCTCTACCCTGGCCTGGCTCGACATCACCGACAACTGCGCATACAGCCTCAGTGTCGAGCAGACACCACCCAGTGCGAGCACCTCCGAGCCTGAGGCCACCCGGATGGATGTCTATGGCGACCAGCTCAGCCGTGTGGTCAAGGCGCATGACTTGCGCTTCCTGCGTTACGTGGTCACCGATGGTGCGTACAGCAAACAGAAATTTGTTGCCGGCGTGCGGGGCTTGGGTCTACACCAGATTGGCAAATTGCGAGCCGATGCCAATCTGCGCTATCGCTACGAGGGGCCCAAACACCCAGGGCCAGGCCGCCCAAAAACCTACGACGGCAAGGTCAACTGGAGCGACTTCTCACGCTTTGAACGACTCGAGACCGCAGACGAGCCCATCGTGTTGTACCATCAGGTTCTCAACCATGTGCAATGGAAACGTGATCTCCAGGTGGTGGTCGTCGTCCATACCCAACGCAACCGATATGCCGTGCTCTTCAGCACGGATGTAGGCCTGAATGCCCTGAGGCTCTATCGCTATTACAAGGCGCGTTTTCAGATCGAATTTTTGTTTCGCGACGCCAAACAATTTGCTGGGCTGAGCGATTGCCAAGCTCGTTCACAAGCCAAACTTGATTTCCACTTCAATGCCAGTTTGAGCGCGGTGACCTTCGCCAAGCTCGAAGCACGTCATCAACACGGCAACCGCGCCCACGCGGTTTCCATGGCAAGCCTCAAGCGACGGGCCTTCAATCAACACTTGATCGAGCGAATTTGTGCGCACTTAGCCGACGGGCAGAGTCTAGAAAAATCCAGTCCGGATTACGAAGCGCTCTGTAACTATGGCGTCATTGCCGCAGACGCAGCCTAAATTCTGCCCAAAGTATTGTTTCATCATAATAAAAAGGGGCATTTTCGAAAATATCGGCACATGTTCCGAATGCCATTAAGTTAGTCCACATCTGTGTTATTGGCCAATAACTTACGCAGCTCTTTGCGTGGGGTTTGCATCAAGGGATACTGTTTGGGACGCCGTTTGCGGACACGCGGTTCGTACCGATAGGGACGGTGGGGATTCACGACCAGCAATGACAGTGGCTCGTCGTCTCGCGCCGCTGCCAGCCATCGGGCGGCATCGATAAAGCTGATCCGGTCGATGTCCACCTGTTGACGCCGAGCCGCTTGGATCATCACCAAGCGGACCAAGTTGTAAATCAAGGCGAAGACGATGAGCTCTTTGAGGACCCCGTCCACGGTTTTGCACTTCAACACATCGAGGCCCATAGTGGTTTTCAAATGCGCGAAATTGGTTTCAATGCCCCACCTGGCATAGTAGAGCTGGGCTAACGCTTCGACGGGGTAGAGTGTCGCATCGAGGAGGGTGGTGACGAGGGTAATCCTCGTGACACGAAAGCCTTTTCGGTGGACCCGGTATTGCAGTTCTCGCACCTCCAGGCGATCGGGCAGGTGCGCAAACTGCTCCTCGTCCATCCACTGCGGACAGGCGAGGGGTTTGAGCCAGTGGACGAGTTGGTCGTGTTCCCCGAGCTGTTGGAGCCAGCCTGAGCGCGGCTGCCCTTTGTGGCCCTTGCCCCGTGTGCGCGGCTCCACATGGGGACGTCCCGGGGTGAAGTCCACGATGTGCTTCTGATGCATGCGGAACACGGCATGCACGCCTGCCTGCACGAGCAGGGCGAGATGGGCATAGGAACAAAAGCCCCGGTCGGCCACCAGGACATCACCGGGGCGCAAGTCCGGATGGAGTCCGACCACCTCGGAGAGATCATGGGTGCGCAGGGGGGCCGCCAACATTTGTAAGACCAGCCCGGTCCCCGCATGAAACAGCGCCAACAGGTGCGCAACGGGGAAACCACACCCCGGGAGTTGTTTGCCGGGCTGGCCAAAATGCTCTTGCAGTGCGGGGGTATCGGGCATGGAAAAACTCGAGCCATCGACCCAAAAGGTGCGATGGCCCAACCAGCGTCCCTCATCGAGCGGTTCGTGTTGCAAAGCGTGGCTCACGGAGCGGAGCAGCTGCTCGAACACCGCGAGCGGGAGCTTCATGCGCGCCTGACAATAGGCGGAAGCGGTCACGTCGAGCTTGGTGAGATGACGCAGGTGCGTGCACGCCGTATTGCCGTGCAGAATCTGGACAAAAAACAACTGGATCGTCGTCACGGGATCGAGCGTGCGCTCCCGCCACCGATAGGCGACGCCACGACAGGCCGTCAAGATGGCCTCGGGCTCCAGCTGGCTGGTCCAATCCTGCTGAAATTGTTTGACGACCTGGGTGAGTGTCGCCGTCATTGGGGATCTCCTCTCTGCGTAAGTGAGCGACTCACCCCTCATACAGGAGATCGTCACGGAGGACAATGGGGGGAAGTGACAGCACGGCTAACCTCAATGAACAAGGCTCTTATGCTTAACTTAATGGCATTCGGCCATGCCCCTTTTTTTCGTGTCAATCGCCGTATAGTCCCTATGACATGTTTGAATTCCACAATTCATTATGAGGGAGGTGCGTATTCCACGGATGTCTGCCACCGAATCCATGGTAAGATTGCCACTCAGTCCATGGGAAGCCTGCCACCCTCGGAGCCCAGCGACGCTGGGTGCCAATTGTTAGTCTGAGTCGGCTCCTTTGGCCAACGTGGCCTGCCGTTTGCGCATGGAATCTCCCTTTAAGGCAATCTTGTAGGCGTTGTGGACGAGCCGGTCAAGGATAGCATCGGCCAGGGTGGGCTCCCCAATCGCCTCATGCCAGTGCTCGACAGGCAGTTGACTGGTGACGATCGTGGCCCGGCAGTCATGGCGATCTTCGAGGAGTTCCAATAAGTCCCGGCGATTGTCATCGCTGAGCGGCGCCAGGCCCCAGTCGTCGAGAATGAGGACGTCGGTCTTGGCCAAGGCGGTCATGAGCTTCACATAGCGGCCATCGCCTTTGGCGAGCGGAAACTCCTGGAGGAGCCGGGGGAGGCGCAGGTAGAGCACCGTCCAGCCCTCGCGGCAGGCCTGATGCCCCAGGGCGCACGCCAGCCAGGTTTTGCCGATGCCTGTGGGTCCGGTGATCAGCACGTTATGCCGATCGCGTACCCACTGACACGTGGCCAAACTGCAGCATCAGCGCCTTGTCCAACCCGCGTGGATGGCGATAGTCGATATCCTCGATACAGGCGGTTTGCCGGAGCTTCGCCTTGTGCAAGCGTGTCTTCAGCCGTCGATCCTCCCGGGCGGTGCTCTCCCGATCGACCAGCAGTCCCAGGCGTTCTTCGAAGCGGCACCTCAGTAATCTCGGGCATCTGCATCTGCTCCATGAGCGCCTGATACATCCCCATCAGTTTCAGGGCTTGGAGTTTGTCGAGCGTGGGATGCGTCAGCATGGGCTTCTCCTTGTGATGTAGAGTAATACTCGGGTCCTCGGATATTGGCATGGCGGGGGGCAGCGGTGGCCGTGGGCGGCCGGGCGGGAGCGGGGTGCGGTCGAGGCCGTTTTTGAGGATCGATTCGATACTCTTATAGGAACAGGCGCCGATGGTGAGGGCACGGCGGCAGGCGGCTTCCAGCCGCTCGGTGCCATAGCTTTTCCCCAGCCGCATGATGCCTAAACACGACCGGAAGCCTTGTTGGGGATGGGGGCGCGAGGCGAGAATGGTTTCCACCACCTGCGCGGTGGCCGCTCCACTGTCGGCCGCCCACCGGATCAGCCGCTGCGGCGTCCATTCCACGTAATGCCGGTGGGCCGTGGGCATGTGCGCGGCGACCGTGCTGTGGCGCCCTTTGAGGTGCGAGCGCAGGTGGCTCGCCACGCGGGTGCCCTTTGTGGAAGAGTTCCACCACCTGGGCACTCACGCGCACCTCGAGCTGCTGCTTGACGAGCGCATAGGGCACCGAATAGTAGTGGCCTTCGACTTCCACATGATAATCGATGTTGACGCGGGCGCGTTTCCACTCGGCATATTCATAGGGCTGGGCAGGCAGGGGCTTTAAGGCGGGGCGGTCGAGGGTCTCAAAGAGACTTTGTCTGGAGCCGGGCAGTTTCTTGAAGGGGCGGGCATTGAAGGCAGGCAAGAGAGCGCCGATCGCGGCGTTGACCTCGGCGAGTGCGAAGAAGGTGTGGTGCCGCAGCCGGGCCACAATCCAGCGCTCCACCACTTGCACCCCGACTTCGACCTTGGCCTTGTCCCGGGGCTTGGCAGCGCGGGCGGGGATCACGGCGACCCCATAATGGTGCGCCAGATCGGCATACGTGCGATTGAGCTCGGGCTCATAGCGATGGGCGCGGGTCACAGCCGCCTTGAGGTTGTCGGGGACGACGATCTCAGGCACCCCACCGAGGGCGGCAAAGGTCCGCACATGGGAGCCAATCCAGTCCGGGAGACTCTGCGTCCACGTGGCTTCGACATAGGTATAGTTGGAGGCGCCCAGGACGGCAATAAAGAACGCCGCCTCATGGACTTCACCAGTCGGCCGTTGACGATCGGGATGCTCTGGCCGGCATAGTCGACAAAGAGCTTCTCCCCCGCGCGATGGCTCTGCCGCATGACCACGTTGAGCTTGCTGGCCCAGGCGCGATACGCCTGGCAGAACCAGCTATGCGGCTGTTCGGGCGTGCCGGGGCATTCATCGATGCCCTGGGCATCATTGTGGAAAAATATCGCCGCGGCAAAATCATGTCTCAAGGCTTCGTGCGGAACGAATTCTTAATTCGTTAGAGGTCAGCTTGTGCCACTTCGTGTGCTTTGCGGCGCACAGGCCCCGGCACCACTCTCACTCAGGATTCGCCCCGCGTCCGCGCCTGATGCGGCGCCTTTGGCCTCCCACGTCTTGCGGGGCGAATGGCCCGGAGTTGTTGGCTCAGCGTGTGCAACACGGCGTGTGCGGCTTCGGGCAGGGTGGCCCCTGTCTGCACCACGCACAGGGTCTGCCCTACAAGCAGACATTCCACCTGCATCTGCGCGTAGGGCTGTTGGTGGGGCTGCTGCACCCTGTACGTCACGCGGGCTTCCCAGATCTCCACCGCGGGCGTATTCAGGGCGTCCAAGCGTGCCGCCAACCAGCCCCGCAGCTCAGGGGCCAGTGGGGGGATGGCGGCAGCGATATGGATGCGCATAGGGGCTCCTTCTTTTCCATACAACCGCACTGGAACCACGGCCCCAGCTTCCCCACGGCTCTCCCGATGCCTGCTCCCTCTCCTGCGGCACCCGACGTGTCACAGCGCACCCCCATGGGGGGCACTGTCCAGCGGGAGGGCCTGACCGAGACCAGAAAGCACAAATCGTACCAAGGCTGCTGCAGACAGGTGCGGAGACGCCGGAACACCGCGCGGTCTTTCGCCGCGGGGGTCCGGCGCTGTTGCCCCAGGGCGCAGAGGGTGACGGGCCGGTGTCACAGGTAGGAGACACCCACATGGGGATGCCCGCTACGGGTGCGGGGGCAAAACGCAGACCGGACTGGCCGGCGGGTGCTCCAGAGGGCTGTCACACGGATGTGACATGCGCGTGTCCCCAGTCACATGCGTGTGACTGGGGAGGTATCAGCCCCAGGAGCGTCGATCGCTCTGGGCACATCCGGACCGCTTGACACGGCTGATCAGTAGGCACAGAATACCCTCGGGGACGTTCTACGAGGCGGGCTGGTTGGGGCTGCCTGGCGCGCTGTCCCGCTTATCCTGGTGTGCGAGACAGCATGCGGAGGTCGGGCGATGAACACGTGGAGCGTGCTGGGAGTCGCGATGATCGTGGGGATCACCTGGGTGACGCTGGCGTCCGGTGACGACCGGAGGAGTGGTCCTGGCGGTGACACACGCTGGTGGCGGGGCGAGTGGAAGGAAGAGTTCTGGAATGGGCCGTGCAAGGTGAAGCTCGAGGCCAAGCGCGGGGAGTTCAAGCAGGAGATCAAGTGCAAGGATGGCGTAGGGGCCCGCTGGTGCGAGGCGGGGAAGCGGGAGTTCCGGGACGGGCCGTGCACCGTGAAGGTCGAGGCCAAGCGTGACGAGTACAAGGAGGAGGTGAAATGCGATTCGTGATGGAAGCGCGCGCCTAGATCGACCGCAGTGCGTCGCGTCTTTACGAGCGGCTGGGTTTTCGGTCGTCCCCAAAAGGAGGACCTGCCGGTTCGACGTGGACCCTCTTTTCGGGCGCGGAGCCAGACAAAATCCGATATGTGCTCTACGCCATTTGCGCACGCCATGCCACGCAGGCGTTTCTGGAAGGGGTGGAGCGCCCGTTGCAAAGAGCATTGACGCCCCCCCAGAATTAAGTGACGCCCTTGCTACCCAGACAGGCGCCCCATGACGGAGGACGTGTTACCATGCCCCCACAGCCCATGATCGAAACAGCCATCGTCCAATTGCAGCAGCAGGACCAGACGCCCTCCGTGCGCACCGTGCATGCCCTGACTGGGGGCTCGTTTCGCGACGTCAGCAAAGCGCTGGCGGCCTGGCGAGCGGCGCACACAGCCCCTCAGGCTCGGCACTACGCCTGCGCCCGGTTTCCACGCCTGGCCATTGGGCGCCACATTCGCTTCACCAACGGTCTGTACGTGACGAGTGATCCCGCCGAGCAGGCCCTGATTGAAGCCAATGACTGGTTTGGCGGGCTCATTCAGCTGCTGCCCTAAGGGCGCAGACGGCGTGCGGTCCTCCCCGCCTCCTGCACAGCGGCACGTGTTACCCTGGGAGTTTGGCCAACTCTTCCGTAAACGCTGCGGCCACGGCCTTGGCGAGATTCGCCGTCGCCAGCTCGCGCAATGACCGTGCCGAATCCGGCATTCCGGGCCTGCGCCATCACCAGCACCTGTTCTCCCTGCCATAGTGATGCCGTACACCGCATGGCCCAGGGGTTCGGATCAAGGTCGAGCCCCAAGGTCAACGCGGCTGGCGCCGTCCCTTCAACAATCTCAAACCCCTGGCGTTCGAGCACCTGGACGAAGAGCGACAGATACGGTCCAATCCAGGGATTGATCGTTGCCGGTAAGGCCACCGTCCGAGCGACCAGTTGCCGCGAGAGAATACTGTAACTGGTGCTGGTACAGCTGCTCAGCACGACTAGGCCGAAGCGCAGGATGCTGGTCATAGCCCTCCCTCCCAGAAATGATGTTTCAGGGCGCCAGGGTGATGTGTCCCTGGCGCAGCCACGGGGATGCGAGTCAAACCGCCAGACATCTCCCGGGCCCTGGCACCAGCGCAGCGCATTGACGCGCCACACGGCCCCGTGACAGGCCACACGGGTGTTACCATGCCCTGGCCTGGGGAGGCGGAGCGGGTGCTCGCCCAGGCCCATTTTGCCTTTTTCTCACCGTTTCTCACCGGTATTTTCCCGCTGTAAACCGGCACACCCACCCATAATCTGTCCATAACAGCGCCATACCATGGCACGACCAGCCGACGCGATCTCAACATTTCTCAACGTGGCGAGACACGCCTTGTCTTCTTTTCGGAGTCCCTCTACTCTATGCTGCGATATATATATGTGGACGAATACTTGATTGATCTGAATGCCACGCAAGCGGCGATTCGCGCAGGGGACAGCAAGGCCACCGCCTACCGGATTGGGTTTGAAAACCTCGAGAAAACCTCAGATTCAGGCGGCGATTGCAGCGGCACAAGCCGCGCGTGCTGCTGCTCCTGCGGCTCCAGTCGCCGGCTTCCAGAGGGCTGCTACCAGAAGCGGCGCGACAAAATAGCGTTTGAAAATCCTCTCCGGCTGTCTCTGGTTTTGCGGGTGCGACAGGACTCACCGGGGCGACGGCGCGCTCCGCAGCGTTTTCCCTAAGAGCTCCTCGGCGTCGAGCCTGAGCTGCCGGGACGGTGGGAGCGGCGCGGGTTCGGCGGGGCGCGGCGGCGAGAACTCCACGCCCAGCGCACGCCGCACCAGCGCCTTCGCGCGCTCATGCCGCTCGGGTTCGCCCGGCATGTCCGGCCACCAGGTGTGCTCGTAGTGGATGGCCCCAGGGCGTTCTGGATCAAACGTCATCTTCACGCCCAACGCGGCGAGCTGCCGATGGAGGTCGGCGAGCTGCACCGAGGCGCTGTGCTGCGCGTCAGCCGTCGGCCCCCCGTATCGTGCCGCGACAACGAGGTCGTGCGCGCGCAGGCCCTTCGCGCTGCGATAGGTGGCGTAGCCGGGGTGCGCGTAGAAGCTCGCCATCGTGCCGTCCGCGTGCCACAGAATGCCGGGCACCGCGTCTCGCGCCAACACGAGCAACGCGTCCGCTGCGCGGGCGAGCGCTTGAAATGTCGCCGGCTCATAGATCCCGGTGCGCTCTACCGCGTCTCGCGCGGCTCCATGGTAGGAGGTACTGGGGCGCACGGCGACTACCGCGTGGTACTCAGAGATCTGGACGGTCGGGAGTATTCCCTGGTGAAACAGCGCGCGGACTTCCGCATGGGCCAGAGAGCGCTCCAGCTGGCCCTCGGGCGGGACATACCCGGCGCTTCTTATGAGCGCGTCGTCCTGCCCGGTGTAGTGTGTATTGGGGCGCCACAGTCGTACCTCCGAGAGGCTCGGATCCGTAAAATGGACCCCGGGGATCCCCTCCCCCCTTTTCATTCTCAGCAAAATCGTGTGCCGCGCCGCGGACTGCTCCAGAACCCGTTGGAGCGCAGCAGGCGCGAGGAGATGATGGGCTGCGATCAGGTGGGCCGCCTCGGGGTTGAAGTGTGGGTGTGCGGCGATCGTGATCCGACCTGTAGCATCAAACGAAATGCCTGGGGCTCGCCCCTGCTTGTGCAGCTGTTCGAGCTGGCGGAGACCGTCCGAAGCCGCCAGCACCGGGGCGCTGTACAACATCGCGACAGGCGGCAACGGCAGCGAGACCTCACTCGTCAGAGGCAACAGGAGCGGCCCGAGCAAGGACACTGAGGCGAAAAGAGCCACGATGCGGCAGCTATGCATAGCACTGACCTCCAAGCGAGTGGCCGCTATGCCCATAGGCCAAGCCTTAGAGCGTGTCTAAAAAGTTGGGATAGGGTTTATCTGCTGCGATAGTATCGCAGTATGCAAACCAGAAAACCCTACCCAACCGACCTCAATGATACCGAATGGCAGATTCTCGCACCCCTGATCCCTGCTGCCAAGCCAGGTGGCAGACCGGAAGTGTATCCCAAACGGGAGATCGTCAACGCGATCCTGTATGTCCTGCGGACCGGCTGTGCCTGGCGGTTTGTCCCCAATGATTTGCCGCCGTGGGGCCTCGTCTATCACTACTTTTGGCGCTGGCGACGAGATGGCACCTGGCAACGGCTCCACGATACCTTGCGCGGGGACCTCCGGGTCCTCGAAGGCCACACCCGCCAACCCAGCGCCGCGATTATCGACTCGCAGACCGTCAAAACGACCGATCGAGGAGGGGACACGGGCTTTGACGGCGCCAAACAGATCAAAGGCCGCAAGCGCCACATCCTGGTGGACACGCTGGGGCTGCTCATCGCGGTGGTGGTGACTGCTGCGAGCGTGCAAGATCGCGACGGAGCGAAGCTCCTCTTGCGCATCCTGCGGCATTGGTTCACGCGGCTGCGCTGTATCTGGGCCGATGGTGCCTATGCTGGCGTCCTGGAAACGTGGGTATCCTTGCTCCGCTCCTATCGCAAGGTCCGCTTGGAGATTGTCAAGCGCTCCGAGCACGTCAAAGGCTTCGTGGTCCTGTCGAAAAGGTGGATCGTCGAGCGCACGTTCGGCTGGTTTTACAAGTATCGTCGGTTGAGCAAGGATTACGAGTACCTCGCTGCCACCAGTGAAGCGATGATTTATGTGGCGATGATCCATATCATGGTCCGGAGAATCGCACTCAAGGCACCTTTTTAAACACGCTCTTAGGCATTTTACTGGCTGAAGTATAGGTGCAGGACATCCCGTTTCCCTACGAAAAGCGCCACAATAGAAGTACTCCTATACCAGTGATAGCCACGATAAGCCCCACGATGAGCCAGTTGAGGGTGCGTGAGATGCGGCGCAGCTCGTTGTTAGCGTTCCTCCAACGCTTCGCGCTGGTTCAATCAAGATGAAACAGTCTCGCCGCTCGCCGCCCTCCGCGTGTATCCTTGCGCAGCAGGAGTCCTGTCTTCCCTTGCTCTTCCCGCTCTGCCCCGGACTGGAGGAACGTATGGCTAAAAAAGGCAAGAAGAACACGCCCACCCTCGAGAATATGCCCCTCATCCACCCGCATGCCGCCGGCATTGATGTGGGGGCTGAGGAGCACTGGGTCTGTGTGCCCGCGGATCGCGATGCCCAACCGGTCCAGAAATTTAGCGCGTTTACCTGTGACTTGCATCGGCTCGCCGACTGGTTAACAACCTGTCGGATTACCACCGTCGTGATGGAATCCACCGGGGTGTACTGGATTCCGCTGTTTCAAATCCTCGAAGCCCGCGGCTTTGAGGTCGCTCTCGTCAATGCCCGCCATGTCAAAAATGTCCCTGGGCGTCCGAAAACGGATCGCTTCGATTGTCGATGGCTCCAAAAGTTGCATAGTGTATGGGTTGTTGGCGCCGTCGTTTCGTCCTCCTGAGGACATCTGCCAGCTCCGCAGTCTCCTCCGCCATCGTGACAATCTGATCCAGATGACGGTCAAAGCATATTCAGCACATGCACAAGGCGCTGGACCAAATGAATCTCCACCTGCACCACGTGATTAGTGATGTGACCGGCGTGACGGGTCTGCGCATTCTCCGCGCGATCGTGGCTGGAGAGCGCGACCCGCGGACCTTAGCCCAGTATCGAGACTATCGCATCAAATCCAGTCCGGACACCATTGCCAAAGCGCTGGAGGGGGATTACCGGCCCTGAACATGTCTTCACGCTCACCCAATCCCTCGCGCTCTATGATTTTACCCAGCAGCAAATCGCCGCCTGCGATCAGGAAATCGAGCGTGTCCTCAGCACCTTTGAGTCCCTGGTCGATCTTGATGCCCACCCCTTACCCCCACCGACGACCGCCCATCGACAACCGCAAAGAAACGAGCCAGCGTTTGATCTCCGCGCTCATCTGTACCGGATCACCGGTGTCGATCTCACCCAAGTGCCTGGCTTCCAAGCCCTGACGATCCACACCATCCTCTCAGAAGTGGGCCTCGATATGAGTAAATGGCCGACGGACAAACATTTTGCCTCCTGGTTAGGGCTCTGTCCCGACAACCGGATCAGTGGCGGCAAAGTGCTCGCGACGGGCAGTCGACGGGTCCAAAATCGGGCCAGTCGCGCCTTGCGCATGGCGGCGCAGAGTCTGCGGAAGAGTCCGAGCTATCTCGGCGCCTTCTATCGCCGCATGCGCAGCAAACTGGGGCCGGCCAAAGCCACGACCGCCACCGCCCATAAACTCGCAAAAATTCTCTATCACATGTTACAGGAGAAAACCCCCTATCGGGAACGCGGTGCCGAGGATTATCTGCACAAAGATCATGAGCGTCAGCTCCGACAACTACGCAAGCAAGCCCAGCACCTCGGATTCGCTTTGGTGCCTCAAACAAGCCATTAACACACAAGCAGGTCGAAGAGACGAGAGCAAAGGATGACAAACATATCTCCTGTATACAAGACGATACCGAGCATATAGGCACCATATGTCAGATGTTCTGCGCGATCTCTCTACAGTCCAGGCAGTGAGACCGACGTGCCACTGGTGGCGTTGTCCCCGTGTGTTAGCGTGGTTCCGAGTGCTCATGGTTGTGTCACTGGTGAAGCGCTCCGGCCTCTGCTGGACCGCTATCCCGTATAGGAGATTATCTTCTTTGCAGCACGAGGGCCTGGACTGTGTCTACTCGTGCGGTTATTTGTCGCCTCCCTGATCCGCTGTTTCATAGGAGTCGCTATGAGCTTCTTTCCAATAAAATTGACCTTGCCCTCAAGAAACCCGCCTTGTTTTCCTTCTTCGCCGAATAGTTCATCGGGATCTTCAGGGGCGGGTGCCTCATGAATATCCTTGAGCCTTTGCCTCGCCTCCCAGGCGTCGTATTTGGCTCCCAGCTCATGTAGGCGCCTTTCGACCCTATCGAGATACGGGGCGGGAAGCGTGTGATTCTGGGCAAGACCACGCAACGCCGCCTTATCCTCACCTTCAAGAGCCGATTGCAGTATCGCGTTTGTCCTAGCATGTGTTGAAAGGAGTAATGCCGCAACCGGATGTGACGCAAACCTACGGGGATCAAAAACGTCTTGCATACCAAGAGCAATAGTTTGCCTGTCGTCTTCCCCACAGCCGAGAAGAATGGCGTGCTTTAAGGCGGGAACATCACATGCCTGATAGATTTGTGCTTTCGTGTCGTCGGGTGCACCTAAATAGTATTTCCTAGTGGCTCCAACGGCAACATGACGCTACCGTCCGAGTATGCCTTTGTTATTACTTCCGGCCAGGGTTCGCGGCTGTATGATCTTGAGGGCCATACCTGGATTGACTACCTACTTGGTTCTGGGCCAATGATCCTTGGCCATGCTCATCCAGCGGTGACAGCAGCAGTTCAGGAACAATTAACCGAGAGGAACAACTTTTTTTATTTGAATGATCAAGCCATTCACCTCGCTGAAATGATTGTCCAAGCTGTACCGTGTGCCGAGAAGCTCCGCTTTACTTCGAGTGGTACTGAAGCGACCTTTTTTGCTCTACGTGTGGCTCGAGCCTTCCGCGGGCGAGACAAAATTCTCAAATTTGAAGGGGCCTATCATGGCAGTCATGATTATGCCATGATGAATGTCGAAGGCCAAGAAGCCTCTGCATATCCGAAAGCTGTCCGGGGTTCGGCGGGCATTCCGCGAAGCCTGGAGCAGGAAGTGTTGATTGCTCCCTACAACGATATCGAGCGGTCAACTGCTTTGATCGAAAAGTATCACGACACACTGGGGGCAGTGATTGTCGAACCCTTCCAACGGACGTTGTCTCCTCTGCCTGGCTTTCTTCGGGGGCTGCGTGATGTGACTGCTCATTATAGTATCCCCTTGATTTACGATGAGGTTGTAACAGGGTTCCGGTTTCGCCTATGGCGGAGCCCAGGAATATTATGGAGTGATTCCAGACCTGGCAGCATTCGGGAAAATCATTGGTGGTGGCTATCCCCTAGCAGCCGTTGTGGGGAAAGCGGAAATTATGGAGTATTTTGCTCGGACTGATACGAACGACCTCGTCGTAAATCAGGTTGGCACTTTGAATGGGAATCCTATAGCGGCGACAGCAGGATTAGCAACCCTTCGGGAGCTGCAGCGTCCTGGGAGCTACGAACGCCTGCACACGCTTGGACAACGCCTGCGAGACCTCTTGGCCCGCCACACTACGTGAACATAATGTGGCGGGCCAAGTGCTTGGCGAAGGTCCACTTTATCATGTGCTATTTACCCATAAACAGATCCAAACGTATCGCGACAGCCTGGAAGCAGATAGCCAAAAACTTCGCGTTTTTCATTATGAATTACTCAATCAAGGGGTCCTGAAATCCCTTTCTAAAGGATACGTATCTTTAGCCCATACCGACTCTGACATCGCAGAAACAGCAAAAGCCTTCGGCATTGCCATTGGCAAAGTAGCCAGTAGTACGTGATCAATCGACAAGTACGGTGATACCCGGCTTAAAACGCTAGGGCGTGTCGTCAATTAGCGGCCTGACCATATTCCGGCTTCACAGAAGCATCATATTGTGATTCACTGTTTATAAGCTGCTGGAGGGGCTTATAAATGGTGCGACGCTATGGATTGCGGGACGATCAATGGGATCAGATCAAGCCTTTGCTTCCTGGTCGAGCAGATACGGTTGGGGTCACGGCAAAAGACAACCGCCTGTTTGTGGAGGCCGTGCTGTACCGCTACCGGGCGGGCATCCCGTGGCGCGATCTGCCCGAGCGGTTTGGCGATTGGAAGCACATGCACCGCCGCCACCGCCGATGGTCTGCAAGCGGCGTCTGGCAAAGGGTGTTCGCACATCTGGCCGGAGATGCTGACAATGCATACGCCATGATCGATGCCACGATTGGTCCGCGTCCATCAGCACGCCGCCGGGGCAAAAGGGGGGACAAGGCAACAGAGTGCATCGGGCGCAGCAAAGGCGGACTGACCACCAAAATACACGCCGTATGCGATGCGCTGGGCAACCCGACCGGCTTTCACCTGACGCCGGGACAAGCGAGCGATCTCGCAGGAGCCGATGTTGTATTGCCCGATCTGCTCACAAGCATGCAGGCCTTGCTGGCTGACAAAGCCTACGATGCCCAGGAACGGGTGCTGGACCTGCTGGAATGCGCCGGTGTGCAGGCCGTGATACCCCCAAGGAAAAACCGCAAAGTGCAGCGTGGATACGATGAGGAACTGTATAAAGCCAGACACCTGATTGAGCACTTCTTCGCCAAACTCAAGCAGTTCAGAGGCATTGCAACCCGATACGACAAAAGGGCCAAAACATTCCTCGGGGCTGTCTATCTTGCTGCCGCCGTTATCTGGCTT
>CAVZBC010000078.1:0-20588 GCA_963773125.1 uncultured Gammaproteobacteria bacterium | reverse complement strand
GGTGTTGCATCTCATGGCCATGGCCCGGGCCGTTGAGGTGCCGCTGAGCATCGATGATTTTCAGGCCATGAGTGATCGCATTCCATACCTGGCTGACCTCAAACCAAGCGGCCGCTATGTCATGGAGGATTTACACCATGTCGGCGGTACTCCGGCGGTGATGAAGTATCTCCTGGAAAAAGGTCTGCTGCATGGCGATTGCCTGACCGTCACGGGCAAAACTGTGGCCGACAATCTCCGTGACCTGCCTGGCTTGAGCGCCGGCCAGAAGATCATTCATCCCCTCGAGTCACCCATGAAGGAGACGGGTCATATCTGTATTCTCAGGGGCAATCTGGCGCCGGATGGCGCGGTGGGCAAAATCACTGGCAAGGAAGGGCTGACGTTCACTGGCCCGGCCAAAGTGTTCGATGCTGAAGAAGACATGCTGCACGCCCTTGAACGGCATGAGATCATGACGGGCGACGTGGTGGTGATCCGCTACGAAGGTCCCAAGGGTGGCCCCGGTATGCCAGAAATGCTCACTCCCACCTCGGCGCTCATGGGTGCCGGTCTCGGGGGCGGTGTAGCCTTACTCACCGACGGACGCTTTTCTGGCGGCTCGCATGGTTTTCTCATCGGCCATATCGTGCCCGAGGCCCAGGAAGGCGGCCCCATTGCACTGCTACGGGACGGCGATATCATTACCATTGATGCCAAGACCAATCGTCTCGACGTCGCCGTCAGCGACGCCGACATGGCGCACCGCCGGGCACAGTGGACCATGCCACCCTATAAAGCGACACGGGGCACGCTGTATAAATACATCAAGAACGTCAAGAATGCCTCAGAAGGATGCGTCACCGACGAGTAGCCGTGCCAGGCCATATCACAGAGAGAGCGAGAAGGAGGGCAGGAATGGCCAGAAGCAGCAAAATCACCGTACTGAATCCCATGGGTTACCCACCCACGGTCACGCACAAACCCCTGGCACCACGTCTCGACACGCTAGACGGCAAGACGGTCTACCTGGTCGATTGCCGTTTCGACGACTCGGACATCTTTCTGCAGCAAATGCAGGCGTGGTTTGCCGAGCACATGCCGAGCGTCAAAACGGTGTTCAAACCGATCTCCAGCGTCTACCTGAAGGACGACCCGGCGACCTGGGAGGAAATTCAGACGAGAGGCGACGCCGCCATCATTGGGGTGGGCCATTGAAGCACCTGTGCGCCGGCGGTCGCCGTGCACGGCATGACCATTGACCACAAATACGGTGTGCCCACCGTCGCTGTCCACACCAACCTGTTTGATCAGGTGGTGCAGTCGGTGGCAAAGGTGAACGGCATGCCCCACATGCGGCAGGTGTTCGTGCCCCAACCGGTGATGGGCAAGACCCCGCGCGAGCTGCGCGCCTATGTCGACGGCCTGGACCCCATTAGCGGGCGGCCGGTCATGCAGGAGATCATCGAGGGACTCACCCGGCCGCTCGATGCCGAGGATGTAAAAGAGCTCTCCTTCGAGCGCTCCACGCCACGCCTCGTCGAACCCGACACCGAAGAGAACCTGCACCGCCTCTTCCTGGAGAATCACTGGACCGATTACCTCCCCATCATCCTGCCGACCGAGGAGCGCGTCGCCGCTATGCTGGCGCACACCAGCCGTAAGCCTGACGAAGTGGTCGGGCACATGCGCCCGACGCATTTCCGCGAATACTGGGAGTACACGGTCGAGAAAGTCGCCGTCAATGCCGTCATGGCCGGTGCCAGGCCAGAGTATTTCCCGGTGCTTCTCGCCATAGCCTCCACTGGCGCCAGTGCGCGCGGCAGCACCACCAGCTCCGCGGCGGCCATGGTAGTGGTGAACGGGCCGATCCGTCACGAACTCAACATGAACTGCGGTATCGGCGCCATGGGGCCGCACAACCACGCCAATGCCACCATCGGCCGCGCCTATGGTCTGCTGTCACAGAACCTACAGGGCGGCGCCGTGCCGGGGCACACCTACATGGGCTCGCAAGGCAACAATTATTCGTACAACAACGTTACTTTTGCCGAGAACGAGGAACGCAGCCCGTGGGTGCCGTTCCACGTGCAGCACGGCTTCACACCGACAGACAGTGCGGTCAGCGTGTTCACTGGCTGCCGCTCGACTGCCTTTACGCTGGGGCTGCGCGAAAAGCACTGGCGTGAGCATGTCCGCAACATGTTGCGGGGCATGGATCCGCACAATCCGCCAACCCTCCTGCTCGATCCGATCACGGCGCAGCAGTGTATCGATCGCGGCAATTTTACCAGCAAGGAAAAACTCATCGACTGGCTCTACGACAACGCCCGCATGCCTGCTAGCGAATACTGGGATTACCAGCTGGTGCAAAACTACCTCTATCCCCGCGCCACCTTCGGCGAGGAGCCCTGGGCCTCGAAACTCAAGGCCGCGCCGGAGGAGCTCATCCCGATGTTTCGTCGTGAGGACATCCACGTCGTGGTGGTAGGTGGTGAGACCAACGGCTACTGGCGCATCATGGGCTGTGGCTACCAGAAGACCGCGTCGGTTGATGAGTGGCGATAAGTCGGCGTGGTCATGAACAGGGAGGCAGGCCGACCTCTGTGCCGAAAACCTCAGCGCAGCGCCTGCCAGAGAGAGAGACTGATCCGGATCGCATAGTTACCGGGATCGGCTGCGTATGCCGGAGGTGCTCCGCCGCCTCTTCATAAATCCCACGCCGATGACCAAGCAGCGACAATGCGGATGGTCCGGTGAAGATACTCAATCGTATAGACAATGCGAAACCGCCGTACTCGGTACTTCCAGAGCCCTTCGAGTTCTCTCCGTAGGGGTTCTCCAGCCTCTGGGGTCACGCTCAGGGCCCGCAGCGGCCTGTCTAATGCCACGTTTCACATCCGGGGGTAAGTGGCGGATGATCTCCGCCACTTGCAGCGGTGATATCCGGCTGAAAGGCAGTCATGACCGACGCCGACGCTTTGCGGGTTGGAGCGGCTCGCCGAATACCTGCTTCAAAGGACAGACCTTTGCCACCCTCGGCATAGAATTGCTGGCTTTGGCGAATTTGCTGCATCAAAGCAGGATCGCTCGAGACGTCGAGCGTGGCTTGTACCGTTCGTATTCAGCCATAATATACCAGCACTGCAGCCGGCCTGCCCTTGCGGGTGACGACAATTTCCTCCTCGCGCTCTTCCACGACCAGTAACCGTAACTGCTGTCAACCGCACTTTGACTTCGGAATCGGTAAGGTTCGTGTCATACAGGCATTCCTCGCCCTAAATCACCCCGTCTTGCCGCAGACGCTGCAGCTCCTCAGGAGTAACGCCGCACAGTTCCTGCAGCACGGCGTCAGAGTGCTCGCTCAGTTGCGGGGGGCGGGTCACACGGGCTGGCGACGCCGACAGTTTTACGGGGCAGCCGACGGTTTGATACGTGCCACGGCCAGGGTAATCAACGTCAACGATCATCTCGCGCGCGCGCAGATGGGGGTCGGCCAGCACCTCGCCGGTATCCTGACAGGCCCCGGAAGGCACGCCGGCCTCTCCCAGCAAGCGCATCACCTCGTGCTTCGTGTGCTGCTGTGTCCAGGCGGTGACAATGGCGTTGAGCTCGTCGCGGTGTTCCCAGCGCGCCGCAGGGGTGCGGAATCTCGCATCGTCTTTGAGCTCCTGACGCCCGAGAACTTCGACAAACGCTGGCCACATCTGCGGCTGCACAAAAATGAACACATAGTCATTGGGGCCGCCAGGATGGCAGAGATAGGTGGAACCAGGGATGGTTTGCCCAAGCTGATTGCCATTGCGTGGCATGGCCTGGCCGAGGCGCTGATGATCGCGCAGGCTGACGCGCATAAGATTGACCACGGCGTCCTGCATCGAAACTTCCACGTGTTGTCCACGCCCAGTATTGTGCCGCTGGTTGAGCGCCGCAAGAATGCCAATGGCCATGTGCATACCCGTGCCGGAATCGCCAATGGCCGCCCAGGTAATGGTCGGCGGATTTTCCGGAAATCCCGTGACACTCATGGCTCCCCCCATAGCCTGGGCCACCGGCTCGAAGCTCTTATAGGTGCTGTAGGGGCCGTAGGTGCCAAAGCCTTTGATGGTGGCGTAGATCAAACGCGGATTGAGCTCTTGCAGCACATCGTAGCCCAGACCGAGGCGCTCCAGGGCGCCGGGAGAAAAATTTTCCACCAGGACGTCGGAGTGGGTGATCAACTTTTTGAACAGCTCTTTGCCTTCCGCTGTCTTCAGATTCAACGTCAGGCTGCGCTTGTTGGCATTCAGTACCAGAAAAAACAGACTGTCGCCGTCCTGATCGCGCATATTGACGCGCGCCACATCTCCCTTGCCGGGTTCTTCGAGTTTGATGACATCGGCACCGAGCCAGGCCAGCATCTGCGTGCACGCCGGACCAGCTTGATTATGGGTCATGTCAATGATCCGCACACCAGCTAACGCAAAACTCATACGGGCTTTCCTCCGTCATGTGGAACCGGTTTACAGTGGTGGCACCAAGGTAATAGCTAAAGTGGCCTCACACCAGCGGGCCGCCTGCAGCAGGCGCTCTTCCTGCAGGGCTGGTGCGATGAGCTGAATACCGAGCGGCATGCCGCCCTTACTGCGGCCACTGGGCAGAGCAATAGCGGGAACGCCGGCAGAGGTCCAGGGCGACTGGAACTTCGCATCACCAGTGGTGCTGAGGTCGCGAGGCGCTGGCGCCGGTGTCGCTGGGGTGAGCAAGACGTCTACCTCGTTAAACATCTGCGGTACGTCCTGCTGAAACAACCGCCGCAAGCGCTGCGCCCGCAGGTAGTCTACGCTCGGAATGACCAGGCCCGTTTCTATGGACTCCCGCAGTTTGGGACCATACTGCTCCCGCTTGGTGGCGAACATATCAGCATGAAAGGCCGCCGCCTCGACACGCATGACAATGCGGTGCGCCGCCAAAACCGTGGCGAAACTCGGGGGTAACGCCACCTCTCGCACTGTCGCCCCGGCACCCGCCAGGCGTTCGAGCACTTGTTCTGTGTGCTGTTGTGTCTCGGCCTCTGCCTGCTCGAAGAAAAACTGCCGCACTACGCCAATGCGCGGTGGCCGCTCGGCGTGCTGCACGGCAGCCACGTAATCACCCACCGGTTGCACGAGCGAGCCTGGGTCATGTGGGTCATATCCAGCAATGGCCTGCAAGACTAACGCCGCATCCTCGACGCTGCGCACCAGGATACCCACGTGGTCCAGGCACCAGCTCACCGGAATGACGCCATAGCGGCTGATACGACCATAAGTGGGTTTGAGTCCGACAATGCCATTGTACGCTGCCGGCCGTAGTGTCGAACCGCCCGTCTGCGAGCCCAACGCTGCCGGGATCATGCGGGCCGCCACGGCGGCGGCTGAGCCACTGCTCGAACCGCCCGGGGTGTGCGCCGTATTCCAGGGATTGCGCGTCGGAGACGGATCAGCCGTGGCAAACTCGGTCGTGACGGTCTTACCGAGGACGACTGCCCCGGCTGCTTTGAGCCGCACCACGGATGCGGCATCATACGTGGGCACGAAATCTGCGTAAACACGCGAGCCTGCCGCAGTGCGCAGTCCAGCGGTATAAAAAATGTCTTTCAGGCCCACGGGCACTCCACAGAGCGCCCCACAGGCTTCACCCCGTTGTAATGCCTGCTCACAATGCCGCGCCGCAGCCAGGGCGCCAGACCGGTCCAGAGTCACCCAGGCGTGTAACTGCGGTTCCAAGGACTCAATGCGCTTGAAGCAGTCTTCAGCCACTTCTACCGGCGATACCTGGCGGCGGCGTACAAGCTGTATGACCTCGGCAACGCCGAGCGTATGAAGCTCTGTCATGATTTTCCCCCTGTCTGTGTCGGCCCATCAGTATGGCACCGGGGAATGTGTTTATCATCCTTTGAGGTCACCGAAGCGACATGGTATTGTCAGCCCTAGGTTGCCCATCGCTGTGTGGATAGGCGAGCTGTGCGACATCTCCAGATGTAGGCATATATAGTCCCTCAAAAGAGCCGTGGTTCCAGGTCGGGCGGCATCTCCCAGCCCTCCACCAGCGCAATTTCCTCTGCCGCCTGCTGCAGCGCCTGGCGCTGCCGTTCGGCGTCTGCCTCGCCCCACAAGCACCTGGCCTGGCTGTATAACTGCGTAAATATCTCTTCCACCGAACGTGCGATCGCCACCATACGCTCCTTCTCTACTTCGGCAGCCCCAACTGGCGCTCACCGATGATATTCAGCTGGATCTGGTCTGTGCCGCCAGCAATGCCATAGCGGCGGGCGAACAGGCTCTGAAAGGCCCAGTGGCCATCGGCCACGGCATGCGGGCTACCCTCCCACAGCTGTCCATACAGGCCGAGTATCCCCTCTGCCATCTGGGCCGCCTGCATATACATGCGTGAGAATGACAGTTTTTGAATCGAGCCTTCCGGGCCGGGTGGCTCGCCGCGGAGTTGCTTGGTCAGGGCGCGCAGAGTAGTGAGACGCAAAATTTCTGTATCGATATAGAGCTGGGCCAGGCGCTGACGCAGCACGGGGTCACTCCCCACCTGGCGTTGGCGCGCCAGGGCGTGCACCATGTGTACGGCACGATGGAGGCGCATGAACTGCCGGATACCCCCCCGTTCGTGGCTGAGCGTCGAGACCGCCACGCGCCAGCCTTCGTGGAGCTTGCCAAGCAGATTGCGCCGCGGCACACGCACCTGATCGAAAAACACCTGATTAAACTCTGCATCCCCGGTCATCTGGACCAGAGGACGGATGGCAATGCCCGGACTCTTCATATCCACCAATAAGCAACTAATCCCCTTGTGCTTGGGTGCGTCTACCTCGGTGCGGGCGAGGAGCAAGCACCAATGGGCGTTATGGGCGTTGCTCGTCCAGATCTTCGAGCCGCTGACGACAAACTCATCGCCGTCTTGCACAGCGCGCGTGGACAGTGAGGCCAGATCGCTTCCCGAGCCAGGCTCAGAAAAGCCCTGACACCAGATCTCGTCGGCACTGAGGATATTCCCCATGTAGCGGGCTTTTTGTTCCTCGGTGCCATAGTGCATGAGCATGGGCCCTACCATGTTGATGCCCATGCCATTCACCTCTGGTGGAGCGCCCAGCCGCATACATTCTTCGGTAAAGATGACCTGTTGGAGCATGTTGGCGCCTCGCCCCCCATACTCCCTGGGCCAGTGCATCCCCACCCAGCCCCCTTCGTACATGCGTTTGTGCCAGGCCATACTGGCCGGGCTGCTCGGGTGCTGAATAAATTCGTCCTTATCCTCGCCCCAGGTGGCGCGATGCGCACGCAAGTTGTCTTCGAGCCAGATACGCAACTCCTGCCGAAAAGCCTCTTCTTCTGCAGTGTACGAAAAATCCATGCACTCTCTCCTTGACCATGTCTCTGCAATCTATGAGACATGCCTGTCTCTATGCGAAGCCTCACGTATATTGACACGTCCCCTGAAATTACTACAATAAGCCGTTGCACAACCCGCTGACCTGCTGTCACTCACCACGCACCCAGAGCAAGGCGCTCTCTGTCTATACTACCACAGTCCGGCGTGGCGTGAGGAGTCAGGAGACGATGGCCACGGGTAATATTCTCGCTGCAGCACGTGTGGAGGTGGGTTCGAAAGTCGAAGGCCGTAGCAGACCCATCATGGCGAATTGATGACAAAGGGCGCCTGTGAACAACGACATCATTCTCGCCGTCGAGGACGTTGTTAAACGCTTTGGCGGCCTCGTCGCTGTAGACCACTGCTCGCTCCGCATCCAGCGTGGCACTATAACCGGCATCATTGGGCCGAACGGGGCTGGGAAAACCACCCTGTTCAACATCATCGCTGGCTATTATCAGCCAGATGCTGGCCGCATCTGGTTTGAAGGCGCACGCATTGACGGGTTGCGACCACACCAGATTTTTGCCCGCAAGATCGCCCGCACGTTCCAGATCGCGCGTGAGCTCAAACGCATGACCGTGCTGGAAAACCTCCTGCTCGTCCCCGCACAGCAGCAGGGGGAACGGATGTTTCACGCCTGGTTCCGTCCATGGGCGGTACGACGCCAGGAAGCAGCGCTGCGGCAACAGGCGGCAGACGTGCTCACCTTCGTTAAACTCGACCACCTGCGCGACGAATACGCGGCGAATTTATCTGGTGGCCAGAAAAAACTGCTGGAACTGGCGCGCACCATGATGTCTGATGCCAGGCTCATCCTGCTCGATGAACCTGGTGCCGGGGTCAATCCGACCTTGCTACGTGATCTGGTGCGCAACATCCAGCATCTGCAGCAGACCGGCCGGACGTTTTTACTCATCGAGCATGATATCGATCTGGTCATGGAGATCTGCAATCCCGTGATTGTGATGAGTAACGGCAGCAAGCTCATGGAAGGCACGCCGACGCAAGTGCGCCATGATCCACGCGTCATCGAAGTGTACCTGGGAGAGTAGTGCTATGGCCCTGCTCGAGGTGCGTGAGGTAACGGTTGGGTATAGCGAAATACCGATCTTGCACGGTGTCAGCCTGCGCGTCGACCCGGCAGAGGTGGTCGTCATTGTCGGGCCGAACGGCGCTGGCAAATCGACGCTCATGAAAACCGTCGCTGGGCTCTTAAAACCGCGTCACGGCTCTGTCTGGCTCAACGGCCAGGACATCACGTTGCTGCCCCCATACCACATCGTGCAGGCGGGCATCTGCTATGTGCCACAGACGGAAAACGTCTTCCCCTCTCTGACGGTGGAAGAAAACCTAGACATGGGTGCCTTTATCCGCCAGGACGACATTCGCCCCAAAAAAGAGGCACTGTATGGTCTCTTTCCTGATCTGCGCGACAAACGCAAAACCCGTGCAGGCAATCTCAGTGGCGGACAGCGTCAGATGGTCGCCATGGCGCGTGCCCTCATGCTCGACCCCTTACTACTTCTGCTCGACGAGCCAACCGCGGGCCTCTCCCCCAGGCTCGTCGGAGCGATTTTCCAGAAAATCGTCGACATCAACCGCACCGGTGTCGCCTTGCTCATCGTTGAACAAAACGCCCGCCAGGCTCTGCAACGTGCCGACCGTGGCTACGTGTTGGCCATGGGCCAGAATCGCTACGAAGACACCGGCACGGCGCTGTTAGAAAGCCCGGAGATTCGCCACCTCTTCCTGGGTGGACGCTGAGTGATGTGCACAGTACAAAGCGCCTGAGTTGCCCTGGGCTTTCACGGGGGATCTCGCATGCTGCAACTCGTGGTCTACGGTCTCATCTCGGGCAGTATTTTAGCGCTCGGCGCTATTGGCCTTAGCCTTATTTATAGTATTTTGAACTTCGCCAATTTCGCGCACGGCGACATGATGGCGCTAGGGGCGTATCTGGCACTGTTTTTCAAGGTGGGGTTGGCTCTGCCTATGTGGCTCGCCTTCCCACTGGCGATGCTGTGCACCGCGGTGATCGCCGTAGGGCTCGACCGGGCCTGGTTTCGTCCGCTGCGCCAGCGAGGGGCCGGGGCAGTCATCCTGGCGATCTCCTCGCTGGGTCTGGCCATTATTCTCCGCAGCCTCATCCGCTTGCTCTGGAGCCCGCAGGCGCAGTATTACTCACGCGCCATCCATTTCCCCTTCACCGTGCCGCTCCTGGAGGTACGTGTCAACACGCAGCAACTCCTCATCATGACCATCGCCCTGGTACTGGTTGTCCTGGTCAGTTTCTTCCTGCAACGCACCAGGCTGGGCAAGGCCATGCGTGCCACCTCGGACAACTTTCAGCTGGCGCTCGTGTCGGGCATCGACACCGAACGCGTCATCCTGTGGACCTGGTTGCTGGGGGCTTCCCTGGCAGCCGCGGGAGGCATTTTGTTGGGTATGAGTGTCCGCTTGCAGCCTATCATGGGGTGGGATCTCTTGCTGCCCATCTTTGCGGCCACTATCCTCGGAAGTATTGGCAGTGCTTATGGCGCCATGCTAGGAGGGGTGCTGATGGGCCTGGCAGAGGAAGTCTCGACGCCATTCCTCCCCTCCGAGTACAAAGGCGCCGTGTCGTTGATGTTGCTCGTCCTGGTGCTGTTAATTCGCCCGCAGGGCTTGTTTGGAGGCGCGCGTTCCTGATGGAATGGTCTGGTCTGTTGGCCGCAGTGGTCTTTACAGGCATCTTTGCTGGCATTTACGCCATTTTGTGCCTTGGCCTGAATCTCCAATGGGGTTTCACCGGGCTCTTCAACATTGGCATTGCCGGCTTTTATGCCATTGGGGCGTACACGTCCGCCATCCTCACGACGCCCCCATCCCCCAGCCATATCGGTGGCTTCCAGTTGCCAATGGTCGTTGGGATGTCGGGGGCAGCGTTGACCTCAGGCCTCCTGGCCTATCTGATTGGCAAGCCAACACTGCGGCTGCGCGAGGATTATCTGGCTATCGCGACCATTGGGATTGCCGAAACCCTGCGGCTCGGACTGAAAAATGAAGCCTGGTTGACCAACGGCGTACAGGGCATTCGTGACATTCCCCGCCCCTTGCAGGAGGCCTTTGGTACCTCGTATGACCGGTTTTATCTGGGGCTGATGGTGCTCAGTATCGTGCTGATTTATGTTGCCAGCGAACGGCTCATGCGCTCGCCCTGGGGCCGTGTGCTCAAGGCGATTCGGGAAGACGAAGACGTGGCGGCCAGTCTCGGCAAGGACGTGTTTCACTACAAGATGCAAGCCCTCGTCCTCGGCGCCATGATCATGGGCCTCGGTGGCAGCTTTTATGCCCATTATGTCAAATATATCAGTCCCGACACGTTTAACCCCTTGATGGGGACGTTCCTCATCTGGGTCATGGTGATGGCTGGTGGCAGCGGCAACAACCGCGGCGTCATCCTGGGGGCAGTGGTAATCTGGTATCTGTGGTCGTTTAGCGAAGACCTCGTCCTCCGTCTCCTGCCGTCCTCGCTGGGCACCAAGGCGGGCGACCTACGGGTCATCTTAATCGGGCTGGTACTGCAAGCCATCCTGCTCAAGCGCCCGCAGGGCTTGCTCCCCGAAAAATGACGGAGAGATGGAGGGATAGAGGGATAAAAGCTTATATCTCTTTAAAAGGAGTGTCTGGTAACTATATAAATTTTGTTAGTTCGGCCATTCGTACCAAGCCTGTCGCCATGAATAATACACCAGTCCCCAATAAAACCGTCACTTTCAAGATGATGTTCCCTACTGAGCCGAGATTGATTTGCGGTATCCAAAACGCAAGAACAACCGTTACTGCTACTGATATGCCTAAGGTCCTCCAATGATGTGGGACAGGGTAGAGGCTTTGACTCAATATCATATAGGCTGCAAAGACACTGACATAGCCTAAAAAAGTTGCCGCACTCGCACCCATGATTCCAAACTGAGGAATCAAAAACCAGTTCAGACATGTATGAAGAATAGCACCACCCAAATTGATCCAAAGTATCCAGTATGTTTGTTTCGTAATATCAATTCCAGGCGCAAAAATGTACATGTTTGATAATAAAATCGCTGGCACCAGAAATGTCACTACCTTCGTTGCAGCATAGTAATTTGGAGTAGTCAGAAGCCACAAAATCTCACTAGCAAAAAAACTCAAACTCAGAAACATGAGGAGAGCACAAGTGAGAAAGGCACGAAAGATGACTGCCAACTGTTGTGGTGTCTCCGAGTTTCGATAATTCGCATAAATGAAAGGGGTCAATGCACTATTAAATCCAACCATCACCAGGCCCACGATATTGGCTACGCGAAAGCCCATGCCATACAGCCCGACTTCGTTCAGCGACAGGTAGTGGTTGATCATCAAACGGTCAATATAATGGCTGATGAACACCGCCATCCCTGAAGGTACCAGGGGCACAGAGAACACCAACATTTCTTTGAGATACGCCCCCTGAAAGCGAAAACGAAAACTATTTCTGAGATACCACAATCCATAGAGGCAACCCACTAAGGAGCCAGCCAGCATGCCATAAAGGATACCGACGAGTCCCCATTGAAGAAAATAAGCCAGCTCAACAGATACTGCTGCAGTTGTTAAAGCCACCAACAGGCTCACCATTGCATAATTCTTACTCCTCAATTCCCAGCGAAACTGACTCTGCATGAGACAAAATAGCCCATTCAGCCAGAGATAACCCATACCGATTTGAAAAATAGCCTCAAGCCCTTCTACTCCCATGATCATCTGCGACAGTGCTTGGGAAAAGACAAGTGTCACTACCAAAAATATTGTGTAGCAAGCCAGCGTGAACCAAAAAGCAGTAGAAGCGTAAAGCACCTGACGATTATGATCTTTTTCATCCAGATAATACCGTGCTACTCCTTGCGAGACCTCCAGTGCAACCGTTAAGCTCACAAGGTTACCAAAAACCATGAGCATATCCAAAGTACCATAATCTGCAGGCGAAAGTACCCTTGTGTAAAGAGGGATAAGAAAAAATGAAAGCCCCTGGCTGATCACAGTGGGCACAGTATAGATAACGCTGTCGCGAAATAAAGAACGGATCATGGATTCCCTGCGTTTTCTATCATTTATCAAAGCATGCAAGCAGGGTAGAGAGTTTTTTGCTGGAATTTATAATTGCTGCATTTTCGTAGGCCCAAGCATAACCAGCGTCAGCATATTGCTTGATTAATGCAGGAGCATCCAGAAGTCTTTTTAGATGATCATAGATCTCATAACTCTTTGTAACGAACCACGCTTGATTCGAACCAGGGGGTAAATCTTTTTCAATAAATTCATCGGCACTCGTCATTAAAGCACAGTGGGACGCCATGGCTTCAATGCCGAATAAACCTGGAACAAAGGCGTAAAACTCATTCAGTACGATATGCGCTGATCTCAGCTCCTGTAGCACCACTGCATTACTTACTCCGATCAGTTCAAGGTATTCAAATTTATACCCTTCTACCCGAAGTCTGGTGAGCGCTGCACCAATAAGCTGAGTGCCTTTCAATATGGGAGAAGAAGGTGCATGGAGAATCTTAATTGATTGCAAATTTGCGAACTTAGCGTCGTTCTTAATAAAGTTTTCGTTAGGATAAAAATAAATGAATGGTTGTGTTTTTTTAGTAAAATAAGCCATCTGGTCTGTGGCTGCATTAAAAATGAGGTCCGCATAGGCTTCAGTCACTTCTGCTAATCTTCGTTGTGATGCATCATAAGCATCAGAAAGCTTCTGAGGCGTAGTGATAAATTCATAACTTGATAAGACTTCAATGTTGTGAGCCTTTGCAAACTCTAGCATCAGCCTTGGGGATCGAATGTCGTCTCCTATAAAGAAACAGACAATGTGCTTTCCTTTGCTCTTAATGAATTTGAACTCAAAATTTCTTTTATCCCTATCACTCAACAAAAATCCGGTTGAGAATATGTAGAAAAAATTATTTGCTCGATTTAATAAGTAACCTAATAATATCGGGCCTATCAAAATTCTTTTGTAGATATCCATTCTCATAGGATGTCTTGATCCTATTGAGAAATCATATTTGAAGTCATAAAATTTGTGTTTAGCCAGACACACAGAATATGAATTATTTAATGACTGTGATATGTATTTTATGTTAGCTGCTATCTCATCAACACCTACTACCCACGAAATATGTTTGTTATTTTTTCTCCCGATCACCTGAAATAGCCAATAAGAGCTATAAAGTAATATTCTTTGGAAGTATACGACTATCCAATAAATTAAATTCTTCATTGAAGAGCCTCCTGCAACTTGTGTTTATCCGGAAAATTAATAAGCACCCCCATGCCCTTTTTCTGAAACACCACCATACTTCCTAGTGCTATTGCCGATGCACCACCTTCGCGTATAGCTTCGCCGATGTGGGCTACCGTTCCCGCACCTCCATGAGCAATGACGGGGATACTCACTGCATCCGTTACTAACCTCACTAACTCAATATCAAACCCCTGCCAAGTGCCTTCTCGTTCAATAGAAGTCAGGAGGATTTCTCCAGCTCCAAGTCGCTCGAGTTCTATGGCCCACTCTCTTGGGTCCAGATGAGTACGTATTCGCCCTGAATGGGTATAGACTTTGTGGTGTCCCCATAGATCCTTTTTCACGTCAATAGATCCAATAACGGCCTGACTTCCATAATGATCAGCTAATTGAGTAATGAATGAGGACTGCTCTACCGCAAATGAATTGACTACGACCTTCTCAAAACCGATTTTAAAAATGGCCTTTGCCTGTTCGAGAGAGTGTAATCCTCCCCCATAACTCAGCGGCATGAAGCATTCATTGGCGATATCAGCCAGTACCTTCAGGTTGGGCGCACGGTGCTCGCAAGTTGCAGTGATATCCAGTAAGAGCAGTTCATCTACCTCCAGTTCGTTAAAGATGCGCACGGTGTTACACGGATCTCCCACATAGGTAAACTTGTTGAAGCGAACGGTTTTGACTAAGCTCTCATTGTGGAGTAGCAGGGTTGGAATGATGCGGGTGCGTAACATTACAGACTCGCAAAATTATGAAGCAGTTGCATGCCGAATCTGTGACTCTTCTCAGGGTGAAATTGTACGCCATAAATATTACCGTACTGAATCCCCGCGTCAAAGGAAACGACATGGGTGGCTTTCAGGATGGAGTGTGCCTCATCGTCTACATGGACGCAGTAAGAGTGAACAAAATAAAATCGCGGTGTATCTGCAAGATCCCGTGTCAATGGACTTGCCCTAGTGGGAGTCACAACATTCCATCCCATGTGGGGCACCTTCAAGCTGGGTACCAGAGGGAATCGACAGGTCTGTGCCGCAACCCAGCCCAGACCTGGCAATCTCCCCTCCTCACTCGAGCGCGTGAGGATTTGCATGCCCAGGCATATACCCAGAACAGGCACACGCTCGACCATGGCTTTGTGATCGAGCACTTGTCGCAACCCGCTTTCATTGATGCGGGCCATGGCATTGTCAAAGGCTCCTACTCCAGGCAACAACAGCTTTGTTGCTTGTGCGATGGTGGCGAGATCTCCGCTGATGATCGCCTGTACGCCGATGTACTTTAGCATATTAAGCACTGAGCCTAGATTGCCCATCCCATAGTCGACAATAATAATCATTGTTTGTGATTCATTGGAAAGCAATATTTGAGATAGAAACTCATAGGGACAAGATTGGCTTTAGCGAGGACATGAAACAGTGGACGCAGTTGTTCGAAGCGTTTTTTGTAGGTAGGGTAGTCCTGCCAAGACTTTGGTGGTTCTTGCATGATCCGCTGGTACTCATCGTCAGATAGGTCCAGACGTTTCTTAACATACGACACCAATTCAGCCTCACACTTCGGAGGTGTATTGTACTCTGCCCAAGCTGCCTCGCGACTGATCTTGCCTGTTCTGGCAAGGGCTGAAAGGGTATTGTTTCGAAAGTCAATATGAAACTTTTGAGGCCAGTGTATTGCATTGGCATAGGCTGCAGAGCGGTTTTCCAAATGATGCCCTCCGTAATATTGCCAACCAAATTCCTGTGTTAAGAAGGTACGAGCATCTTCCTTTGAATAATTTATATACCAAAATGGTCGGATTTTTCTTATTCTTGCAACAACAACCCACCACATAAATCGAGAGAATGTCATTAAAGGGTATGATTTCATCGGTTGTCGACCAAACATATTATGAATCGATCGAATATATTCACCGTCAAAATAATTACTGCTAACTGGTGTAATTCCCTCGGTGATGAACGAATGCCCCTCCAGAATATATTTCAGACCGTATTGTGCCGCTGCTCTATACATAACCTCAGCAAGTGCTAAATCTGTAGCTGCATCAAATTCTGGAACGCTCGCCTTAAAAAAGGCTGCAAAAATATCATCCGATTCTTTGTTGTCTACTACATAGGTATACAAATCAACATCAAGAGCGGAAAGCATCTTCCGGATATTTTCAGTTGAAATTGCAGAATTCCATGTGTTGTCATAATGCACTGCCAAAGGACGCAAACCCCATTCTTTTGCAAGATAGAGCAAATAAGATGAGTCTGTACCACCGCTGACTCCAATGACACAATCATACTTCCGATCTCTTCCTGCTCGTTTAATTTGCTGAAGGATCTTGTTGAGTTTTATTCGGCCTTTTTCAGTACCAGTGCCATATTGGATTTTAAGTTCTTCAATTTGTTGGCAATAGTTGCAAACTCCTGCAGCATTAAAAGAAATACCGGGCACACGTTCATCGTAAATACATCGCGTGCATATTTTTATTTGGATTCTTTTGATATCTGGGTCCAGCAGCATATTTTCTATAGAGGTCATGAGGATGTTGTAAAAACCATGTAAAAACGACTGTGTATTTGCCAGCCTGTTCTAAATTTGGTGCAACAATCTCGCTGGTACTCCGGCAATTACAGCTCTATCAGGAAAAGAGTGGGTCACAACAGCACCGGCACCGACCTGCACATTATTGCCCAACGTGACACCGGGAAGAATCACGGCGTTGACCCCAATGTCGCATCCATCTCCGAGAAGAACCTTATCAAAGACCAGCGGACGCTTCATTATCGGGATGTCCGTTGCCGCATAAATATCATGAGTTGACGTGAGGATTTTAACCCCGGGCCCGATGCCAACATTTTTACCAATTATGATATTTCCGGCAGAATGGAAAAAACATTGTTGACCAATCCAGCAGCCATCACCAATAACCATTTCGTTCTTAAAGTAGCCTTTCAAAATCGTTTGATGACCAATATAGACTCCGGAACCAATAGTAATATTTTCAGGATGAAATACCAGTACACCATTTTCAAACACCGTATTGGCGCCGAGAAAACGGAAGCACCAAGGAGGGTCACCGTCGCCGTGAGATTTCATTTGAGGATATTTTTTCTCATCCATTCTGCTGTCCTGAGGATGCCTTCATCTAAATCAACTTTGGCCTTAAAGCCTAAGAGCCTTTCAGCCTTCTCCACACTTGGAATGCGAATCGCAATATCGGCAGATAACGGTGGTTCATGAATTATTTTGGAATCAGATTTCAGTACACGGCACACAGTATTTGCAAGGCCCAAGATAGTGATCGTGGCGCGTGAATTGCCGATGTTAAAACTCTCACCAATAGCAGCAGGTTCTTCGAGGCACTGCATGATACATTCTACAAAGTCCTCTACAAAGCACCAGGCTCGAATTTGATTTCCGTCTCCATCAATCTTAATCACCTCATTTTGCAGGGCACTCTTGATAAAAATCTGCATTGCTCCTTCACCTGTCTGCCCCGGTCCATATATATTAAAGGGTCTCACCGTCACAATGGGGAGTGCGTATTGACGATGGTATGCGTGAGCCAAATGCTCTCCAGCTAGCTTCGAAACCGCATAAGTCCAGCGGGCTTCTCCAGCAGATCCGGTAACCGTAGAATCCTGTTCAGAAGAATGAAAAGCCATTGACCCAAACACTTCAGAAGTCGAGAAGTCAATAATCCGATCCGGGATCTGATTGACCCATGCAGCCTCCAGCATGTTAGCGGTGCCGATCATATTGACCCGCATTGTATGCACAGGGTTTTTAATGACGGTATCAATTCCGGCAATGCCGGCAGCATGAATAACTACATCCGCCCCCTTCATGGCAGCGGTGAGTTTCGGCAAGTCTAAAACATCGCCTCGCACAAGAGAGATATTCGGATTGTCATGCAAACTACTCCCTGTGAGCGTATCACGATAAAAATTGTCATAAACAATAATCTGGTTATGAGCGATCAACCTGCCAATGATAGCATTGGCAATAAATCCTGCCCCACCAGTGATGAAGATTGTTTTGTTTTTTATCATGTTTTAATCTTGAAGTACTGATATATGTCTGGTTTTAAGAATGAGCCAAGCTTATTGCTTTCAGCCGTGCAACTATATATTTATAGTCTTCCTCCAGTATTATTCCTTAGCATTACGCCGCACAATAAGCTTCAGTAAAACTTAGCCTTATTTTTTACGCCTTCACTTCAAACTTTCAAGCTACACACGATCTGTTATGAATGAACCCGTCTCCACTCCCAAACCTGAAAGAAAGTTCTTCTTCTGATGAGAATCCTATTTTACGGCTATGAATACCCACCCCTAGGCGGCGGAACGGGGAATGCGATTAAAAACCTTTTTGAAGGTTTTTCCACCTATTCTGATGTGCGGGTGGATTTCATCACTTCTTCCCTCACAAATCAATACAAAATTGAATCGCTATGCTTCGATAGGAGCGAGTTGGCAACTTCTTGAGCCAGGTCGTCGACATCTCGCCGTATGGTGATGGCCGGTGGCAGTGGCAACAACCGCGGCGTCATCCTGGAGGCAGTGGTGATCTAGTATCTGTGGTCGTTTAGCGAAGACCTCGTCCTCCGTCTCCTACCGCCTCCGTTGGCTACCAAGACGGGCGACCTGCGGGTCATCTTGCTCGGGCTGGTACTGCACCATCCTGCTCAAGCGCCCGCAGGGCTTACTCCCGGAGAGCGGCGGTGCGTCCTAGGCGTCCTCGACCCGCACGGAGACAATACTGCCCTTGTCGTCGATCTTCCAGACCTCGATGGGCGACACCACGTCCCCGCGTGCGTCGAAATCAATCTCGCCCGAAGCGCCACGGTAGTCGATGTCCTTGCCCTGGGCCAGGAGCTGGAAGGCTTTGTCAAAGTCGCCCGGCTCAATCGCGTCGCCTGGCGGATTCGCCACTTTGGCAATGGCATCGCGAATGGCCGCCGGGGTATCGCTCTTGGCCTGCTGGATAGCCAGAGCGATGATGGCAACGGCGTCATAGGCATTATCGATGAACGGTTTTGGCGGCTTGTCGCCAAAACGCGCCGTGTAGGTTTCGAGGAAACGGCTCTTGGCAGTACTGTCGCGGGACCCTGGTGCCGTGCCATAGATGTCCTTGAGGTACTGCGCGCCAACGTTCTGCACGACTTCTGGCGCTTTCATGCCATCGGCCAGGAGGAATTTGCCTTTAAAGCCCAGCTCCAAGGCCTGCCGCATGAGGGTGGCGCCGTTTTCGGGGTAGCTGAACATGGCGATGGCATCCGGTTTGCCTTGCAGGGCCTGCTGTACTTCGCCACGATACGACGGTTTGCCCTCTTCATAAGCAATGGTAGCTGGCACTGTGCCGCCGATGCCTTGAAAGGCCTGGGCAAAATTTTTCGACAAGCCCACGCCATACGGATTATTGACGTAGATTATCGACACGGCCTTAAACCCCAATTCCTTGGCGAGACGGCCACTGACCTTCCCCTGCAACGCATCAGAGGGGCAGGTACGGAACAGGAAGCCCTTATCCTCCAGATCAGTAATCTGCGGCGAGGTCGACGCTGGCGAGATCTGCACGATACCGCTGGGGATAGTCACGCTCGTTGCCACCGGGATGGTCACGCCGCTCGACAGAGAGCCGACAATAGCCACCACCTTGTCCACCTCGACGAGCTTCTTGGCCGCATCGATGGCCGCGGTAGAGTCGGTTTGTGAATCCCGGTGCACGAGTTCAAGCCTACGCCCCAGCGGCCCACCAGCCTTATTGATCTGTTCTACCGCCAGTATGGTGCCACTCTGAATGGGTTTCCCATATGCCTCAAGCGCACCGGTGAAATCCAGCAGCGTACCGATCCGGATGGGGTCTGCAGCATGGGCCAGCCGTAGCCCGCCAGTAGATGCTACTACAGCGGATAGGCCTACAGCCTGGATGAATTGCCGCCGCGTCAGCCGCGAAGAGTCCTTAGAAACAACACGTGTGTGCCTCATGGGTTTCCCCTTCCTGTTCTGAGACTTTACGCCTGGAACAAACAGCAGGAAGTCTGTACGGCGGAAATCATTGTAGCGAGTGTGCCCACCCCTTGGCAAATGCCTGGCGTATGTACCAGTGCGAGGCAGTCTCGCCTACTCCGTAGCCACCGCACTCCTGCCGTCTGGCTTGCTTCAGCGTGGCAAAACCGGCAAGATGAAGGACGATTTTCTGCTCGCCCCTATTTTCAAGGAGGAAGGTGTGATGAGTGTGCTACACATCCGGAAGGTCATGGTCATTGTTGAAGAGACATTACAGGAGGGTGGCAAAGCGGTCATGCCGCCGCTGCGTAAGTCAGCAGCGCTGGCGGTGATTACGAATCCCTTTGCCGGGCGGTATGTGGAGGATTTGTCACCGCTGATCGAAGTTGGCGACGAGCTGGGGGAGCTGCTTGGCACACGTGCCGTGGAAGCCCTCGCCATGCCGCAGGTGCAAGGGTATGGGAAAGGGGCCATCGTGGGTTCGGCAGGCGAGCTCGAGCACTGTGCTGCCATCCTGCATCCAAAGCTTGGCAAGCCCTTACGTCAGGTGGTTGGGGGAGGAGAGGCGATTATTCCCTCGGCCAAGAAACGCGGCGGACCGGGCACGGCCATCGACGTGCCACTGCACTTCAAGGACGATGCCTGGCGGTTTGCCAACTTCGATGCCATGGAAGTGCGTGTACCGGACGCCCCTGCGCCAGAGGAGATTGTGGTGGCGGTAGTAGTGACCAGCGCTGGCCGCCCGCATGCGCGTGTTGGGGACCGACGGATACTCTAAAAGACTGCGTGATCTCAAAAGCGCTCTTGTACTCTTTCATCTCCTCGTTCTCATTACCGCTCCACTGGCAACATGACCGCAGCGCTCCCCTGCCTTCCAACCGGCCTGCCCGAGGCCAGCG
>CAVZBC010000077.1:0-10274 GCA_963773125.1 uncultured Gammaproteobacteria bacterium | reverse complement strand
GCCTTGGGGCCCGCCCAGGGACACTCATGCGGTAAAAATCGGGTTCCACGATCGTATTGGTGCTGGGGGCAAGGACCCCAAACTTGGCGCGCCACCCTAATGCATCGGTCATACTGCCTCTCCTTCGCACACCCTGGACGCAACGCGCTAAGGTGTCACCGCTGCTATCGCACCTGGGGCGGGGCGACGTTGAGCCAAGCCAGGGACTCTGTGCTGACACATGCGGAGCGAAAAACCTGGGCAGAGCATAGGGGCGCGCGTTCCCAGGAGTCAAGCTTCAGCAATCGTGCCGACATGGAATTCGTCTTCCGGGTCAAGCTCGACTGCCGGCATCGGCGCATATTTAGAGGCGTCGAAGGGCGGCATCTCAGGTTCCGGCGCGCCGAGTTCCTGGAGGTGGCGGCGGGCGCTGGTCAGGCCGAGATGGTAGGCGTAGGGCGGTCCGTCGCACCAGGCCTGCCTGTACGCCTCGGTGGCGGCGGCAACGGCGGCCTCGCGGCGGCCCTGGTCACGTTCAAGTTGTGCCAGGACGTTGAGAGCATCGGCATGAAAGAGCGGATACGGCCCACGCTCGGCGGAGGTCCAGATCTGGTCGAGGAGATCACGTGCGGTGTCGTATGCTGCTGCCGCCGATGCAGTTCGGCCAAGGCGGTCAGAGCGGGAAGTTCTTCTTCGACGAGGTTAACGGCGCGGGCATGGGTAAGGGCATAGTGCAAGCGCTCGCTGGCGGTACTCAGGTCGCCTAAGAGGCTATCCCAATAGGCTATTTGATGGTATCCTACGGACAAAAATGCTTTCCACATAGGAGCCTCACTGATGCCTGACGACCACGAGAAAGCCCACCGTGACTGGCGTATCCCGGACGAGTTGTGGGAGCGCATCGTGCCCTTGCTCCCCCCGCGCAAACCGCACCCTTTGGGGTGCCATCGGCCTCGCGTCGATGATCGGAAAGCGATGGATGCCATCTTTTTCGTGCTCCGCACGGGCTGCCAGTGGCAGGCGCTGAACGAGACGGGCATCTGTTCCAGTAGTTCTGCCCATCGCCGTTTCCAAGAGTGGACGGAGGCGGACGTCTTCGTGGCCTTGTGGGAACAGGGCCTCGTGGAATATGATGCCCTACACGGCATTGACTGGGCCTGGCTCGCGATGGATGGGGCGATGACCAAAGCCCCGCTCGGGGGGGAAAAAGGTGGGCAAGAACCCCACGGACCGCGGCAAGATCGGCACCAAGCGCAGCGTCCTCACCGACGGCAGTGGGGTGCCGATTGGCCTCGCGGTCGCCGGGGCCAATCGGAATGACTTTAAGCTGACGCGTGAGACGATCGAGAGTATCGCCATCGAGCGGCCCGATCCCACAGCAGATGCTCCCCAGGGGATGTGTCTGGACAAAGGCTATGACTATGATGAGGTCCGGGACCTTCTGAGCGAGTTTGGCTTCACCGCTCACATCCATGCGCGGGGCGCAGAGGCCCAAGCACTGAAGCAAGAAACCGGTTTCAAAGCACGGCGGGGGGTGGTGGAGCGCACGCATAGCTGGATGAACCGTTTTCGGCGCGTGCTGATCCGCTGGGACAAGAAAGTGCGCAACTATCTGGGGTTTCTGCATTTGGCCTGTGCCTATATCCCGTATCGACATGCTGGCCTATTGAGATAGGCTCTAAGCCCAGGGCTGCCTCGCCGTGGAGTCGGGCGGCTCGGATGAAGTCGCGTTCATGGCGCTGGACGTGCGCCAGTTCCCAGGCGCGTTGCGCGAGCGGCAGCGCCTCGCCGGGTTGACTGAGCCAGAGGCAGCGTTGCGCGAGATAGGCGTTGACGAGGCCTTCGCCTTGTTTGTTTTTTTGTGCAACCATGATATTCAGCGCACGGCACAGGGTGACCGCTGATGGGGAGGCTGCCCCGCACGCGGCGAGAGCGAGACCGACCCAATAGAGACTCACACCTTCTTGAAATTGGTCGCCTTGTTCGCGGCACATCCCCAGCGCACGGCAAGCAGCCGTCTCGGCTGCACGGAGATGACCAGAGAGCCGGAGTGCATCGGAGAGGTTGCATAAGGCTACGGCTACGTTCTTCCCATCTTTTTCCCGTTCATCAATTTCTACGGCACGCCGATAGAGTGGCTCGGCACGACCCGGCTCGCCGCTGATTTTGTAGGCCATCGCCAGCGCATTGAGCGTGTAGCTCTGGTGCCGCGCGCTCGCCAGCCGGGGCAGCGTTTCCACGCCATCAGGAAAGAGCCGCTCAAGCAACTCCGCCCGCTGTCGATTCGCGCTCAGGCGGTAGAGCGTGGCGTCTGCGAGATGATCCTGAAAAACAACGAAGGCATCCTCGTAGCGCTCCAACCCAATGAGCGTGTGGAACAGCTCAATGCCAGGCGTCAGGTCTTCGAGGCTTTCAACGTTCTCCCATGCCGGTGGCCTCGGCGCCGCGTCGAAATAGCTGTGCAGTGCGCCGTAAATATCCCGCTGGGCGCGTGCATTCAGCGCCTGCCACACCACGCCACGCACGATGGGATGCAGGTCGTAGCGGTTTGCCGCCTTGTCCCAGCCGACCAGGCCACGGTCTTCCAACTCCGTCAGCGTGGCGTCCAGCGCGCGGTCGTCCCGACACGGCTTCTCCTCTCTTCGCCGACCAGCACGGCGCGCAGCGTCTCCCACGTGGCCGGCATGCGGAAGGCGGCGATGGTGTGGAGGACGTGGCGCTGCGCTGCGCTTAAGCCCCGCAGGGCGAATGCCAGCACGTGGGTCCTGGCGTTTTTCAGCGGCAGCGCGGCGGGGTTGAAGTCGGCATGCGCCTGGCGCCAGCGGTCGAAGTCTCCCGGCGCGGGCCTATATCCGGCCACCTCGCCAGCCAGGGCGCGCAGCAACAGCGGGTAGTTGCCAAAGGCGCGGAAGAGCGGCAGCAGTTGCTCGCTCGTGCCGCTGCGCACGCCGCCAATGAAGGCGCGCCACAGCGCCAGCGCGTCGTCGTCGCTCAGCCCGGTGAGGAAGAGGGGATAGCAGCCGGGCCAGGGCTGGGCCGTGTTCGTCTGGAGTTCCGCCGGGTAGAGCCGGGTGGAGATGAGCACGCGCGAGGCGCGCACCTGTGCCAGCCGCCGCAGGAAGTGCCCGGCGCGCGGGTCGGTGCACTGGCGCAGGCGGTGTTTTTCCAGATAGGTCTCCTTGACGTTGTCCGGCAAGCCGTAGAACCGGGCGATGTCGTTGGCGGTCTGCTCGTCCAGGTCGTCGTCGGGCAGGTGCGCGGCGTCCATGCGCGCATAGGCGAGCAGGATGCGCTCCAACCCGTCGAGCACCAGCAGGAAGGGCCGCTGGTCGAGCACCTGCCAGAGCTGGTCTTCACGCTCCGGCGCGGGCATCTGGCGCACCTCGGCCTCCGGCAGCCCGGCAGCGTAGGCCAGCGCGCGTATGACGAAGTTCTCGAAGTAGGCGTCGCTCTCGTAAAAGCTCCACCACATGCGCCCTGCGAGGTGCGGCAATTCGTTGGGCGCGATGTCGTTGAACCACTTCCACGTGAGGGCGCTCTTGCCCATGCCGCCGATGGCGACGACGTTGAAGAGGCGCACGTCGCGCGGCACGATGGTGTTCGCCGTCACCCAATCGGTGAGCAGGTGCAATTCGTCGCGCCGCCCAACCACCTCGCGTGTCTGCAGCAGCGAGTAGGGATGCGCGATGTACGGCGCGGGAGCCGTGGGAATGAGGTTGGGCGGGTGGAAGCTGGGCGCCCGCTTCTCCTGGCTGCGCCGCTTCTTCCTCTTTGAGCAGGGCGCCCAGCGACTGGATGATATGGCTGCGTAGTTCAACGGGCGACTTGAACTCCAACCGCCCGCGGCCGTGGCAGGCGCGTTCTTTCAGTTGCTTGAGTTTTTCCTGCGCGTCTTTGTCCGCCTCAACCATCGTCGATGGTCAGCGGGTGATCGTTGTGAATCGTAAAGACGAGGATGGGAATGCCACGCTCGACGGCGCGGTTGAACTCCATTTCGGTGATGGAGATGTCGTGCCCTGCCGGTACGTGGCCGTAACGCCAGGCGTAGATACCGATGTAAATGTCGGCCTCGTCCACCATCTCCAGCGAGACGCGAATGGCGTCCGCATCGCGCGCCGGAAGATGCTCCATCGCGCGTGGGAAGATGCCCTGGCGCAAGCAGGCATCCATCGCTTGCTGGCGATGCTCCGGCAAATCGACAGACGTGCTGCTAATCATCGCGGTTTTACGTTTGGGCTCCACCGGCATAAGCTCGTCCCGCCGTGTTGTGGTGGCTAAATGTAACGCTGAGCGCGGCAGCGATGATACCGCAGTATGATGATTGAAGCATCAAAAAACCTCACCGCCAGGACACCGAGCAAAGAACGAGAACAGTATTCCCAACTTTCCTGGCTCCTGGTGGTTGTTGCCGAGTTTCAGCGCGCTAAGCACCAGCTACCTCCCGAGCATCATTACCGGTTCTGTGCTGTCAGGACATCCGATTGTGCCAGTGACCACGAATCGGTAGAATCTCCAGGGAGGAGATGACCTCGACCTACAGGAGACATCCTATGGCGGAAGCGACTTTGGAAGAGCGTGTAGCCACTTTGGAACAGCTCGTGGCCCAATTGATGCACACCTCTGAGAGGACGGCGCGGAAAAAAGATTGGCGCCGCACGATCGGCATGTTCGACGGCGATCCGATCATGCAGGAGATCATGGCAGAAGGGCGACGCCTCCGCGAAGAGGACCGCCGCCAACGACGCGCATGATCCTCCTGGATACCGACCACCTCTCACTATTGCAGGCCCGCGATGCCCCGGCTACCTTTGCCCTCCAAACTCGTCTCGAAGCCTTCCCCCCGAATACAGTCCCAATGTCTCTGGCTCTACCTTGAGAATACCCAACGCCAGAGGGATAATACTTGCCGGCAATGAGGGACGCCGCAATCCATGGCAATCGGAATAACCATGCATATTAGCGTAGCAAACGGAGGAGCGGAAGAACCACAAAGGGGTGAGCAGTACAGACCTCCGAGCCCTACCGGGCATTTTGAGCAGCGCCGTATACAAGGTGACAGACCAACAGGTCAAGCCTTATCTGATGCAAGGGGTGTCGAGCCATCAAACCTGTTTATCGACAACGAAACCGGGCTTTTTGTTGTCCATGGTCCGCGGGGAAGAATTCATATCTTCCTTCAGGATGGTGTACGCCACACCAGTTTTCGCAGTACTCGAGCCAACACGCAACTGCGCCTGAACACAGGGCGTTGGCGTCTCGCCACGCCAGAGGAATTTCGCCGGTTCCAGGAGATCATGCAACGTTCATAGACCATATGTTAGGGAAAATACTATGGAAATTCTGGTGACAGAAGATGTAGCTTCTGTGACTCTGTTTACGATAAAAGTTTCTGAGAGTGAGATGCAGGCTTATGAGTCTTGTATTGCCTATGTCCTCGAACATCTTTCTCATGCAGAAATAGAGAAGGTAACGGGTCATATGCGGGATGAACTTGAAGAGGTTCACCAAGAGCTACGCACAGCCATTCTTACGCACTGTCCTAAACAATTTCTTCCTGAAAGATACAAGGTGTAGTGTTAGAGATAGGAATTCCAACGCATTTTTTTGCGCCAGCATCCTCGCAGGAAACGGTCCATGGCCTCGAGGTAAAACGTTGCTCGGGCGTGCCGATGTGCTTGAGTTCAAGTATCATGAACTGCGCTAACCTTGCAATGCGAGCAACGGAGGAACATCCCATGGCAGCAATGCTAGAGGCAAAACCAGCGCCATCCCAGGCTGGATACTATCCGGAGAGCGACGGACAGCCCATGGCAGAAAATACCAAGCAATTCCAGTGGATTGTCACCATCAAAGAGAACCTGGATGCCCTGCTGACCAATGCATTTGTGGCGGGCGATCTGTTCTGGTATCCCCTGGAAGGCAACAATCGCATCAGGCAAGCCCCGGATGTGCTGGTGGCGTTTGGGCGCCCGAAGGGCCATCGCGGTTCCTACAGACAGTGGGAAGAGGACAACATCGCCCCGCAGATCGTCTTTGAAATTCTTTCTCCAGGCAACCGCGTGATGGAGATGCTGAAGAAAGAGCAGTTCTACGACCGGTACGGGGTGGCGGAATATTATGTGTATGACCCGGACGACAACGAACTGGTAGGCTGGCGGCGTGAGGCTGGGCAGTGGCAGCGGATCGACGAGGTGCACGGATGGATCAGCCCGTTGCTCGGCGTGCGCTTCGAGCTCACGACCGAGACGCTGGTCATGTATCGCCCGGACGGTAGCCGGTTTGAAACGTTTGCTGAACTGATACAACGTGCGGAAGCCGAGCGCCAGGCGAAAGAAGCGGCACTGGCGCAGGCGGAGCAAGCACGCCAGGCGAAAGAAGCGGCACTAGCGCAGGCGGAGCAGGAGCGGCAAACCGCCAACGCCCTGCGTGCCGAATTGGAGCGGCTGCAGCGTCAGCGTGACACGGCAAGCGGTGCATAGCCCTGATCTCTCATGGTTGTGCAGGACGGGCACTGCCATAGCGTTTGCATGTCCGAGACGCCCGTGGGGAGCAGTCACCACACCGCCGTGTGAAGCACCATCCCCCCATAGCCAGGCAGGCGGTAGTGTTATAGGCTCAGCCGTGCCGTGGCTCAAGCAGACGATAGGTCACCTCGCCGAGGCTGTACCTGCCTGAAGCCTATCGTCGGTGCGGCACGGGAATGCCGGGGATTTTCATGCGGATGCGTCCTAATGTCTGCCAGGTGGTAAAATACAGCGTCGACCAATCGTCGTCACCCCAGGCGACATTTGTCGTCTGCGCCCCCGTAGCAATCGTGCCCAAGTGTGTACCGGCACTGTCGAACATCCAAATACCGCCAGGCCCGGTGCAATAGACGTTCCCTGCGCTATCGACCTTCATGCCGTCAGGAACCCCGACACGGTCATCGCGTAAGGTAGCGAAGACACGATCCGTGGCCAGAGCCAGGAGTCCCGTCGGTTCCACATCGAATGCCCGGATATGCCCGCGACGGGAATCGTTCACGTAGAGGATGCTCTCATCGGGCGAGAAGGCGAGGCCATTGGGGACGACAAAATCCCGCACCAGCACATGGATCGTGCCGAGATCCGGCGAGACGCGATAGACGCCACAAAAATCGAGTTCAGACTCGATGCGTCCCAGCCCTGGATCGGTAAAATAGATACTCCCATCGGATTTCACCACGACATCGTTCGGCCGGTTCAAGCGGCGGCTGTGATAGTTATTCGCCACCACGGTGATACTGCCATCTGGATCCTGGCGGGTCACACGCCGTGCGAGGTGTTCGCAGGCGATGAGCCGGCCCTGGAGGTCGCGGGTGAGCCCATTGGCCTCATTGGTGGGCTCCTGGACGAGGGCGACACCCACGCCAGGCGTCCACTTCATGCGCCGATTATTCCCAATGTCACTGAACAGGAGATAGCCTCCTTCCTGCCACCACACCGGGCCTTCGGCAGGTCCAGCCGCGCCACCAAAGCCCCTGGCGAGTTCTTCGATCTCCTGACGCACGTCGACGAGACGCTCGAGCCCTGGACTGTGTTGTTCAATCGGCATATGCCTCTCCTCTCGTCCTTGAATAGAGATGACGCGGCGACACAGCCATGAACGCCCATGCCCAGTGGCCTTCACCGCGTCCCCGTGTCTCCGTGTCCCCGCGTCTCTGTCGGGTATGGCGCGGTGCTGACCGCCTACCGACTTTTTAGGCACGCTCTTACAGGATGCGCCCCACTGGCATGTTGACCCAGCCGCTCATCTCGTGCGGTGGTGTCACCGGCTCTGCCTTGCAGACGTACTTCGGCGTCACCTGGCTCATGCTGGTGAGACCCGTCAGGCCCATGGCACAGACGAGTTCGTCCTCCAGGATCTCCAGCATGCGCACAATGCCGTCCATACCACCAGCGGCGAGACCCCACGCCTGCATTCGGCCAAGGGCGACCACGTCGGCGCCCAGAGCCACCGCTTTCAGGATGTCGGTGCCACGCTGCACCCCGCCGTCCACGATGATGCGCGCCTTCCCCTGCACCGCCTGCACGATTTCCGGCAGCGTATCCATGCTGCCCAGCCCATGGTCGATCTGGCGGCCACCATGATTGGATACCCAGATGACATCCACCCCGTGCTGCACGGCGATCTCCGCGTCCTCAGCAGTCTGGACGCCCTTGAGCATGAAGGGCAGCCCGGCCATCTCCTTGATGATGTCCATGGTCTCCCAGGTCAGCGAGGCCAGGTGCCGGCGGTCCGGAGGTACCCGCCGGGTGGGGGGCTGGTAGCGCGTGCGCATGGGGCGTTCCCGCCGGCTGTAATGGGCCACGTCCACCGTCAGCGCCAGGGCGGCGTAGCCAGCCTGCTTGACGCGACCGATGATCTCCTCCGTCCACTTCATGTCCCCGTGCACGTAGAGCTGGAAGATCTTCGGAGTCGGGGTGGCAGCGGCCGTCTCCTCTAACGCTGGCTCCGTGACCGAACTCACGGCATGCATGATGCCAAATTCCGTCGCGGCCCTGGTCGAAGCCACTCCGGCTTCCGGATGGAACACCTGCAGCGATCCGATAGGCGCGAGGATGGCGGGGATGCGCAGCGTCTGCCCCATGAACGTGGTGGAAGGGTCGATGGACGACACGTCGACCAGGATGCGCGGCCGGAAGGCGATCCGGTCAAAAGCCAGCCGGTTCCGTCGCAGGGTCGTTTCCGACTCGGAACCGCCGACGAGATAGTCCCAGGCCCCCTGGTTCACGCGGCGACGGGCTTCCTGAATAATTTCCTCGTTGCTGACAAAATCGAGACTCACCTGTTGCCCTCCTCTGTCCCAAGCTGAGCGTTAGTGCAAGCGCCAGCATTCTACAGTGCGCACTGGGGGTTGTCCAACAGCAAGACATATAGTGTCGTCTCTGCTACAGTTGTGGGGTCGCGCCGAGTCGCAGCGACTCTGGACTGGTGACAAGACGCAGCCGGAATCTATTGTATGTGCAGGGGAATCGCATCATGACGGGCTCCGAACGTCGCTATATGGTGTATGGCATCGGCAATGGTATTGTCGACCAGCAGGTCAAGATTACGGACAGTGAACTGGAAGACCTCCGTCTCAGCAAAGGCTTCATGGAACTTGCAGATCAAGCCGAACAAGCACGCATTCTGGCGTATCTCGGCAACCGCGAACACGAGCTGCATGCTGGTGGCTCGGCAGCGAATACCGTGGTCGGCATGGCCCAGATGGGGGGGACCGTCGCCTATACCTGTTCGTTGGCTGCCGATGAGCTGGGACGCCACTATGCGGATGACTTCGCCAGGTTGGGCATCCGCCTGACCGGCAAACCGAAACCGCAGGAGCAAACCGGGCTGTGTCTGGTGCTGGTGACGCCGGATGGCGAGCGCACGATGAAGACATATCTCGGTGCCTCCGCACAGCTCACGCCAGATGATATCGCTGAGGAGGTGATTGCCCAGGCGCACTGGGTCTATCTGGAAGGCTATCTGCTGGCGGGTGAGTCAACGCGCGCGGCGAGTTTTCACGCGCTTGAACTGGCGCGCCAGCACGGCACCAGGATCGCCTATTCCTTCTCCGATGGTTTTCTGGTGGCCAACTTTGGCGAGCATGTGAAACACATTGTCACCACCTACGCTGACCTGGTCTTTGCCAATGAACTGGAAGCCGCCGCCTATACGGGGAGGCGTGATCCCCAGACATCCCTGGAAGCCATTGTGCAGGACTGTCCCAACGCCTGTGTTACCTGTAGTGAAAATGGCTCCTACATCCACTATAACGGTGCGACCCAGTATGTTCCCGCCTTTGCCGTGCAGCCAGTCGATTTGACTGGTGCGGGAGATATGTATGCCGCCGGCGTCCTGTACGGTTTGTCCGTGCATGCCGCACCAGAGCGCGCCGCGCAACTCGGTTCCTGTGCCGCGTCCTATGTGGTCCAGCAAATGGGTGCCCGTCTCCCGGGAAATCTTTTAGAGACAGTGCAAGCCATACTCGGGACAGGCCAGGAGGACGACAACCAGGAGCGACAACCATGACTCTCCAGCCCCCCGACAGGCACAGACAGCCATGCCCACCTCGCAGCGCCTCCAACGACGACCTGCCGCCGCAAGCGGTGGCACTGGCTGAGAGGCTGCTGCCACCGCCAGGCGAGCACCGACCTCTCTGAACAGGAACAGGCCGAACGTCTGGCACGCATGATGGCGGAATCCAGCCGGCAAAGAGCTGACCATTGCCCTGGTGGATCAGGCCTTCCGCAGCCATCGTCCTGACCGCATCGCCGACCAGCTCCGTCACC
>CAVZBC010000076.1:0-55256 GCA_963773125.1 uncultured Gammaproteobacteria bacterium | reverse complement strand
GTTGCCCCTGGAGGCCACGCCGGAGGATTACGAACGCGTGGCGAAGCACTGGGGGCTGGACAAGCCATTGTACGTGCAATACTTCGTGTTCCTGGGGAAAGCACTGCGTGGCGATTTTGGTATGTCCTGGAAGTGGCAGGGCCATTCGGCCATGGGTCTGGTGGTGGAACGTCTGCCAGCCACCCTCGAGCTTGCCGGGTTGGCGCTGTTCATTAGCGTCGTGATTGCTGTACCGGTGGGAGTGCTGGCAGCAGTCACGAAGGATAAGCCGTTCGATTATGCGGGAAAGATTGTGGCCTTGCTTGGCCAGTCGCTCCCCTCGTTCTGGTTGGGTATTGTGCTGATGTGGATTTTTGCCGTGACGCTGGGCTGGTTGCCCACTTCCGGGCGTGGCACCCTCTCCCACATGGTCCTGCCAGCAGTCTGTCTGGGATGGTTTCAGGTGGCCGCCATGATGCGTCTGGTGCGCTCAGCGATGCTGGATGTGTTAGACAGTGAATTCGTCAAGCTGGCACGTGTCAAAGGGCTGGCCGAATGGAAGGTGGTCTGGAAGCACTGTCTGCGCAATGCGGCCATTGCCCCGCTCACCTACTTTGCGATTACGGCTGGCGTATTGCTCACCGGCTCGGTGGTGATTGAGAGTGTGTTTGCCTGGCCAGGCACTGGCCTGCTGGCGGTGGACGCTGTCAGGGCCAGGGATTTCCAGGTGGTGCAGGCGATTGTCATCGTTTTTGCCTCGGTGTTTATTTTCACCAACCTGGTGGTGGACATTCTGTATGCCTATCTGGATCCACGCATCCGGTTTTAGTCATGCTGTGTGTCGCCGTGCCACCGTATTGAGAAGGAGAGAATCCTATGGCTATAGCAGTACCACAACGCGCCCCCTGGGCTTTTCCTTTGCGTATTGTGCGGAGCATCTTTCAGGCCAAGCGGTTTCCTGGCGTGTCTCTGGCGATCCTGCTGTTTCTGCTGGTCATTCCGGGTCTTTTTGCCGAGTGGGTCGCCCCGCATGACCCGATAAAGGGGTCGCTCAGCAAACGCTTAAGACCTCCCATGTGGGTGCAGGGGGGGAGTGTCGAATACCCGCTGGGCACGGACAAGGTCGGGCGGGATATCCTGAGCCGCATGATCCATGGCTCCAGGGTCTCGTTGCGCGTGTCCCTGGAAGCGATCCTGGTGAGCGGCGTCATTGGCACGGCCCTCGGACTCATCTCGGGCTATTTCGGCGGCAGGACAGACGCCGTCATCATGCGTCTGGTGGATATCTCGCTCGGGTTGCCGATTATTTTAATCGCCCTGGTGTTCGTCGCGGCGCTCGGCCCCAGCTTTACGACGGTCATCGTGGTCACCAGCATACTCCTGTGGTCGCGCTATGCCCGGCAGGTGCGTGGCGAGACCCTGTCGATCAAGGAGTATGACTTTATCGCCAGGGCGCGTGTTGCTGGGGCATCGCACGCCCGTATCATGTTGCGCTACATTCTGCCCAATGTGGTCAACTCTTTGACCGTCTTGGCGACGTTGCAGGTGGGCTTCGTTATCCTGCTGGAGTCGTCGCTGAGCTTTCTCGGGGCCGGCATTCCACGGCCGACACCGGCCTGGGGCCTCATGGTGGCGGATGGGCGTGAACTCATTGTCACGGCATGGTGGATCGCGATGTTCCCGGGCCTGGCGATCATGTTAACGGTGCTGGCGCTGAACCTGCTAGGAGACTGGTTACGCGATCATCTTGATCCCAAGCTCAAGAATATCTAGGATAGAGCAGAAACATCGTTTGCAGATGGAGAGAGACGGCGGTATGACGAGAGCTATTGGTGATGTTGTTTTGCAGGTGGAAGACTTGCACACATACTGTTTCACCCGCTGGGGAGTGGTGAAGGCGGTGGATGGGGTGAACTTCTCTTTACGCCAGGGAGAAACGCTCGGCATTGTCGGCGAGTCGGGATGTGGCAAGACCATGACCGCTCTGTCATTGCTCCGGCTGGTGCCGCGTCCGGCGGCGCGTATTGTGCAGGGGAAAATCCTCCTGGCAGGGGAAAATTTACTCGACAAGAGCGAGCAAGAGATGCGGCGCATCCGCGGGCGCCGTATCTCGATGATCCTGCAGGACCCACAGACCTCCTTGAACCCGGTGTTCACGGTTGGCAATCAGCTCCTTGAAGCCGTCCGTATCCATCGTCAGGGGCGGACCAAGGCGCTGATGTCGCGGGCGATTCACGCCTTGAAGCAGGTCAAGGTGGCGGACCCTGAACGGCGCGTCGACAATTACCCACATCAGATGAGTGGTGGCATGAAACAGCGTGTGGTCGGGGCCGTGGCGATCTCCTGTGAACCGCGCGTCATCATTGCTGACGAGCCCACGACGTCGCTGGATGTCACCATTCAGGCGCAGTACTTGCGTCTCTTGCGGGAGATTCAAGAGGAAACGGGCTTGTCGATCATTTTCATCACCCATGACTTTGGCATTGTGGCGAAAATGTGCGACCGGGTGATGGTCATGTACGCCGGACGTGCCGTCGAGACCGGCTCAGTGCGGGACATCTTTAATCATCCCTCACACCCCTATACGCAGGCGCTGCTGAATTCTGTTCCCAAGTTAGAAGAGCGCGTCGGACGACTCTATTCCATCGACGGCCAGCCCCCGGCCCTGTGGAATCTTCCCACCGGCTGCCGGTTTGCGGCGCGCTGTCCGTATACTGAAAAGCGTTGTGAAAATGAGTATCCGCCTTCGTTTACGGTGAGCGAATCCCATACGGCAGATTGCTGGAGGTTGGAAGGTCCATGGCAGACACCTCACTCATCCACGTCCAAAATTTGAAGAAGCATTTTCCCGTTACCAAAGGCCTGGTGCTGATGAAAACCATCGGCTGGGTCAAAGCTGTGGATGACATCAGCTTCTCCCTGCAACAGGGCGAGACCCTGGCGCTGGTGGGCGAGTCAGGATGCGGCAAAACCACCACGGCCAAACTCATCCTGCGCCTGGAACGACCGACCTCCGGCCAGGTCTTTGTCGAGGGCCAGGACGTGCATGCCTTGCAGGGGGAAAAGCTGAAGGAATATCGCACCATGGTGCAGGCCGTCTTTCAAGACCCCTGGTCCTCCCTGAGTCCCCGCATGCGGGTGCGGCACATCGTGGCGGAGCCCCTGGTGATCAATCAGAAAGTGTCGCGTGCCGAAGCAGATGCGCGGGTGCAGGAGGTATTGGCCAGCGTCGGGTTACGCCCGGAGCAGGCCACCTTATATCCGCACGAATTTAGCGGCGGGCAGCGCCAGCGCATCGCCATGGCCAGTGCCTTGATTTCCAACCCGAAGCTGATCATTCTTGACGAGCCCGTGTCGGCGCTCGACGTCTCCATCCGGGCGCAGATTATGAACTTGCTGGTGGATCTCCAGCAGCAATACAATGTCAGCTATCTCGTCATCGCGCACCACTTAGCCACTACGCGCTACATGGCCCACGAAGTCGCCGTGATGTATCTCGGCAAAATTGTCGAGAAAGCCAAGACTGAAGAGCTGTTCAACAATCCCTTGCATCCATATACCAAGGCGCTTTTTTCTGCCGCCCTGCCCAGCCATCCAGACGTCCAGCGGGAGGAAATCATTCTGCAGGGCGAAGTCCCGTCGCCCATCAATCCTCCTAGCGGTTGCCGGTTCCACCCCCGCTGCCCCGCCGCTATGCCGCACTGCGCCGAGATAGAGCCGAAAGAGCAGGAGATTGCTCCGGGTCATATGGTGGCTTGCCATCTCTATGGCTAAACGTGAGCCGTTACTACGCGCATGTTGCAAAAGGCATTGACATGGCACGATGTCTCAACTATGGTGGCGTGGTGCTTCTATTGCCCATCACAGACTCAAACAGGCTGGGAGGAAGAGCCATGGCAGACACTGCACAGTTCGTCCACAGGGGAACACCCCAGGGGCTGAGTCGGCGCGCCTTTTTGAGCCTGGCCAGCCTGGCCACTGGGGCGCTCATGGTGGGACGCGTCCGTCCGGCTGCGGCGCAGGCCGCGGCGCAGTTGCGCGGCACACGTGTGACGTATTTGCAATGGGTGAACTTTGTCCCCGCGCACGACGCTGCCCTCAAGAAGCAAATTGCCGAGTTTGAGAAGGAGAGCGGTATCAAGGTGGCGCTGGAAACGATCAACATGAACGACATCCAGGCGCGCACCACCGTGGCCATTGAGAGCAAGACCGGCCCCGACATGATTCAGCTGGTGCACAACTGGCCACACCTCTACGAGGGGGGACTGGCAGCCGTCGACGACCTGGCCGAGGAACTGGGCAAGAAGGGCGAAGGCTACTTCGACATGCCGAAAGCCCACTGTGTTGTGGGGGCACAGTGGCGGGCGATCCCCCATTCGGTGATCTGTCCGGCTCCCACCTACCGCACCGATTGGTTCAAGGAGGTCGGCTACGACAAGTTCCCCGACACCTGGCAGGAATACCGCGAGGTGGGGAAAAAGCTCAAAGCCAAAGGGCACCCCATCGGCCAGTCCCTGGGGCATAGCCTGGGCGATCCGCCGATCTTCTGTTACTCCTTGCTGTGGGCCTTTGGGGCCAAAGAGGTCGAAGCAGACGGCAAGACTGTGGCGCTCGACAGCAAAGAAACGCTCGAGGCGGTCGAATTCGGCGTGGGGTTCTGGAAGGACGCCTGTGATGAGACTGGCCTGGCCTGGGACGATGCCAATAACAACCGCGCCTACCTGGCAGAGCAGATTGCCTGCACCTTCAACGGCGCCAGCATCTGGGTGGAGGCCAAGAAAAACTTCCCGCACCTGGTAAAGGTCACTAACCACGCCTACTTTCCCGCCGGCCCCCACGGGCGCTCGTTCCCCCCGGTGACCTGGGAGAACGCCATTATGGGATACTCGAAGAACAAGGAGGCGGCCAAGGAGTTTATCAAGTACCTGATGGAGTACAAGAATTATGCCGAGTGGCTGCGTGCTGGGCAGGGTTTTAGCACGGCACCAACACGGAATTTTGCCCAGGATAAGCTGTGGGGTGAGCTGGACCCGCAGGTCGAGCCCTTTAAGGATATTGTGAAGTATGGCCGCCACTATGGCTATGGCGGGCCGGCCAGCCGCAAGGCCGCCGAAGCCTGGTCGAAGTACATTATTGTGGACATGTTCGCCAAGGCCGTGCAGGGGACGCCCGCCAAGGACGCCATTAAGTGGGCTACCGGGGAGTTGAAGAAGGTCTATGAGGCATAGCTATGGGAGGAGGAGCCATGGCAGACACTCCACAGTTCGTTCACAGGGGAATACCCCAGGTGCTGAGTCGGCGCGCCTTTTTGAGCCTGGCCAGCCTGGCCACTGGCGCGCTCATGGTAGGACGGGTCGGCCCAGCCGCGGCGCAGACCCCGGCGCAGTTGCGCGGCACCCGCCTGTCAATCTTACAATGGGTGAACTTTGTTCCCGCCCATGATGCCGCGCTGAAGAAACAGATCGCCGAGTTCGAGAAGCTTACCGGCGCCAAGGTCACCTTTGAAACCATCAACATGAACGATATCCAGGCGCGCACCACGGTCGCCATCGAAAGTAAGGCTGGCCCTGACATCATTCAGTTGGCGCATAACTGGCCGCACCTCTACGAAGCGGGGCTGGAACCGGTGGACGACCTGGCCGAGGAACTGGGCCAGAAGGGCGAGGGCTATTATGACCTGCCGAAATCCCATAGCTTCGTCAATGGGCGTTGGCGGGCCGTGCCGCATTCGATGGTTTCCGGCGCCTCGACGTACCGCACCGATTGGTTCAAAGAGGTGGGCTACGACAAGTTTCCCGACACCTGGGAGGAGTATCGTGAAGTCGGGAAAAAGCTGAAAGCCAACGGCCACCCGATCGGTCAAGCCCTTGGGCATAGCCTCGGCGATCCGCCGTTTTTCTGCTACGCCGTGCTGTGGGCCTTTGGCGGCAAGGAAGTCGAGGCCGACGGCAAGACCGTGGCGCTCGACAGCAAGGAAACGCTCGAGGCGGTCGAGTTCGCCTGGGCTTCTGGAAGGACGCCTGCGACGAGAGTGGCCTGGCCTGGGACGATGCCAATAACAACCGCGCCTATCTGGCGGAGCAGATCGCGGCCACCTTCAACGGCGCCAGCATCTGGGTCGAGGCCAAGCGCAACTTCCCGCACCTGGTGAAGGTCACCAACCATGCCTACTTGCCCGGGCCGGCCGGGCGGTATCAGTTCCGCGCCACCTGCGAGAATGCCATCCTGGGCTACTCGAAGAACAAAGAGGCCGCCAAGGAGCTGATCAAGTATCTGCTGGAGTACAACAACTATGCCGAGTGGCTGAGCGCCGGTCAGGGCTTCAGCACCGCCCCGACAAGACTCTTTGCCAAGGACAAGATGTGGGGTGAGTTTGACCCACAGGTCGAGCCCTTCAAAGATATCGCCAAGTATGGCCGCCCCTTTGGCTATGCCGGACCAGCCAGCCGCAAGGCCGCCGAGGCCTGGTCGAAGTACATCATTGTGGACATGTTCGCCAAGGCCGTCCAGGGGACGCCGCCGAAGGACGCCATTAAGTGGGCCACCAGTGAGTTGAAGAAGGTCTATGAGGTGTAGCCGAGAGCGGGGCGGAGTACGCTTCGTCCCGCCGGCCTGCACGCTGGAGAAACGCGTATGATAACTTCCGATATTGCGCTCCCCAAGGAGCGTATAGCGCCACGGGCAAAATGGCGCAACTACCTGGAGCGGGACAGTTTTCTCGGCTATGTCTTTGTGGCTCCGGCCGTGCTCATTCTCCTCCTCTTCATTGCCTATCCCTTTGCGCTGGGCATTCGTATGAGTCTGAGCCAGTGGTTCGTGGGTCAGCCCCCTATCTTTGTAGGCCTACAAAACTTTATCCGCAACGCCGACAGCACCATCTTTACCCAGACGGTCCAAAACACCTTTGTCTATACCGCCATTGCCACGGTGCTCAAGCTGGTGTTTGGCATGGCCCTGGCGCTGGTGCTGAACAATACCTTTCGCTGCAAAGGGCTGGTGCGTGCCGCCTTTCTGTTGCCGTGGATCATCCCCACGGTGCTGAGTACGCTGGCCTGGTTGTGGATGTTTGACGCCACGTTTAGCGTCATCAACTGGTGCCTGCGCTCCCTCGGGTTGGTGCAGCGGGGCATCAACTGGCTGGGGGACCCTGTGCTGGCCATGGGCTCGATTATTGTGGTGAACGCCTGGCGGGGCATTCCCTTCTTTGCCATTTCGCTGCTGGCCGGGCTGCAGACGATTTCCGATGAGCTCTACGAAGCCGCCGCCATTGATGGCGCCACTGCCGTGCAGCGCTTTCGCTATATTACTGTGCCCATGATCAAGCCCGTGCTCCTGGTCGTCTTGCTCTTTTCGATTATCTGGACCTTTGCCGACTTCCAACTGGTCTATGTGCTGACGCGCGGTGGCCCGGCCAACAGCACGCATCTCTTTGCCACCCTGGCCTATCAGGTGGGTGTGGTGTCGGGCCAGCTTGGTGAAGGGGCGGCGATGTCCCTGACCATGTTCCCGATTCTGGTGGGTGTGGTGATTGTGCTTCTGGTCTATTTGCGCAAGGAGTAAGCACATGCGGCAGCGGCCCTTGGAGCGCCTGGCCTTGTTCCATCTGCCTCTGTGGTTGTTCCTGATTGTCACCCTGTTTCCGTTTTACTGGATGCTGATTACCTCGATCAAGCCCAATGCAGAGCTGTACAACGTGCGGATGAATCCCTTCTACGTGCTCCAACCGACGCTGGATCATTTCCGTTATCTGCTCCGGGAGACCATCTTTCCCACCTGGTCGTTCAACACGCTGTATGTGTCGATTCTGTCAACGGCCATCTCTCTGTTCGCCGGCATTCTGGCGGGCTATGCCCTGGCACGCCTGCGCTTCAAGGGGGCAGGCATCATAGCGGTGGGGATCTTTGTCACCTATCTGGTGCCGCCCACCCTGCTGTTTATCCCCCTGGCCGATGTGGTACGCACCTTTGGACTACTCGACAGCCCCTGGGCGTTGATTCTCACCTACCCGACGTTCCTCATTCCCTTTTGCACCTGGTTGCTGATGGGCTACTTCAAAACCATTCCCCGTGAGCTCGAAGAGTGCGCCATGATCGACGGTGCCACGCGCATCCAGGCCCTGATGAAAATTGTCCTGCCGCTGGCGCTGCCAGGCATTCTGTCGGCCGGCATCTTTGCCTTTACCCTGTCCTGGAACGAGTTTATCTATGCCCTGGTCTTTTTGTCCTCGACCGACATCAAGACCATCCCGGTGGGCGTGGTCAGTGAGTTGATTCGCGGCGATGTGTTCTTCTGGGGACCGCTCATGGCTGGGGCGCTCCTGGGCTCCATTCCGGTGGCGATCATCTACTCCTTCTTTGTCGAATACTATGTCGCTGGCCTGACCGCAGGGGCCGTTAAAGGTTAGTGGAGGGTGGTAGAAAGTGATGGTTTGCGTACGCAGAGGCGTGGGACGATCCGCTCTGAGGCGTTCCAAGGTGGTATCCTTTCATGAGGAGAAGGTCATGGCTTCAAACACAGCACAGTCACGTGACGATAACGCCCCGCAGCGCTTGAGTCGGCGGGCGTTTCTCAAGGCCACTGGACACACCGGCATGGCCCTCGCTGCCAGCGCCGGCATGGGCTGGCTGGGCGGCACGGCGCCGGCGTTTGCGCAGACCAGGACCTTGCACATCCTGGAGTGGAGTAGCTTTGTCAAGGAGGCTGACGTCGAGCGAGACCGACAGGCGGCAGAGTTTGGCAAACAGGCCGGGGTGAAGGTCACGGTCGAACACATCAACGCCAACGATCTCCCGGCCCGGGCCACGGCGGCGATTGAAGGTGGTAAAGGGCCCGATATCCTGCAGCTGCTCAACAACTATCCCCATCTGTACGCCAACGGCCTGGAAGACCATAACGCGCTCGTTGCCGAAGTCGGTGGCGAGAAACTCTATTCGTTCATCCGCGAGGCAGCGCAGGTTGAGGGCGTCTACCGCGGTGTGCCGAATTTCTTTGGGGGTGGCGCCAACGTGTACCGCAAGGATATCTTCAAAAAGGTCGGTATTGAGAAGACCCCCGATACCTGGGAAGAATATCTCGCTGCTGGCAAAAAATTGAAAAAGTTCGGCATGCCTATCGGCCAGACGCTTGGCCACACGTTCGGTGACGCCCCGGGATTTGCCTACCCACTCCTGTGGTCGTTCGGCGGTAAGGAAGTCGACGACAAAGGTAAGGTGGCTATCAACAGCAAGGAAACCCTCGCGGCCGTCGAGTTTATCAAAGAGTTTTGGCAGGGGGCCTGTGACGAAGGCGGTCTGGCCTGGGACGACACGAATAACAACCGCGCCTTCCTCGCCGAAACCATCGCCTGCACCTTGAACGGTGCGAGCATCTACTTTGTGGCGCGCAACAACCCGGACAAAGCCCCGCCAGGGTTCGCCGACAAGCTGGACCATTTTCTGATCCCGAAAGGTCCGGCCGGTCGCTACCATACCGTCACGCCCTTCCACAACTGCATCACGAAGTATTCTCCCAATAAGGAGGCGGCCAAGGAGTACATCCGCTATACCCATATGAAAGAGAACTTCGAGAAGTTCCTTCTCGTCAACAAAGGCTATGTCAACGGCCCACTGCCGGAATATCAGGAACATCCGATGTGGGAAAAGGACCCGGCCATTACCATCTATCGTGAGCTGCCGAAATACGGCCGCACTGCCGGCTATGCCGGGCCCTATAACCGCAATGCCTCTGAAGTGTGGGCCAAGTACATCATCGTCGACCTGTTCGCCAAAGCCGTCAAAGGCGAATCGGCGCAGAGCGTGGTGGCCTGGGCCGAGCAGGAATTGAAGAACGTCTATGCGCGTGGATAAATGACGCTGTCCGGGCAGCCGGCAGCCGCTGGTGGCTGCCGGCACTCCCCGGCAGTAAAACGCTTCCAGGAACATGCCATGGTGATGAGGAAGAACAGTACAACATCTGCGACTCGCTCTGTCAGGCCGTCTGCAGCTGACACCGGGGTGGCCATAGACCGTCGTCTGTCTCTGGGGGCGCGTCTCAGCGCGCTCCTGGAGAACGAGGCGGTGTTTGGCTACGCCTTGATGGTGCCGGCCCTGGTGCTGATCGTCATTTTCATCGCCTATCCTTTTGGCCTGGGTATCTGGATGGCGCTTACCGACAAGCTGGTCGGGAAGCCCGGGGACTTCATCGGCCTGCGCAATTTTACGCACCTGTTCGAGAGCACGATTTTCTGGCAGACGGTCTGGAATACCGTCTTTTTTACCATCACTGCCACGCTGTTCAAGGCGGTCCTGGGCATGTGGCTGGCCGTCTTGCTCAACCGCAAGTTTCGCCTGTCGCGCTTCACCCGCGCCACGGTTTTGCTGCCCTTTATTGTCCCCACTGTGCTCAGCGGTCTCGCCTGGCTGTGGATGTTTGATGCCACCTTTAGCGTCTTCAACTGGATCTTGCGGTGGATGTGGCAGATGGAACTGAACGTGTTTGGCGTCATGCTGAAAGAGAACTGGGGGTATTTCAAGGGGCCACTGTGGCTCGGGGAGCCGCGCTGGGCCATGGCTTCGATCATCATCGTGAATACGTGGCGTGGTATCCCATTTTTCGCCATCACCTTGTTGGCCGGGCTGCAAACCGTCCCGCAAGAGCTGTATGACGCGGGGGATATCGACGGCACCAACGGCTGGCAAAAGTTTTGGCACATTACGCTGCCCCTCATCAAACCTATTGCGGTGGTCGTGGTGATTTTTTCGTTTGTGGTCACCTTCGCCGATTTCCAGGTCGTGTATGTGCTCACGCGCGGTGGACCGCATAACAGCACGCATCTCTTCGCCACGCTGGCCTACCAGCTCGGTATGGCGTCTGGCAATCTGGGGGAAGGTGCGGCGGTGGCGTTGTTTATGTTTCCTTTCCTGGCCCTGGTGATCTTGTGGCAGCTGTGGTATCTGCGGCGGGACAGCCACCTATTAGGCAGTCGATATCTCTAGGCAGAAAGTGTCGTGCGTGTATGGAAACGCCTGTTGGTGAAACGTTTCGCAAGCGCTTGATCGTGTTTTATATTCCGCTGTTTATGTTCATGGTCGCCCTCTTGTTTCCGTTTTTCTGGATGCTGCTCACCTCGATCAAGCCGGACTTCGAGCTCTACAGCGCCCGCCGGTTCCCGCTGTGGGTTTCCAACCCCACCCTGACGCACTGGACATATCTGTTCAACAACACCATCTTCTTACGTTGGGCCTGGAACACTCTGTGGATCGCTACTGCCTCCACGGTGATTTCGCTGTTTGCGGGTGTGCTGGCGGGGTATGCTCTGTCACGGCTGAAGTTCCCAGGCTCGAACACCTTTGGCATTTCGATCTTTATTACCTATCTGGTGCCGCCAACGTTGTTGTTTATTCCCCTCGCCTCGGTGATCGCCGAGTTGAACCTCTTGGATTCTCCGTGGGCGCTGATTTTGACGTATCCGACGTTTCTCGTGCCGTTCTCTGCCTGGTTACTCATGGGCTATTTCAAAACCATTCCGCGCGAACTGGAAGAATGTGCCCGCATCGATGGTGCCACCCGACTGCAGGCCATGACGAAAATCATCCTGCCGCTCGGTACCCCTGGCATCCTGTCGGCAGGCATCTTCTCGTTTACCCTGTCCTGGAACGAATTCCTCTATGCCCTGGTGTTCATTTCATCGCCACAGCAAAAGACCATCCCCGTGGGCGTGGTGAGTGAACTCATCAAGGGCGATGTCTTTTTCTGGGGTTCCCTGATGGCCGGAGCGCTCCTGGGGTCGATCCCGGTTGCCTTTGTCTACTCTTTCTTTGTGGAACACTACGTCTCTGGCATGACTGGAGCGGTCAAGGGCTAAGTGCTGCGCACGGCTAATAGGTGTCCATTGCACCATTTGAAGTCATCAAGGCAGAGGCGCTGAGTTATGGACACCTGTCTCTGTGGGGCTGTACTAAGACGTGCACCGACACCAGGGCTGCCTCATTGGCCCGTGCCTGCTGCCACCCGATAGGTGCACCGCCGCGCTCCAACTACCATATGCTCCATACGCTCAATCACGACATCCTGGCCCAGCACGGCTCGAAAGACTTCCAGTTCTTTGCCGCACAAGCCGGTACACGCCACCGCTGCCGCACAGATCGGGCAGTGCTTCTCGATCAGCAGGAACGACCCATCCGCCTGTGCCTGGACTTCAGCCATGTAGCCCTCGTCCGTGCGTATGGCCGCCAGCGTTTCCACGCGTTGCCGCAGGGTGTCCTGACCGGCCAGCTGCTGGCGATAGGCAACGATCTGCTGGTGCGTGCGCACGTCTAAAAGTCGCTCTAAGCCTGCGGCGCCAAAGGCTTCGGTCACCGAGGTGAGCAAACTGACCGTCAATTCGGCATACGCCTCTGGAAAGAGCCGATCCGCCGCAGAGGTTAATTGCCACAGCTTGGCAGGGCGACCTAGGGGGCGCGGCGCCTCGTGGTAGGTGATTAAGTGTTCTTCCTGGAGCGCATACAAGTGTTGCCGCACTGCCATGGCCGACAGATGTAAGCGTGCCGCGAGCGCCTGGGCGTCGAGCGCTCCCTCCTGCTTGAGGAGGTGCACAATGGCCCGTCGCGTCCGAATGGTCAGCGGTTTTTTGGCAAGTTTCTTCTTCATGCTTACAAGCTAAATAAAAATCTTTACAAAGTCAACATAGTTAGCCATACTGCTTTCTAAAGTTTTTTCTTTGGAAATAAGACTGAACGAAGGAGAGTCCTATGCTATCCATCCGTGGTCTGTATGAAGTGGCCATTCCTGTGAAAGACCTTTCCAGGGCGGAAGCGTTCTATCGCGACGTGCTTGGTCTGGAAGTAGGCCTGCGGGACGAACGCCGACCCTGGCTCTTCTTACGCGCCGGAGGCCAGGCGGGTGTACTGCTGTTGCAGGAAGACAATGGAGAATGGCCCGCGCAGCATTTCGCCTTCACGGTTGATGCAAACGAGATTGAGCGCGCTGCGGCGACACTTCAGGAGCACGGGGTGCCGGTGCGAGGACCGGTGTTTCACGCCTGGATGCCAGCCAAATCGGTCTATTTTACCGATCCAGATGGGCACCATTTGGAATTGTGTGCTCCGACGTCTAAGCCCTGAACGAGATACATAAAGTGGTGCAGTCCGCCATGCCTTGATCGCCGGTGCGAAACCAGCCGTTGATGAACGCTTGGGCATTTGTGGATACTGCTGATGACGATTGACTTGGCAACGCAGTTAGGGTATGGTCGGAGCCGCACTAAAAAATCGGCAAGGCTCTGAGAGAAGGAGGGATCTGCATGGATCGTAAGAGCACGGCTGGTATTCGCGTGTCGACAGTGGTAGGGGGGATAATCGGCATGCTATTCCTTGTAGTAATCCTGACCTCTGTAAGTCAGGCGGCTGCCCCCCTGCGCATCGGTTTTGGCATGGCCCTCACCGGTGGTCTCGCTGCCAATGGCAAAGCCGCCTTGCTGGCCATGGAAATCTGGCGGGACGAGGTGAACAAGAACGGTGGCCTCCTCGGACGGCCGGTAGAATTCGTGTACTACGATGATCAGACCAAGCCAGCGTCGGTGCCGGGCATTTATACCAAGCTGCTGGACGTGGACAAGGTCGATTTTCTGGTCTCGGGGTACGGCACCAATCTCATTGCCCCGGCTATGCCCATTGCCATTGAGCGCAAGGTGGTCCTCATGGGACTCTTTGGGCTGGCCAATAACGAGAAATATAACTATCCCTACTATTTTCAGATTGGGCCAAACGGACCGGAACCGGCCAGAGAATTTTCCCGGAATTTCTTTCTCCTTGCCGCCCAGCAAACTCCCAAACTGCGCACCGTAGCGCTCGTCGGTGCCGACGCCGAGTTTCCGCATAGCGCCCTGGCCGGAGCCCGCGAGAACCTCAAACAAGCCGGCTTCGATGTGGTCTATGACAGCACGTATCCCCCGGCCACGGTGGATTTCACGCCGATTGTCCGTGCCATTAAGGCCGCCAATCCCGATATTGTGTTCGTGGCGTCATACCCGCCGGATTCGGTGGGTATGGTCCTGGCAGCACATGAGGTTGGCCTGAAGCCCAAACTCTTTGGTGGCGGCATGGTAGGATTACAGTTTGCTGCCTTCCAGACCAAACTCGGTGCCAAGCTCAACGGCATTGTCAACTATGACTTCTGGGTGCCTGAACCGACGCTGAATTTCCCCGGTATTGAAGCGTTTCTGAAGAAGTATCAGGCCCAGGCCGAAAAACAAGGCGTTGATCCGCTAGGGCATTACTTGCCGCCCTGGGCCTATGCCATCATGGAGGTGCTGGGGCAGGCCATCGAGGGTGCCAAGAGTACGGAGCAGAAGGCCGTCGGCGACTACATTCGCACCCAGACTTTCGACACCATTGTGGGCAAAATCAAATTCGGCTCGAACGGCGAATGGCAAGAGCCCAGGATTCTGCTGGTGCAGTACCAGAACATCAAAGGCAATGACCTGGCGCAGTTTGCTGGCCCGGGCAAGCGCCTGGTGCTGCTGCCTGAGAAGTGGAAGTCCGGGACGCTGATCTACCCCTATGCCGAGGCGCTCAAGTAACCAGAGGAGACCGCGTGTTTTCCATGGACCTGTTGTTGAACGCCATTACGGCAGGGATGCTACTCGGGGGGTTTTATGCGGCGGTGAGTCTCGGCATTTCCATGACTTTTGGCTTACTCGATGTGCCCAACATTGCCCATCCGGTGTTCATTGTGGCCGGGGCCTACGCCGCCTATATCATGAATACGGCCTTTGCCCTGGATCCAATTGTCGCCGGGCTGCTCTTTACCCCGCTCTTTTACGGCCTTGGCGTGGTGGTCTATCGCATCTACTATGTCAGCTTTGAGAAGAAGGGCGAACAATCCCTGCGCGGCCTGGTGTTTTTCTTTGGCCTCCTGTTCATCGTGGAAGTGTTGTTGATGCTCATCTATGGCGTCGATTATCGCCTGGTCGAGGCGCCATACATCGGCAATTCCATATCTATTGGCCTCATTGGCATCTCGCTGCGCCTCTTTATCCCGTTCATGGTAGGACTGCTGCTGACCCTGGCCTTATACCTGTTTCTTGCCAAAACCTTCTACGGCAAGGCCATTCAGGGGGTGTCGCAGGACAGTCTGGCGCTCCGGCTCATGGGCGCTGACCCGATCAAAATGAAAACCATTGCCTTCGGGTTGGGGATTGCCACGGCCAGCCTGGCTGGGGCGTTGCTCATTGTGATTGCCCCGGTTGAGCCGGCCATTGGGCGGGAGTACATTGGCCGCGCCTTTGCGATTACGGTGCTGGGCGGTATGGGCAGCATTGGCGGTACACTGGTGGCAGCGCTCATGCTGGGCGTGGCGGAAAGTCTGACGTCCACTTTCTCCGGCCCGTCATGGTCCCTGGCCGTATCATTCGGGATCCTGTTATTAGCCCTGGCCGTGCGGCCCTCGGGTCTGTTCGGGAGGTAGAACGTGCCACGGAAATTGCCGCTCCTCATCGTTGTATGCATTCTGGCGCTGGGCTTGCTCCTGACACACTACGTGGAGAATCGCTATGTCTATTTTGCCACGTACGTCATCCTGCAGTACGTGGTGCTGGCCACAGCGTGGAACATCCTGGGGGGGTACACGGGCTATGTGAACTTCGGGACCCCGGCGTTCTTTGCGCTCGGAGCCTATACCGCCACTTTTTTCATGCTCGCCTTTCGCGCCCCCTTCCTGGTGCTGTTGCTGGCCGGTGGTCTGGTCTCGGGCCTGCTCGGCCTGGGGATTGGGTACCTCACCCTGCGGCTCAAGGGGGTGTTTTTCTCCATTGCCACCCTGGCCCTCACTGTGGTGCTGCAAACCGTGATCATTAACTGGGGGTTCGTTGGTGGGGCAAAGGGCACCAGTATTCTCCGGCCGGCAAGCGTGCTCTTCTTTAGCACGTATGTAAAATTTCTCTTCATGGTCATGCTCTGTCTGGCCGTCGGTGCAGTGCTGGTTGCCTGGTGGATTGAGCACTCCTGGATTGGCAGAGGACTCGCCGCCATTCGGGACAACGAGGAGGCGGCCGAGTGCATGGCAGTGCCGACGTTGCGGCTCAAAATTCTGGCCACCACCATCAGCGGCTGTCTGATGGGGCTGGCCGGGGCGCCGTTTCCCTTGCACATCACCCTGATTGAGCCGACTTCCGCGTTCAATCTGGATTACGCCGTCAATAGCCTGGCCATGCCAATGATTGGCGGTACCACCACCTGGCTGGGGCCTCTGGTGGGTGCCGTGTTGCTCGGGGTGGCACAGCAGGCGGCCACTGTGACCATCTCCTCGGAATTGAACCTGCTCATCGTTGGGGTGGTACTGGTGGCCTTTGTCATCCTTGCCCCGGAAGGCATTGTGGGGCTGGTGCGGCGGCTGGTAAAAGGGGAACCGACCTGATGGCCGACATGCTGCTGGAGGTACAGCACGTTACCAAACGCTTTGGCGGCTTTAACGCTCTGACGGATGTGAGCATACACGTGCGCCAGGGGGAACGTTTTGGGCTCATCGGGCCGAATGGCTCTGGGAAGACCACGCTCATCAATTGCATTTCCGGTACACTGCGCACCGATGGCGGCCGGCTGCTGTTTCAGGGAGCAGATATTACGACGTTGCCGGCCCACCAGCGCACCCGGCTGGGTATTGCACGCAGCTTCCAGATTCCCAAACCGTTCACCAGTATGACCGTGCGCGACAATCTGTGCATTCCGCTGGCGTATACCAAACCGGCTCGTGCCCGCGGCGCGGATGTGACGGCCGAAGCCATGGACATCCTCCACCTCATCGGGCTGGAAGCCAAGGCAGATGTTCGCTCGGCGCAGCTCTCCTTGATCGAGCTGCGCAAGCTTGAGCTGGCGCGGGCCATGGCCGCCAGGCCGCAATTGCTCATTTCCGATGAGTCTATGGCCGGGCTGTCGAGCGGCGAAGTGGACGAAATCCTGGCCATTCTTGCGGCGCTCAACGAGCGGGGCATTACCATTATCATGATCGAACACATTATGCGGGCGGTGATGCGTTTTTCCCAGCGCATTGTTGTCCTGGATGCCGGCCAGACGATTGCCGAGGGGACACCCGACGACATTCTCCGTAACCCGGCGGTGGAGAAAGCCTACCTTGGCGCATAGAATTGTGCTCAACAACATAGATGCCGGTTATGGGGCGGTGCGGGTGTTGCACGGGGTCTCCATCGAAGTGAACGACGGCGAAACCGTTGCCCTGCTGGGTACTAACGGTAACGGCAAAAGCACGCTCATGAAATGTATTATGGGCCTGGTGCAGGCCGATGCTGGCGACGTCTACCTGGAAGCCGACGGCCAGCGCATTGACCTGCGTGACAAGGCCACCGAAGCCATTGTCAACCTGGGGATCGCCCTGGTGCCCGAAGGCCGCCGCCTGTTTCCCAAGCTCACGGTGGAAGAAAATTTACGCCTGGGCGCCTACCGGGCAGAGCCGCACGGCAGGCCATCGACACCAACCTGCGTTTCTGCTTCGAGGCCTTCCCCATTCTGGCACAGCGGCGGCGGCAACTGGCCGGGAGTATGAGCGGCGGCGAGCAGCAGATGCTGGCCATTGCTCGTGCCCTCATGTCCGCCCCGAAAATTCTCCTGGTTGACGAGCCCTCTGTTGGCCTGGCACCGATTCTGGTCAGCCATGTGATTGCCAAGATCAAGGAGCTGAAGGAGCAATACCACCTGACGGTGCTTATGGCCGAGCAAAACTTCCATCAAGCCGTCAAGATTGCCGACCGCGGCTACATCATTGTGCACGGCAGGATTGCCTTCGAAGGGCGCAACACTCAGGAGCTGAGCGAAAATGACCTGGTGAAACAGTATTATCTGGGGGTTTGAACCTCTCTCCCTAAGCCGCAGGCTCTAGGGGGAGATTCTGCACCAGACGGCGCGCAATCAGTTCCTGACTGCGGGTGTTACAATGCCACACCCCGGCAAGAAAGACGGCCACATAATGCGTTATTCCCCAGCACAAGATCACCAACGCCGCATTCAGATCGCGGCTGCACTCAACGCCACACGGGCAGGAGTGCCAACGCTCCGCGAGTCGTTTCTTTGCAACGCACCAGCAGGCATGACAGCGCTGCGTGGGTTTGAGGGTGGTGGTGGGGGCCTCAGCATACACGACACCAGCTTCTGCCGCTTTGTATCGGATCATGCTGAGAAACGCCGCAGGGGCTCCGTCCAAGATCGCTTTGTTCAGTCCCGCCTTGGCGGCTGCGCCATTGGGCAGGTATGCTCCAGACGTGACTCCAGGTTTGGGTTTGGGACGCCTGGTCATATTCGCCACGCGGAGTTGTTCGGTGAAGATCGCCGTAGCCTGTCCGACCAGGAGATCGGACAGTTTATGGTGAAAGTCTTTGCGTTGACGGGCAATTTTCCCGTGGTGTTTGGCCACGCGACGATTCCAGTCGCACCAGGCCCTCGACCCTTTGGTTTTCTGGTCGCGTGTCCGATACGCCGCTTTCAGGTCCGTCTCAGACTGCTGCAAGAAGCGCGGATTCGTTACGGCGGCGAGGGAGCTATCAGCGTCCGCCAGGGTGGCATACGTCTCCACCCCCCAATCAAAGGCCAGGATGGTGTTCCCGGCATGACGCTCAGGCGTACAGGCATGGTGAAGTCGACCCCCCCCCACATGGCGAAACCGAGGCGTACCACTTCCCGTGTCGGTGGGTAATGTCGCAGGTCTTGGGCGTGCCTAGTGTCCGGCTGCCGCCACGGAGGCGCACCTTGCCGACGCCTTGCAGCCGCAGATGCCCATGCCGCATCGTCTCCCCAGTGTCCAACCGTCAGCCATCGCCATGGGTTTTGTATCCCCAGCCTTTGAAGCGCTTGAGCGACTTGAAACGCGGATAGCCTGGCGTCTCCCCGGCTTTGACACGCCGGAAGAATGCCTGAAAGGCCAAATCCAGACGCCTCAGCGTCAACTGGGACGCCTGGGCATTGAGTTGGCGTATCGCATCGTCATTGGCCCGCAACGCGGTGAGGTCTTTTTCCTGCGCCGTGCGGGTGACCGAATGGCGCTGTCTGCTCCAGGCAGCACGCCGTTGTTCCAATGCGGCATTGTACAACTGTTGATGCCCGCGCTTGATCGCCACCGTGCTACCGATCGCTGTTGTCCAGGCAGCACGCCGTTGTTCCAATGCGGCATTGTACAACTGTTGATGCCCGCGCTTGATCGCCAGCATGGCAGTTTCTTGCTTGGCCGTGGGGTACAGACGATAGGTAACTTTGCGGTTGACGGTTTCCATGCGGTGCATTATCACTGAGTTATGGAAACAAAACAACCACTAAAGACGCTCTATCACTGTATCTACAATTTAAACTATCACTCGATTCTCAAGTTTTTTTAGGTTGACATTGCCGGCATGTTTCGCATGACCTCATCCGCTCGGTACTTCAAGGAAGGAGTGGGCTCGAGTCGCCCCAATTGACGCTGGATCATATGCTTCTTCGAGCGGCCGAAGGCGAAGACCTCGTGTAAGGCGGTGGTGAAGCGCTGCAGTTTCTCCTGAGGTGTGTCAGACGACACGAGGTCGTCGATGACCGCGACCAGGCACTCCACTTGCACGTTTGCCCGTAGACTCCCTACAGTGTATGCAGGCAGGTTGTTTTTAAGCTGGTGTTGTTGGTCGGGATGCATGAAGAGACTATGATCAACCAGCAGGCTCAGGATCACGCTATGGCGTGCGCCTTCTTCGCCGGGCTGCTTGGTCAACTGGCTCCAGCCTTCGTGCGCCTTCCAGTCCTGAATAAAAACCTCGACGAGCCACCGCAGCGTGTGGCCCTGGCCAATGTCCAGGGCGCGCCAACTCAGGTCCGACGCGATGAGATAGCGATAGGTCCGACATTCCGCATAGCCTCTCACCATTTCAGGAATAGAGCGCTTCGTATGCAGTACCCAGCAATCGGAGAACAAGCTGGTGATCCGCATGAAGGTTCAACACGACTGGCTCCGTTGCTACGCCACTCAGGACGTGGATCCCGACAAAGGAGTAGAACACCCATCGGGTAGTTGGATTCTGCACACGCCGTCCCTTCTGGTCTGGAAACGTCTCCTGGTTAGCGCTGAGTGCCCGCCGGAGGCGATACTCCAACGCCGCATAGACCAACAAACACACGGTCATCACCATCAGGAGCGCCATAATACGCTGCGGCTTTTTCAGGTAGAGGGAAGCAGCGAGAAAATGCGGATCTTTAAGGAAGCGGAAACCCCGCTCCGACAGACTCTGGCTTTTGTATTTTGCCAAGATTTCTGATGCGGGGAGCGCTGTCGTATCACGCTCATTGGTGGCGAGGATGAAACAACTTTTCGCCGCGAGCACTGCCTGACGGTGTGCGAGAGAGGCGGCGAGCGCCCCCTCGATGACATACTCAACCTTTGTCGGCACCGTGTCTGACGTTGGCCGGCCACGTCTGCCGTAGCGTGCCACCGCGCGAATCGTGGCCCCTTCGAGTCGTGTAGCCTGCAAGCGTTGTTGGAAGGTGTGCAGGGCCTTTTGCGCGTCTGCAGCGCACGCAAACGCGGTATGGCAGAGCTGCTTAAACGCTTTCAGCTCGGCCTCGTTTTGTGTGCGTACCTGCTTCTCCACTGTCCGCTGTACCCGGGTCTGTCTTGCTTCGGAATAGACCACGACCCAACGCTGTATAATGTCTGCATACGTCGCCACCCGCTCTTGGTAGCGATAGCCGTCTGTCAACGGAGCCATTGTGCTCGGGACGACCTGCGCCAGCACCTCCTGTGCCTCGGACAGTGTTGCCGGAACGCGCGTGATCCATTTCAGGCCACTGGTAGCTAATGTGCCCAAGTTGTCCGCACTGTAGAGGGCACTATCGGCGACAAGGGTAGTGTTCTGGGGTGCTGTGTGCAGTTGCCGCACGTGCTCTGTGATGACCTTGCCAAACTCGACGCCGTCATGAGTGTTGCCGCTGAGCGGTTTCATGAGCACTGGAATGCCCGCTTGGTGCTCCACGATCAGTTCGAGCATCACCTGGTTCAGGTCTGGACGGTGATCGCGACTGTAGCCTTGGGTCACGTGAATCACCTGAGCAGTAGGCTCTTCGGCACTGTTGTAGCGCCCGTCGACGTGGAAGCTCGTCGTATCTAGATGCACCACCTGGGGCGTGACGCTTAAGCGCTGGACAGCCTGAGCGGCAATCAAACTATAGAGGGGCGTGACGCCGTACTCATAGAGAGCATCAAGCGCACGACCCAACACGTCATCATTGAGATGCTCGGCCTGAATCCTTGCCCCCACGAGCCGCTCCAAGGGTTTGTTGTGAAAAAAGCGTGGCACCAGGTACAGTTGTTGATTCACAAAGCCGAGGCCATTGAGGACCATGGCTTTGACGGCCTGCCCCAGGGAAACCGTACGCTTGCTCAGGTCCTGCGCGATAGCTTGATCAATAACCTCGCCAATGCCCAGTTCCTCAAACATGCCCGCTACAAGACCCAGATGGTCTAAGATCTGACTCTGATAGGATGATGGCATCGAATCTCCTCCTCTGATGCGGAGATTCTACACCAGGTCTGAAATCGACCAATGGGCTTGGGATGTGCGGAATGTCGGATAGGTCTCTTCGTCCGCGTCTTTCAGCGCCACGACGACCCGTTTCGTGTGGTGGGAACAGACATACAATCTGGCACTACCGACGAGAGCGCTCACCTCTTCGCCTCCACGGATGCGGATGGTGTGAGGTGTGCCGGGATGGGGGGCAAAATAGTCAGCGACCTGCTGGTCGCGCTTGTACACTCGGACTTTCTGATTGCTGCGTATCTGCGAGATCACCTGCACGCCGCCGCATATCGCCGAAGCGCCATCGACAAAAGGTGCGGTCCCATAGAGGGCATCCGCCATGAGGCAGTGGACCCGGAGGGTAGGATGGTGGGCGTGACACTGCTCTAACAACCGTAAGGCAAGTTGTTGTTTGGTGGGATAGGCCGGATTGCGCAACGGTTTCGGCGGCCGCTGCCGAGGGGGGATTCCCTGCTTTTTCAGCGCCTTGTCCTTCTTATACCACGAGCTGAGTTCGGGGGCGGGCTGATAAAAAACGACACCCACGGGGATGGAAATTTTGGGCGTCACCAGCACGAGAAAGACGAGACTTTGTCCCCAGAGATAGCCCCCACTTTCCTTGTCGCGCAGTTTGTACAGATGGGCAAGCGCCTTGGCCGATTTCGAGCGCGGGTTGTCCGTATCATCAATGACAAGGCTGCCAGAGGCGATCGCATAGTGACGCAGGAGCACCCGCACACTCGCCACCAAGAGCTCGGCCCAGGGAATCTTGCTGTGGCGAAACATCCAGGACAAGGCCGCCAGCGCATAGGTGCCGAGGCTGGCGCGTTCAAAGCGGGCCCAGCAAATGGCATTGGTCACCAGAACGGCCGTGACACAAAACGCCAGCCAGGTCCGCTGCATGGCTGACAGGCCATGGCTCGGGCTCTGTTCGCGCATCGCCTCGTCAACCACATCGACAAAGGCACTGACAAAGGGAGCCGGCTTGCCAATAATCATAGAAGTCCCCAGCAAGCGAGTGATCCACAATACGATGGGGACTTATAGACGTTTTTCATCTCACAAAACAGAGGAGGACGTTGTACAATGGGACTACGGTAGCTGGCCGGACGGTCTACCAAAGAAGGACGGGGCAAACGCGCTGTCTGGAGCTGGATCGCTCGACACAGCTACCACTCCCTTGAGCAAAACGTCAAGGACAAAAAACTTGATCATCGAGTACACAGGTAATGCTGGCTCGATAATTCCGTGCTACTGTTAGTCAAAAACAGACCTGACACCAGGGAGACTAACAGCAGCCATGCTCATCAGAGAGACATGCCCAGCGTGTGGATCAAGCCAGTACAAGAAAAATGGCCATACCCGCCATGGCAAGCAGAATCATCAATGCAAAGCGTGCGAACGCCAGTTTAGTACCACGGCCGATGACCACCGCATTGCGGCGGAGCGGCGCACGAGGGTGGAACACCTGCTACGGGAGCGCATCTCGCTACGCGGGATCTGCCGCGCCGTGGGCGTCAGTCTCACGTGGCTGTTGCACTTTATGGTGGAATGCTTTACGGCCTGTCCTGAGCACTTACATGCCCACGCCCCCACCCGGCCCACCACCGTGGTGATGTCCCGTCTGGAAGCAGAAGCCGACGAAATGTGGAGCTTCGTGCAGAAGAAGGCGAACAAACAATGGAGGCTCTTATTGGATTCCAGGGTCGTGGTCGTACACCCCGACTTTTGAGACACTCTCCTCCTTGAGGTCCATATTTTTCAATGGGCTTCAAAATGAGTTGCGATTCTCGGACCACCTTGGAGCATAAGACCCCGGAATCCAATAAGAGCGTGGGGTCTTTGCAGACGGCTGGGATGATGACGCGCTGATGCAGCGCCATCGGGCGGCGGTCGCACCCGATTATCGCGGGCGCTCAATTTATCACGTTGTGTAGCGCATGAAGTGGTTGCAAGTTTCGCCGATTGGCTTACACCCACACCAAGTCACAGTGTGCAGACGACGTCGGTCTGTCGGTGCGAGGAGGCATATATGACGATGGATGCACCATTTACCGAGCGTACAGTATGGCTCGATCGAGCCCGGGCGTTGGAGCCGGCGGTGGCGCAGTGGCGCGATGCCGGTGAACAGCGACGCCACATGCCGGATGAGCTGTTTCAGGTCATCCGTGACGCTGGTATCTTCCGCCTCGCGTTACCGAAGCACTTGGGTGGCGAAGGGGCGGATCTCGAAACCCTGATGTTGGTGATGGAAGAACTCGCTCGGCAAGATGGTGCCACCGGCTGGAACGTCCATATCGCGCTGTTTCAGTCGATTTTCTTTACGGCGCTGCCTCTGGAGGGCGCCGCCGAAGTGTTAGCGGCCGGTCCTGACTGTGTGTCCGCCGGCACGGGTGCCCCCTTTGGCGAAGCCGTCCCCATGGACGGGGGCTACCGGGTGTCGGGCAGATGGCCCTATGCCAGTGGGTGTCACCACGCCGATTGGTTCGTGGCCGGGTGCATAGTGCACGCGCGAGACACGGCTGATCCACCTGTGCGAATTGGCGTCTTCGTCCCTGCGTGTGACTGCGAGATCATCGACACGTGGGATACCGGTGGGCTACGTGGGACGGGGAGCCACGACTTTCAAATCACGGACGTTCTGGTTCCTGAGCGCCGAACCTTTATCATGGGTGCATTCCCAAGAACAGAACCGGGAAAGTTGTCACAACGGGGGTTCGGGGCGTTGACGGGTGTGGAGACGAGTGTGGTTGGGTTAGGGATTGCGAGATGCGCCATCGACTCTTTTAAGGCGTTGGCCAAGCAAAAGACGCCTTACACGGGCACAACGGTCTTGGCCAATCTGTCCCGGGTACACGAGAAAGTGGGGACAGCGGAAGCCTTGCTGCGATCAGGCCAGGCATTTCTCTATGAGACCGCACGGTTGGTGGAGGCGAGCCTGTCGGCGACCGGGGAGGTGAGTGATGAATTGCTGGCCATCACCAGGCTGGCGGCGGCGCAAGCGACCGAGAACGCGGTGCAGGCCACCGCGCTCATGTACACCACCGGTGGTGGCAGCGCAGCGTATAGCTCTAGTCGCCTCGACCGTTGCCTGCGGGACATCCACGTCGCCCAGCAACATTTCCGGTTGGCGCCCGATAATTTCGAGATTGCGGGGCAATACTTCCTCGGATTCGGACTCCAAGGGCGCCGGTGAGAGCGTGTTATACCTCCTGTATCTCGCGGCGTCATTTCTTTGGTGGTAAGCAGTTGTGGATATTATAGGGGGCAAATCGAGCAACACGCTGCGCATGAATTCACGGCGCACGTGGTGACACAGAAAGGGCGCGCGAAACGCCTACAACACCGCCATCCGCCGCGCGTTCGGCCCGTTGCGCCCGTGCGGGAGCGTCACAGCAGACGTCCACCGCTGCCCCCGAGAAGTTGCACCGATCAGGCACCCTCGCGCGCTCAGGGACATCCCGGTGGCGCACACGGGAGGAGCAACGACCCGATCGCCTCATAATTCCACGGGATGCGCTGCCCACCTGTCTATTCTCTTTCGCCTCCTGGCCATGGCTTCTCCACACTGGCTGCTCGTTGGAAGCCGTTGATATGACATTCCAATAGCGGAATTATTAGGGGAGATACAGTAGGTCTAAACGTCAAGAACAAAAAACTTGATCATCGAGTATCATTTAATTATTGTCACAAGATATCGTCGCAAGTGCCCCACCCGCCCATGCGGGAGCACCTGCGTGGTCTGTGTATGCAGACCCTGGAGAAGTGGGGTGGCACCCTTATTGAATGCAATGGGGAAGCGGATCACATGCATCTCTTGTTAGACGTTGCCTTCTTTTCCCAACGCCCACGCCAGCACGGCATTCTGTGCGTGGAGCAGATATTCTTTGGCCTCATAGACACGGCACTGGGGAGCATGCATCACCTCGGCATCGACCTCTTCCCCGCGATGGACAGGCGGACAGGGCAGAAACATGACGTCAGGCGAGCAGCGTTGCAAGAGCGCCTGCGTCACCCGATACGGGGCGAACAGATGCTGGAGGCGCTCCCGTTCGGCCTCGTCCGTGTGGCGTGGCCAGCAATCCGTATACACGACATGCGCCTCATGCAGGGCCAGGTGGAGGTCAGCCGTCGTATCGAGGCCTCCCACTGCCCCCTCGCGGAGGGCAGCAAGGTGCTCTGGCGCAATCTGATAGCCTTCTGGACACGCCTGCATGACGTGGATGGGTAACCGTGCAGCGGCTTCAAACCACGTATGGCACAAATTCGTGGCCTCCCCAATGAAGGCCACCCGTAACCCAGACAACTCACCGCGCTGTGCCCGCACATACTGTAGATCGCCCAGCACTTCACAGGGATGGTTATACCCGGTGCGCGCGTTAATAACGGGGACCGTCGCGGCCGCGGCGAGTTGGCAGAGGGCCTCGTGCTGCCCCGTCCGCACGACGATCCCTGCACACCAGTTGCTCAGATACGCCGCCACGTCGTCGACGGGCTCACGCTGGCCGAGTACCCCTGGCACCTGGGCAATGGAGCCTCCCATGGCCCCGATGCCGATTTCAAACGCGACGCGGTTTCTGAACCCGGTATCATCGAACCAGAGGGCAACAGCCTTGCCGGCTAATAACCGAGGCAACGCGCCCGCCCGCCAGGCCTCACGGAGGCGATCGCCGGTATTGAAGAGCGTTTCCAGTTCGTCAGCCGTGAAGTCGGCCAGAGACAAGAAATGCTTGATCGCGTCTCGTTGTCTCATATGCATGCGTCTCCTAGACGTCTAACGCTGGGCGCTCAGTATTCTACATTTCTCGCGAACCCATTGATCTCTCTAACCCCTTGACGGTCCGATAGGTGTCCACGGCATGGATGAAGTCGTGCAGCCGTTGGTCGCCCTGCCAGATGGTCTTGAGGCCGGGCGCGCCGTCCCCCTTCCGAGCGAAGAAACCGCCGAGTTGGGCGAGGCTCCGCACCATCTCGCGGAGTGGGGGCGGCAGTGGAGGCGGGCGGCAGTGATGCTGCATCATATACAGCGTGTGCCACTCCCGGGGTGCAAAGATGACCTCACAGGACACTGCGGGATAGGCCCGGCCAGCCATAGTCATGGGGTGGATACGCCCGGCCACGATCAGGTAAATTGCCAATGCGTTTAGTCACCGCTGATCCGTCTGGACGCGTAACTGCTCAATCTTACATCCTTGCGTCAGTACCCGGAAAAACAATTCGATTTCCCACCGACAGCGATCCCATTGCACCACCGTGCACGCCCGTGGAAAATCGGTCACCGGCAGACTCGTCCGCAGCAACCCCTCCACTGGGGCCTCGCCCTGAGGCGGGCTGGACTCCTGGGCATAGACCGCCCTGCCCGTCACTGGCGGCAGTGTGCCTCCCGGCCGGCGCGCCCCCTAGAAGGTCACAGGCTTGGCGGTCACCGCACGGGGAACCGGTCGTGGCGGCCGATCCGGTTGGCGGGCGAGGGCGATGGTGAGCGTCCCCAGGGCACCTGTTTGCGGCATCTCGGCCCACAAATATCGCGGCGCGGCACCGGGAGCCAGGCGGCGATGCTCCTTGGCGCGCATGATACACTCCGCCCGTTGGCCTGGCTCCCGGTGCCGCACGTCCACCCACCCCGCCTGGATAGCGCCGTCGCGATCGGCCCTGTTCACTACCACGGTGGCCGGACAGCTCTGTTTGACCGCACAGGCGCAGTAATATCCTGCCAGCCAGCGGGAACGCGCTGTCTCGGCCATGGGGTTGCTCTTGCGCTGCTTGGCCACTGGCTGCGCTGGCCGCTGCCAGCCCTTCCTCCCCCCCACCCCGAGATTGACACGCGCGGGGGAAAAGCGACTGTCGGATGCAACAGATACTCTTCGTGGACCTTAATCTTCACGGTACCCATCCCTCCTTTCGGGTGGGTTGTGCCGTCATCCAGAACCGTGGTAGCTTGCACCAGCAACACAACTTCCTGCGCACGGATACGCTCTAGGGTGGCGTGGGTATGGCCCGACAAAATGTCCTGAATGCTAATGGCCGGGTTCTCCAGACAGCGAGACGCGGCCACGGTCTCGGCCCAGCCATGACACGCGGCCGGAAGACTGCGAATGGGTCGCGTGCTCAACCGGTCTCACAGCCGGGCAAGGCGCTTTGTGTGGCGGACATCGTGCCTCTGGCCCTCCGCCAACTCGGTCTCTCTCCCGTCGCTCATAGGTACGCTCCTCTCGATGATGAGTGAAAGCGCATTGTAGCAGCCCGATGAGCACTGGGCTCTGTCCCCCAGATGTGTATAATGCTGAGCGCCAGGGCTCAGGCGCCCGCAACAGCAAGCGAAGCGCCGCTGTTGCGGGTCGCCTGCAGCCCATTGTTAGGCGGCGGGGCACTCGCTCGCACTACTCCAGTCCGCATCGTCTGGACCGCTACGCGCCGGGTGCGCACGCTACAGCAAACGCCACCACGGCCGGTGCTTGCTAACCAAGTCTTCCATCAGGTAATCGAGCTCCGAATGATAGACGTTCGCCTGCAATGTGGAGAGATCGGCGATGTGGTCGAAGGTGTACGGCATGCCGATCTCCTCGAAGTCCACGTTGTCTACCCGACATTGACTAAGCTTTCGCTGCATCATCCCCATGTACACTTCGTAGTGGAATTGCTCCCTTCGACCATTAACGGCATCATGCGACCAGAAGGCCAAGACTACATCCGCTTTCTTCATCGCCCTCCGAATCGATTCTTTCCAATCGCTGCCATACTGTATTCTATCTAGAGCTATGCGGGCCTTGTAGTCTCGACTTAGGCCGACCGCCTGCGGCTTATCTATCCATACGCGGAACCCTTGATCAATGAGTATCTCCGCGATAGGTCGGAGCTTGGGTTTGTCAGCAGTGGCGTGCGCAAAGAACAGTTGGAGCTGAGAGGCTTTCCGGAGCCTCTTGTATTGGCGCCGTGGATCCGTGACAACGTGATCACCCGGCGTGTCGGGTTGCGGTGGTTCGGTAATCGCACGCGGAGAGCGGCCCAGATAGCGATGGATTTCGCGAGCTAGAATCTCGACGCTTCCAGCTGAGGTCGCCGGAGCCGCGATGCCGGTGAGGTCCAGAGTTTGGTATTGACTAAATCCCAGCGGAACGTTTACTCGTTCTATGAGCGCCGGAAAGTATTTCTCTTGTTGGCGGCCCAGATCGGCTTCGGCCCGAACCCATTCTGACTGGACCGAGGCAGCCGACCAAAGCACGAGGACTACGTCCGCTTGCTCCAGCTCAGCTTGAATGGCTGATCGCCAGCGCTCGCCAGGTGCAATCTCGCGGTCCATATAGACATCTAGACCGTGCCTGCGCAAGCCTTCGGCAATTGCTCTTGTGATCTCGGCGTCGTCTCGGGCGTAGGAGATGAATACGTGGTTCATCGGCGCGGTCACTCGGCTCCCGCCTAACAACGGTTTAACCGGGACTTTTTCCTGGATAAATCCCTATGGACGACCATTTTTCCTGATAAAATGCTGTCATAGGGGTTTATCAGGAATTTTTTCCGGTATAATAACCTCTGCCTGGGGTCTATGCGAAGTTTATCAGGAACGTGTCCAGCCGACATCTGTCAGGCCGGCGGGATGCGTGCAGTATAGTCGCATCACTCGTCGGTGTAAAGTGCACGGAGGTTGGCGCTGGTCTGCCACAGGAACCACGCCCCAAGAAGCTGCTCGATCAGATGCGCGACGTCTTGCGCACGCAACAGTACGCCCTCCGGACGGAACATGCCTACGTCGATTGGGCGAGGCGGTTTATGCTGTTTCATCAGAAACGCCATCCCGCCGAGATGGGGCGGGTGGAAATCGAAGCGTTTCTGACCCACTTGGCCGTGGACCGTCATGTAGCGGCGTCCACGCAACATCAGGCCCTGAGCGCGCTGCTCTTTCTCTACAAGGCAGTCCTCCGCCAGGAGGTGGGGTCGGTGGATGCGGTCCGCGCGCGGAAGCCCAAACGCCTCCCCACGGTCCTGACCACACCCGAAGCCCTGCGGGTGCTGCATGCCATGGTGGGCGTGCCGCAAGTGATGGCCACACTGCTCTATGGCAGCGGCGTGCGGGGGCTCGAGTGTGTGCGCGTGCGGGTCAAAGAGGTGGATGTTGCCCAGCATATCCTCCTCGTGCGGGATGGCAACGGCGAAAAAGATCGGATCACCATGGTGCCGGAGACCCTGGTGGCCCCGTTACAGGAGCACCTGGTGCGGGTGAAACAGCTCCATACCACAGATCTCGCAGAGGGCTACGGCGCGGTCTATCTGCCGTACGCGCTGGAGCGCAAATATCCCCACGCTAACCGTGAGTGGGGCTGGCAATAGGTGTTTCCCGCCAAAAGCCGCTCGGTAGACCCCCGCACGGGCATCGAGCGCCGCCATCACCTGGATGAAAGTAGTCTGCAGAAAGCGATACGCGCCGCGGCTCGCGTGGCCGGGATCGCCAAACACGTCACCTGCCATACCTTTCGGCACTCGTTCGCCACGCAGTTGCTGGAAGCCGGCGACGATATTCGGACCGTGCAGGAATTGCTCGGGCATCGAGACGTGAAGACCACCATGATCTATACCCATGTCCTGAATCGTGGTGCGAAAGCTGTTCGCAGCCCACTCGACTAGAAGCCGAACAACTTATTGAGCGACAGATACGTCGTGATATCCAATATCGCTTGATATTGCGACAGAATATTATACGCTTGTTCACCTCAACACAACCGGCCGTTTGAAGCCGAACAACAAGGCTCTGCCTCCTAGCGGAAAGGCTGCTGCGCAGCCTATCCGCCCACGCAGTGGCGGAGGAGGCACGCTCGCTCTTGGCGCGACTGCGTCGGCGCAGGGAGCGTCAGCGACCTTCACCCCAGCGAAGCCTGCGGCTCTAGCTGGAGCACTGCAGGGGAGCGTAGGGTAACCCTCAAGCATCAGCTGCGATGTGCCGATATGTCCAGGAAAGACTGCCAATCCATGGGGGACATATCCGGACAGATGATGCGGCTCCTGCGTTGCGAAACGCCTCTTGGCGTGTTTTCTCTGCTCTGGGCGCTGGCAGCCTCTCTGCATCACCTGGAAGCGCACCCTCTGGCCGGTCTGCCGATCTATCCCTTTTCGATCCTGCTCTGGCTGTTTCCAGAGCGCCTCTGGGCCCTCGCCAGCTTTGCTATTGCACATATAATCCTGTTGTCTCTGGATCTTCCGGCTGCGGCCAATCACTCGGTCCTTGCCCTCATGGTGAATGCCTGCCTGCTGATCGGCTGCGCGCAGGCGCTGCGGTGCAGCAACGACCCTGCAGCACGGCGTCGGCGGCTCTGGGAGAGCGTGCGTGGACCCGTGCAAGCCACCGTCGTTGTCGTCTATGTCTGCGCCGTCTTCCACAAACTGAACAGCGCCTTCTTTGATGCTGACGTCAGCTGCGCCACCGGCCAGGTGGCCAAGCTGTTCGAGCTGCATGGCTTTCCTGAGCCGCCAACGACTATGTCGGTCTTCTCCTTCACCAGCTATCTCACCGTGATGGTCGAGGCCGCCATTGCCGCCTGCCTGCTGTGGCCGCGGCTCTCTTATGTCGGTGCGACGCTCGGGCTGCTGTTCCACACCGGCCTGGGGTGGGCGCAGTTCTTTGATTTCGCCACTGTGGTGTTTGCGCTGTATCTGTTCTTTTTGCCCTGGGAAGGGATACAAAGGAATATCGACAGGCTGCCGCGATGGGCTGGTGCCTGTTTTGTTTTATGCCTCATGGCCGTGTGCGCCACGAGCTTCTACTTTCACGGTATGCGCCAGAGCTCCGTCATCTTCGCCTGGCCGCAATGGAGTCTGCAGGCTGACACGTTGATCTGTCTTTTCTGGACGCTCATGGTCTGGCCCATCCTGTGGCCAATCTTTTGCAGCGGCAAGGTGTGGCGCGATGATCGCCGCTGGACGGGAGCGACGCTAGCCTGGTTGATCCCGCTGCTGGCACTGGGAAACGGCGCCACCTCCTACCTCGGACTCAAGACGGTGGCGAACTACTCGATGTTCAGCAACTTACGCACCGAGGGCGGTCAGACCAATCATTTCCTGATTCCGGCGGGACAGTTCTTTCTCGCCGACTATCAGAACGATCTGGTGCGCCTCGACTTCGTCGACCACGTGCTGCCAGAGCAATGGCCCTGGTGGGTGCGCTTGGCAGGAGGCAGCCGCTGGGTCGACCGTCAGGCACGCTGGCTTGCCGAGGCTCCCGGCACCCGCGTGCCATTCGCAGAAGTGCGCCGAGCCCTGCAGTTGTGGCGAGAGATTGGCGTCACGCACGTGGTGCTCGTATACGAGCACCATGGAGAACGGTACACAACTGCAGATGCCTTCTCGGCGCCTGTGCTCATGCGTCCTCTGTCGTTCTGGGAGCGCCGGCTCATGGCGTTTCGCGCCGTGCAAGACGATGGGGAAGCGTCGGCGTGTCGCTGGTGAGTGTACCGTGCATGAATTTGATGCCAGTGTGCCAGGGCCAAATTTACAGTCGGCAATACGGTCACCTCTTGTTAGGTCTCGTTGCAGCTTCAGTTTTGTAGGACCTTTGAGGACCAACGGCGGTGGATCGGCCAAGGTGTGGCGGCCGGGTTGCCGGAGCATGTGTGGGCGCTGTGTGAAGTGTTCCGTCGCGCAGACGGCTTGGGAGAGGTCTCAAAACATTATCCGCAGCTAGCATGGACACGACCCCGCGACGAGCAGGCGAGACAGGGCAGAAACGTCGCCAACATCCAGTACGCCAGCGGCCGCTGGCTCTGGTGCAACAAGGTCGCGGTGAGGTCGGTGAAGATGCGCTTGCAGTGATGGCACCAGTAACGTGTGCACCCGAGGCGGTATTGGTATGTGCCCCAGCGGCCAATGTGGTGGCGCTGACACCGAGGACATTGGAGCAGACGATCTTTCCATCGGAGGGTATGGATGTATGCTTGGCACTGTTCGGCGTTGAAGAGTTGCTGCACATGAGAGCGCGCCGCATGGCTGAGAATCTCCTGGTCTCACCGGTTCTTCTACGATGGGTGAGAGATTCTCACATGTTCAAGGCGTTTTTCTGCTCCTACAAACCGCGATAAATTGCGCGAAGGCGTTTTGGGGGTTGACTTCTCGTTGCGTCAGGCATATAAGCACTCCGTCACCGTGTCCTGCACACGTTGAGAATGGACAGCGAGCCACATTGCCTGACCACTTCTCTCAATCGCCTTCTCAGGGCACAATGACAAGATCATCCATGGTGCGGCCGCCAGGCAGAAGCGGCGGGTGGTTTTCTTGCCCACGTCCTCGTCACGCCTCTCCAGCCGTCTCGCTGGCAGGTGAGCTCTGCGTGTGCGCCGGCACCACGGAGCTGTGCATCGGTTTGTGTCTGCTGTGCGGCTTCTTTCCCCGCACGATCGTCGTGACGGCCTGGCTTTTTATCAACATGACGCTCACCATTTTCGACTGGGTCGAACTCGCCGGGCACCTGCCCCTGTACGGCGTGATGGGTGTCCTGCTGATCTAGACCCCCCGGAAGAGGACCAGCGCCTCTGGCTGCGCGGGGTGCTTGGCAGTGACCAAGGGGGGAGCCGGGAACCGCCGTCTCGGGGGGCCGCCGAACCAGGCACTGCCCCTGACCGCGGCCGGTAGCCCTGTCGGGGGTCAACGGCTCACAGGCCACCGCGGCCGGTGAGCGCGGGTGCATGTACGAGTGCGGGGATAGGACCCATCAGCGGCTGGGCGTGGAGTCAGCACGGGGGTAGTGTTCGAGCTCTGGATGTTCGCCCTGCAATGTGCCATGCTGATTGCCTCCTTTCATAGTGCCAAATCAGTCAGCGAGGTGACGATGAAAACCAGTGCGAGTGGAACGGCGGATAGCGTGTTCGCGCCCGGTGCGAAGCTGGAGAAACTGGCTGGCGGGTTCGACTTCACCGAGGGGCCGACGTGCGACGCGGCGGGGAACGTCTTCTTCACCGACCAGCCCAACGACCGCATCCTGAAGTGGGGCGTGGAGGGCGGGCTGTCCACCTTCCTGCAACCGGCGGGCCGCGCCAACGGCATGTGCTTCGACCCCAGGGGCCACCTGATCGCCTGCGCCGACGAGAAGAACGCACTGTGGTCCATTGCGCCGGACGGCAAGGTCACCGTGCTGGTCAGCGAGTACGGGGGAAAGCTTCTGAACGGCCCGAACGATGTTTGGGTGCGGCCGGACGGCGCGCTCTACTTCACCGACCCGTTCTACGATCGGCCCTGGTGGACCCACCACACGATGCCGCAGGACGGCCAGCACGTCTACTTCGTGTCCGCCGACCGCCAGCACCTCGTGCGCGTGGCCGATGACCTGCAGAAGCCGAACGGCATCATCGGCACGCCCGACGGGAAGACGCTCTACGTGGCAGACATCGGCGCGGGAAAGACCTACCGGTACGACGTCGCGCCCAACGGCAGCCTCGCAGGCAAGACGCTCGCAGCGGAGCACGGCTCGGACGGTATGACGCTGGACAATGAGGGCAATCTCTACCTGACGGGCAACGGCGTCCTGGTGTTCGACAAGGGGGGCCGGCAGATCGCTCAGATCCAGGTCCCCGACGAGCAGTGGACCGCGAACGTCAGCTTCGGCGGCAAGGACAGGCACACGCTCTTCATCACGGCAAGCACGGGGCTCTACGCAGTCAGGATGCGCGTGAAGGGCGCCAACGCCGCCAAGTAACCATAGCAGGAGGAACCGAGATGAAGGCCATCACCGTAGAGCCGCACAAGCGGGAAACCGCACGCCTGGAAGACATCCCCGAGCCGGACGGACGTGGCGGGTCGGTCCTCGTGGAAGCCATCGCGGTCGGCGTCTGCGGGACCGACGTCGAGATTGTGGAGGGCAAGTACGGCTGGGCCCCTCGGGGCAGGACGCGCCTCGTGCTTGGGCACGAATCCCTCGGCCGGGTGGTGGAGCCGGGCCCGAGCGGCGCGCTGCAGAAGGGCGATCTCGTGGTCGGCATCGTCCGGCGCCCGGACCCTGTGCCATGCCCTAACTGCGCGATGGGTGAGTGGGACATGTGCCGCAACGGGCAGTACACCGAGCGCGGCATCAAGGAGATCGACGGGTTCATGTCCGAGCGCTGGCGGATTGAGCCCGAGTACGCCATGCAGGTCGACCGCTCGCTCGGCCTCCTGGGGGTGCTGCTCGAGCCCACGACAGTCGTCACCAAGGCGTGGGAGCAGGTCGCCGCGGTCGGCCAGCGTGCCTTCTGGGAGCCGCGGACGGTGCTCGTGACCGGTGCGGGACCGATTGGTCTTCTTGCGGCACTCATCGGCAAGCAGCACGGACTCGAGGTCCACGTCCTCGACCGGGTCGAATCGGGGTCCAAGCCGGAGCTCGTTCGTGCCCTGGGGGAGACTTACCACACCGGCACCGTCGCGAGCGTGGGCTTCGAGCCGGACGTGATCATCGAATGCACCGGCGTCGGGCAGGTCATCGCAGATTCGATCCAGGCCGTGGCGCCGGGCGGGGTCGTGTGCCTCACGGGTGTCGGCAGTGGCGGGCCCCCGTTGGGCTCCCGACGGCCGACCTGGCGTCCAACGTCGTGCTGCGCAACAACGTCGTCGTCGGCAGCGTCAACGCCAACAAGCGGCATTGGTACAAGGCGGGAGAGGTGCTGGCACGTGCGGACCCCGCGTGGCTCGCACGGCTCATCACGCGGCGCGAGCCACCGGAGGAGTTCATGCGTGCCCTGAAGCGGCAGCCGGACGACATCAAAGTCGTCATCCAGTTTTCGCAGGCGTGATCACGGCGAGCTGATTCACCAGGGCGCTGCTGTCGAGAAAATCAGTGGTCACTCCAGAGCACCCCGCTGTTCAATAATCATGGCACTCAGAGGTGTCCCCTGCACGCGAATGGGACTCCGACGGGGAACCGAGAGTTCTAAGACGTACGCAGCAACCAGGCTCTGGACTCACTGGCTGAAGTAGGCCGCTTGAGTCAAGTACCTCCTGCAAGAGACGCTTCTCCACAGCGTGCTGCTCTGCGGTTGGGTCTCCGTCTCTGTAGGGCAGGCGTGCAGAAGTGTCAGGACAGGTCGCGACGTATTACGCCAGTCCAGCAACACATGCAGGGCCGCATGTTGCGGCTGGCGGGGGCGATTCAGAATTCCACCAGCTTGGGTTTGAGGGCGTCTGTACTGCTGTGTACCTGCTTTTCGGTCAGATACTGCTGGAGTGCGGCGTCTTTGAGCGGGCTCACACCATGAAAAGTCACGATAAATTCGTCCGGGCGCAGCCAGCTGCCTTTTTTGGTATGGCATACCGAGACGAGGCGGTAGCTTGGATCGGCCGGACGCCGCGCCGCCACTTGCTGCAGAAATTTTGTATCGGTGAAGAGGGCTGGGGACCAGTCCAGGCGTATAGGCTGTCCGGCCTGCGCCATATAGCACAGATCGATGCCGGCCGCTTTGAGCTCACGACGTAAGTGCCTGTAATCGGCATAGGTCAAGATAATGAGGTCGTCAAGGGCATTCACGTTACGATTCCTCCTTTGTGGTCATGGCCTCTTCCCATTCCTGCATTAAGCTCTCGAGACGTGCCGCAACATTCCCTTGTTGTGTGGTGAGTTCCGCCAATTGCTGCCAATCGGCGCTGGCTTGCCGCTCAATGGCGGCCTGTAAGGCGGCGAGTTCGGCTTCTGCCCGGCTCACCTCTTGTTCGATGACGCGCAGTTTACGCCGCCGCGCCGGCCGCGGCCGTTGGGCCGTGTCGCGGCGTTGAGGGTGGTCTTTGGCCTGGGGCGGAGTTGGCATGCTGGCTTGTGCTGCCAGGTGTGCCTGGTAGGCCGAGTAGTTGCCTGGATACTCCTCACACCTGCCATGGCGCATGTACAGAAGACGGGTGATGACGCGATCGAGAAAGTAGCGATCGTGCGACACCAGCAACAGCGTCCCTGGATAGGCGATCAACGCCTCTTCCAGGGCCTCGCGGGCGGGGATGTCGAGGTGATTCGTCGGTTCGTCGAGCACCAGGAAATTTGCCGTGGACAGCATCAGTTTCGCCAGGGCCACGCGGCTTTTTTCGCCCCCGCTCAGCGTGTCAATGGTCTGCTGCACTTCTTCGCCTCGGAAGAGAAAACGTGCCAGGTAACTGCGCATCTCGCCAGCGGTTTTCCATGGTTCGATGTCCCACACTTCCTCGAGGACGGTACGATGCGGCTGTAAGCCTCGCAATTCCTGATCGTAATAGGCCATCAAGACATTCCGCCCGAGGCGCAGGACACCGTGGTCAGGGGTGTCGAGGTCCATTAACAGACGCAGGAACGTCGTCTTTCCGGCCCCATTTGGCCCCACGAGACCGACTTTGTCGCCCCGATAGATCGTACACGAGAGGTCGCGCAGTACGGTGTGCGCTCCAAACGACTTGCTGACCTTGCGGCAGACGACGACCTCATGACTCTCACGACCGCTGGCGGTGAGGTGGAGTTGCATCTGGGGCTGGTTGGAGGTGGGCTTTTCCACCCGCTCCAGGCGGGCCAGCACTTTCTGGCGGCTCTGCGCCTGACGGGTTTTCTGCCCGGCGATATTGCGCCGGATAAACTCCTCCTGGCGTTGAATCTCTGCTTGCTGCTGATCATAGGCTTTACGCTGCTGTTCACGTTGTGCCGCCCTGGCCTGCACGTAGGCCGAATAGTTGCCCACGTAGCCCTGCAGGTGGTGGCTGTCGAGTTCGACAATTTCCTCCACAGTCCGATCGAGAAAATAGCGGTCGTGGGATACCACCACCACGGTGCCAGGGTAGGTGCGCAGGGTGCCTTCGAGCCATTCGGTGGCCGTAATGTCGAGATGGTTCGAGGGCTCATCGAGCAAGAGCAGATCTGGTTCTTGCAGGAGCACACGCGCCAGTGCCGCCATGTTTTTCTGCCCACCACTGAGTTGGGAGACAGGTTTGTGCAGGTCCATGGGGTGAAAGCCAAGGCCGAACAGCGTTGCTTCTACACGTGCCTGTATGGTATATCCCTGTCGGAGGTTGAATTCCTCCAGGAGGGTACCGTAATGTTGCAACTCCTGGGGGCTCACCTGATTCTGGGCCATACGCGCTTCAAGAGCCATCATGTCCGTTTGCATATCCAGCAGCGGGCGAAAGGCTTCACGCACTTCCTCATACAGGGACCGTTCACCCTCCACCGTCATGGTCTGGGTCAGATGCCCGAGACGGACATGGCGGGCCCGTTCGATCGTGCCGCTATCGGCCGGCATGCTGCCACTGAGGAGGTGGAGCAGCGTACTTTTCCCACTCCCATTGGCACCAATGAGACCGATCTTGCGTCCTGCCTCGATGTGCCAGGAAATGCGGTGCAGAACCGTTATGCCAGCGAAGGTTTTGGTGATATTTTCTATGCGGAGCAGCGTCATAGAAATCAGTCTAAGCACTCTGAGACACGCCGTCAAGAGCCTGACGGAGGCAACTGTATCTGTCAGCCTTTCTGATTGCAAAGCTCTGGCGTGCTTCTTATAATGCCACGTATCGGTTCTCTATTCTGTTTCCATGTTGCAAGCATTTTCATGGTATGTGCTCTGGCTCTTGCCATGTGAAGGTTTGGGAAGGTCGTATATTGTTCAGCCGGGGTATGTAGATGCGAGGCGCTAGGCGCATGTGCCTTAGTATAGCCCCACAGAGACAGGTGTCCGCAATCCAGCCCCTCTGCCTTGATGACTCCAGGTGGTGCAGTGGACACCTATGAGCCGTGCGCAGCACTGAGAGACGTTCAACGAGGAGAGAAAGACTATGGTGAATTTTCGGCAGCAACTGTTTCAAGAATTTGCTACGAAGGGTATTCTGGCCAGCATTGAGGCCTTCCAAACCAAGTACCAGCCCAAAAAGGAAAGCCGCTTCAATGTTGAGGGAATCACGTATGAAATTGGTCCTGCTCGCCTCTACGAAGACAACATTGAATTTGAAATCAGCTCCAAGATTCCTCAGGAAGAGTTAGAGGATCGTGACGATTTCGAGATCTACTTTGCTGCCATCAAAAAAGTCCTCGAAAAAGATTCGAAGCAACCAGAAGAGATCGATATGGACAGCATTGTGCACGATGTTGGCGGGGAGGAAACCAAGGAGCGCGATTATGTCCGGCTGCGGTACCGGTATCGCTTCGACGACATGTATAGCAACGAGGGCATTGCGCAGGAAGTGGCGAAGTGGCAAAAAAATCCTGCCAGCCGCGCCCTGCCGGAGATCCCCAATGTCAATACGATGGCTGGCCGGGTGTTGTTAGTCTGCGTGGAGGACTTTGTGCGGGCAGAGTCTGCCACCCGCATGGAGCGTTTGATTACCGCCAATCAGGAGGTCCGAGAGCATTTCACGTCCAAGAGTGATGCCAAGAAAAAAGCCCGCCCATAGTTGCGGCGAGAAACACGATGGTTATTGGGTCTCGAGACGTTTTTGCAGAATCGTCTCGAGCGCTTTGGCGTCTTGTTCCGAGATGCTCTCTTGCGATGCTGTGGGAGGGCGGGGTGGCTTGGCGGTGGGTGTTTTGGGTGGCTGAGGTGGCGGAGCAGCAGGCGCCGAAGGGACCCAGACAGGGAGTTGCCGGTAGAGGTCACGATAGATGGTATGGAATTCCTCACTCGCACTGTCTGGCAGCAGCGTTGACAGCAGGGCGGCCGTACGGAAGAACACCGGGGCAAGCAGAGATTCTGTCGCCAGTTTTGTGGCCAATGGGGGGAAAAATTGTGCGGTCACCAGGCACAAGGCCGCAAGCATAACCCCGACTTTGATGATGCCAAAGAGTCCTCCAAGGCAACGATCAGGGAGCGACAACCCGGCAGCTTTGACGAGTCGATGCAGCAGAGTGGCGATGAGGAGGTATAAGGCCACTGTGGACAGAAAGATCAGCCCAAAGCCGACCACTTGACGCAGCCAGTCGTGGGCAATGAAGGTGCTCAGGTGTGTGGCAACATAGGAGTAGCCTCGGAACGAGAGCATAATGGCAGCAATAATCCCCAGAATGGAGAGGACTTCCCGGGTCAAGCCGCGGCAGAAACTCCAGAGGCCTCCAGTGAAGAGAGCGACGCCTGCGACGACATCAAACCAATGCATACTGTTTCCTATTATGACTAGCGTCGGGTCACTCCCGAACACCTGTTGCGGACGCGTTTTCAGATGGGGAGGCAATGCAGAAGATGCCGCACCAGTGCCCTGACACCTCCGCCATGCGCCATCTCGATCTTCGGCAGATCGAGGTGTTTTATTATGTGGCCAGGCTCGGCAGCTTTTCGAAAGCCGCTGAGGCCCTCCTCCTCACCCAGCCTACCATCAGTGGACACATCAAAGCCCTTGAAGACAGCATCTCGCTCGTGCTGTTTGATCGGCTCGGGCGGGGGATTAGTCTCACGCGAGCTGGTGAGGTGCTGTACGGGTATGCCAAGCGCCTCCTGGCGACGAAAACGGCCGCGCTGCAAGCCTTGCAGGAGCTGCAGGGTGGCGTACAGGGCGAGTTGATCGTTGGTGGCAGCAGCATCCCTGGCCAGTATATTTTGCCGACTGTGTTAGGGGACTTCAAGCGCCATTATCCAGGCATCATCGTGCTCCTCCGTATTACGGATACCATGGAGACTCTAGAACGCATTGTCCACGGCGATCTCGAATTGGGACTGGTCGGGGCGCACGTGCCCCATCCACAGGTGGCGTATCAGCCGTTTGTGCACGATGAGTTGGTGGTAGCCGTGCCTCCAGGGCACCCCTGGGCGGTGCAGCGACAGGTGGCATTGATGGCGTTACTGACTGAACCGTTCATTCAACGCGAACGTGGTTCAGGGTCACGTTTGGTGATTGAGCGGACATTGAAACAATACGGTCTCGAGCCGACCTCCCTGCGTGTCGCAGCGGAGATGGGGAGTACGGAAGCCATTAAGCAGGGCATCAAAGCTGGCGTGGGGATTTCCATTATTTCGCGCCTGGCGCTGGCTGATGAACTGCGTGCCCGGACACTGTGTGCCGTCACGGTCGAGGGGGTCGCTTTTCGCCGCAGCTTTTATATCATCCGTCACAAGGTGCGGGCGATGGCACCACTGGCCCAGACATTCGCACGGTTCCTGGGCGCTATCAACCCTGACGCGTTCTTTGCGCCGGAGCCTGCGCGGGCGGTGCTTTCCTGAGGTCACGTCGTGCATGTCGTCTCTGCGCCTCTCGATCATTGTGCCCACGCTCAATGAACAAGAGCAGCTACACGCCACACTCAGCCGCGTTCTGCTCGCTCCTGGCGATGAACTCATTGTGGTAGATGGCGGCAGTACTGATAACACGGTGGCGGTGGCGCAGCAGTTTACCCCGTGTGTGCTGACTGCGCCCGCTGGTCGGGCCCGGCAAATGAATCGTGGGGCGGCGCACGCGGGCGGAGATATCTTCGTGTTTTTGCATGCCGATACCTTGTTACCCGCAGGCGGACTAGAGGCTATACGTGTCGCCATGCGCTTGCCGCACATCGTTGGCGGCTCGTTTCGTCTGGCCTTTGTGCCAGCAACGCCGGCCTTGCGCGTTATTGCCTGGGGAGCCAATATGCGCACGCGATTTGGCAAGCTGCCCTATGGCGACCAGGCGCTTTTCGTACGTCGGACGCATTTTGAGGCACTCGGAGGCTATGCCGATGTGCCATTTCTCGAGGACGTCAAACTCGTGCAGGCGTTACGGAAACGCGGTGTCCTCATCCTGGTGCCGCAGACCGTGCAGACCTCTGGACGGCGCTGGCTACGCGATGGCGTCATGTATACGACGGTGCGTAACAATGTGCTGATGGCCTTTTATTGGTGTGGCGTATCGCCGAGCACCCTGCAACGATGGTATGGCCAGCGGCGTCGACAGCGCATGAAGAACTAACGTTTGGTAGATTTGTGTTTGACACGACTGCCTGCAAATGCTATACCTCAAGCTCCACAGCATCACGTGTCCATACTGCCCAGCGTCATACCAGAGCACCAGGACAGTAAAACGGACATCCATGAGCCGTGCGCAGCACTCAGCATCTTGCTTGACCCGTCTGGCGACGATGCTTTACGCCTGTGTGAGAGGAACTCTGCAGTGATATTCGATCTGCATATCCATACGAGTTGGAATTCTGCCGATAGCAACTTGCATCCTGTTGAACTCATTCGAGAAGCCAAACGACTCGGTTTGGATGGGGTCGTGGTCACTGAGCACGATAAGTGTTGGGATCGTTTCCAGATACGCGATCTGGCCGCCGAGCACAATTTTCTGTTCCTGCGCGGCATGGAGGTGAGCACCGATCTCGGACACATCCTCGTCTACGGACTCGAGGAGTATGTCTCTGGCATTCGGCAGGCCGAGAAGCTCAGACGGGTGGTGAACGATGCCGGGGGGGCCATGGTCGTGGCGCATCCGTTCCGGCGGGCCTTTACTGCCGACTTTCAGACCGGGGAGAAGCCGACACCGTTGACTCTGGAGGCAGCCATCAAGCGGCCGGTGTTTGCTTTGATCGATGGTGTGGAAGTCTGTAACGGGGCCAGCGCGGATCGCGAAAATCGCTTTGCCATAGACGCCTGTGCGGCGCTGCGGTTGGCACCCACGGGGGGTAGTGATGCTCATTCTGACCTCGGTATTGGCTGCTATGCTACCCAGTTTGACGATCCTATCCGCACGGAAGCGGATGTGATCGCTGCCCTCAAGCAGGGGCGCTGCCGTGCTGTTGTGCTGCAAAAACACGACACGACGTGGAGATACGAGCCCAGCGATCGCGTGGCAAAATTCCAACGCGATACTCGGGGGCTCCACGCATGAGTCCGCTTGACGTCCGCAGCCTGCCGCGACACGAGACGCCTGCTGTTGAAGAATACAGCTTGCAACACGAGCCGTATTACCTGCCCATTGCCGACGAAGTCGACGTCTTTCTCGCCGCCTACGAAGCGCGTCTACCGGTGTTGTTGAAGGGACCCACTGGCTGCGGGAAAACGCGCTTCGTGGAATACATGGCGTATCTCCTCTACCGCCGTACTCCACATGCACCAGAAGACCGCCTGGCAGTGGCGAATCCGTTGCTCACGGTGGCATGTCATGAAGACCTCAGCGCCAGTGATCTCGTCGGTCGCTATTTGTTAGTGGGTGAGGAAACGGTGTGGCTGGACGGACCTTTGACCCGGGCGGTGCAAACCGGCGCCATCTGTTACCTGGATGAGATCGTCGAAGCGCGCAAAGATACCACCGTGCTCATCCATTCCCTCACGGATTACCGGCGTATTTTGCCGCTCGAAAAACGCGGCGTGATTCTCGAAGCACACCGCTATTTCCAGCTGGTGATCTCCTATAATCCTGGCTATCAAAGCGTACTCAAGGATCTCAAGCCGAGCACCCGTCAACGCTTCGTCTCACTTGAGTTTGATTATCCTGCTCCAGAGCACGAGGCGCAGATTATCGCGCATGAAAGTGGGGTAACGCCGGATGTCGCCGCTGATCTGGCAGCACTCGGGACAAAAGTGCGGCATCTGCGCCATCAGGGTTTTGAAGAGGGCGTGAGTACGCGCTTGCTGGTCTATGCTGGACAGCTGATTGCTCGCGGTGTGAGTGTGCGGCGTGCCTGCGATGTAGCTATTTGTCGTGCCATTACAGACGATGCCGACGTCCAACGGGCTGTGGCGGAACTGGTCTCGACCATCTTCCCCTGAGGGTCGGTGGGTAGCAAGCCGTGAGGTTTTTCCCGCACCGTGTGACCCCTATAGCAGATGTGAGTGCGCATGTGCGAAGTCCTTTCTGACTCCTGCCAGGCCGTCTATGAACGCCTTGTGCCTATTGCTTCTCCATTAGCCCAGCAGTACAGAGAGATGGCTGGCGTGATGCGGCACACCCTCAGCGCTACTGAGATGGCGCGCTGGAGCCAGTACTGTCTGCACCTCGCCCAATGTGGCTGGCGCACGTGGGAGAGTGCCGAGGTGTTCCTCACGCTCAGTCCCTTCCTGGCACAGCAGCCCTCGACGACAGCCTTATGGGAGTGGGCTGAGGCAGGTGTGGGGCTGGCACGGCGTTCGGTCGACGTGGCCACGGCGTTTTTCCAGGCGGCAAAACCACTCTTGCGGCAGACCTCTCAGGCGGTATTTGCCTCATGGATGGCGGGTGGGGCGTGGTTTCTGCAGCAGTATCCGACGCGTCCGGCGCTGGCGAGCGAGTATTTTCGCGTCAGTGCGCTCGTCTATGGCCGCTATCCGCTGCCTGTGAGCACTCGCTGGAGAGACCTGGGACAGGCAGTCACACAGCGCGATGTCAAGCATGGTCAGGCTTTTTTTCACCACAGTCGTGTCGCGCTCGAGGCCGACGACATTGATCTGGGGCCTGCCTGGGAAGTGGCGCAGCATATTGTCCCGCGCGCTCCTGAAGTGGCCCTCCATTACCTCGAGCGCTACGCCGATTTCGTCCATCGTCTCGGGCCACAGAGTATAGAGCGCGTCCAGGCCATTCTCCTGGAGATCCTTAGTGCCGGAGCTGCACCAGCGCGGGCCTTCCTCCGTCTGGTGGGTGGTACCCTGAGCTTTCTTCCCGCCACTGAGCGCGCCCAGGCACTGGAATGGTGCCAGCACATTGCCGCGAGTAGTCCCGCTGGTATGCTGGAATTCTTACAGCACTTCGCTGAGCTCTCCCGCCGCTTGCCCGGAAAACGCCTGCAATCCTGGGTGGCTGCTGGTATTGAGGTGGCCCAGCGTCAGGCGGAGGCTGGACAGGCCTATTTTGCGCTTGAATCGGCCGCGGCCCAGGATCGTTTGCGCACCTTGCAGAAGCTGGTGACGTGCGCCGATGTCGTACGCGTGTTGCAACTCTATACAGAAGGGCTACTCGGGCGACGTCTTGAGCTGCGCACAACGACGGTTTTACCTGCCCAGAAGCACGCTGCCAGACGTGCGCTGCCGACGACTGACGGCACGGCTATTTTTGTCCCCGAGCAGGTGGATGATTTTGCCACGGCGCAGGAAAATTTTGCCGTCTATAAGGTGGCCATTCTGCATCAGGCAGGGTTTTACGAATGTGGCACATTTACCTTTATGCTGGAGGAGTTACAGCGTCGGGTGCCGGACATCATGCCCCGCCTCGCCACCCTGGGTGGGACGCGGCGCGCCGCCTCGGTGACAGGCTTCGAGGACTTTTTCGCGGCTTTTGCGCACCCTGAGCTGGCTCAGGGGCTCTTCGCCATCCTCGAAGATGCCCGTGTCGATGCCTACCTGGCGCGACGTTACAAAGGCATCAGAGACGATCTGCACAGGATTATGCAACACAGTTTGCACCACCGCCCGGCGTTACAGGGGCTGACGCTACGACAGGTGCTGCTTGAAGGTCTCTTACAGGTGACCCTGGGAGGGGAAGTGCCCAGTGGGCTGTCTCCGGTGCTGCGCCTGTTGCTCGAGCGACTCGCCCGGCGTGTGCAGCCCCTGCTGGACGCTGGGGCCACAGTGTATGATACCGCCCTGGCGGTAGTGGAGTGCTATTGTTGCATCGTGGCGGTGCCGTTACGAGCGGCGCCTACCTTTCCGGAGAGCCTGGTTGCAGAGGTCGAAGCGTTCGCCGCAGACGTACCAGATGATGCTGATACCATGCTCCTGGCGGATATGTTTCGGCAGGCTGGAGAAGGGGCAGATACCATGCCAGCCTTGCCGGAGAGCACAGAACCCGCCCAGGGTATAGAGCCGGTGCCCTACCGCGGTGAGATGAAACCTGAACTCATTCAGAAGCAGTTTCGTCTCCAGGAGTTGACCGACACACTGCAACAGATGCAGGACGCCGTCAGCCCCATTCCTCCTGAAGTCCTCAAGGAGCTGCTTGAGCAGGGATCTCTTGAGATTACCAGTGTGCAAGAAGGCGATGTGTCGGCCACCTCTGGGCTGTTTGTCAATGATCTCGAAGGGCGTAAGCCTCCAGAGTCCGATGGGGCCGCGCGTCATGCCGAGCTCCAGCGCGAGCTCGAGGCCCTGCGTGCCGAGCTGCACGAGGCATACGGCGAGCTTGCGGCCCAGGAGCAGGCAACGCTATACGACGAGTGGGACTATCTCATCGGCGATTACCGCAAGCGCTGGTGTCGTCTCACCGAAACCATTCTGCCCGCCGAGGACACGACGTTCGTCGTCGAGACCCGACAGAAATACGCCGAGCTGTTGACGCTCGTGTTGCGGCAGTTTCAGCTGCTCAAACCGGACATGTTCAAGAAAATCAAACGACTGGTCGATGGTGAGGACATTGATCTGGACAGTGCTATCGAAGCGATTGTTGACCGTCGCGCCGGCAACATCCTGTCCGACAAAGTGTACATGCGACGGAATAAGCGTGACCGGAGTGTGGCGGCGCTGTTTCTCCTGGATATGAGCGCCTCGACCGATGACGAGGTCAAAGCTGCGGACGATACTGGTGTGCCTGACACCCCGGCCCGGCCGCCACCACGTCTGTACGATTTCTCCGGATTCATTCGTGACGATTACTATGCGCCGCCTCCGCCCCTCCCCGCAGAGAAGCCACGACGGCGTATCATTGATGTCGAGAAAGAAGCGCTTATCCTCATGGCCGAAGCGCTTGACGCCCTGGGGGACGATTACGCGGTCTACGGCTTCTCCGGCTACGGGCGGGATCAGGTGGACTTCTTTGTGGCCAAAGAATTTACCGAGCGCTATGACGAACGCGTGCAGGGGCGCATTGCCGCCATCAAGCCGCACCGCAGCACCCGCATGGGACCGGCCATTCGCCACGCCATCCGCAAGCTGGAACGGCAAGAGGCACGCATGAAAACGCTCCTGTTACTGAGCGATGGCTATCCACAAGACTACGATTATGGCAAAGATCGCCAGAGCAAAGAGTATGGCATTCAGGACACCATGATGGCGCTGCACGAAGCGCGCCTCAAGGGCATCCAGACCTTTTGTATTACGGTGGACCCGGCCGGACACGACTATCTGCGAGCCATGTGTCCCGATCACAAGTATCTGGTTATTGAGGATATTGCCGCGTTGCCCAAGGAGTTGCCAAAGATTTACCGCGGTTTGACAACCTGAAGCGATGGAGGATGTGCAGTGGTGACGGTTATTGGCCTTACGGGTGGCATCGGGTCTGGGAAAAGCACCGCGGCGCAGATGCTCGGCGAACTCGGTGCAGAGGTGATCGATGCGGATAAAGTTGGCCACAAGATCTATCTGCCAGACACCCCCGCCTGGCGTGAGATTGTCGAAGCATTTGGCGACGGTGTCCTGGCCGCGGACCGCTCGATTGACCGCACCAGGCTCGGGCCGATCGTTTTTGCGGATCCTCAGGCGCTCCAGACCTTGAACCGCATCACACACGGCAAGATCTATGCCTTTATCCAGGGGCAGATTGACTATATGCGTCAACAACAGACGGCCCGCGTGGTCGTGGTAGAGGCTGCTATCCTCTTGGAGGCTGGCTGGCGCTCCCTGGTCGAGCAGCTGTGGGTGGTAGCCGCCTCTGTCGATGTGGTGATTACCCGCCTCAAGGCATACAAGAACATCTCGGAAGACCAGGCCCGGGCCCGCATTGCTGCGCAGCTCTCGAACGAGGAGCGCATCGCCCAGGCGGACAAAGTCATCTGGAATGACCACGGGCTTGCCGAGCTGCGGCAGGCTGTAGAAGGCGCGTGGCGTAGTTTACGCTGATGTCGTCGGCGCTTCGAGAATCATGCGGGCGTCTACTGCCAGGGCGCCGTGATCGTAGGCATAGACCGGGTTAAGGTCGATTTCCTTGATCTGCGGTGTGCCAGCAACAAAATCGGACAGCGTCAGCAGTATACGTTCGAGCGCTGCGAGGTCAGCCGCGGGCGTGCCACGATACCCTTGCAGGAGTGCGAGCCCCTTGATGTCACGGATCATCTCTGCGGCATCCTGTTGCTGCAAGGGCACGATGCGGAAGGCAACGTCTTTGAGAATCTCGACCAGGATACCTCCCAGGCCAAACATCAGCACTGGCCCGAAGGTAGCGTCTTTTGCCATGCCGATAATGACTTCCACCCCGGGTGTGGCCATGGGCTGCACGGTGATGCCTTCCACACGGGCCTGCGGCGCCTGTACGGCGACGCGCTGCATGATGGCCCCGTAGGCTTCCCGCACGGCGTCAGCATGTTGGAGGTGTAGCTGCACGCCGCCGATGTCGGATTTATGCACGATGTCGGGCGAAGAGATTTTCAGGACGACAGGAAAGCCGATGGTGGTTGCTGCCCGTACGGCCTCTGCTTCGGACGTGACAAGATGTCCGAGGGTTGTGGCAATGCCTAAGTCCTGTAAAATCTGTTTAGATTCCGTTTCAGTGAGGAGCGTCCGCCCCTGCTGCAGGGCACGTTCAACAATCTCATGACTCGCCACGGTTAGGTTTCCCTCCCCACTGGATGTTATGCGTGGTCAGGCGCTATTAGGGTCGGGCGAGTCTACACCGAACCTGGAATGGCGTCAACTGTGAGGCACCCTTTCAGGCTGCCAGGATACTGCCGCGTGTGTCATGAGGCACGGCAGTGGGCGAGAAAATTCCATGAGGAAGAAATCTATGCGCGGAGATGGTCGTCAACACGATGAGCTACGGCCAGTAACGATTACCCCGCATGTCAATAAGTACGCCGAAGGCTCGGCCCTTATTGCTATGGGCGATACCCAGGTGTTGTGCACTGCCTCCGTCGAGGACGCGGTGCCACCGTTTCTGCGGGATAAGGGGGAAGGGTGGGTCACGGCTGAGTATGCCATGCTGCCACGTGCCACGGGAACGCGCAGCACGCGCGAGGCTGCGCGCGGACGGCTGGGCGGGCGGACCCAGGAGATCCAGCGCCTCATCGGGCGTGCGCAGCGTGCTGTAGTCGACTTTGTCAAACTTGGCGAGCGCACCGTGTGGTTAGACTGCGACGTTTTGCAAGCCGACGGTGGCACGCGCACGGCCGCCATCACTGGCGCCTATGTGGCGCTACACCTGGCCCTCCAGCACCTGGTCGCCCAGCAGGTGTTACCGGCAGTGCCGCTGAGAGATTGCGTAGCGGCGGTAAGCGTGGGGATGCTTGGCGGTGTTCCCCATCTTGACTTGAATTATCAGGAGGATTCTACCTCTGAAGTCGACATGAACGTGGTCATGACCGGCAGTGGGGCCCTGGTGGAAATCCAAGGTACCGCCGAACGGCAGCCCTTTACTGAGGAACGGTTACTCCAGATGCTCGCCCTGGCACGGCAGGGCATTGCACAGCTCATCGCTGCCCAGCGTGACATTTTAGGGCTGTCAGCATAGACAGAGTCATGACCGTTCCAGACGCCAGAGGAGCGCGGAAAAAACCATTGCGGGTTTCGAGCCCCTATGGTAGTGTTCTCGCATTCTTACGCAGTGTGATCGAGAGGTAGTGCGAAGCAGCGGGGCGTAGCGCAGGCTGGCTAGCGCGTCGGTTTTGGGAGCCGAAGGTCCCCGGTTCAAATCCGGGCGCCCCGATTCGAAAAATCAATGACTTTCGAGACATGCTCATCCTCCATGCGTTGTCATAGTTGTGGATAGGTTGCGGATTGATGCATCATCAAGCCGATCTACCGCTGCCGTATTCCCACCAGGTACCAGATGCCCGTAGATGTCTACTGTGACTTGAATCGAGTGGTGTCCAAGCTGGTCTTGATGTAGGCGAGTGATTCGCCTTGTTGGATGAGGAGAGAGGCGTAGGTGTGCCGCAAGTCGTGAATACGGACTTGACGGAGCCCTGCCTTCGCTAGACAACGGTAGAATACGCGCTTTCGCAGGTTCTCCTTATCTAGCAGGCTTCCCACTTCTGAACAAAACACCCATTCTGGCATGTCTCTCCACCCGCGCTGAAGTGTCTCTGCTTTGCGCTTTGTGAAGAGGTGACGTAATGTCTCGGTCAATTGCTGCGACATATCGACACGCCGTGTCTTCCCGTTTTTCGGCCGGGTAATACGTCCCCGGACGTAGTTCTGCCGTATCTCGATAAAACGCCCACGAAAGTCGACATCTCCCCACTGTAACGCTAATACTTCCCCCAGCCGCATACCCGTGCGGGCTAGGCATAGGAACAGGGGATAATAGGTAGGAGCTGCCTCCTGTATAGTACTGAGAAGCAGGGTCAGTTCGTCACGCGTCAGCGGGATAATCTCCTGCCCGGTGTGTTGACGTTGAGGAACCATACGGCCCATTCTTACGGCAGGGTTACTCGACAGAACGCCATCATCCACGGCATGATTCAGCATTGCCCGCAAGGGGACAAGGATGTTTCGCAGGCTCGATGGGGTGAGCTGGGTTGTGGCCCGCAGATGAGACAGATACCGTTTGATGTCATCGCGGGTAATTTCCGTAAGGGACCGAGTCCCGAATGCCGACAATAAGTAGTTCCGCACCACGCCAGTGTAGCGGGTATAGGTTGACTCCTTACAGTTATGCCGGGCATAGCTGTCCAGCCACTCCTCGGCATACTCCCCCAACGTGGGGGCTTTTTGGGGCGCCTCCTGGATGGTGAACTCCCCCAGTGTCAACTTGGCTTCCAGTTTGCGTTTCACCTCCTCAGCGGCGCGTTTGTGACGCTGCCCACGGCTGCCACTACCACAGCGAGCACTCAGCCGCTGTGACACACTTCATATCCTCAGTAGGACCGTTCCTGTCTTGCCACTGCTGTGCATCATCGAGGGCCTGCTGAAGCCGCCTGACGACTTCCAACGCACCGCGTTTATATACTGTCATGCAGATTAAGGCGCCCTCCGCGTCGATGACCTTCCAGTAGCGCCCATGCCTTTCAATCGTCATGGCTGACGCTCCTCAAAGCAAAGGGGCAGAGGAGTACTCTGCCCCAGGGTGCGCTACTTGCCGTGACACCAACCGTCAGTCGTTTTATGGGACCACCATGCGCCCTTGGCATTGCTGTGCCGGGTCATCTGCACGCCATGTTTGCTGCACCAGCCTTCTGGTGGCTCTGGCGCTGTCTCCGCCGCACTGGGGAAGCGCTGCAAGAGGGCTTCCAGCCGTGCCAGCAAGCGCTGTTCGTCACTATCCCGCAATGTCATTTGCACCTTGCGGCCAGCGACTTCGACATACACGTTGCAACTCGCTGGCGCTTCGGGTAACGCTGGGGGGTGGGGCTCAAGCGCTACGGCCTTGGGAGCATCCAGGGCCGCCATCTGCTCGCTGGCCAGTGTCTTGGCGCGCTTGTAGATGCCGTAGGCCAGTCTGTGCTTGCAAAAATTTTGGGGGGCTTTCGGGAAGTCAGGACATTCGCAGGCCCCGTTCACCACAAAGTATTTCGTGGTGCCGTTGCTCTGGCTGGCGACTTTGGCCTTGCCTTCAGGCAACAACTCGACATCGCCAGCGAGCACAATCGCGACCGCTTTCTCCACACGGCCATTACATTCGGGTAACGCGGCCTTGGCTCTATCAGCCACGGTGGCCACTGCTTCGCGCCAGGCGGTGCGGGCAGGATTTTCGGGGAAATTTCCGTCAATCACGTCTTGCCATTCGAGGGATGCTACTGCTACCATGATAAAAGCTCCTCTCGTTTCGAGGGGTTGCTATCTGGGCGTATGACGCATTGCTTGCCGGCGTGGGTCATGCGCCCTGTCTGTTTTGCCTTTCCCGAACCACTGAGTGCCGCAACCCATCCTTTAGTTGCCACATGCCACATAGCGAGTAAGAGATTGACTGTTAGCGCGGTTGCAAAGAGATAGAACGGCACTTTCCAAAGGAAGAAAAGCGTTATGGCCGCAGACATGTGAACCAAGCCTATCCCCACGCTACTTATGTAGTCTAGGGCAGTCAGACGATCAAAGTACGCGACTTGTGCAGCATTCAGTGGTATAGCGCCAGAGTGCATTAGGTAGAAAGACAATAACGTCCAACCAGCCGAGAGAAAGAAGAAGATGGAAATTACCCATACCCACCCCGGCCTCTGTGTCGGGACAACTTCAGCTTCATCCATATTCCCTCCGGATTCTGCTGTCTGCCCAACGTGCGAATTCAGCGGACGGCAAAATGTGCAGCTTTTTGACGGTCCGCTGGAATGACTGGTTGGGCAGGTAAATTGACTTCACTCTGGCCGCCTGTCCATCCCACGTGGGATGCCGAGAAAGCCTCTTACTATCCAGCCGATTGCCCACACGACACCAGTAAAAATAGCCAGTCCGGCGACCAAATAGCCGAGACCTGACATCCAGTTCTCGCGATAGCGCTGCGAAATTTCCTTCTTCAGCGTTTCTTCGTCGCTGGCTGCCAACTTGAATCGGCCCTCAAGCTTTCGCTCATAGTCCGAGACCTCGCTGCTATAACTGGCTGCTCCCCAAATCAGCCTTGCTCGTCAATTTTGTAAGGGATCAGACGAGTGTTGTCCTTACCAAAAGGCATTGCCAGCAAACACAAGTTGACCGATACGCTCTCTCCCATGCTGGTTCTGGAGGAGAAGTAATATCGCCCCGCATCCGAAGGACAGGACTCCTCCATTCGCACAAATGCACCGTTTGGATGGGCAATCGAGTATTGAACGGAGACATACGGGTCGTATGTGGCCAATGCGATCAAGGTTCCTGCAACAGCTATGCCCGCAATCAGTAGAGCGATACGCCTCGCTCCCTCAAAGATATTTAATGTCATGCCGGATCCTTAATGGCATATCGCGATGCCCAACGACCAGCATCACCGGGCCGGCGCGCCAACCAACTTTCAATACGAGCAAACTGCCGCGCGCCGGCTCCGGTGCATGCGCTAGTTCGGCAGCATCAACGCAGGCCCAAGCTCCAGGCACCCCGGCTCGGCCCAAACCCATCCGACTCGCCCGGTCCGCACGCCTATCCCTCATGCCCCGTCCGGCCCATCCAAGTCCTGCTCGTCAAGATGGAACTTGTGCAGCATCCGGTGCAGGATCGGCGCCAACACCAGCCCCATCACCCCGACCAAGACCAACCCGCCGAAGAGCGCGTAGACGGACGCGAAGAGCTTGCTGGCAGCGGTCTTCAACTCGTCGACCGGACCCATCCCGCTTAAGATCATCGACGCATTCAACAGCGCGTCGATCCACGCCAGGCCGGCGATCCAATGGTAGCCCGCAATCCCGAGTGCCAGCGTGGTGAGGACCAGGAGGGCCGCGACGCCAAGCGAGAGGGCGAGCCGGCGCAGGAAGACCGACACTGGGGCTAATCGTGTGTGAGGACGTCTAAACATCGTTCTCTCGATGGGGGCAAGCCGTAGCCACGCCTGCCGGGTCGCTGCGTTGGCTCACGCGGCCCTTGATTCTATGCCGCCGAACGACCCAGCTCACCTGCCGGGCCGCCTGCAATGGCGTGATGCCGCGCAAAACCAGGATGGCGGCCCGGTCAGGTGCAGCGTCTGGTTCGGCGGCTGACGCATCAAGCGATTCTCGGCAAGACTTCCTGGAAAAGGATGCCAAGCAGTTGCCCGCCTTCGGGGCGGCTCCAGTCCTGCGCCAGTTCGGCCATGAGCGTGTTGGTGGCCGTCAGGACCACGCCTTCGCGTTCCATCCGCCGCCGGGACATCTCTTCGGAAATGTCGTACGGCGATCCGGACGCATCCAGGACGGCCTGGACTTGATACCCTTCCCGGCAAGCGCTGATGGACGGGAAGACCAGACAAACATCCGTGGTGACGCCCGCCATGATCAGGTTGCGCCGTTGCGTCTTCTCGACCGCCGCCTTGAAGTTCGCGTCGTTCCAGGCGTTGACGATCCCGGCCCGCTTGACCCGGGCCGCGAACGCTTCTGGCAGGATTCCTTCGAGTTCAGGCAGCAGTGGACCTTGGACGTTTTGCTCCTGCGAGCTGGTCAACACCACGGGCATGCCAAGAATCTTGGCGGTCTTGGCGAGCGCCAGCGTGTTGCGCTTGACGACCTCAAGCGGGATGTTCTTGATGAGCTTCATCGTGCCGACCTGATGGTCGATCAGCAGGAGAGCAGAATCGGACGGAGTAAACGTACCCATCATCGAAAGGACCTCCTTGGTGTGACGGCCCCCTACCGCCGAACTTTGTATTCGACGGATGAGAGCCGTCGAGCACGGCAAAATACCATGCAAAGACTGCGTGTGTCCATATAGCACTGTCTGGGGCGTACTCGACGGCGGACGACGGTCAAGCACCGCTTTTTTACGGTGCCTGACTGCGCTCGTCTGTCTTTGGGGCTCCCAAGCGTGCTCGACCGCTCTGGTCCGTCGGGCACGCCCATAACCGGGCAAAGACGGACGCTATCTGTCGAGCACCCGCTTGGAACGTTTTTTACGGATGTCCTGTCAGCAGCCGAACATGGAATATCTGGATTCTGCCAATACCATGCTATACAGAATGAGCCAATACCTGTACTAGTACTCCATCACGCTGGAAGTGACGGGATAGAGTCGTTCAAGTTTCTGGCGGGCATCAGTGACAGAAAACCGCCAATCGATGGTGGCCTGCTCCACGTTGCGCTGGTGTTCCCAGGCTGCGATTGCGCGCTTGAGGGTGTCGTCGTCGGGCATGCGGCGATCGAGGCATTGTTGCTGCAGGACACTGCAATGCGATCTCGGCCATGTTCAACCAACTGCCATGCTTGGGCGTGTAATGCAACTCCAGCTTCCTGGCGAGGCGCCGTGCCTCAGCAGGCGCGAACTGCTTCGTAGAGCGAGGCGATCTTATGCGTATTGAGATTGTCCAAGATGACCCGAATCACGTCCGCTGTCGGGGTACGCTTGGTCTACCAGCCATTGCATTTCATACGCAAAGTCCCGCGCGGTGCGGTGCTCGGTCACCTGCACGTGCCGCCAGCCCGCCTGCGGTTCGACAAAGAGAAAGAGATTGCGCGTGCCATTGCGCTCGTATTCATACATCATAGCGCAGTGGCTGACCCGGCTGGGCGGGCAGCGGGCGCCGGGTCTCTTTGATCAATTGCTTGCTCGTTTCATCAAAGTTGACCTTGGGCCGTCGCGGATCATACGGCTCCGCATAGACCTCCAGCACGTCTTCCATGGCCGCGACAAACTCGGGACTCACCTCCGGTATACACCATTGCTTCTTCAGCCACGGCTTGAGGGCGCTTTTTTTAACCACCCGGCGGACACTCTCGTATGCATACGACTCGGCGAGTCCCAGGGCCACGACACGATCGGCCAGCAGGTGCAAGGTCCAGCGCTGGCGGCCCTCCGGCGCGGCACTACAGGCTACAGCGATCAGGTGGGCGGCCGCCTTTGCATCCAGTGTGGGCTGTTTCCCAGGGCGCGGCCGTTCCCCCAGCGCCGGGCCACGGACATTTCCCGCTGCTGGAGACCAGCCAGGCGATTGACGCGGGCGACGACGATATCTGTCCGGACACCGATCAGTTCGGGACACCCGCGCGTGGAGCAATGCGACATCGGGGCGATTGAATTCCCATCACGTGATATGACCCCTTTACCCGATTTGGTGGAGATTGCGGTGACGAACCCGCCAGGGACTGCCCTGCTGAATGGCCGGTTTGCGGTGACCGAGCACCGCGAAGATACCGGCACCGCCACGGCGGGGGCCTCCACCACGCGCTACTACCTCTCGCTGGATACACTCGGGAGCAGTGGGGATATCGCTGCTGACGGGCCGCCGGGCGGTTCCCAGCCTGGCCCCGGCGGCCCAGTCCAGGGGGACGGTGACCGTAGCTGTCCCGACGACGACCGCCCTGGGGGCCTACTATCTCCTGGCCTGTGCCGATAATACGAACGTGGTGACAGAGACAACGGGAGACAATAACTGCAAAGCGTCGGCGACGAGGGGGACCATTAACCCGTAACTGGCCCAAACACAACACTTAAACCATGGCAGTGTCCTGCGATTCCTGCCCCCCTAAAACGGGACAAAGTCGCCATGCACG
>CAVZBC010000075.1:0-18393 GCA_963773125.1 uncultured Gammaproteobacteria bacterium | reverse complement strand
CCGGGCTGCCTCGCTGGCACGCGCACGCCTAGGGGGCCGCTCCCGAGGGCGCGGGGAGCCTCGGCCGCACGGTGGCGAGCGTCGCGGGAGGGGCAGTGGAAAAGGCCGTTTGAATTTCCTATACTCCGACACGCGGTGGTCATCGGCGGGAGCCTGACAGGACTGATGACCGCACGGGTGCTCGCCGATCACTTTGATGCGGTCACCGTGCTTGAGCGTGATTACGTTGACGCTCGCCACCCTACACTGCATAAATCGATTCCGCAGGGGAACCATCTCCACGGCCTCCTACTGGGGGGACTGCAGGTGATGGCGTCGCTGTATTCTGGTTTCATCGATACACTGGAAAAACTCGGGGCGGTACGGTGCCGCATGGGCAGAGACCTCGGGTTCTATCTCCCCACTGGCAAGGCCTTCTCGTTTACGGGCAGGGTACGAGAGCGGCGCGACCTCGGGGTCGATTTCTACTGCCAGAGCCGTGGCCTTCTCGAATACTGTGTGCGGCAATGCACGTTGGAGCATACCAATGTGACGTTGCAAAGCGAGAGTATCGTACAGAAGCTGGTATACGAGGACGGGCGCGTCCGTGGAGTGCGCTATTCCCAGTCGGGAAAGACACAGTCCATGGCCGCCGACTTCGTGGTAGACGCGGGTGGACGGGGGTCGCATGCGCCACGCTGGCTGAGGGCACTTGGCTTGCAAGCGCCTGAGGAAACAACTCTCGGGGTCGATATTGCGTATGCCAGTACAAAGTTCCGCGTGCCAGCGGACTACGACGAGCCAGAGCGGGTGCTGGTGTTTGTGGGGCCGCCACCGGATTTCCCCAACGGGGCCATTATGGAGATTATTGAGGAGAATACGTGGCACCTGACACTGATGGGACGTTTTGGGGCTTACCCCCCACACGATGAAGCGGGCTTTTTGGCGTTTGCCAATGCCTTGCATACTCCCAAATTGCACGACCTCATTAAAGATGCCGAGCGGGTGGCCGAGATTACGTCCTACCGGTTTCCGACCAGCATACAACGCCACTACGAACGGCTGGCGGCCTTTCCTGCAGGGTTTCTCGTCCTGGGCGATGCCATCAGCAGCTTCAATCCGTTCTATGGGCAGGGGATGAGTTCAGCGGCGCTGCAGGTCAAGGCGCTGCAACTGTTGTTGGCAGAACGCGCCGTGCATAGACGCGGGCTTGATGGCCTGGCACAGTCTTTTTTCCCGCCAGCCGCAGAGGTTATTGTCACCCCATGGACGCTGGCTGCCAACCAGGATCTGGCCTATCCGCAGACGCAAGGCGAACGTCCGGCCGACCGCGCAGACAGCGCGCAGTACTTCGCGGCGTTAGATGCTCTCACCGTCGAAGATATAGCAGTCCACCGGCTGGTGATCGAGGTGTTCCATCTGGTCAAACCGCTGTCAGCCTTACACGAGGAGCCGTTACGGAGCCGTGTGTTAGCGCAGCAACAGCAACAAGCGCCGGCATAAAGTAGGGATGCTGAGGCACTACACCGCACCGGATCGTACCCACAGAAGCAATCATGAAGAGTGTAGCAGACATTGATACGTTGACCATGATTGTGACGGTTGCCGGTCTGCCTTTCCCAGTCATTGACGCGGTAAAAGAACACCGCGACAACGTTGCGCCTTTCATAGAACAGCACCGTCTACATTTCCCCGCTCTGCTGGACACTGATGGCACGGTCAGTACACGCTATGGGGTCCGAGGTTTACTCGCGACATACCGCATTGATTGTACCGGCAACGTGGTGAGACAGGCGCTTGGTGCACGCGAGTGGATCAGTGAGGCAGTGCGCACACTCCTGACCGCCCTGTCCAGTGCGCCAAACTGTCGGTGAGCAGATGTCATGAGGAAGCTACGGTCCAGCAGACCATTTCCCAACGGAATCTGTAGTTATTCCGCCAGGCCACAAGCCACCAGCAGATCATTGGCAAAGGTGCGTCGCGCTGCCGGACTCAAAAACTGTCGTCGGGCCGCCAGCCAGGCGTCCACACGCTCCCCGAAGGACTGTCGAATAAAGGCCGCCTCGGCACGCAGGCATTGCCCCCAGTGCAACGTATAGGGGATGCCACGCCGGTCGAGTTCTGCCCAGATCCGTCTGTATGCTTCTGCGGTACGCTGTGACTCAACCGCCGGCAGTTCAATGGTGCAGGTGATCGGGGCAAAATACGTAAACGCCAGCGTCGCCGACGAGGCTTTGACGTACCGCAATGCCACCGGGCTGGCGAAGGCATGGTCGTGCGCTACTGCCACAATAGCCTCGGTGGCGGCCCCGGCATCCTGTAAGGCCACGCCGATTTCCGTACTCATAGCATGGCCACGCACCTCAGTAGCGCCAAAAATTTGCCCGTGGCTGCCCAGGATAGGAGCTGTCGTGGGTGGGAGCTGTTGTGGGAGAAATGTGTCTAAGGCGGCGGGGATCAAGGGTGGCACCGCATCACTCAAGGTACCTATCAGGCCCATCACATCATCGCCAGGGCTGGTCACTACAGTGTCCCCAGGGACATGCGGCACAGGTGTGAACGGGCGCTTATACATAAAGCGCACAAAGGCACCCTTTTCACCGGGTTGGGTTCTATACGGATTCAGCACCACCTCAAAGTGAAACGGCAAGGTGGGGCCATCGGGTAACTGCAAGCTGCTCACATCCAGAGTGCTCAACACGGGCTTGACCTGGTCATAATCGTAGCGCCAGATGTGCAGTTCCAGCGTGTAAATCGGTTCGCAAACCAGCATGACGGCATGGATGAGTCCAAAGCTGCCAAAGCTGACCAGTGCCGCCTCGAAGAGATCGTTATCACGCAACAGTTCCGCTCCCAAAATCTCACAGAAGGCTTGACTAACTACCGGTTGTGAGGCACGTTCAATCCAGTAATGCTTCCCGGCTTCGGCGACGATGTGTAAGCCGACCACAAACTCCTGCATGGCCCCGAAGGCATGCGCCGAGCCGTGCGTGCCGGTGGAGAAGGCCCCGCAGATGGTTTGTCCATTACTGGCGCCTGAGGTGGGCAACGACAGATGACGCGCCTCCAGGGCGATGTTCAGTTCCATGACGCTTACCCCGCACTGCGCAAACACCAGGCGCCTGGGATCGCCCTGCGAAGCTGGCATCGAGAAACGCTGGAGACATGCCGATAACCAGGTTGTTGAGTTGTTTCGTATCCACCAGAAAATCCGGCGTCACTGCTGCCTCGGAAAGTGACCAGCCACCCCCTAAACCTCGCACACGTTTGCCGCTCGCTTCGGCATCGCGCACGATATGCTGCAGGGCGCTGAGGCCAGGCTGCCACACATCCTGCTGCGGCTGGCTCCGATCGCTCCAGCGATTCCAGGCATCATACAGCCGCTCGACAGTCGCCGACACATTCATGATGTTTGTTTTGCCATACCTGATTGGTGGTGAATTGGATCAACGGTTGTTGCTCTGCCATAGCCTCTCTACCTCCTGCAAAATGACCTGTCCGCTGGCACTTCCTGGCGGTGTGCTTCGTACAGGCGCCATAAATACGTCGAGGGTTTCAAACACAGCGTTTGCTCCAGGCACATACCGTAGAGCCCCCCCCGGCGGCGGCATGCGGTGCGCGCACTTAGCCTCCAAAACTACTGCCGCCGCCGGTAGGGCGATCTTTGGCGCATTTCCACTCCACCTCGATTGGCGATACAAAGCCGAGACTGAGTACCGTCAGCAAGGCGTACCCGAAATTACTCGACATCGTCACTTCGGCAGTCGGATTGTTTACACACGTCTGGTCCGTATTGATATTTTGCTGGCGAGTCCCCCACAGAGACGACCACAGGGTGGCACGTTTTGCCTCACTTCCCACAGGTACCTCTTCACCGTAGACACGATAGTGGTAGCAGCCGGTTTGTACCCCCAGCAGGAGGCTCAGACACAAGACTGCCAGGCGGCGGTGGGTGAGCCGCACACATCGTAGAAAATCATCGTTTAGACGCTGTCCCATGTTTCTTCCCTCCAGACGTAGAGAGGTTGTGCCACACATGTTGCTCAAGAGGTGCTGCTGGAGTCGCTGCCCCTGGCAGTGGAGTGATATAATGCTTTCTCCGTACTGTTGTGGTCATTGCAGTACGCCAGACAAGCCAATGCAAGGTTGCAAAGAAGGTAAAGCGAAACCGTAAAGAGCGCAAGTTTATCAGGTGATTTCTGTGTTGACACGCAGTAGACTGCGGCATAAAACCTTTTGCTGCCAGTTTGGTGCCATTCGTATGCGGCAATTGTGCTTTGCCTCTGTGCCGGGAGGTGCCCGTAGGGAGAACCTCTCCAGGAGTTTTTCATACCGATAGCAACTGTGGTCCGGCATGGGAGCACAAGGGAAACGCACGGCGCGAATGAACCGCCATGATCGGATAGGGAGGTGAGGCTATGAAACTCTCTCTCGGCAGGCAGTACTGGAGAGCGCTCATTGATGTACATCAGGCTGTGCGAGTCTTTGCTCTGGCGATTGTTCTCAGCACCACACCCGGCTGCCGTGGTGGGTGCCCTAAGCCGCAGGTCACGAACCAGCAGCGCAGTATCTGGGAACACCAGTTGGCACAACGCCAGCTCGTGCCTCTGGAGCCTCAGGCCTCCATTAGTATCAAACGTGACGTGCACACGCTTCGGATTGCCGCTGAGGCTGGTGCCTTTGCCCAGGCTTTCCATCACGTAATGACCGACCCGGAGCGACGTTTTGGGATGATTCGCGTTGAGCGTATGCAGACAAACCTCGGACGTCCCTTCCAGGTAGGCGAGCGTTTCCAGGGACGCTACGACCTGCAAGATGCTATCAAAGAGCAATTACCCGGTAAGTGGCACCGTCTTTTTGGTGAGCTGGTGCAGCACAAGTTCGTGCAACAGTGGCTCTGCGAGATCGAGAATGAACACACGAGCGATTACGGGATTATCGACACGTTCGAGTTCCATCCTCCGACGGGACAACCTTACATCCTGAAATACAGCTACCTCGAAGGGTCACCAATAGCAGGGAGTTCGACGTTTATTGTCACACCTATCGATACACAGACCTGTCAACTGACTCAGATCTTCGAATACCAGGAGCAGAGTATAAGCTTTGCAACATTCTTTGCGGCAGGTGGCCTCAAACTCCATAATCAGGTGGTGTATAGCCAAACCATGCAAGCAGCACAGCATATCGGGGCGCGGGTTCTTGACACCGATATTCCAGCCGCCTACCAGTAACTCTGAGGAGGATCGGACCCCATCAGCACATCCCCCCTCAGCCTTCTAAAACCGCCCGTGCCGAGGCCTGCGCCCCGGACACCCCTGGCGGCCTCCCTCGCACCCCTCCTGCGCGGCAGCTCCAGGCCGCACTGGGCTGCACCTGGCTGCAGGCTGCTCCGGCGGGGCGGCCGCAGCGCTGGCTAACTGCCGCATCGTCACCCTCTGCTCCAGGGCAAGAGATGCCTCGAAGGCCTGGGCCGCAGCGAAGGCTGCGGCTTGCTCGTCAGGATAACTCAGTTTGCCAGCCCCAAACGTTCCTCCAGCCATAATTATTGTTTCGTCGACCCATCTTGACTACCATTCATGGCGAACAGTTTCCGCTCGATGGCGGTGTGGGCCTGGTCTAACAGCGTGCTCGTCGCCGGTATCTGCGGGTCGGCGAGCACCGTATACCAGCCAGCTTTCTTCTCGTGAAACCGGCGCCGGACGCGTTCCCCGTTGGCCATCCTGGCTTTGCAAGCTACGTCATCAGCAAAGTGGCGGAGCCGTTGCTCCAGCGCAAATACGCGCAAGCTCTTGCGCTGGCACGCCCGGTATAACAGCGTGTGAAACTGTGAGCGGAACGCCTTGCGTACCGGAGAGGCGATCGCCGTCAGTTTCTTCGGCAGCTTGAGGAGCGCGTGGCGCAGGCAGTTCCCGAAGAGTGCCCCAGGGAACAGGGTGCGCATGCTCCTGGGCGTACTGTCAAAGCCATCGGTCAGAATGCCTCGCACCCGATACGAGGGCTCCTGCTGGGATGCGGTCTGTTGGAACTCGCCGTAGGATTGAATCAAGGCCACGGCACTGGCCTCCGCCACGCACATGCTGCACTGCCTGGTCCTCTCCTCCGGATCACGGCCATTTAGCGCATTCGCCTTGCCGTTCTACAAAGGCCCGTCCCGGATAGCCAGACCCGGCCATAATGGCATCACGCCAGGGTGTCAGTAGGGTCACCAGCTCCTCAGAATCCTCGCCAATCGTCTCAAGGATCGGCCACTGCTGATTGTCTGTCGTTGTTTCCATGGCTTCACGCGCCGCCCGCCCGGCCGCACTTAAGCATTCGCCCTCTAGCCAGCCGCGTTGGCGCAGGGAAGCCATAGCTGCGGCCACCTCCTGACCGCTCCAACCGCGCGTCCGCACGTACGACCCCAGACTCAACCCCTGGTGCAGATCGTTGATAATGCAGACTTCACAGCCGTTCAGCCCCACCGACGTCCACGACGTGATATGCGCATCACCGCGATGCTCACGATACAAATCGCACGCACGCCACAAGTCACCCAGCGGTGTCCCTGGCCAGCCCAGAGCCCGTAACCCGGCAAAGACCGGCTTGCCAGCCACAGTGACGGCTGCAAGGCCGCGTTGGAGCAAAGCCGTCGCACGCGCCACGCCCTCCGGTGTGCCGCCGAGCAAGCGTGCAAGAGCCGCCACGGCGCTGTGCTCGCGGGCCGCTAACATTGCTGCCGGGTCGGTCAGCAGCCAGCCTTTTTCGATCTCTCGCACCACCCACGCCGGAGAGAACACCCCAAAGGCTGCGGCGACCACCTCTCCGCGTATCTGGCCCATACAGGCAGCCCGGCTGACAAAATACGCGCCCCAATCAAACAACGGGATACCGTCTTCTTCACCGCGTGGCGGTGGGAAGCCCAGGCGCACATACGCCGCCTGGGCTTCCGGCGCAAAGAAGACAACTGCAGCGATGGGTGCAACGAGATTGCGCAGACGGCGGGTACGGCGACCGGGATCTTGGGGAACTGACATTGCAACCTCCTGACCTGGCAGGGCTCAAGCACGACCCTGCATGAGCGTGCTCTTGCAGAAGAACGTGACGTCGCATAGTAGGCGAATGTCCTCATCGGTGCCAGTCTGAGCAGCAGAGATTCGTCCAGGTGCTGCCGGAAGGGTGTCGGGCTTGCCCCTCGCCTGTGACTTGGCATAGGTATCTTTGCACGCATGGTAGTGATCGACGCCGAGCGATGCAACGTATGCATCACCCCATAACCCCGTAAGGTTACCATGACCGTACGCGTCCTACGTATGGCAATGGTGCGACTGGGTTGGAGGGACATCGAGAGCCGGACTACGGTCAAAAAAGCCATTGGGCCGGAGCCTGAAGCTCAGGTAGGCTACAGGCATCACGGGCCAGTCTTCGAGGCGAGGGATATGGTGTTCTCCCATCACGTACCAGACCACCACGTTGGTGTTCTCGATGGAGCGATTTGCGGCCGTCCACTCTGGCAAGCCCGCACCACCGGGGTGCTGGTTGGGATAGTCTCCAGCCGCATACTTCTCATCAGGATGGTACGGTGTCACCCAGAGATGATTGGTGATAAAGTTGGCACGGCGGGAGACACTGGCCTCTGGGTGGGCAAAGGGCACCACATTCTCCCCAGGCATCAGTTGATAGGCGACTGGTTGCCCCATACCGTTAAGTGACGAGGGGTTGGTAATCAGCCAGGAGCGTGCAGAGGACGGATCAAGCCGCTGCTTGGCCTCCTGTTCAGTACGGAGCGGCGTTCGTGTGGTGTAGAACGCATTGCCGAGCGGGTTGTCCGGCCCCATGGGCTCGGCGGTGGTATGCACTTCGCACACTGTGTTGTTCGGGCCATCTACCATCATGTCCAGGCGTACACAGAAGAAGTGCTGATGATTGGGGGCATAGAGGCCTGGTCCGACGAGTAGGCCATATTTGCGGGTTTCGCCTGGCGGCAACGCCCCTGTGTTCATAATGCCCGTCAGCTTGACCTCGTGCTGGATCGAGCCATCCTGATAAAAATACCAGAAAAAACCATATTCATAGTTGCCCACCGTGGCGATCATCGAGACCACGAGACGGCGCGAACGGCGGACCTCGGTCTGGTTGGTGCGCCAGTCAATATGCTTCCACAGGATGCCATAGTCTTCTTCGTGGAGACAGACAGCATTTTTAATCTGCATAATCTGGCCCCGGCTGTCGGTCATCTGAGCATCGAAGTAGTGGATGTGCCCCAAACAGTCACAGCCCAGCGCCAGCGAGTTTGCCAGCATGCCGATACCATATTCGCCAACATCAAAGGCGTTTTTACGGTTATGATTGCGGTGCGGATCGCCATAGGGCACCACCATATCCACCAGCGAAGCCCGATAAATGAGCGGACGTACCCGGCCCTGATCTGTGTAGCTAATGGTGTAGAGCACCAACCCCTCGCGCGGCGTAAAGCCGACCCGAAAGCGCCACTTTTGCCACGAGACCTCGTTGCCGTGCACCGTAAAACTGGGGCCGTCTGCCTGGGTAATCTCCAAAGGCTTCAGATCGGTGCGAAACTCTTTGATATAGTCAGGCGTGTAATTCCCCTCGGCCTGCACTGGCACGGGGATTGAACCGGTGTCATCAATGCGCAGCACCTGCATCTTATTGAGGTCAACCAATACCTGTAAGCCATCTACCGGGTGGGCATAGCCGTTGTCGGTTGGCGCGTTGCGCACCCAGGTCAGGGCGCGCACGAGACGGTGGCGTTGCTCGATATCCTCGCCATAGTTCCCTGCAGACCGGGGTCGACCATCAGCAGGCTAAAATCGGTAATCCCTCGCTTCCGTAGAGCCTCCTGAAAAACGGCATCAGCCTTGACGGTGTTCTCGCACTCGAAGAACTCATCGAGCATCACACAGGGTTGCACCCCAGGAATAGGCATCCAACTCTTCACTATGCTGCTCGTCAGCGAGATAATCGCCTCATACGTTGTACCGTCATCATTGTCGAGAATGACGGCAAAGGCTTCACGCTCGATCGGGTCACCTTCTTTGAAGTTGAGCACCACCTCTTTGCCTGGCTCCTGCAGGACAACAGTGGCAAACCGTACGTGTGAGCCGAGTTTGCCACTTGCCTGCAAGATGGAAACGGCGGCAGTAATCTCCGCAGCGCTCAGCGGGTCAAGAGGATGCAAAACCTGGGACACGGTCGGGGTTACCGGTGCATCGAGTTCTATGGCCATGTGCGGCTCCTTACGATGAATTTTCGGGGATCATAGAGGGAGGGGGTAAAGGACCGGCACCAATGCCGTCTCTACGTCTCCGCCACCACGTAATTTCTGAGGATACCTATATCACTGATTTCCACCTCGATGGTATCGCCCGGCACCATATCGCCATCGGCCCCCTGCGTGCCCATCCACAGCACATCGCCGGGATGCAGGGTAGTGTAGCGGCTCATTTCCTGAATCCAGGTGGCTGTATCCCAGATCTGGTCGGCGGACGAAAAATCCTCCCAGACCACGCCGTTATGGCGCACCACAATACGGCACTGCGTGGGGTCCAGGCCCGTGACAATACACGGCCCGAACGGTTTAAAGGTGTCACAATTCTTGCCCCGGAACATGGTGCGATCCCCGGACTGCCAGGGCCGCTGGCTGATATCGTTACCAATGCTGTACCCAAACACATACTCCAGAGCGTTTTCCCTGGAGACATGGCGGGCCTTCTTGCCGATCACCACCGCCAGTTGGCCCTCGGGCTGGACCGCCCCGGAGCAGTCTTTGGGCACGATGATGTTGTCCTCCGTGCCAATGAGGGCATGCACGGAGCGAAAATTCGGCTCTGGCCGGGCCGGGTAATTGGCGGCAGCGCCGCGCCGCCGCGCCATACCTTCGACATGGCCGCGGTAGTTCGGACCAGCGGCATAGAGCATGGGGGGAATGATGGGTGGTAAAAGTTTGACCTGGCTCAGAGCATAACTTGTGCTGGTCACCGTGTATTCGGCCAGTGGACTGCCGGTCACGGTGATGACCCGATCATCTTCGATCATGCCGTAGCTTACCTGTTGTCCTACCTGGAAGCGACACCATTTCATCAGCGTGATCCTCCGTTTACTCTTGTCAACTTATTGCGCTGTGGAGCCCCCGATTAGGGGCTATTCTGTTATACTGCATCAGTTGTCTCTCCACCCAGGCCGCACCAATCTGGCCATACACCACGATGAGGGCATCGCAGTCCGTCAGCTTAAACTCCAGATCCTCTCGCACCTCTGCGGCGGTCCCTTCACCCACAGGCAACGTGGTCAGGAGGCGTGTATCCACGTGCTCTCGGATGGTTTCTGCCAGGCTACGGTCGCGGCGTTCGGTGTTGATAAAGACCACAGGCGCGCTCTGGGGCTTGACCGGCGATGGTGGGGGCGGGGGCAGAGTCTGCTGCACGATGCGTTGCTTAAAGCTCTCCAGTGACTCGGCATAGACACTCACCGCCTCCAGCAGGGCCCGTTGCTCGGGAGATTCTACCTGCTCGATCTGTAACGTGGGATCGTGCCATTGCATGATGGGCAATTTCAACACCTGGGCGCGTGCCAGTTGCAACCGCGTATAGCCCTCAGGAATGTCCGGTGGGCAGCGGCCAGGATAGGCTCCCAGGAGCTGTACAAACAGCGCACTGCAACGCAATGCCGGATCGAGGGCATCGCGGAACGCCTGGCCTTCGAGATGGCGACGCTCCGGTAAGACCTGTAGCTGTGCTTCCTCCAGATATCGCCGCACCTGTTCGCGCCGCGCCTCCAGATCGTCGGTGACTTCGGCTAGAAACACCGTAGCCCTGGGTTCAACAGGCGGTGGTGGTGCAACAGCACGGCGGGCTTTGAGCTGCTGACTGATATCCGTTGCCACATCCTCGACCAGACGGATATATGATGTAGCATGGGGCTCGGGCTCCCGCATGCTCAACGTGCGAGGCTGTTCACGTTCGTCACGATACCAGAAACGATAGCCCTTGAGATCAGTCAGCTCGGCAGGTCGCGCCTGGTCTGCATCCAGCACATGCTTTTCGACCACAAAGACCCGCCCCTGGGGCATCCCACGCAGCTTCTGGAAGAACAACGCCATTTCCTCCTTACACCACTGCGATGCCAGATACCCCGGTGACAGCACCAGCAGCAACGTCGCTGACTGCTGCAAGGCGTCGCGGATTTCCGGGATCACCGCATGATTGCCTCGTAGATCTGTTTCATCCCACCATATGGCCACGTCCTCATTGCGCCCCATTTTTTGCGCCAGCAAGTTGTGCAGGTCTTGCCGCAACGCCCTTACCCATTTGACGCCAAACACGTCGGCATCATCCACACGTGCATAGCTGATAAACAAGTCATAGCCGGAGGGGGAAGGTGACATGCGTATCTCTTCCTAGGCTGTGTCCGTGGCCTGACATCGTCGTTGGGCAGAAAAAGATTGTACAGAAGGCGTTCCTGTGTGTCCATGGACAGCAGTCAGGGCCGCCTCATGAAATTTTGCGCAGGAGCCGTGACAAACGGTTTGTTTTCCGGGAAGAAGAGTAGCTGCCCCTGCTGGCGCAGCAAGGCGAGATCCTTGAGATAGTCCGGGCGCTCGTGCTGCTCGATCGTCGGGATGCTCGCCGCTAACGCCACAAGGTACGCGTTCAGCAGCTGGCTGGCCTTTCCCTGCATCTTCATGCTGCGGCTGACGTGGAGCGGCCGTCAGGCTCCGTCGCAGCACGCCGTCGGCGACCAATTTGACACCGTTCGCTGACGCCAGCGTTGGCACAAAGGACGGGTCGCCATATCCGCCGGGGCACTTGGCTAGAACAACCGTAGTTGCTGCACAGGAGACTTGCCGCTGAGCAAGATAAACGGCGCGGCGCGGGTGGTGAGCACGCCCAAGCGCTGCAAGTCGCCCAGGTCGCGCAAGGTCCCATGGCGGCGTGCTCGTAGGATGGCGTCGGCCCCTTTGGGGCCGATACCAGGGACCCGCAGCAGTTCATGGCGGTCTGCACGGTGTACCTCCACCGGAGTAGCGTGCAGATGGGCCTGCGCCCAGCCCAGCTTCGGGTCGACCTCCAGTGGCAGGCGGCTATCCGCGGTAAAGGGCAAGTCGGCCAGAGTAAAGCCGTAATCGCGCAGGAGGAGCGCAGCCTGGTACAGCCGGTGCTCACGCCATGGGTTCTCCGCAGGATACTGTTCCATTGGCGTATCAGGGACGGGGCTAAAGGCGGAAAAATAGACGCGCTGCAAGCGCAGTTGCTGCGTCACGTAGGCTGTGGTGGTGAGGATTTCCCGATCGCTCTCGCCGGCCCCGCCGACGACGAACTGCGTCACCAGAGAGGGCCAGCGCCCGCCCTGCGTCTGGCGCGCCGGGAGCGTACGGCGGATCTCTTCCGCCCATCTGAGGGGCTGGAGCAATTCCTTGAAGAAGATCTTATGTGGGGCGAGCTGCACGAGCCGCTCGGTATTCGGGGCTTCGAGATTGATTGACACCCGGTTGGCAAGGCGCATCGCCTGCAAGACTTGTTCGCGCTCGACCCCAGGCATCAGTTTCAGATGCAGATACCCCTGGTAGGCGTGACGGTGGCGCAAGATAGTGGCCGTGTCTAGCAGCCGATCCTGCGTGCGCACGCCACCCCCGGCGATGCCCGAACTGAGGAACAGTCCCTCTGCAGCACCGGCCTGGTGTAGCTCGACGAATACCCTAGCCATTTCTTCCGGCTTGAACGTCACGCGGCGGAAATTGCGCCGGGCGCGGAAGGGGCAGTAGTAGCAATCGCGCTCACAGGCAGAGGTGAGCAACGTCTTGAGTAACGGCAGGCGCTTGCCCCCTGGCATGACAGCGGACTGAATGCCAAGCGCCATCTTTTGTTGCACAGCGGCGGGCGTCTGTCCACAGGCGGCGACTTGCTGGGCATCCACGACGCCAGTCGGACGCGAGACAGCCTCTGCTTCCTCGGCTGGCTCGAGGGCCATGTGCTGACCTAGCACACCTAGTTTCTGGAGTGTGTCCATAGAGATCGTCCCAGCCATGCAGGCCGCAGAAAATGAGAGCCAAACGTCACCCCGTGCTATACAGGTGTCGGGGCGTGAGTAGACCTGACATAATAATACCAAAAGTTCGACCTGCACAAAAGTGCAGCCCTTCTGGTCCTGCAACGCCTGACCGAGGCATCCATTGTAGGCCGGGACGACGAGATGTGGGGATTTTCCGTTGCAGGGCCTGCTGCCCATCAATGCCTACTGGCTTACCACAACGTCCACGCACCCAAAGTCACCAAAATCCGCCACCAGCTGGTCCCCGGGCGCAATGTCGAGGGGAACGATGCAGGTGCCGGTCGTCACGATCTCGCCGGCCAGCAGGCCTGTCCCGTACCTGGAGAGTTCATTGGCAATCCAGGTCAAGGCGGTCCAGGGATTGCCCAGCACATTCGCGCCGGTGCCTGTCCGAGCCATGGAGCCATTACGGCGCATGGTGACCTCATGGGTAACCAGGTCATACGTACGCCATGACGCCGTGGTCGCGTTCGCCGAGTATAAACCACCCCGCGCAGGCATTATCCGCGATCAACTGCGGTGCGCCAACGCGTGCAAAGTCAAGGTTGCGCGAATCTGGCAGCTCAATGGCGGGATGCAGGCTGTCCACCGCGGCCATGACGTCGGCCATGGTATACGGCCGTGCCTGTGGCGGTAACGTCCGAACCCTTGGGCGCTCTGAGCGGCGCGTTGAGCGGGCGGCTCGCGGCGGGGAGCCTGCCGGGCTGCCTCGCTGGCACTCGCGCGCGCTGGGGGGCCGCTCCCGGTGGCGCGGGAAGCCTCGGCCGCACTGTGGCGCGCGTCGCGGGAGGGGCAGTGGAAAAGGCCGTTTGAATTTCCTCTACTCTTATCCACACGGCCTGCCAGCTCCTACTGACCGCGACTGGTGGGGTCCACGCCCGCAAAGGTGAGAAAGTCGATCATCCGGAACTCTCCGGTGACCTGACCGCTCGTGGTCGGCAGCGTCGGTCGCCACCGCCGCTTGACCGACAGGAAGGAATGCCGGTCGAGCTGCAGCAGCCCGATGATGACTTCGCCCACAATGCGACCGCCGACTGGCCCCAGCTGACGGCCGTGTTCCATGACCTCCGCTTCCTTGAGGATGTAGTACCAAAGCGGCGTTGACTCGTCGAGATGGAGCTGCTGGTCAAGCTCCGTGAGTTCGCTCAGGTCCGCCGGAGACAGGGCCTCCACGTGCATGGCCCTGGCGATGCTCTGGCCGGACGGGAGTTGCCAGGTGACGTGACGGAGCAGGTTCCGCTGGGGCAGCGAGGTCGGGCCGTCAGGCGCAGGGATGGTGCCGCGCGGCAGGTTGAATAGCGGGGTGGAGAGCTTCGTGTCAATCTGCTTGTTCGGCCTGATCGCCGGATTGGTACTGTTCGGATCCATAAAGGTCGGTCCGAAATCGAAGAACGTCTGCCAGCCGATGAAGCGCCGGGGGGCGCGGGCACCACCGCGCAGGTCGACGGGGTCAGCCTGGCCTTCGCCCGCCGGGTCGAAGATCATTCCGAAGAAGGCGTTGCCATTGTCCCCCGCCAGATTCGCCCGATACGAGGGTCGCACCAGAGAGTGACCGAAGCGGTACACGGCGCCCTGGAACTCGACGGGCATGAACGCCTCCGCCGGCCGGTAGAATCTCCGTCCCTGCGACAGGATGCGGTTGACCAGCTCCTGGCCGATGAAGAGCGGCAGGAATTCATGCAGGATCATCCACTGGTAATGCCATGTGGTGAGCTGGCGAGCCTGGCGGAACACCTCGTCTGGCGACGCTCGATGGTCGCGCTCCTCAATGAGGTCCACAGCCTTGTTATGGAAGAGGAGAAAGGCAGCATGGAGGCCGGCGATCATCAGGTTCTCATCGTTGCGCGGGTCGGCAATGATGGCGGTCCCGTCCTTGCTGCGGGGCAGGTCTTCGAAGAGGCCGCCGTACTCAACCTTGAACTTGGCTGCGTGGCCCCGCTCCATGCGCTCATACAGCGCACGATCTTCGCTCGGCCCCCCGCCATAGACGGAGTCAAGGTCGAAGGCCGGCGTGCGGGTGTTGGTCGAGTCCTCCGGATCCGTTGGCTCGCCAAGCCGGGAGGTTAAGTCGAAGGTCATGTCGTGATCCATGAACTGGCCCATGAAGGTGGTGCCCGCCGTGTGGGCGGTGTTGTTCGGGTTGTTCCGGCTGAGGGCAGGATCCACGATCAGGTTCACCGGCCCTGCAGCGAGATCATCCTTGGCATCCAGGATGCCCCCGGGTTGGCCAAGCTCCAGCAAGGCCGCATTGAGTTCAGGACTGGGTGGCGCAAAGGGGCGAAGCTGCGGGAACAGGCGACCAAACCGGTCTTCCGGGATAACAAACCGTCGATGCTGGGCCCGTTGGGCGTGAGCAGCACGGCCAGGGAGAACGCTCGCAGTGCCCGAAACCACAACACCCATCCCGATCGCTCTGAGGAACTTCCGTCGACTGATCCCACCGGACTGCTTGTCCTGCTCAGTGCTCATAGTTTGCTCCTTTTCTGCAGTGGGACAGGCGCTGGTGGCGCGTCCCCACTCAGGGGAGAATACCGCGGACATCACTTTCTATCAGCATGACCGGCACACGTGCTGGCTGCGGCGCAGCGCGGCGGGCGGAGACGGCGGAACTAGCCACCACGCTGCTCACGCCAAGCGCTGTGAGCCCCCAGAGGATGGAGGCGCCTGCGAGAAAGGTGGCGAGGAGGTCCATAACCGTGCTCCCCGAACGTCTGAGGGAGCGTCCAGCATTCGTTCTGTGCTGGACACAAATATAGGCTCTCTGGACGCGCATGTCTGTGATGGGTCTTACAGGTTCCCGGTGATGTGCCCCATACAAGGAACGTCGCATGTGGTGTGCACAGGGGCAGGACGGCACACCAGACACCGTGGTCGGATGGGCAGCATGGGCCGCGGTGCCCAGCGGCCCCCACGCGGAGCAGGGGAGTCCCACCACCAGCGTCCTGCACCAGCGGCTGTCCCCCACCCCAGGCCTCGACAGGGGAGAAAAACAGCGCTAGGATGGAGGAGTAAGGCTAAACACCTCTGCCACTCCAAAAATCTTGGCATTCATCCCCCGCACGACGCCGTCCACATGTGTATCTGTCAAGTGCGCATAGCGCCGCACCATGTCCAGCGTCTTGTGCCCCAGCACCACCGCAATCTCCATTCGGAATGCATCCCACGACGTTCGTCTTCCCAAAACTGATGGCACTGCAGTTGGCCTTGTTCGGGTCAGGAATATTCCCCCAGGGATATCGGCGTCCATCTGTACCCCGTGCGGCCTTCTCCCACTCCGCCTCGCTCGGCAGGGTGACGCATCCGCCCTTTTGATGCAGTAGACCTCTTGCAAAAGTCGGATAAAGCTGCCACAAGTAGGTCATAGGAGGAGCCTATGACCTACGACCAGCTCAAAGACTTGCAGCCGGGAGACTTCAAGCGTGCCTGCGGTGTGTCTCCACAGACCTTCGAGAAAATGCTCTATGTCCTGCGAGAGTACGAACACAGGAAAATCAAACCCGGACGGCCTCCAAAGCTGTCTCTGGAGGACCAACTCCTCATGACCCTCCAATACTGGCGGGAGTATCGCACCTACTTCCATATCGGCCTCTCGTGGGGCGTGGCCGAATCCGTCGTGTGCCGCACGGTGCAGCGGATGGAAAACCGCCTCATCAAGAGCCAAGCCTTTCATGTGCCTGGCAAGAAGAAGTTGCGGGAAGAGGGCACAGAGTTTGCCGTGATCATTGTCGATGTCGGGGAAAGCCCGGTCGAACGGCCACAAAAAAACAGCGACCGTACTACAGCGGGAAGAAAAAGCGCCATACGCAGAAGTCTCAACTCGTCGTCGCACACAAAAGCCGCGAGATCATCTGTGTCGCCGTCGGCAAGGGACGCGAGCACGATTTTAAACTGTTCAAGCGGAGCAAAATCGCCATCCAGGACAAGATAGAGTGTCTTGCAGACCGAGGCTACCAAGGCATCCAGAAACTCCACCGTAATAGCAAGACCCCCAAAAAGAAGCCCCGGGGTGGAGAATTGACCATACAAGAGAAGAGGCAAAACCAGGCTCTTGCCAGCCGCCGGGTCGTCGGCGAGCATGTCATAGGGAAATTGAAAGTGTTCAGAATCTTGGGAGAGAAGTACAGAAACAGACGGCGGCGCTTCGGCTTGCGATTGAACTTACTGGCGAGCCTTTACAATTTGGACTTGAAGCTCCCAAGATGACTTTTGCAAGAGGTCTAGTATATTGGCCAAGGGAGTTGGTATCTTCGACCACTCCCGCAGGCGATCTGTCAGCCAGGCGCAGTAGGCCAGTGCATCATTCCAGCTCGCCCACACTACCGGATGACTCAGTAGCCCCTGCTGGCAACCTTGCCTTTTCCACTCATAGCCACTCGCTTCTACCAGAAGTTACGCAGCCTTTCTTACCCGCTCTAGGGCTGGCAATGGGACCTGTCGGCCTTTGAGGATGAGACGCTGCTTGAATTTCCGCCAGGATACCCCATAGTCGAGTCGCTCACGCTCCACAATGAGGTACGCCACCAGACACAGCGCAATGTGATGCTCTTGGGCACTGGACTGGGGGCGCGAGACCTCCGCGCCGCGCCGCCTGTGGCCGACTTGACAGGCCTCCAGGCGCAGTTGGCTTTTCAGCACCCGGATCACTTCCTCCACCTCCTGCCGTTTGCGGTAATGGGCGCGCACCTCCTGCGCCGTCAGCAGCAGCCGGTTGGTCACGTAATACTTGCGGCGGTGTCTCACCACAAGGACCTTGAGCCCACCGGAGAGATACCCCACGGCATGCCAATAGGGGTGCTGGCGGTAGGCGTGCAACGCCACGCCCTCAAAGGTCCGGTTCTTCTTGAGCTGGCACACAAAGTACCAGCCATAATCCTTGAGGCGTTTGAGCAGGCGCTGCGCCGGATACCACGAGTCAAACAACACGAACTGGGGCTTACACTTGAGCCGATTGCGGGCGTAGCTCAACAGTTCCAAGGCCAGGTCGACTTTGGACGGGCCGCCTTTGTGCCACACCCGGTAGCCCACCGGAATGCGCACCTGGCCATCCGTCCACACTAAGAGCACGAGAGACACCCCAAAGACGACCTTGTGCTGTTTACTCGACCAGACCCATGCCGCTTCGCCCAGCAACCGGGCATACGGCTTTTCGACGACCGTGTCATCGAGGATCAGATACCCGCCAGCGACCGTGAACAACAGGCGTAACGCCAGGTTGAGGAGTGTATGCCCCGACCAGGTCCCCTGGAGCATGCGAGTCAACTGATCGTGGGACGCGTTGTCAAATGCGTCAGACATGGCCGAACAGGTCGTGAGGTTGGTAAAATAGAGCAACGCCATGAGGTATATCCAGAGTGGCTCAGGCATAGA
>CAVZBC010000074.1:0-55082 GCA_963773125.1 uncultured Gammaproteobacteria bacterium | reverse complement strand
GAGATATAAAGGAGAGTAAGCCATGCCCACACCGTTGTTGGAGGGGATTCGTGTACTCGATCTGGGGCGTTTTATCGCCGCGCCCTATGCTGGGCAGCTCCTGGCAGATCTCGGGCGGAAGTGGTACGCGTTGAACGCCCGCGCCCTGAACCCGACCGTGAGCGCGGACCGTATCTGGACGGAGAGTCCCTCTACTTTGTGACGCTGAACCGCAACAAGCAGTCAGCTGCCTTTGAGATGTTTGTGGACGAGGGCCGTCATCTCCTCGATGCACTGATTACCAAGGCGGATGTGCTGATCCAAAATTACTCGCCACGTACTGCCCGTGATCTCGGTTTTTCGAAAGAACGCTTGCTGGCTCTCAACCCGCGTCTGATTGTGTTGTCCATCACTGCCTACGGTGCCGAGGGGCCGGATGCCGAGCGCATTGGCTTCGATGGTTTAGCACAAGCGCGTAGTGGGGCGATGGCCTGCAATGGGGAGACGCGGCCGTTCTTAAATCACTTGCCCGTATGTGGATTTTAGTACGGCGCTATACGGAGCGTTTGGCGTCATGTCGGCCCTCTATGAGCGTGAACGTACGGGCCAGGGGCAGTTTGTCGAAGCGTCACTGATGGAGACAGTCAGTGCCTTTATCGGCACCTATGGCATGATTGCGGAAGCCACGTTAGGGGGGGCACCACGTCGGCGTCAGGGTAACGCACTGATTTTCGCCCTGGGGGATTGTCTGGAGACCAAGGAGGGGGAGTTCGTGGTGTTCAACTGCATTGGCAGCATGTTCAAGCGTCTCTGCGAGATGATTGGACACCCCGAACTCTTAGACGATGGGCGCTTTGCCAGCGATGCGTCACGCTATACGCACCGCCAGGAGCTCGTGCCATACGTTGCCACCTGGGCAAAGCAGCATACCGCAGCAGACATTCTGTCTATGGCAGCGCGGTATCGTTTGCCGGTTGAACGGGTTGGTACGGTGGACGAATTGGCCCATGATGCCCATGCACAAGCCCGCCAGATGTTTCCACAGGTCTCACAGCCAGGCCTCGGCGACATTCCTGTCGCCCGTCTTGGCATTACCTTGAGTGCCCATGAGCGCTCCACCTTACGGCCAGCCCCAGCTATTGGTGAGCACACGGAGCAGATCTTGGCAGACTGGTTAGGTTATACCTCGATACAGCTGCAAGCCTTGCGGACGAAAGGGGTGTTACCTGGTTAATCTATCGTGTATTCCCGCATCTTGCGATAGAGCGTCTTGTAGCCGATTTTTAGGAGTTTGGCGGCCTGGGTCTTGTTGCCGTTTGTTTCCTGCAGGACGTGTTGGATCAGCGCCTTTTCGAGCTGTGTTGTTACTTCGCTGACCAGGTCATGCAGGGCAAATCCCTGTTTCGTATCGGGTTTGGAAGTGCTCACACTGCTCGACGGTGTGCTGAGAGAAGGAGACATTGCTTGGCGGAGGTGTTTTAGCTCAATCATATCCACGCTCAATAAGACGGCACGGCGCACGGTATTGCGCAACTCGCGCACATTGCCCGGCCAATCATAGGCCAGGAGATACGTTTGGGCTTCAGCAGAGAAGCCTTTGACGTTTTTGTGGAGTTCGGCGTTCGTTTCGCGCCGAAATCGTTCGGCTAACACAAGAATGTCTTCACGGCGGTCGCGTAACGGCAGGAGATAAATCTTGAATTCGTTCAAGCGGTGAAACAGATCGGCACGAAAACGTCCAGCCAGAATTTCATCTTCCAGCACGACATTCGAGGCGACGATAATCCGTACGTCCGTGGTGACGTTTGTCCCACTTCCTAGGGGGAGAATCCGACGCTCCTGCACGCTGCGTAGGAGTTTGACCTGGATAGTCGGTGGCAGATTGGCAATCTCATCCAGAAACAGCGTCCCGCCTTTGGCAAGTTCAAAATACCCCGCTTTCTTGCCTTCTGCACCTGTGAAGGCCCCTTTTACATAGCCAAATAATTCGCTTTCGACCAAGGTGTCGGGAATGGCGCCGCAGTCGACGGCCAGGAATGGTTTGTTCGCCCGATCACTATTGTCGTGAATAAGTCGCGCCACGAGCTCTTTCCCAGTGCCCGTTTCTCCTTGCACGATCACCGTAAAATTCGTGTGTGCCACCTGCTGAATTTTGCGCTTGATCTGGTGGACAGAAAAGCTCTGCCCCATCAGATCAAAAATGCTCTGTCGGCTTCCTGGGAGTTGCTGCGCCGTACTCTTTCCCGCTGCCATAAGCTCACTCTACTTTTGCATCCTTGCCGCTGAGAAGGACCAGTGATGCTTGATTTGTCTTGAGATAATTTCCTTCCTGCTGAGACTACATACAGTCAAACTCCTCTAGTGTATCATCACAGAGAAAGGAAAAAAACAACAATTTCACTTGCAGTCCATAAAAAAAAAGACAATAAGCGCACTTGATTACTGGTTCCAGAGGCATTCCACTAGAGCTAAGGTTATTATTCTTCGCGTAGAAAGCATTAGAGCATTTAGTACGTACTCGCCTTGTTGTACGCATAATTGCATCAATACTAAGGAGTTTTGGCTTGAACGCACGGGCTAAGGTCAGAATGTCCGTGCGATCTGTTCGTCCAAAAAAAACCACAGACCCCGTATTCTTAGGCAGATTTACTACAAGATAGGCTGGATAGAGCAAGGAGACGTTGTGGTCCTGAGGAGTGCGCCTCCTCAGGACCTGTCTCATATTAAAACGTACTCTGAGAAATGTAGCTCCCCGGGCCGGACTCGAACCAGCGACCAATTGGTTAACAGCCAACCGCTCTACCGACTGAGCTACCGGGGAATTAGGCTGGACAGCACTTGCAACTAGATTATACAGAATCTCGCTCATTCGTCCAGCGTGAAATATCACCCTTGGACGGCTTGCCGAGCTCTCCCTCCGGTGTCATAGATGCCATTCTGCAGTGCCCTGGGTGTAGAGTAGCCGATGCCAGATACGACCGGATGCGCTACAATCACAACGATGTTCCCAGAGGTGTGCATTACTTTGCGTCGTGGTGCATTATGTCTTCTCCTCCTCCGCTGTCTCAACGCCAATTAACCGACCATATCAAACATCAGGCACGCGCTCTCGGTTTTGACTTGATCGGGGTGGCACCAGCGCAGGAGAGTCCAGAACTGGCCTTCTTCGATCGCTGGCTCGAGGAAGGATATGCTGGGGAAATGCACTATCTCTTGCGCAGCCGTACGCGGCGTCGCGATCTACAGCACGTGTTGCCCGGTGCGCAGTCAGTGGTGGTGTGCGGGCTCAACTACGATACGGATTATCCCTACTCGACCATGCAGCAGGATGCCAACCGAGGGTGGGTGGCGCGTTATGCCTGGGGTACTGACTATCACAACGTGCATCCACGACAAGCTGGCGCGGCTGCAGGCGTATATCACAACGCTCGTCGCACCGCCACTGGCCAGTAAACTGTATGTCGATACCGGTCCGGTAGTGGAGCGGGTACATGCCAAATATGCCGGGCTGGGCTGGTTTGGGAAAAACACCTGTCTCCTCAACACGCAGCTGGGTTCGTGGCTGTTCCTGGGAGAGCTCATCTTAACCATTCCTCTGGAGTATGACCGTCCTACGCCTGACCACTGCGGGACGTGTACCCGGTGTCTTGATGCCTGCCCGACAGAGGCTTTCCTGGCGCCTTATGTGCTCGACGCACGCCGCTGTATTTCTTACCTCACGATTGAGCTGAAGGGGGCCATTCCTGAAGCGCTCCGCCCGCACATGGGCCAGCACATTTTTGGCTGCGATATATGCCAGGATGTGTGCCCGTGGAATCGCAAACGTCATTTCACCACTGACCCTGGCTTGCAACCACTGCCCCAGCAGGTGCAGCCAGAGCTAGCAGACCTGGCGCAGCTCACCCCCGCGGCGTTCAAGCAGCGCTTCCGTGGCACGGCGCTCGAACGCACCAAGCGCCGTGGCTTGCTGCGCAATGTCTGCGTGGCTATGGGGAATTCTGGGAATGCGGATTTTATCCCGTTGCTGGAAACGTTACTGGACGATGCAGAGGCTCTGGTGCGGGAGCATGCGGCGTGGGCCTTGGCGCGGCTGCGAGAGAGGCACATCCACCCGCCTCGTCATGCCTGTAGGCCGTACTTCATGAATTCCTCGATGAACATGAGCGAACTCGTGTCCCGCATGCGATCGAGATACACCTTCCCCTGCAGGTGATCACATTCGTGTTGAATAACACGGGCGTGAAAGCCTTCGGCGACGAAGTCCACACGTTTGCCCTGGCGGTTGTAGGCACGCAGGCGAATTTTGGTATAGCGTGGTACGCGTCCGCGCAGTCCGGGGACGCTTAAGCACCCTTCCCAATCTTCGTCCATACTCTCTGTCAACGGCGTGATCTCAGGGTTGACATAGACCGTCAACGGAATAGCGGGGGCTTGCGGATAGCGCGGATTCTGGGACACCTCCATGACGACAATCTGTTGCGAGACATGCACCTGGGGGGCGGCGAGCCCGGCGCCGTCGTATTCATACATGGTTTCGATGAGGTCGTCGATAAACTGCTGCACCGCTGGCGTGGTAATCTGCTCCAGTGGCACGGGTTCGGCAATCTTCCGCAGGATGGGATGACCGAGACGAGCGACTTTGAGAATCATCAGCAACTCCTCTAGGAAGTCTACCAGGGGATTTCCGGGCGATTGCGGCGTAGATTCTCCAACCGCGCCGCCACAAACAGGAAATCCGACAGCCGGTTCATATAAGTAATCAGCAGCGTTGGCACCTCTGTATGGTGACTGAGCTCCACGATACGGCGTTCGGCACGACGGCAGACCGTGCGGGCGTGATGCAGCGTGGCACCGCCTTTTGATCCCCCCGGCAGAATAAACTGGCGTAGCGCGGGTAACTCGTCTTCAAAATGGTCGATCCAGTGCTCGAGCTGCGTGACTTTTTCCTCGCTCAAGCGCGCCTTGTCGCCACGCTTCGCCTCCACGCGTGCTGTTGGGTCAGCCAGATGGGCTCCGACCACGAAGAGATCGCGCTGGATCGTGAGGAGGCAGGCACGTAACGCCTCATCCTCGCGGATAAAGGCTAAGGCCAGTCCGAGGAGCGCGTTCAGTTCATCCACATCTCCGTAGGCTTCGACCCGCGGTGAGTGTTTGGAGACTCGAGTCCCATCGAACAGCCCCGTTTCACCGGAGTCACCGGTCTTGGTGTAAATTTTGACCACGCGTCCCCCTTATTACCGCTCGACAGCGTGCCGGCCTTGATGCGCTATGCGTTGTTGACGCAGCGACACACCCTCCGGGAGGGGCATTGTACCGGAGAAATCGGTGCTGTGCAACTCTATCGTCCGCATGATCGAGACGATTCCCAGACTTATTCGACACGGCAGACGTAGTGTGGCGGGAGCAAGGCGAGCAAGCGCTCGTAAGCCCGGGCCAGATAGGTTGGGTCTTTGGATTCTAACGTGAGCTTGACACGATAGTCGGGATTTTTGACTTCTGGATACGAGCCAAGCATCAGGTCAGGAAATTCGCCTACCAGCGTATCGAGGAGATGGGAAAAACTGCTTTCGTGGACGCGTGACGTAGACGAGACGGGCATGATAGGGTATGTCACGAAACCGTTCTTTGATGCTCTCGAATTTGCGTCGGAAGAGTTGCGGGATGCCGGGAAAGATATAGACGTTTTCCACCAGCAAGACCGGGATAGGCAAGCTCGGTTCCATCAGCAGCTGGGCCCCGTGTGGCACGCTGGCCATTTTTTGCCGGGCCGCTGAGGGGCGATCCGCCCAGTATTTTTGTAACAGGGCGTCGAGGTCGGGATGCACGATCACCGACCGTTGTAGACCATGGGCAATCGCTTCGATGGTGACGTCATCGTGCGTGGGGCCGACACCGCCGGTGGTGAAGACATAGTCGAAGGTGCGCGAAAATGTTGCCACGTCCGCAGCAATGACGGCAATTTCATCCGGGAGCACGACAATGCGGCGAACATCGACACCCAAGGCACGGAGTTCTTGGCAGAGATAGGGCGAGTTCGTGTCAACCACCTTGCCCGAAAGAATTTCGTTGCCAATAACGATGATACCGGCTGTTTTTGCCATCGGTCACCTACCTGCACTCGCTCCATGTGGGCTAGAGTACGGGAGCGGTATGGAACGTGTCAATGGACCCCCTGTCTCGGGCACTGCGAGCAGGCCAGCATCGCGGAGCATGGGGGAGGTGATCGCCAGGCGACAAATTTCGTTTGTCCCCTCGAAAATTTGGGTCATCTTGGCATCGCGAAAATACTTCTCCGCGCCAGACTTGATAGTCGTCCCATAGGCTCCCATGAGCTGCACAGCGTCGGTCGCAACTCTCACCGCCACGTCGCTCGCGAACACTTTGGCCATGGAACTTGCGGCCAGATCTGGAGGCGTAGTAACGGCAGCTTTGTAAGTGAGGAGACGCGCGGCTGCAATGTGTGTCGTCATATCTGCGAGCATGTGCTGCACCATTTGATGGCAGGCGATGGGACCACCGCCTTGGGTACGCAAGATGCTATGCTGACGCGCCAGTTCAAACGCGCCCCGGGCAATGCCCACGGCAATCGCCGCTCCCTGATAGCGACCCCGGGCACTGAGGGCCTGCACGAGCGCCTGGGCCTCGCCTTCGGCCGTGAGGAGATGCGTCGCAGGGACGGTGACATTTTCCAGGTAAAACTCCACCAACGGACAGGCGCGTAACCCCATGGTGGGTAATATCTCACTGACGTGAAAGCCACGCGTCTTGGTCGGCACAACGAAGCCCGTCAGACCCGCAGGGCTGCGATCGTCACTCAGGGTGGCAAACACACAGATCCATTGCGCCACGTTTCCCCCGGCGCAATACGCTTTCCGACCAGAAAGGACGTAGGTAGCGGCGCGTCGTTTGGCGACGACCATCATGCGAGCGGCATTCGTTGTGGTGGGATGGACGAGATCACTGCCCAGGCGACGTTCGGTCAAAGCCAGAGCCACCAAAACAGGCTCCTGGTGGGCTTCAGCCAGCGGTGATAGCGGGGAAAACCTGCTCCATCACCGTCGTGTTCCCTGACTGCGCAATGGCTGCCTGGGCGAGACTGTTGGCGGCGAGCAGCGTGGCGGTGCCGGCGTCCCAATGGGCGATTTCCTCAGCGGCAATGACCGCACTGAGCGGCTCCATCGTGCCGCCGTACTCTGGGGGGAGCTGCCCAGAGAGCAGACCAAATGTGCAACTCTTGCGTAATAAATCCCAGTCGATCGTTCCTGGAGGAGCACTGTCGAGCTTGCGGGCCCGCCAGCGGAGTTCGCGGCGGGCGAAGCGGCGGATACTGGTTTGTACTGCCTGCTGTGCCTCACTGAGCTCAAACATGCGTTATCCTTTGCGGGAACAGCGGCTCACCGAGACGCCCGCATCGCAGGAAGACACGCTGACTCGTCTTCCTGGGCACGTCGCCAGAGTCCCTCGCACCATGTGTCAACACTGACGCCATCAGCGTGCATCACATGCGTCCACCGAGCACAGCACGTCCTGGAATGTGCGCTGAGCGTCGCACGTCTGCCGGCCCATATCGTCGTGCAGCCCACTTTAGAGTGGATCATCGGCAATTTTCCGGTATTTGCTGGCGAAGAACAGCAGCGGTTTTAAGTTCGCGTCATTGTTGATCGACGCGTCCTGCACTTCGCCCACAAAGAGGGTATGATCGCCGCCTTCATAGCGTGCCCACACCTTGCAGTCGATATACCCCAGGCACCCGTCTAGCACTGGACTGCCCGTGGCTTTGGTGGAGTATGGCATATTGGCAAACTGGTCCACATCCTTCGGCGCTTTGCCTGCCCACCAGTCTGACCATTCCCGACGGTGTTCTGGCAGGATATTGACGCAAAACGCCTCAGCTTCCATCATCAAGCCGTGCGTGTCGGCTTTTTTATCAACACTCACCAGGATCAACGGCGGGTTGAGCGACACAGACGTGAAGGCATTGGCGGTCATGCCACGTTTGACGTCATCCTTACAGACGGTGATCACCGTGACACCGGTGGCAAAACGACCAAGGACTTGCCGGAAAAGGTTCGGATCGAATGGCATAATTCTCCTCCTGCGCTGTAGGCCCACTGTAGCATGCTCTGGGGACGTCAGCAAGTGTGCTTACTGATCGAGTCCGGCCATATATTTGGCCAACTCCAGACTCCTGTGGAAGTCGTATTCGCGATGAATCGTCATTTTTTCGGCTTCTATCGATCCTTCTGCATGGATGGCGAGGACTTCTTGATACCCCCCAAAATCCGAGGCGGTGAGGTCCGAAATCATACTGAGGGCCCGTAAGCGTGCTGCTGCCGACACGCCTCCTGCCCCGCCAAGATATTTCTCGACATACGGGCGCGTGTCGGGATTGTGCAGGGCCTCTTCACCAGGCGCCGTGACCAGGATGCCACCGCTGATGTCTTGGAGAAATGCCACCATGCGATGATAATTTTCGGCAAAGTGGAGCTTGGCGATATTGACCAGGAGCGGGCTGGGCACTGCAATGTTTTCCTCCGCCACACGACATTCGAGGGCGGCCTGTCTGGTCAGAGCGCGCAACGTTTCAGTATAGGCAATGAGCCGGGTGATTTTCTCACGGATATGGCTGACGCGTGTGAGCCCGTTGTAGGCGGCGATCAACTGGGCGGCACCGACCAGGGCATCGGTGAGCGGCAGCTTGTACGAGATGGCCGTGAAACGGTGAAACTCCACGAAGGTTTTGGCGAGGACGCCAGCGTATTGCCATTCCTTTTGGAGAAAGACCCGCTCGCGTGGCACAAAGACATCGTCAAAGACTGTCAACGTTTCGGTCATCTTGTGCTGCGCGCTGATCGGATAATCCACCACGCTCTCCCGTGGGGGGCCGTAAGGGCTACAAATCATCTTCAGACCTGGGGTATTGGCCGGTATGGCGAAGGCAACGGCGTAGTCTTTGTCGGCTTCCGCCATGTTGCGGGTTGGCAACACAATGACTTCGTTGGCGTTGGTCAAGACCGACGTATGGATTTTGGCGCCACGTACGACGATACCATCCGGGCGCTCGTCGACGATACGGACGTAATAATCGGCATGGGTTTGCGCCGAGGGACTGAGGCTGCGGTCGCCCTTGACGTCAGTCTGTGCCACAGCGACAGCCAGGTCGTGGTCAGCACAGTGGCGATAAAATTGTTTGACGCGAGGCAGATAGGTCGTGTGATGGTGGTCGTCCATGTAGCGCGCCACCATGTGTAGGGCAAACAGCGCATCACTGCCGATTTCTTTGATGAGCACCACCAGCGTGCGGCCGAGGCGGGTGGCTGTTTCAATGAGCTGACTCCGTTTCAGCAGATCGTCACTATTGCGTGGCAGATGATAGTAGCGACTAATCTCTGCCCCGGTGTCCGGGTCGTGTGCGACGGCGAGATCGCGATACTGCGGGTCCTCCGCCATCTGGTAGTCGATGCTGGCGTGATGCACGGCAACCCGCAAGGCCGGATGGGTCGTGACGTCCTTGACGCGTTCGCCTTTGTAATAGATCACGCGCTCGTCCTGCAAACTCGCTTTGTACTCCTGCGGTGTGCGCAGCGCCATAGAGTTCTCCTACGCTTTCTCGCCACAGTGGGATATGCATCATTGCGGCATGCTACGGTGCATCAGACGGTAGGAGCTTATTATACCGAAGCCTCCTGGCAGGACATAGGGAAAAATTCCCCGCCTGTGTTGTGGAGACTGGCAGCGTCTTAGCGGTCGCAACTGTTGCTGCAGTGCAGCAACATGCCGACGAATGGCCGCCGCATCCGGAGCGTCAAGGGCGAGCTGGAGGTAGTGTTGTAAGTCATCCAGGGCCGCTTCGAGGTGACCAAGCTGGTAATGCAGGAGTCCCCGATCGCGCACTTCGGTCGTGGCCTCAGGGCTGAGAAGCAGGAGCCGTTCGACGGCGCCTAAGGCCCGCTGGTAGTCCCCTTGTTGCACATAGATGGCTTTGAGATTGTAGAGCATACGCTGCAGAATGGCGTGATCGCTCACCGGGTGCAGATACGCCTCATGCCAGGGCGCTTCCTGGCCCATAAATCTGTCGTACGCGTGCCACACAGTCCGCGTGGGTCAGAATCTCTCCAGCGTGGAAGGGATCGATCCAAAACGGGCCGGTCTGCGCCACATACTGGACGATAAAATGTCCAGGCAGCCCGACACCCATGATCGGCAATCCCACTTGTCGGCCAAGGTCCAGATAGATGACGGCTAGCGTGATGGGGATGCCGGTCTTGCGCTCCAGTACGTCATTCAGGAAGCTATTGCGCGGGTCGTAATAGTGCTCTTGATTGCCGTGAAAGCCCAGCTCGTCAAACAGATACGCGTTGATGCAGGCCACAATATGGCGTGGGTCGAGCTCCAGCCCGAGGGTACTGCCTGATCGCCTCAGCCATGGTGTCGAGGTGTTGGAGATAGTGTGCCACGTCGAGCCCTGGATATTCCTCCTGGGCGATAAGGAGGGCTCCTTCGGCCAGGCGAAAATCGCCTGGGGATTGCCGTACCAGGACTGTAAAGCGGTGGCGAGTTTCGGCGGTGGACATAGAGAGTCCTAGGGCTGCACAGCGTCGCTACTGATTGGTACGCCTGGCGCTTTTGGCTTGTTCGAGGGCGCTGTCCACCAGTTCTTTGAAGCGCTCGTAGGGGACTGCCCCGTTCAGCGGTTGGCCGTTAACGAAAAACGCTGGCGTCGCGTTGACTCCGGCGTTTATCCCGTCCTGCAGGTCGTGCTCTACCTCCTGGGCGTATTTCCCGGAGTCGAGACAGGGCAAGAACCGTTGCATGTCAAGGCCTAACTCTTGGGCGTACTGTTTCAGATCCTGTTCTTGTAACTGCGACACGGCGAACAATTTATCGTGATACGGCCAGAATTGCTGCTGCTCGGCGGCGCATTGGGCCGCTTCAGCCGCTTTCTGCGCCTGGGGATGGATGTTGCGCAGCGGAAAATCCCGGAACACCAGCCTGAGCATGCCCTGGTATTCTTCGAGGAGTCGCTTCAAGGTCGGTTGCACACGCCGACAATACGGACATTCAAAGTCAGAGAATTCGATGATGGTCACCAGGGCATCGGCAGGGCCCATAAATGGATCGTCATCTGCAGTGACATTGACCGTGGGCGCGGTGAGCGCCACTGTCACGGTGTAACGTTGGCGCAAGTCCCGCAGGAACGTTTGCTGTTGCTTGGCGTGTTCTTGCTGTTGGAGATAGGCTTCAATGCGTGGAGAGACCTGTTCTAGCGGTTGTCGGATGCGGTTTTTATTGGCTTCGTAGAAGGCCTTGACCTGTTCGGCAGACACTGGGGCAATTTTGGCGGTGATTTCTTCCTGCTCGAGCTGTTGTAACGACACGCCGCGTTTGTTGGCCTCTAATTGCATGAGGCGAGTGGCGATGAGCTCATCAAGCTTCTGCTTCATGACCTGATAGCGTTCCATCTCCAGGCGCAGGAGTTCAGACCGCACTGCATCCGTGAGCTCCTCTGCCGAGATGGACTGCCCTTGGACAGTGGCGACAACCTCTGGAAGCTCGTCTGCGGCGGTCAGGAAGTCGAGAGGCCACAGCAGGCCTCCAGCGGTGATGAGTATGAACAGCAGCGTAGACCTCCAGCGCACTTGCAGGATCGAGACATACTGTAACATGGGTAGGCTCCCAGATAAAGGGGGCGTGACGTAGAGTGAGCTCTCATACCGCCGCCGCATGCTCATTGACATGATGCTTGGCATGTGAAACAATACGCACCAGCAAAATTCCAAGCCTAGGAGTAGTATATCATGTTTCACAAAGTCCTGGTGGCAACGGGAGGCTCTCCCTGGTCGGACCGGGCGGTGGAGTATGCCATTGGTCTCGCAAAAGACTATGCCTTGGAACTGGTAATTCTGCATGTCATTGCCGATACACCTCCCTACTTTATCGCGGAAGCAGGGACGTCAATGGACCAGGTATTGGAAGGGAACGAGGAGGTCGGGAAACACGTCGTTGCCGAAGCGGCGCGTTGGGCGGCCGAGGCTGGGGTAGAATGTGAGACGGAGTTAGCCTGGGGGCGTGTGGCGGACGTGATCTGCCGCGTTGCAGAGGAGCGTGAGTGTGATCTGATTGTCGTTGGTTCGCGCGGCTTGACAGGTTTCAAGCGCTTGATGCTCGGAAGCATCTCCAATGCCGTAGCCGCCAAGGCTCCTTGTCCGGTCCTGGTCATCAAGTGGTATGAGAGTTAGGCAGAAAAACTCCCTGTTTCCCTCTTCTCTAAGCGACCGAGTGCATAGTCTTGCAAATCCACACGCATATAGTGCGCCAACAGGGGATGCGCCTGGGCCAGGGCGTGATATACTGCCTGCGCCACCCGGCGGTATGAGGTATGTCCCTGCTTGGCGGAGCGTAGCTGGACAAAGTGATACATCTCGCGCAAATTCCAGGTGATGAGTACACGACAACGATACGCCAGCGGCAGGACATACGAGGCAACCTGCGGATGGTATGCCACCAACTGCTGATACGCCGTGGCTGCCCGTGTCATGCACGTCTCGAATACTTCCCGAAACCCAAAGCGCTCAAGCTCTTCAGGCACGCTGTAGCCATGCTCTGGTACAGGCAGCTGACGGGTCTGTGTGGCCATGCGGTGACGGTGAATATCACGGTAGGCGCCGTAGTCCACCAGAATCTCGAACGTATAGGACAGATGCTCCAAGGCGCGCAATGGCTGATCATGCGGGCCACGACGCCGTAAGTAAGTATCGACCACGTGCTCTTTCTGTGTCCAGGACAGCGCCTGGGCCCGGGCCAGTACTTGCGGCCAGGTATGCTGGCTGTAGCCGTACAGGAGAGCCGCCACCAACTCGGTTTCCGCCTCTGCCGGCGCACGGACTAAACGGACGCTGGGAGTATCAGTGGGTTTCTCGTGCGCCAGCAACTCTCCTACCAGAGTACGCATATCCGCGTCGGTCTCTGCCATATAGGCGTTGGGCTGGGCGTATTTCAGCAACGTGGGCATGATTTGCACCGCCTCGTCTTTGAGCAGCACTCCGAGCTGCTGGACTTCTTGCAATGGATGGGACAGCATCTTGGTAAGCAGATGTTCTAAGGCGCGGCCATTGATGGTCATGCCCAGGTTGGTCAACGTGGCGGCCGGGAGCAGGTAGCGCAGGAGGTCGAGCGCTTTGGCCCGACAGGCAGTAGTATAGCCGCGTTCGGTTTGGCCTGGGGAGCGTGGCCAGGCAGTTTGAATGGCCGCAACGACTTGCGGCAGCAGGGTAGTGTATGTTGCAAACAGAAAGCGCACGGTGTCGTGATAGAGGGCACCAGCCGTGGTGCCGGTCAGTTCAGGCAGTGTATAGTACTGTCCGGTGTCAAACTCCACGTAGCGCGTGGACTTCTCCGTATAGGACGCCAGGCGCATGTCCTCGATGACTTTACTGGCGACAATGGACACGTCTTCAATCGCCAGGTGGGCCACGGCATGCTCGGCGACGGAAGCATGCCCATAGCCAACGACCCATTTTTCGTGGAACTGCCGCGCCTTCTCGCGTGCCTGGGTGAGGTCAGGCTCGGCGGCGCCAGCCACGGATTGGTGTCCGAGCAGCGCCAGGTCTCCTTCGCTAAGCAGCTTGAGGAGATTCCGCCGCAGACTATCGCGGCTGCGGCTATAATAGGCGAACAGAACGGCCACGACCTCTTCGGGCAGCTGCTGCAGCGCAAACACCGGCCGGTCAAGATTGGTCACATAGGGGGCTAAGAGGGCGTGTTCGGCAGGGCTGAAGTGCTCTCTGGGCACCGCTGTGGCTCCTTCTCATGGCAAAAGCGCTTTTCTGCTTGTCTGACATGGTAGCCTACGACTGTACTTAGCAACCGGGAGCGTGGTGAATACCTAGCTTGGTGAGGGCCAGGTGTTGCAGTTCCTCGGCGAGTTCTAGCGTGCGTGTGGCGGCGCGGCGAGCCCGCTCCTGCGCCTCTGGCGTAGTGGCAAGGCGCAGCAGGAGCATGCGGCCCAGCAGGTGATGATACTCCTCGTCTTTTTGAATGGTGTCGCGGTATAGTGTAGCCGTAGCAGTGTGCCCCTGGGCATCGCAGAGGTCGATAAATTGTTGGTTTTTCACCAGGGCAATCGCCTCACGGGTGAACTGTCCCGCCGCCACGCGTTCGACGGTGTCCTCGAGGCTATCGAGATACGTGAAGAGCGGGCCAAAGCCCTGCGCCAGCGGATCGAAGCCTGACAAATCGGCCCCCAGCCCTTGCAGATGGGCCTCGATGAGGCGATAGTGTTTGGCTTCGTCTCCTGCCTGACGGGCCAGGGCCAATTTGACGTCGATGTCAGACGTGGAGACCAGCCAACGGGCGGCGATTTCCGTGGCTTCTAGCTCGTTTTTCAGGGCAATCTTCAGCAAGTTTTCGAGGCGCAAATCGCCGCCGCTTTCGGCCACCAGGGTCTCTACCGGCGCCAGCCGACTGAGGATCTCCTGGTTCGCCGCACCTAACTGTTCGACAAACAAGGCCACATCCATGCCTATTTCTCCTTATCGCGCCCACTCTGGAACGTGTGGACCATCAAATGTCTCATGTCCATCCGGACTTACATAGACATGCCCAAAGGTACGCCGGCGGCCCTGCTGCTCGGCGACAATGGCGGCTTGTTTGGTGTAGATGTCGTAGGTTTGCTCAACGATGGTGAACTTCCCTTCACAACCGACAGCGCGTCGAGCGATCTGCCGTAGCAACCACTTGGCGGCAGCAATCTCTTCCGGCGTTGGTTGTCGCGACGGCTCAGCAAACATTTCATAAAATCGAATCTGGTCGATTACCAGCGCCATGTGTTATCTCCCATACGCCATGCAGCCCTCTACAACCATACATAGGTATTGGACCACCCGTAGACGCCGTTATTATCTGGCTGCGAACCGGTGTTGTCAATGCTAACCCCAGGGTGTTTTCCAGACCAGCCGGGCAGTTTAACACCGGGCGGAGCGCGGCAGCATGAAGGGCTTATCTTCTGCGGCAAAAGGCCCACGGACCATCAAAAAATCGGCGCCTTCTCCTCCCAGAGCCCCCGGTGGATCCATGAGCGTGTGTGGCACGGCGTGGAAGTCTGCCTCCAGGCGGTCTGGACTGAAATACGTAACCACGTGGTCGATAGGCTGGGGAAGTCTTTGGAGTATGGCGCCAAGCGCTGGGAGCTGGGACCCGACAATATCAAAAAGTGTCAGCTGTGTGCCTTCGAGTGCAAAGGAGATGATGACATCCAGATCGGCAGCGTAGTACAGTGGCAGTTTCCTGGCATTGAAGCTGAAAACTGCTTTCTCCTGTACGACTCCGAGAATAGGTGAGATAGGTACACGCGTCTCCAGGAGCCTCCGCAACACCTGGAGATCCGCGGCAGCGTGTGCCTGCCAAGGGCGGAAGCCCTGGGTCCCTCCAGGGGAAGGGTACGACGCCACAAAAATGTGCTCTTGCAGTACGCGAAAGCCAAACGGTTCGTAGAGCGCCGGTTGCCCGGTAGTGAGCAACAACGTATCGTAGCGGGGTGCACAGTACTGCAGTACCTCTGTCATCACCTGACGGTAGTAGCCGCGCCGTCGAAACTCGGGACGCGTGCCCACGGCATGGATCCCCGCCACACGTACGGTATGGCCCATCACCACCAGCAGTAACTCGAGCAGGCCCACATGTGTAATGGCCAACTCGCCATGAAAGTGGACAAATGGCGTCGAGGTCTTTTCCCAGGGGCACCCCAGCGCCAGACTCTCGTGCTCGGCCTGGGTAATGCCAGGGAAACACGTTTCTAATACATGAAACACCTGGTGTTTAAGGTGAGGGTTGTCAGCGTAGGACTGTTTGAACTGCTCGTGGTGCATGGGTTGTCGTCTTTGCGTAGGTACCTGAGGCGCTCATGAGGCGGAGGCCAACTGGCATGAAACCGACCGGGTTGAAGCACTCATGAAGTATACACGAAAAATCCATGCCCGAGAGAGGGTTGTCAGTGCGTGCTGCAAAAGTTCGCTATAATGGCGGCGTGTTGGGGAAAGAGAAGCCCCCGAGGAGCCACCAGAAAAAGACGAAGGGAGCATGGCATGGCATTGACGCCTGGAATGATATACACCATTGCTGGCACAGGAGAGAAGGGCTATGCGGGCGATGGCGGCCCGGCAGTCAGCGCCTTACTCAACGAACCTTTTATGTGTGCCTTTGATGCGCAGGGTAATCTGTATGTGGCAGAGGCGATCAACCATTGCGTACGTCGCATTGACCTCCACACTGGCATCATAGCTACGGTGGCTGGCCATGGCACGCCAGGGTATGCGGGCGATGGTGGTCCGGCGACTCGTGCCACCCTGAACCAGCCGTACGCGCTCCAGATCGACACCAATGGCGATATCTATATTGTGGACCGCCTCAACGCGGTCATTCGCAAGGTGGCAGCGACGACCGGGCATATCACGACGGTGGCCGGTACAGGAGAGCCAGGCTTCAGCGGTGACGGGGGGCCGGGTGTCCAGGCGCAGTTACGCGAGCCCAACGATTGTTTTCTAGACGGGCGTGGGGGATTATTGATTGCCGATATCCAGGACCAACGTATCCGCCGCCTGGACCTGGTGACGGGTAGGATCACCACCTTTGCTGGGAATGGGGAGAAAGTCCGGGCCGGGGACGGGCGTGTGGCGACAGCGGCCAGCATTTTGGGGGCACGGGCGGTATGCATGGACCGTCGAGGTAACACGTATATCTGCGAACGTGAAGGCAACGGCATCCGTAAAGTCGATGCGAACGGTATCATGTCCACTATTGCAGGCACTGGCGAGCGTGGCTATAGTGGCGATGGTGGCCCGGCACTCAGAGCCACCTGGGGTGCCCCTAAGGCTATGCGCTGTGACCATCACGACAATCTGTTAGTCGTCGACACCGAGAACCATGCCATACGGCGGATTGATGCCGTTACGGGGCTGGTCACCACGATTGCCGGTGGGCATCGCGGTGGTGACGGTGATGGTAGCCCGGCCATTGCTGCCGGGCTGGATCGGCCACATGGCTGCGATGTAGACGCGCAGGGTCGCATCTACATCGCAGATAGCAATAACCACCGTGTGCGCGTAGTTGGGGTATAGTGGGGGAACAACATCTGAGAGGCACGCCTCAGCCAGCAGTAGAAAGCCTGCATCCTCTGGGGCGAGTTACGCCACGTCGTCTAGAGAATCGCCTTGTTGCATCCCCGACGCGCCTCGTCGATAGCCTTCTATGCGGATGCGATATAGTGCTATCGTGACGAGATGCTAACAGGCCTGCCATGCTCTGCACATCTTCTCCAAAATCGCTCAGGCGCCATATCCCTTGCATCCAAACACGCCTGTCTAACGTTATACCTAATACGATTAGATTCATCTGGGACAGTCACCACGCTCTCCACGGTATGCTTCATACAATGAGGTGGAATATAGCCAAGGAGTTATAGACACGTCTCTTGTTGAGAGAGTTCGCTAACGTACTGTTTGATCCATGATACTGCAATGTATTACAGAGGAGGTGAAATTATCGATTGCCTATCAAGATGGGATAGGAGAGATCGTTGACTGTTGGTCTTGCAGTAAGGTCAGAGACATGCCGATTGCACCCATGGTGCTGAGGCGGGAGGGTGGCTTGCATTCAGAGATGTATCCAGAAGGAGGTAATCTGTATGCGCAAACTCGTCATGACCATCCTGTTGTTCAGTGTCTTGCTCATTTTCCCCCTGCTTTTGGTAGGGTGTGGCGATGATGACCCGAACATTACCCTTGATAGCTGTCAGTTGGACGAGAGTTGTCGACTTCAGTGAGTTTTCGGTCAGGAGCAATCGGACACGACGGTAACGAGGCGTTTGGATAGACGCTTTTGAGACCGTCATAGACGGACAAACAGGGAGGATGTGAGATGCAAACACGTATCGTGACGGCCGTGCTGGTGGTTGCCCTTGCTTTGGGTATTGGCTGGTACGTGAAGGCGCAGAATGTTGTGTTGGATTTAAACTTCTCGCCAGGAGATGTGTTGCGCGCCGCCGACTTAAATGCCATTGTCACACAAGTGAACGCGAATACCTTGGAAGTGGAGGCAAATAACGCGGCCCTTACCAATCCGGGCTTGCGGTTTGTGGCCACCATGTCGGGAGCGCAAGAGGTAACAACCACGCCTCTTCAACCAGGAGGGCTTACCGACGGTACGATTTCCCTGCAGTTTGATGCTGGCCTGACGCAGGCGGTAGCGACTATCACACTGGCGGGGAATGCTGCGAATGCCAACCGGGCGCACCTGCACTGTAACTTTGCGGGCTTGAATGGCGGCATTGCCTTTGGCTTCGTCGCTCCTGGCCCCTGTGATGTGGCTGATTTGGCGGACGGCAGCCTGACGTGTACGATCACGAATGCGGACTTTACGGGTACGGACTGCGTGCCAAGCATCGGCGTACCGGTCAACAATATTGCGGCGTTGTTTTTCGCGGCCAAGAACGGCGGCATCTACGCCAACGTCCATACTGTAGAAAACCCGGGGGGCGAGATCCGTGGGCAACTCCTGGGGCCTCTCCCGTGAGGAAGAAAGCCGTTGCGTTGACCGCGGTTTGACAATCCGGGACGCCCAGGCAACGGCCAGGTCAGACGTTGGGGTGGACCTGGCCGTTCACAGAATATGGAGAGTCTATGTCTCGTGTGATCACCTGTCTTGCTGTGTCTGTCGTACTCCTTATCTCTCTGGCCCTGGCCTGTCAGATGGAACAGGTGCATGTGCGCGGTGTGCTCAGCGGCATTACGCCGCACGTTTTAACCGTCACCTCGCGTGACGGTGCCACCGTCTCGGTTCGGCTTATTGGCCGATATAGTGTCATGGCGGTGCGCCAGGCGGAACTTGCGGTGGTCACACCGGATACTTACATTGGCACCGCTGCCCTGCGGCAGTCCGATGGCACCCTCGAGGCCGTGGGGGTGCTGGTGTTTCCCGACTCCGAGCGTGGCATGAGTGACGGGCACTTTGCGTGGGATCTGGGCCACGAAAGCAGCATGACCAATGCCGTCGTGACCGACAGCGTATCGTCTCCAGAGGGGCGGCAGCTGACACTCACCTATAAGGGTGGTGCGGTCACAGTCACGGTACCTTCTCGGGTGCCGATTGGCACCTGCCAGCGAGCCGACAAGCGTCTCTTACAACTCGGAGCCCCCGTGTTTGTTAGAGCCACCAGGCAGCCTGATGGCAGCCTGACGGCAGCCCATGTCTTTGTTGGCCTTGACGGCTTCGTGCCGTCGCTGTAGTCCGCCGCGTCGTACGCGATCGTCATTTCCTGCCTGCTCATGGCCGCGCTCTTCGAGAGTTTTTTCTCCCCATTCCTCCTCCTCTTTCTTGGGTATCTTGACCGTGCTCGGCTTCGTTATCCTTGGCTTCTGTCATGCTCTTTACGCTGTTCGTGGTGCCAGTACTATGCAGTCTCGTCTGCGCTGTCCAGTCCAAGTTGTGGCGACGCCCGCAACATCTGACTACCCCAGAGCCCAGGAGCTGATGGTTGATGCATTTGGCAGGTTTACTTCCAAGGCCACCACCTGCACTCTACGGCCAGTACCTACTTCGCTTGATTATGAAAAGGCATTGACATCCCTAAACGCTTTGCCTAGCATGAAGGACATGCAGCAGAAGGAGATGCAGAATGCCTGAGCATGACGTGGTGGTGGTTGGTGGGGGGGTAGCAGGTTTACGCGCGGCACTGGCCGCAAAACAGGCCCAAACGAACGTCGCGGTTGTCTCGAAGCTCCATCCGGTACGGAGTCATTCGGCAGGAACGCGCGCTGGCATCAATGCCGCGCTCGGGGCGGAGGATTCCTGGGAGCAGCATGCGGCTGACACCGTCCGCGCCAGTGATTATCTGGCGGATCAGGACATTGTCGAGCTCTTGTGCCGGGAGGCGTTGACGGACATTGTGACGCTTGACCACATGGGCGCGTTGTTCAATCGCGGCGCGGATAGACGTCCAGCGTTACGACGCCTGGCCGGGTCGAGCCGGCCCAGGAGTTGCTTTATTAACGATCTGACTGGACATGTGTTGCTCCACGTACTTTACGAACAGGTCTTGAAGGAGGAGATCCCAACCTACGATGAATGGTTTGTGACCGGTTTGCTAGTAGATGAGGGAGTCTGTCGTGGGGTGGTGGGGCTCGATTTGCGCCATGGTAGGCTGCAACCCATCCACGCCAAGGCTGTAGTACTGGCCACCGGGCATGCGGCCCAGGTCTATACACCGAATGCTGCCTCGCTTGCCTGTACGGGGGATGGCATCAGTCTGGCGTCTGCTGCCGGAGCAGCCCTCCTCGATATGGAAATGGTGCAGTATCATCCCCTGACCGTCAGGGGACGCCAAGCCGTGCCTCTCACCAAGGCGCTGCTTGGGGTCGGCGCACGGTTGGTGAATAGCGCTGGTGAACCGTTTATGCGCATGCCGCCTCCGCCACTGCCGAACTGGCGGCGGCTGATGTCTGTGCCTGGGCGCGATGCAGGGCGAGATAGATGCTGGTCGTGGGACAGAAGGCGCGGTATTCCTTGATGCGACCCAGGTCGATGCGCGGCTACTCAAAGGCGCAGTTTGCGCAGACGCTTGCCCTTGTGAAGACGCTGACAGGGCGGTGATCTCACCAAGACGCCTGTGCCCGTGCGACCAGCAGTGCAGGCGACGCTTGGCGGTATTGCTGTGACGCCTGATGGCGCCACGTCGGTGTCTGGTCTGTTCGCTGCCGGCGCCTGTGCCAATGTTGGCGTGCGCGGTGCCGGCGAGCTGGCCGGTAATCCCCTCATGGAGTCGGTGGTCTTTGGTCGCCGTGCCGGTACTGCGGCAGCTGCTGCAGCGCAGCAGACGCGGGCTGGGCAAGCCTCGGCAGCGTTAGCTGCAGGCCGAGGAGCAGCGTATCCAGGCTCTGGTGCAGCGCGACCGCGGCGACGATACGGCTGGCAAAGTGCGGGCTGAACTCGGCGCCGTCATGCACACGCATGCTGGCATGCAACGCCAGGCTACGGGTCTGGCTGCCGCTGTGGAAGCCGTTGGCGCCTTGCGTCAACGTGCTGCTCGTCTCGGACTCGTCAATAAGCAGCTGGTGTTTAACAGCGAACTTCTGGCAGTTCTCGAACTTGGAGCGCTTTTGCACGTTGCGTCGGCCACCCTGGCTGCTGCTACGGCACGGCAGGAGAGTCGGGGCAGCCATAGACGAACGGATTTCACGGCGCGCGATGACGCGCACTGGTTACAGCATACGGTGACCACTGTCACGCCTGATGGGCCGCAAGTCGAGACGCGACCCGTGCGGCTGACTCGCTGGCAACCGGAGAGGAGGGCCTATTGATGCAGATTACACTCAACGTCCATCGCAAAGATCCGGAAACCAATGGCGAGAAGCCGACGTTTCAAGCCTATCAGGTCGAGGTCGAGGCGGATGCCACAGTCCTCGACGCCCTGCTGCAGGTACGCGACGAGCAAGACCCGACGCTCTCCTTCCGCGGCGCCTGCCAGAGCGGCTACTGTGGCGAGTGTGCCATGCATATCAACGGCAAGGGACGCTTTGCCTGCTTGCAGTCGGTGCAAGGGGCTGTGAAGAAAGATGAGGTGAAGGTCGAGCCGATTCGCAATATCCCCGTGCTCAAAGACCTCGTCTATGACATGGAGACCTTCCTGTTCCGCAAGATCAAAAACCTGCGGCCAGGCGTGCGGTCAACGGCGGCGCCGGCCGGTATGCACGAGCTGGACGATGCGCAACTGGCGCCGCTGCGTAACGCCATGACCTGTCATATGTGTGGCATGTGTGACGAAGGCTGCACGGTGATTGTGGTGGACAAGGAGTTTATGGGGCCAGCCGCACTCACCAAGGCCTATCGGTATGTCTTTGACCCGCGTGATACGGACACGGATGCCCGTATGGCGCAGGTGAACGGCCCCAAGGGGATCTGGGACTGTACGCACTGTTACGAGGCGAATAGCCATTGTCCATTGGGGATTGACCCGACCGATCGCATTTTTGACCTCCGTGACCTGGCGTTCCGGCGTGGCATTACGAACAATCCGCGTGTTGAACGGCACCACCTGAGTTTCATCGAATCGGTGAAGGAAACAGGTCATCTGAACGAAGGCAAGATCGCCATGGATACGGAAGGCGTGACCAATGTCCGTGGCCTCCTCAATCTGATGCCGACGGCGGTGCGGGCCTTTCGGCGCGGCAAACTTCCCAATCCGTTGACGCATAAGAAGCGGCCTGGAGTGGAGCAGATCAAACGCATCTTTGAAAAAGTAGAGGGGAAGAAGTGATGCGCTACGCATTTTTCCCGGGCTGTGTGTCGCGTGGTGGGTGTCCAGAACTCTATCCGGCAGCGGTGAAGGTGGCCCGGAAGCTCGGTCTTGAGCTGGAGGAAATGGTGGATGTGGGATGCACCGGCGCAGGCTGCCTGAGCCGTGAGGTGTCTGATCCGATCAACGCCCGTACGTTCGCCAAGGCGGAACAACAAGGCTTGCCGATTCTGGTGCTGTGTAGCACCTGTCAAGGGGTGATGAGTCAGGCCAACGATCGGTTCAAGAAAGATCCGGCGTACCTGCGCCGTATCAACGAGGAATTCCTGGCCGAAGAGGGGCTGGAGTACAAGGGCACGACGCAGATCAAGCACATCCTCTGGGTGTTGTTTGAGGACATCGGCGTGGAAAAGCTCCAGCAGCTCATCGTGCGCCCCCTGTCTGGGATCCACATCGCGCCCTTCTACGGCTGTTATATTCGGCGGCCAGGCCAGGTCATTTCAGAAGGGGGCGCCTATCCCAAACGGCGGGGCTACCTGGATGAGCTCATTGAGCTTGTCGGTGCGACCTTCTCCAATTTCGGTGGGAAGGGCAAGTGTTGCGGTTTTCCGATCCTCAGTGCCAGTGAAGAAAATTCTCTTGCCATGGCAGGGGATCACACGCTTGAGGCGAAGGAGAAAGGCGCCCATGCCATGGTAACACCCTGTCCGCTGTGCCATCTGAACCTGGACGGTAACCAGCCCCGCGCTGCGGCGCAGAAGGGGACCGACATCGATCTGCCTATCCTGCACATGCCGCAAATGCTCGGCCTGGCAATGGGTTTTTCGCCAGAGGACATGGAGCTAAAACGGCACATCGTGTCCACCCGGCAGTTCAGCAAGCAAGTCACCATGCTGAGTTGAGAAGTCGCTCCCCGGAGAGCCAATAATCGCCTCCGGGGAGCCTCTACCTGGCCACGAAACGTCAGAGGCTGCATTCCATGGCGTATACGGCGTGTCAGCTATTACTTGCCGCAGAGCTGGCTACGAACCTCTCCGGCCGGATTGACCAGGGTGTGAACATTGGCATAGATCAAGCCGTCCCGCATGGCCAAGAACAGCGACGCAATATTATTGACGGGTCTGCCAATCGCTGTCAGGCAATCGGCAGCGCGGAAGTTCGCATTCGTCAATGTCCCGTTGGAGAGCGGTCCGTTCACGTCAATGCCAGGGTCAGGGGGTGGGCCACCGGCGGGAAAGAGGAAGACCACCACAGGACCATTGGCTCCAGGGAAGCCACAATGGAAGTGGGCCTGGGTGACACCTACAGCATCCAAAACGTCCAGTGTAAACACTGCCTGTGTGAGTCCTTCGTCAAACTCTATGGTGAGATTACTCGTTGTAAGAGTATCCACCCCTAACGAAGGGGGCGTTGCCGGTGGCTCAGAGGGCGTTTACTTCCTGGGCACCGGTGAGGAGAGCCTCGAACCGTAGCCGACTACTCGGATCCGTCAAGGCGCTGAGAGCCGCAGTATGGCTATTTACTTGCGTATTGATGGCATTGACATCGGAGGCAAACAAGATTTCCCCGTTCTGAAAATCCGTGCGCAGTGTGGTATCCTGGGCTGCCACATACCAGCCGATGCCGAGCGCGAGACCGATGATTAGCCCCACAGAAACAAGCCGACGCGTATGCATAGTGCATCCTCCTTATGCGTCCATATGTAGACTCCAGGCTCATCTGGGACAGAGCGTACTGGCAGACAGAGCTTACTGGAGTCGGCAATCTTGATCCCCAAGCTGGCATTCCCCGAGTGCGAAGGCTTCAGGGCCATCGCTGCAGCTCGTCAACAGTAGGGGTAGAATAATCAGTGACCCCAAGAGCATGATGAGCAGTAAAGGCGTACGCATACTTCTCTCCTTCTCATGAGTGCGGCTGCCGGTCCTTGCTCACCCGTTGGCAGGGACAGGTTCGACAGGCTATTGTCCGCAGTAAGACACCAAGGCACGTTCACTAAAGTAGCGTAGTCTTTGCTACTGGTATCACTCCATATAACATAACGTGTGCGGCGTGTATCTAGATGCAGGGAGGACACGATTGGTTAGCCAGATGCCGATGTGCTCGGGGGAGAGGCAGGGAGTGGGAGCAGGCCACCGGTGAGGGACACACGGTAGTGTGTCGGCTGTATTGCCCACACATTCCAGATATTGTACTTGTTCTAGAGCAGCATTGCGCGGCGGACAGAGCTGTCGTAGCACGCGCACCGCCGTCACCGGCATGCCATGCTCCTGGAATTCTACCCGTAAACATCTATGCGTGATGAAGAATTGTTGGATGAGCTGATCGGTATTGTGCCCTCCCACCGGCAGGAGTTGGCGCTCGGCCTGATAGGTGGACAACGTCCGCCAGGCGCCGAAGAGGCGATACTGGCGCGGCGTGGCAAAGCGTTTAAAATAGGGTTTGCCCGCTTCACGGAAGAGCAAGTCACGCAGCAGCTCCTTAAAGGTGGCAGGATCAAGATCGAGCTGCAGCGTTTCCTGACTGCGGTGTGGATCTTTGCGCATGCCGTCGTCTTCCCGCGCGCCTGTCAAGTCAAGTGGCAGGCGTGTAAATCAATGTGCAGCGTACGAAAATTGTCAAAGGTCATATCGCTGGTTGACAGCTTGTAGGCGGCGCGGATCGCCGTAAAAATTTCTCCATAGCTCGCCGTCAAGCGAGACTCGAAGTCAAGTTCCAGCCTGGTGGCAATGGTGTGAATCGCGTCGCGGGAGCCTTCGATCTCCATGAACTGTGCCAAAGGGCATCTCGTCGAGCAGTATCTCGGCGTCTTGATAGCTGAATGTTTCACGATACTTCTCGTAACGCAGGGTGGGCACGAAACCGAGTTTTTCCAGCAGCGCGTGTGTCTGGGCAAAGTCACTCACGTCGATTTCATATTCCTGGCGGATCTTGAAGTCTTGTTCTGCAGAGGCAGCGGGCTCCTTGTAGGTAAGCACATTGCGTCGATCACGTCGCAAGCGCAGCAGGCACAGCTGGTGGGCCAGGCGCTGGTCCGGGGTGTCGAAACAGACGTTGGTCTCATAGGTGCGGGGAATTTTGAGCCTCGCCCCGAGGGCTATGACACGCTGGCGCAGTGCCTGGAGATCCTCGATGATGAATTTGACTTCAATTTCCTCGTGGCTCATAGCAAGACTCTCTCTTATAGTTGGCCCTTCAGGGCCACAGTTTTTCCGTCACCGCCCGCTCTACGTAACGATCCGCATCCTCTTCTAACAGCAAACGGCTGGTCACGAGAGCCTGGGCGGCCCTGGCGATACGTGCAATGTAGTCAAAGCGGGAGCGATAGCGTTCAGTCAAGGCCAGGCGTGCATCGCCGGTGCTGTGGCGTTGTGCCGCCGTGAGCGCGAAAGGGAAATAGCTGCCCGTGATGCTGGCGAGGGCCTTGCTCCCATATCCCTCTGGCCGCAGGTTCCAGCCTGTAAAGGTCGCCAGAGGGACTGCTACGTGCGGAGTGCGAATGCCGGGAATCTCATTCCCGTCAGCATCCACCAGCGGGACCAAGACGGCATATTCTTTTGTCGCATCGACCTCTGGTGGCTCTGGGGCAATGATGCCCTTGGCAAAATCGGCACTGTACTGCTGCAGAGCGAGGCGATTGGGGGCGCTCGGACACTGGACATCTGAGACACAGGGAAACCGCCCTTGCACCACAGCTACAGGCACCAGTGTGCCGTCAGCACGTCGAGGAATATGACTCGCTGGCGGAGGTGTGCCATGCGTGGCCCACTGATCGAGGGCCTCAAGTAAGGCCCGCAGGAGCGGGGCAGTGTCGAGCGGGTTCGACAGGTGGCGGTGCACGCCTACCTGGGGTTGGCCTTGCGGCTCGGCAAAGTGTTGGGCGCTAGCAAAGAGGTAGATGCGTGCCTGTGGATGCTCTGGCAGGTCAACGCCAAAGGCGTCGGTATGTACCAGTGAGCCACGACGCTGCCAGTACTCTGAAGACGTCTGCGTATGCAGCACCAGCGGGTCGGTCTCGGGGCGTTGCAGAATCGCATCGGTCTGGCCGCTCCACGGATCAGTGCACAGGGTATAGGCAAACGGAAATTGATCCGAGGGGTAGAGATGCTCCTCGTGCTGGCGCGGATAGCGTCCGGGTTGCGCAAAGCGATAATTCAGCGTGACGCGCCCCGCGCCTGTGACATGCGGCATGATGCCATCAAAGACCCGACGGCTTTGCGCGTCTTGATTCCAGCCGCGGTACACGAACTCGCGTAGAAAGCGGCCACTCTGGGAACGTCCCCAGGCATAGGCACGGGTTATGCCACGGTGTAAGGGGTTGGGAGTGCCATCATGGTCGTGATCTGCAAAGCGCAGAAAGCTCACCACATCCCGCACCCCTGTAAAGCCGAGGCCCAGAACAGGCGGATTTTTCGCTGTATAGAGCAGCTCATAAATCCACCCAGGCCGAAAGCCTGCGGGCACATAGCAGTGCAGGGACGATGCGACAACCTCTCCAGCGCTGCTGACCTTGGCAAACTGCCAGGCATCAGCGGGGAGGACGTGTGGCGGGTCGCCAGCATATTCGCGACAGGTCAGGGTGGCAGTCGTTGTCTCCAGGGTAACGGGCGCATAACTCCGCGTGTAGGTGTTGCCGCTTAATGGCAAACAAACGATACCAGGGGCATCGGCGATCAATTCGGTGCGCACGATACCTGTGATGACTCCTTCTGTGCCTGTCGCGGTGGGCACCTCCATGATCATACGGCCATTGCCAGGGAGCAAGTCGCCTTGCCAGGCAGACCACAGGATGGCGTAGCCTCGCCGCAGCAAAAACCCATTCCCGGCATGTTCGAGGCTGTGCGGGGCGTTGCTGTGCGGGGCGTCGTTGAAGAACTGTAGGACCCGCTTGTTGCCGCGGTTGATCACGTCGTAGAGGAGCCGCTGATTGCCCCGCGCCAGGTCGACAGGTTTGAGCAGGGAGAAGTCTGTAGCGTATTCCACATATCCCGCCGCATTGCGGGGGGCGAGGGACAGGTCCACCACCCGGCTATAGGGGGGGGCTGTTGGATCGATGGCAAAGCGTACACGGCCTGTCAGGCGTTCATAGGGGCCAACCTCACCAAAACTTGCCCCGGCCGCAAAAGGTTCACGGATGTCAAGATGCAAGCGGATCTGCGTGTGCATGGCAGCGGCTCCTTTGCCTCCCTGCCGTCCTGTTAGCGTCCATGGAAGATTGGGGGGCGCTTTTCCGCAAAGGCGCTGATCCCCTCCCGGAAGTCAGCGGTTTTGCCACAGGCGGCAATGAGCTGGGCTTCGTGTTCCATCTGAGTTTCCAGCGTTTCACTAGTACTGCTGTAGAACAGGGTCTTGGCGCGGCCATACGCCAGCGTCGGCCCCTGTGCCAGCCGGGTAGCAATACTGCGTACTTCCTGAGGGAATTGCTCATCGGCAAATACTTGACTGACGATACCCCATTCCATGGCCTCATGGGCACTGAGAACGCGATTCAAGAAGGTCAGTTCCAGGGCGCGTTTGACGCCAACCATGCGGGGCAGGAAGAAGCTCGAGCTGCCGTCCGGAGACGCCCCAATCTGCGTATAGGCCATGGTGAAACGCGCTGACGCCGTTGCCAGAATAAGATCGCCAGCCAGGGCGAGGCTCATGCCGCCCCCTGCGGCCACTCCGTTTACCGCTGTGATGGTTGGTTTCGACATACGGATCATGCGTGACACGGCGCCATGGAGTTCCGTCGTGAGCAATTTGACGTGCGCGCCGATCTGGTCAATCTTTTCGCCAAACCCTTTCACGTCTCCCCCAGCACAGAAGGCCTTGCCAGTGCCAGTGATGAGTACTACCCGTACGGCGTCGTCTTCGCTGCACATCACAATGGCATCGTGAAATTCGCGCGCCAGCTGCATATCGAGGGCATTGAAGGCCTCGGGTCGGTTGAAGGTAATCGTGGCAATACCGTCACTGAGGTCGAGAACAATTTTTTCGTAACTCATGTCTTTCTCCTTACTCCATACGGCTCGGAAGCCGCGCGTTTCTCCCGGTGCCTGCGGATGGGGGGAACCCATACTGTGACGCGATCTGGTACAACATGGCAGGGATCTCGGCGGCGGGAAACCACCAGGACGCCGGGAGGTGTTTATTATGCACGGCCTGCGCATAGGCCGTCCAGCGCTGGCACGTCTGCCGCCAGGCACTCAGCGCCGTGTCTTCTGCCTGGAGACGGTTATAGGTGCCGAGTATACAGTCTTCTTTCAGCCAATCTTCTTGCTGGGCAAACGCCCCTTGTTGAAAGAGCGCCCACTGCTGACGTGCCAGGGCTGCTGCCCTGGCACCAAAACGCCGCTGTAGTATAGCGTGCATGCGATGGAGAAACGTCGTGCGTGTCATGTGGCGATCAAAAGGCTGGCGACCGTCACTGAGATATCCGCTGGCAGTAATGACACTGCGCAAAGTCGTCTGGAGGTGCTCGGCCGGCGTGGTATGGGAAGTCAGCTGGCGCGCCGTGGTGAGCTTTAATGCAACGTGTCCATCGCTTTGTTCCCGCCCGATAAAATCTCCCGCCTGAATATTGACGCGGCATAGATCTGGGTACCAGGCGAGGATTTCCACCAGGCAGCGCCAGATCTGCCGGGAGGCCTGGCGGCTAAAAGAGCGCTGCGCACCGTGGGCATTGACCAGAAAGCTGCCGCCGTCGTGCGTGATTTCAAAGACCAATTCCTTATAGTCGTCGAGCCACTCCACCGTGTAGGCGGCAACACCGCTGGCGATAGGCATTGTCCCACAGACATACGGTGTCACACAGTACTGCGGTTGTTGTGTGTGGAGTCTCTGGAGGTTATGAAAGTCTTGCTGCGTCAGCGTACTGCTCGCCTCAGGCGTGCGTGCTGCAATGATACCAAAGGGACGCGTACACCCGTCGTGCAATGTCGCCTGTGCCCGCCACACGCGCTGATCGATGCCTTCCTGATAGAGTGCAATGTCCAAACGGTGCAACTCGGCAAAGGCGACCGGGCGTGCAAATGTGGCATGCAGCGTCTGTGCGAGCATGGCGCCCTGTGTGGCCAGCAAGAGCGCCTGCAAGCCTTGCACAGTGTCTGAGACGGAGATCTCATGCGGGGTGGGATGATGGCGGAGATGCCACTTCTCCTGCACATGCCAGAACAGCTTAGTAATGAGTGTTGCACGCTCCATCAGAGTCGTTTCCTAGACAATTCTGCCGGCTTGGCAGGTGCTCCCTTTGGGTGCCGGCGCCGGCAGGCTCATAGCGCTCTCAGTCCTGGGTGACGCGGGACAAAGGATGGCATGTACATGAGCGTATAAGGCTTGATAGAGCTGAGCAATGCCGGCGTCGGAGAGGGTATAGAGGATTTGCCGGTACGCTGCGAACTGTGACGGAATATCCTCTGCCTGCTGACTCAGCAGAACCGTTCGATCCGCCTGGCTATGCCGCAGTCTGAGATCATGAAGGACGCCAGAGTGGGCCGTCGTCAGGTCAGCGAGCACCAGATGCGGGTCTTGCAGCCAGAGTCGCCCGTCGTGGAGGGTGAGGCCGGCCCGCAGCACCTCATCACCACGGAAAATGGCCAGCGGTATCCCGGTTGCATGCAGAGCTGGCAGCAGTATGTGTTTATAGAGAGCAAGAAACGTCGGACCTTCCTGGCGTAAGGTCACGCCGATAGGCAATAGTACGAGACAACGTTTAGGCTCCACGAGACGCCTGCTCTACCTACGAGTATCAGTGCAGTAGTTGCTTTCAGAGTCCCTGTCATTCAAACATATACTGATATAACAATACCATACAATAACTTACAATACTCAGCAAGAGCAATGGAGCGGACGTAAGGGGCTCTGGTGTTTTGCCTGGTGCTGGGGAGACAACTATTATCGAGCGGAGTGATGCGGGGCCACAGTTTCGCATCCTCCATGTAGCGGTGTCCGGCACGCTTACGCTTGCTGGGCTCACGATGCGCCACGGCGATACGTCTGGGAATGCGCCGCTACAGCGGCCTGATCACGGTCGTTCGGACGGCCATCGTAGGCAATGCGCCGAACGATTGCACGGGCTGCCCGGGTGCCCTGCTGGTGGGGGCAGTACCATAGAGCCGCACGGTGCCAGTGGCAATGAGTCTGTCGGGCTCTTCCTTGAGGTCGTGCAGGGGGGCGTGTTGCCCACCCCTTCGAGCGTTAGGACTCTGGCGTATGGGGTGGGCTCCGCACCGGTCAGTGTCTGGAGCAGGCCCTCACGGCGTTTTCCGGCTCCGCCGCATTCGTACTGGTATCTGCCGAAACTCCTCCATCACCCGTGCCACCAGGGCATCCAGATCCTTCCCCGGTCGCGGGAAGCTCCGCACCTACGCATCGAGCTCGCTCGGCGCCAGCAGCAACCTGGTCCCCACCTGGCGCACGGGCAGCGGATGCCGTGCATGACCGATGTAGCGGCGCATCAGTGTAGCAGAAGTCTCCACCGAGGGATAGCATATCCGCTGCCCGGGAGTAGGCTAGGGAGCAGCGAGGGCCTGGAGTTCTTGCGCTTCTCTATGGCGAAGGGGATATTGCAGATGAGCATGACGCGCGAGGGCTCAGCAGGAAAGCGGACGCTGAGGGCAGGGAAGCAACGGGGAATGCCAACAGCTACTCCCCGCGTTTTTTCCCCAAAAGGCGTTCACGCCAGTGGTCAATATTCTCTGCGAGAACCCGCGTGATCACCGCTGACGCTTCCTGGTTGCTCAGGGCATAGAGGCCGAGGAATTTGAGCTCTGTTTCGAGCAGTTCAAACAACGCAGTCCGGGACAATCCCTTTAAATAGTCTCTATCGCCTTCTGTCAGAACAATATACACTTCCTCTACGACACGGTCTTCGAGTTGCTGTACCTCTACGACATTCATATCTCCCCCTGTCAATCATGGAACATTGAGAAATTTCACGACATGACTACTCACATAGTCACCAATCATTCCTGGGATGATAAAAAAGCCTCGTGAGACGCCATCGCGGCGATAAATCTCGACAACTCTCTTATCGTCAACCTCAAAGAGAACTTGAGGCCAGTCACGCAAATTGGCTGGGAGACGGTAGTGATGCCACGCATTAACTCCCTTCAGCCTAGACCCTCTGATATGCACGCCGCACCCCTCAGAAAGTCTGCTGCTTTGGACCACGCTTGCACCTACATGAACGCCTTGTGGCACAAGCGGTTGCCATGCACATCCTCGCCACGGCCGGCATCACCCGGCCGTGGTCCGTAGCGCCAGTGTCACGACGCCGGTAACGCCCGGAACTTGGGCCAAGGCGCGGAGGGCCTCGCCAAGGGCCCCAGGAGATTCCGCCGCTATATGCAGAATCACGCCAAACCCAGAGGCGTTTCCGACCACCAATTGTTTCGCGTTCCCGAGCGAAAGGCTCCTGAGCGTTTCTTCACGCACGTTTTGTCCTTCGATCACAATCAGACTGAGCATCATGGTGTGTCCTCCTCGACCAGTGAACTTCAATGGCTGTGGCTGAACGCCTAGCCGTCAGCTGCTGCCGAAAGCGGGAGCGGATGCTGGAGGCAGTCAGCGGCAAGGCCTTGTTCGGCCCTCCTCGGGGGCAGCTTTGCTCCTGCCCTCGACTCCTCCCTATCACCCCGGGATTGTCCCTGATACCCCAGAAAAAGCCACGCCACCCCCCGCTGTCCTTCCCAGCCCCACGCAGATGACTGCCCAAGGCATGTTGAGGTCCCCTCCTACGCCTGCGTGCGCACAAACTGCTGGCGAAGATGCTCGCCCGATGTGGTCACGGGATATTTGGGCGGCCGGTCAGGTCCCTGACAGCTCGCAATGCACTCAATCACCGCGTCGTAGTTCGGATTGTGAAAAAACACCAGCGATTGGCGGCGACTCAGGTCTGCTGCGTCCATGGGGGGATTCACCACCCGGTGGAGGGTCGAGACCCAGTAGTCATTCGTCCAGCGCGCCATAAGGTCGCCCAGATTGACGATGAAACACCCCGACACAATGGGCACATCGACCCACTCGCTAGCCTTGTTGTAGACTTGCAGCCCGCCCGGCTTGTCCTCAGTTTTGAGGATCGTGAGGCTCCCGTAGTCGCTATGGGCACCCGCGCGGAGTTGGCCCGGCTTGGGCGGGACGGTGGGCACGGGGTAATTGCGCACGCGGAGGCGGCTGATGTGCTTGTCGATCTTGTCGTCAAAGAACTGTTCGGGCTGGTCGAGGGCAAGCGCAAACAGGCGCATCAGCGTGCGGGCGAGGTCCGACATGACGCGGAAATAGGTGGTATAGACCTGCCGTAAGGCCGCAGGCCGCTTGGGCCAGAGATTGGGGGCAAAGTGCTGCCCCGCGGCGGGGCTGCGATAGTACGTATCGTCCCCCACCTCCACGGGACCGATCATCAAGGATTCGTTCAAGTCCCCAGGCGCATCATACTCGCCTCGGCTGCGGGCGACACTTTCCCCTTCCATGGGGATGTAGCCGCGCGTGACGTCCGGCGCGGGGCGGACCACCTGCTTCTTCTCCTCCAGAGACAGGTCGAAAAATTCCCGCGAGACGTCGTCCACCGCTTGGATCAGGTCTGCAGAGACCCCATGCCCGGCGACGACGAGAAAGCCGATGTCGCGGCAGGCTTCATCAATCTGTTGGGCCACGGCCCGCCTCCTCAGCTCTGCGCCGGTCCGGTAGGGGGCGATATCAATGATGGGCACGGTCATCAATGTCATAGGTCCCTCTCCTCTGCTTGGCCTCGCGGGGCGGCCTGCATACTATCTTGTTGGGGCGCGTATGGTTTTTCCTTTGTGTCCCTGATGGTAAGGATAGGTAGGACTTTCCAGTCTTTCCCCCCTTCCAAACGGAGCGGGCGCCTTTCGACGCACGCCGCTTTCCAGCATGATGGTGTGAGACCGCTCGCTTGTGCAGGGACCCTGCCACAGCCCTGAGGTCGCTTGTCGCTCAACGGCGACCCTTTGTAAACATCCCCCAGGTTCGGGTGTGCTCAGTCGGTTTGGTACACCACTCCTGACGGACCTGCACCCTGTCCCCGTCATGACAGCGCGGCCTTTGGCTACTCCGCCGCCTCCGCCCTCCCTCCCGCACACTGGCATTGTCGTGTCCTCCCCAGGGGAGGTCAAGCGGTGTGGGAGTTCCCCCAGCTCCAGTCCCACAGACATCCCCGCGACCCGTAGCTATCTCCTCTCCGCCGGGTGCCCAAGGGGACAACGCTTGTCAACATTCGGACTTGACAGGCCCGGCACCCTCCCATTTTGGGGCTGGGGTGTGTCCGCCACTTTCACCCCCGCCCGCGTCCCGACGCTTCAGGCAGAGGTTCCTCGCGTCAGCCTAGTGCAGGCTTAACAAAGCTCTTGTGCAAAAGGGTGTGCCTGTGCCATGCTCAAGTTTATGAAGCCACCTCTTTTTGTGCGTCCTCTGACCGATGAGGAGCGCCGCCACCTCGAAAGCGGTTTGCGCTCTAAGGAGGCGTTCGCTTTGCGCCGGTGTCAGATTTTACTGGCCAGTGCGCAGCGCTACACTCCAGCCCAGATTGCCCAGCATGTCGGTTGTAGCGTCCAAACCATCCGCAATGTCCTGCATGCTTTTGCACAGCGTGGACTCGCATGCCTCACGGAGCAGTCGTGCGCTCCACGGACCGTGCAGCCTGTGCTCGATGCGGCCAAGCGGGAGCGGCTCCATGGCCTGTTGCACCAGAGTCCACGGACCTTTGGCACACCACGCAGCACGTGGACCTTGGCGTTATTGGCCGAGGTCTGCTGTGACGTCGGCTTGAGTCCCCAACCCTTGAGCGCCCCGACCATCCGCGACGCCATCTTGCGTCTGGGCGCCAACTGGAAACGCGCCAAACACTGGATCACCAGTCCAGACCCCGCCTAGGTGCGAAAAAAAACCGGCGGGACCGCCTGATCCGCTGGGCCATGGGGGAGCCCACCCTGGCGCTGGGTTTCCAAGACGAAGTCTGGTGGAGCCGCCTGGCCCAACCGTCGATGTATGCGTGGACGGAGGACACGCCCCTACGCCTGGTGGAAAAAGAGGCGCCCACAGCCGATACGGACCGCAAGGCCCTCGCCTGCTACGGGCTCTTCCTACCCCGGACAGACACGATGCTCTTGCGCTTTGTCACCGGGCGGCCAGTCAGCCAGGTCACCTGCGAGTATCTGGCCTGGATCGCCGACCGCCTCGCCCATGACGGGAAGAAAGCCTTGGTGCTGATCTGGGATAATGCCTCCTGGCACCGTAGCAAAATCGTCCGTACGTGGCTGAAAACCCACAACCAGCGCGTCAAGCGCACGGGAGGCTGTCGCCTGATCGTCTGTCCGCTGCCCAGCAAAAGTCCCTGGCTCAACCCCATTGAGCCGCGCTGGGTCCATGGCAAGCGGGCCATTATGGAACCAACACGTCTCCTAACGGCCCAGGAATTAATCGAACGTGTCTGTACCTACTACGGATGTGAGAACCTGGCACCGATTACACAACAGGTTTGTTAAGCCTGCACTAGGTCACAGGACTCGAGCGGTCCGCCGCGTATGGCTCACAGGAGCCGCCCTTTTCTTCGCCGGCTTCGGACCCCAGAGGTTGCCAACCCCTCGTGCCCGCGGCATAGTCCTCATACCGTTGTCCATGTATGGTTCTTTGCAAGAACAATCTGTTGCACCGTTCAAGGGCGCACCCGAACGCCAGCGGTGAGCTGCGGGCAAAACGCTGGCGTTTTGGCCGTCAGCTCCAGTGCCGTATTAGGCTTTTATGCCGTTGCACAGTCATCCAACAGGCAGGAACTGCAAAGAGTTCCCTGGATTTCCTCTGCATCCAATATCAAGGGCAGCTCCTAGAAAGGCACGGGATAGGACTGGGGCTCCGCACTGGTCTGCTCAGGCATTCGGGATCACGCTGGGTCTAAAGGAAAGTGCGCCTTTTGTGTTTTTCAGTAATGTGGTGGCAACGATATCAGTTTCCTCGTCCATGTGCCACTCCTACGGCTTCCTCAGCCATTAGTAGCACGAGAAGCCAACCAATTTACTTCTCGATAGAGATTTTTTTCCCGTAGCAGAGACAGTGGTAGTCCCGATCCGCCACTTCATAACGATCCCTCCCTACGGTGCACGAAGCTGACCAATTGGGGCATCAAATTGAAACCGGGTCTCCCGTATTCTCTGCCCCGAACGTTGCCCGCACAAACATAGAACTCGTGTGTGTTTGAATCGACACCCGCTGCAATTGGAAAAAGTTTCTTCTCGTTACAAACCACATAGCAAGGCTTACCCGAACTTTGTATCCATTGTGGATCATTGTACTATATAGAATCCTTTGACTAAGTATCTCTGCATTACTACCAATACTAATGTTGCAGCCACAATGGTCGGGGCTAATAGCCGCCAGAAGACTTTTGAGCTGATGAGTGTGGGCTTGTATGGTGGCTCGGAGGTTGGCGATCTTGGAGCAGCTCCTAAGACAGTCTGTATATCATGGAGTAGCTGCTCAAAATGCGGCGAGTTGCGGCCTGGTTGCCACTCGGTCAGATTGGCAGCTTGGATACCGCGAAAACCGATCGGTGGTTCGATAGCATCCAACAGGACTGGCACCAAAATACGACACTTTTTGCCTTCATCCGCTTCCTCACGGACCCACTCGGCAGCGATGGAATGACGTGACCAAGCGACAACCACGCAACTAGCATTGCCGAGCGTCTTGCCAAGGTAGTCGGCCCAAGACTTGCCGGCTGGGATGCGCCGATCCCAGAAGACAGACCAGCCCTGATCCGTAAAGGCGCGGATGAGAGGGTGGATACACGCTTCATCCTCACGGGCGTGGCTCATGAAAATGTCAGCCATTGCGCTGCCCTTACCTTAGTAAATTTCCTGCAAGGCCTAACATGAAATAGACAGAATGAGCCAATATTATACTAGACAGATTCTGCCTATTATGCTATTGCCCCATGCTGTATAGCACACTAGGATAAGCGGTGCAGCGAGCCCGGCAGCCCCACCCAGCCCGCATCATGTGTAACGCCCCCCCTATCTGCCATGCCCAAGCGCAATATCCATCGGCCAATATCGCCCCCACTGTGGCGCGGCACTGGCGCCGAGCAGCCTCGGGCATTCTGTCACTACGATAGAGACTGTCAAGCTACCCAAATGTGCCCAGAGCGGTAGGCCCGGCTGCGCTCGCCTGACATACACGCACACGCCCCCTGTGGCCAAGGCGGGTGGGAGGAGGAAGAACTCCTGGGGGGCCCGGGAAGGTGTTAGGGGGTTGTTCCGGTGCGTTTCCCGTCGTCGTAAAGACGTTTCTCTAGAGTGAAAAAAAGCAGCTTGCTCCGGCATTCATAGCCAGAATACCGTCTTTGACAAGAGTGTCCGCTGTCTCTCGTCTCTCAGTGTCACGGTGCACCTCACAGCGACGAGGGGAGAAAGGGGCTCGTGCCATAGTGGCGCCGATCGGTCCCAGGACTGCGTGTCGCAGTGAGCGCCTCGGGAGTACAGGTGACGGTGACGTATCCTCCCTGTGCCAGCATGCCAGGATTGAGTAAGAGCGTGTTGCCGAGACGATCTTCGCCCGGTGCTTCATGGATGTGGCCCGAAATACAGATATCGGGCTGATAGGCTTCGATGAATTGCCGTACACTGGTACTGCCGACATGCTGGCCGGAGTAGAGACGGTCTACAGTGGTGTGGTAGGGCGGGCAATGGGCAATGAGGATTTTGCGTGGGGCATCTTTGATCATGTCGTAACCCGCCATGAGATAGGCGGCGATTTCTTCTTCACTGAACTCGGTCGGTGTATAGAATGGCGTGGTATTTGAGCCTCCTACTCCGAAAATACCGAGATCGTCAAAGCGGTGTCCTTGCCCATGGAGGTTGATACCCAGGTCGTTGAGATAATGATGGGTGTCCCAACTATCGGTATTGCCAACCTGGGCTAAAATATTGGTATTGTAATGACTGATCGCTTCCAGCACCTTGGCGGCGGTTTGTGGCCCACGCCAGCGGGTGATATCGCCGGTCACCAGAATCAGATCGGCGTGGCGTAAAGGGGTCTCGAGAGTTTTCAACGTATGCACATACTCATGAATATCGCCAAATGCCATGATGTTCATAGAAGCCATGTCCTTTTCGTAGTGTTCTACAGCAGTGTGTTGACGATTGTAGCAAGGGCTGGCAGGGTTGCAAAGTCCTTTTGGACTGGGCTGCACCAGAGGCCTCTCCGGCTGCAAGGTAGCGCCACAACCACGGTGACGAGAGGAGTGAGCGCGTGGAATGGGTACAAAAACTCTACGAACCATACATCCGGCGGACCTTTAAATGGGAACAACACCCAGACGTGTCGCCGGCAGAAATGCAGGCACGATTTGAACAAGTGTTTAGTCAATCCATGGTGACGATTTTAGTCCAGGAACCCTGGCACGGTACTGTACGTTTCAAAGGCTTGGCCCGTCACTATGCCGATGAGATCAGTGAGCTTGTTGTAGACCCCATGGCCTATCTGGCAACGCGCTACGGCGGGGGTAAATTCAAGCTGAATTTCCATCATGGCTGGAATTTTGTGGCCACGATCAACTTCAAACCCCAAGGAACGCCGCAGTGGCGAAAGCTCCCAGAAATCGAGTACTAGTCGGGCGGAAATGAGAGAAGAATGAAGAGGTATTCGAACAATAATACATTTTCCTGTCTCTAGAGTTGCAAAATCACTTGAAGAAAAGTGTTTTTCTATGCAATATTTAATTGGTTACAAAAAGGAGTGCATCATGTTTTTTTCACGCAAGCAGCCGCTTATAGGCATTGATATTGGCTCGCATTCTATTAAGTTGGTACAGCTTAAAAGAATGAGTAGAGGCTATCAGCTACTCCATTTCGGTATCATGCCGTTAGCGCCAGATTCCATTGTGGATGGCGTTATCATGGATGCCGGTTCTGTTGTGGAGTCGCTTCGTAACCTTGTGCAAATGGAAAAGATTAAATCCAAGGAGGTTGCAACAGCCATTTCTGGACAGTCGGTTATTGTAAAGAAAATTCGTGTCCCGCGTATGAATGAAAAAGAGCTTGCAGAAAACATACAATGGGAAGCTGAACAACATATCCCCTTTGAAATTTCTGATGTGAATATTGATTTTCAGATCATGTCGCCTTTTGAAGCTCCTGATGGTAATACAGGTGGTCAAATTGATGTGATATTAATCGCTGCCAAGAAGTCAAAGGTTGACGATTATGCCAACATCATTCTTGAGGCAGGTCTGCAGCCAGTGGTTATCGATACCAACGTTTTTGCTATCGAAAACGAATATGAAATAAACAACGACATAGAGAACAGAAATATCGCACTCGTTGATATTGGTGCTTCTACGATGAGCATCAACATTTTGAAGGGGAACGTCACGCTGTTCCAGCGCGATATTGCCATCGGTGGTCATCGCTATACCTCTGCGCTGCAAAAAGAGTTTGGTATCAAGTACGAGCAGGCTGAGGCATTGAAGATGGGAGTGGGATTCACGGAGACTCGAGGGAAGGAGAAAGTATTATCACTGATGGCGGTTATCAGCGAGGAAATCAGCGAGGAGATCCAGCGGTCGCTGGAGTTTTTCCGCTCCACGACCGCTGAAGAAGTGATCAATAAGATTGTGGTGAGTGGTGGATGTGCGCGCATCAAAGGGCTGGATCGTTTCCTGAGTGACCGACTCGGTGTACCGGTAGAAATAGCCGATCCATTTCACAGGATCCAATATAGTGAGAGGGTCTTTGATCCAGAATACTTGCATGACATGGCTCCTATTGCTGCTGTGAGCGTTGGATTGGCGATGCGGAGGATGAAAGACCGATGATTCGTATTAATCTCCTCCTGGTCCGCGAAGTAAAGCAACGTCTAGAACTGCGGCGCCAGCTGCAGGTCGCTTGTGCGCTCTTGATCATTGCCGTAGGTATAGGGGGATGGGTGTTTTATGAGCAGGGGCGTACACGGGCAGCGCGTGTCCACGAGCTGGATCGCTTACAGGCAGAATTGAAAGCGCTCGAGAAAATTGTCAAAGAAGTTGAGCAGTTCCAAAAACAGGTGAGAGTGTTAGAAAAACAGATTGAAGTCATTGGGAATCTTAAAACGGGTCAACGTCTCCCTGCCCCGTTGCTGGACGAGATTAGTCGTCGCTTGCCCGAGCAGGTATGGCTTGAGGCCATCCAGGAGACTGGTCCGACGTTGAAGATTACCGGCAAGTCATTAAATGGCAATCCAGGGGTCGCAGACTTTATGAAGAACATTGAGCGCTCGCCCTTTTTTGGGACAGCAGGACTTGTTGAATCCAAATCTGAAATGCTGCTGAATCGGCCAGTGATGTCCTTTACGATCACTGTACCAGTCGTGCCGAAGAAGACGCAGGCAGCATCATAGGGCATGGAGGGAAGTCGATGGGGTTCTGGGAACAACTCGAAGCCATTCCTTCCAATTATCGTTGGATACTGATACCAGTACTGCTGTTGCTCCTTGTGGGAGCGGATTGGTACTTTCTGTATCAGCCACGTGCTGAAGAAATTGCTCGGCTTGACGAGCAGATTGCGCAAACCCGCCAGACTTTGGAAAAACACCAGCGCATTGCCGCAACATATGACGAGTTTCGCGCCAAGGTTGCCCAAGTTGAGGCCACGCTCCGGGAGCTGCTTACCCAATTGCCAAAGCGCCGGGAGATTCCTGATCTCATTCGTCAGATTTCGGACCTTGGGGTGCGTACCGGCTTGCAAATCAGTTTGTTACGGCCTCAGCCGGAGCAGCCTAAGGAGTTTTATGCCGAAATCCCCATAGCGGTCACCGTGGTTGGCCCATACCATGCGGTCGGGCAATTCTTTGATGCGCTGGGACAGATGTCACGTATTGTCAGTGTGAGCAATATTCAGATGGCGATGAATGCGAAGACTCTTGAGACGCAGTGTCTCGCAACGACCTTTCGGTTTCTTGAAGAAGATGGCGTGGGCCTTGCCAAGCCAGCGGAGAGCAAAGAGAGTGGAAAAAAGTAGTAGAGGCTCTGTTGTGCGACGTTTTGGATGTACGGCACGCCGGGGTGGTGTGATTGCTGCCCTGTGGCTGCTCGTAACTGGTGGTGTACCGATGCCGAGCCATAACTCGGCGGTCGTGGGCGGCTTGTTTGTCCCAGGGCCTGCATATGCCCAGATGTCCCATGCGCTTCTCGTAGCGCAGCAAAAGGATGGGGCAGCAAATAACTACCGCTATGAGACGCAAGGGCGCCGTGACCCCTTTGAGATATTGGTAAAAGAGAAACCTCCTGTGGTCGAGGCGGGGCCTGTGATCGATCCGCAGCGGCCGCGGGGACCTCTGGAACGATTTGACCTCTCAGCCCTGAAGTTGATGGGGATTGTGTGGGGAGAACGGGGGCGTCGGGCCGTCATCAGAGCCCCGGACGGCAAAGGCTACTTTATTACGGTTGGCATGTATATGGGGCAAAATGGTGGAAAGGTAATTGCCATTGAGGAGGACCGTCTTATCGTTGAAGAAAGGCATCGGGATCAGCAAGGCGACATCATTGGGAAAACCCTAACTATCCAACTCCGGCGTAAGGAAAACCAACAAGGGTGAACACTTGAACCATCCTAGCTACTTCTGCAGCGTAGTAGTTGGACTTCTCGCGTTATGCCTGGGAGGATGTAGTACTACGGTGTCGCAGGCGCCTTCGTCTGTGGCAACGACGCACAGCGCAATACCACAGGCCATCATCACCGATGTTTCTGCGAGACGCAGGCCGATGTCGTGCATGTTGTCGTGCACGCCACGACGCCACTGCAATACACGGCCTTCACGCTCCAAGAGCCGCCCCGGTTGGTAGTAGATATGCTGGGGGCAAAACTTGGAGAGATCACACAGCCGATTCCGGGGCAAGGAGACCTGGTGCGCGATGTCGAGCTGCGTGCTCTGCCTGATGAATCGACCGTGCGGTTAGTACTTCATCTGGCGCGTACGGCTGCCCATACTGTGGAAACACAAGGACAGCAGTTACACGTCACCCTCCAGACATCGCCGACCCTCAGAACACCTGTCGCTGAAAGCGAAGCGCTTTCTCCGCCCCACTCCGGCTCTCTAGAGGCTGCGGCCACGACGGTCGTGACAGGCGTCACGTTTACCTCATTGGCAGGTGAATCCGTGGTGGTGATTCGCACGACAGGAGAACCACCTAAAGTGCGGGTGAAGCAACGCAAAGAGCCGCTCCGGCTAACCCTCGACATCGAGCGCGCGCTGCTGGGGCCAGACCAGGAAAAGACCGTGCCGGTCACCGATCCTGGGGGAGTTGTCACGCAATTACTGGCCTTCCAGGTCGTGGAGGCAGATGCCTCGACAGTCAAAATTGTCACGCAGCTGCGTGAGTCAGTGCCTTTTGAAGTGCGACAGGCGGACAACACCGTACAGCTTGTAATCGCCAAGCCTCCTGGAGATGCTATGGCTCCAAAAGCGCTCATGCTCGGGCAGCCAGGGGCCTCTCCTGCGATAGTCACTGCTGCCGCTGATCGTCCTCCCACAGTCGCACCGCCGGGAGTGCAAACTGCTCCCGATGTCAAGCTCCAAATTACGCCGTCACAGCCCTCCTCTACCTCTCCTGCAGCGGCGGGGGTGGCATCTGGTGGGCCCATGACGCTCGGCACCGGCCAGCCGCGGTATATAGGTGAAAAAATTTCGCTCGACTTCCAGAATGCTGATATCAACGATATTTTACGCTTGATTGCCGAGGTCAGTGGGTTCAATATCATCGCTGGCGGGGACGTGCAAGGGACAGTGACCACCCGCATGGTCGATGTGCCGTGGGATCAAGCGCTCGATGTCATTCTCAAGATTAATGGTTTGGCGCAGGAACGAGAGGGCAATATCATTCGTGTGGCGCCCATTGCACGGTTTATCAATGAACGTCAGGAGTCGTTGCGCGCCCGGCAAACGGATACGCAGGCAGAACCGACGGTGACGCAGCTCGTGCCGATTAATTATGCGGATGCTACGGAACTCAAAAGCAGCCTGGAGAAGCTGTTGAGTGCGCGCGGCTCGATCTTTATTGACGGACGTACCAATACCATGATCGTCACGGATACCAAGAGGAATCTTGACGATGTTTTGGCCCTTGTCCAGACGCTAGATCGCCAAACGCCGCAGGTGATGATCGAGGCCCGCATTGTCGAAGCCTCACCGCGACTTTTCTCGGGAACTCGGCGTACGGTTCGGTGGCCCAGTATACGGCGGTGACTGATCGGACGTTCCCTAATCGTATTAGCGCCAGTGGTGCAGCCACAGATCCGAACTTTGTGGTAGACCTCCCGGCAGCGGTTGGGGCAGGCAGTGGTGGGGCGATTGCTTTTGCCCTGGCAGGGGCCAACAGTATCCTGAATGTGGAGCTATCCGCCCTGGAAGCGTCCGGGCGCGGCAAGATTATTTCCAATCCCCGGGTTGCCACCCTCGATAATACCGAGGCAGTCATTCAGAGCGGCATACGGATCCCCTATGATACGACTTCTGCAGAAGGGACCAAGACAGAGTTCATTGACGCCAGTTTGGTGCTCAAGGTGACCCCGCATGTGACGCCGGATGGTTTTATCAACATGAAGGTCAACGTGACGAATAATCAACCGAATACGTTCATAACGTCTGCTTCTGGGCAACCATCGATTACCACCCGTGAAGCCAATACGGCGATGCTGGTCAAAGATGGCGATACCGTAGTGATTGGTGGATTATACAGACGGACGCTTGCCACGACGCGTGATGGAGTGCCCTGGCTGTCCCAAATGCCAGTGCTCGGTTGGTTGTTCCGGAAGGAAACGGAATCTGACCGAAACGAGGAGTTGCTTATTTTTCTCACGCCGCGTATTATTCGACAGCCAGACATGATCAATCGGCCTCGGGCCGCTATTGTCAATTAACCGAAGGCTCTTTCCATGCATCGCAGTATTGCCGTGCGGACTGCGGCAGAGCACTATGATATCCACATTGGCGCTGGCGTCTTGTCCACCGTAGGGCAACATGTCGCGGCGTTGACTGCTGGCCGGCGTGCTTTCGTGGTGTCTCATCCCGCCCTGTACGACCTCTATGGTCCTGCACTGACGACATCTCTACGGCAGGCCGGCTTCGCTGTGACGCCGTGTTTGGTGGCGGAGGGAGAGCAGAGCAAAAGCCTCGCCATGGCGTCACGATTGTTCACCCGGCTGGCTCGGCACGGCGCTGATCGCCAGAGTCTCCTCTGCGCCCTGGGCGGTGGGGTGGTGGGTGATCTGGGCGGCTTTGTCGCTGCGACATACATGCGTGGCATACCCTTTGTGCAGATCCCGACGTCGCTACTGGCCATGGTCGATAGCAGTATTGGTGGGAAGACGGGGGTCAATCACCAGCTGGGGAAGAACCTCATAGGGGCTTTCTATCCGCCACGTGCCGTATTTACCGATATTGCTCTGTTGCAGTCCCTGCCTGAGCGAGAATATCTCTGTGGCCTGAGTGAAATTGTCAAAGCCGGGGTGATCGCTGATCCTGAGCTCTTTGCGTTCATCGAGGCGCATGCACAGGCGGTGCACCAGCGTGATGCACATGTCCTCACCACGCTCATTGAGCGCGCCATTGCCGTAAAGGTGGACGTTGTACAGCAGGATCCCACGGAGCGTGGCCTGCGCGCCATCCTCAATTTTGGCCATACTATCGGCCACGCTTTAGAAGCTGTAACGGCATACCAGCAGTACTCACATGGCGAAGCGGTTGCGGTTGGCATGGCGTTAGTCACGCTGTTGTCGGAGCGTCTCGGCTATTGCCAGGCCGAGACGCGGCAGCGGGTCCACCACTTGCTTGACCAACTGCGTTTGCCTTTGACGTATACTGGCGCTCCTCCCGAGCAGGTACTCGACGCCATGAGCCGCGACAAAAAGACGCTGAATGGCGTGGTACGTTTTATCCTCCTGCAAGATATTGGCAGAGTTGTCTATAATCAGGAGGTCCCGCTTGATGTGCTTCGGCCCCTGCTGTATCAGCCCGCCTGATCCAGGATCTCAGGAACGCAATGGAACAGCGTCATATGTCTGGAAACTCCTGGTCTGCAGGGCACCAACCCGGAGCCGTTGGCATCTATACTGAAACGTTAGCGCGTCTCTATGCGAAACAGGGTCTTTACGATCAGGCGCTACGCATCTACCGCCATTTACTGCAGACACAACCCGACAATCTGGAGTGGCAGAGAACCATTGCCGCCATAGAGCGACAGCGTGCGACAGACCCTGGACCTCAAGGAGCAGCGGAGAGGGCGGTACAGACTGCCAGCAGAAAGCGTACAAGCAAGAACCAGACGCGTCCACACCAGGTTGTAGCCCAGTTAGAACGTTGGCTCGAACAACTCCGACGGCAGCGGCAGAGCTGAAAGCCTCTGGGCAGGATTTTTGGGGCCCAAGATCTCCCTCTGCCTAGAGGAGGAGCAAGAGTGGCGCGCATTCTTATGGTACACGGTCCGAACCTGAATCTTCTGGGACAGCGGGAGCGCCAGATATACGGTCAGACATTGCTTGTGGACATTGATCAGATGCTCCGCGAGTTGGCGCAGCGTGAGGGGCACACCGTTGAGATATTGCAGTCGAATCATGAAGGCGAACTCGTCGATTGGCTTCAGCGACACGGTCCGCAGGCCGAGATGTTACTCATCAACCCGGCGGCGTATACGCATACGAGCGTGGCGATCAGAGATGCGATTCTTGCAGTGAACATCCCGGTGATCGAAGTCCATTTGTCGAATATCCATCAACGGGAAGCGTTTCGACGGCATTCCTACGTGGCTGACATTGCTGTGGGGCACATTGCGGGCTTTGGGCCACACAGCTACCTTCTGGCGTTACAGGCCGCCTGTTATCTCTTGCGTCAGCAGGAGGAGACTGCCTCCCCAGGAGGCTGAAGCGGTCACACCTTGCCGAGATGCCCAGTAGGAGGGCGTGGAGGAGCGTTCTATCGTATCTCACAGATATTCAGTCTGGCCACGCTGCTGCAGCATTTTGACGAGTTCACGCACGTCCTGGTCGCGGTCCTTTGGGCAAATGAGCAGTGCATCATCGGTACTGACAATCATCAGATCATGCACACCGATGGTCGCTACAAGCCGATCCGGGCTGTAAATAACCAGGTTTGTCGAGTCGTGCCCAAGATGTTTTCCGACCACCGTATTGCCATCGGCATCTGCTGGGGATAAGTCGGTGAGGGCTCGCCAGCTGCCCACGTCGTTCCAGGCAAACTCCACCGGCAGTACCCCTACACGTGTCGAATGTTCCAGCACCCCATGGTCGATAGAGATGCTCGGGAGCTGGAGATAGTAGTGGTGCAACGCCTCTGCCTGGAGGGACATTTCCAGGGCTCCCCAGTATGTTTCGAGTCCCTGCCAGAGATCAGGCAGATAGGTACGGATTTCTTGCAAAATGGTGCTTGCCCGCCACACAAAAATGCCACAATTCCAGACATACTCACCAGAAGAGACAAAGCTGAGTGGCTGTGGCGGCTGGGGGTTTTTCGATAAATCCCTTTGCCCGGTGTGCTACAGACCCGCTGGGCGTTGGCAGGGGCTCTCCCACTTGGATGTAGCCATAGCCTGTGGCAGGAAAGGTCGGTTTCACCCCAAGGGTCATCAGCACATTGTGGTGTTGCACTACCTCAGCTGCTTGCAGCAGGCTGGTCCGGAACGCCATGCCATCAGGAATGCTATGATCGGCTGGGAGAACGACCATCACTGCATCCGGGTCGCCGGTCACGAGCTGCTTTGCAGCGAGGCCCACTGCCGCGGCGGTATTGCGCCCCACTGGTTCACTGAGCACGTTGCGCGCAGAAAGTTCGGGCAGCTGCGCCAGGGTTTGGGCACACAGATGTTCGGCAGTGACGATCTGCATACGCGCTGGCGGGATCAACGGCATAATGCGGTGCACGGTCTGTTGCAAGAGCGATAGTGAGCCCTGGAGGGCCAGGAATTGTTTCGGAAAATTCGCCCGACTCTTTGGCCAAAAACGGGTTCCACTTCCACCAGCGAGAATTGTTGCGTAGAGCGTCATAGTCTGAGTTTAACCACCAGAAAGTCCAGGAACACCAGCACTACAAAGCGACGAGAAAAAATGTCTTGCGCGCCCTCGGTGCGTGCATGAGCAGTGCTGCGATAGCGCTGACGGTATTGTAGAAGACTTGGGGCTGGACAGCAACTGTCTTTACGCTACAGGGTGTGTTAGCGGAGAGGAGGTCGGGGAATTTTAGGCGGCGCTGCTTCGGTGCGTTCTTCAGGCGAGGCGTGCCAGTGGGAGCCTCTCATGGGGCTCCGGTTGGGCGGGGGTGTGGCCTGCCGAGTGTGCTAAGAGAGGTGCGAGTTGCGCATGAGGCATAACAAGCGTGTCATAAGTCGTTCAGAGTGCTGAGGAGATGATTTTGCGTTTGTGTCAGGGACCGGCTATAATTCGGCACAGACCTACGGATAGTTTTCTGCTTCATAACCACACGCTGGTAGATAGTACCGTGCATGTAGCTGAAAGTCGTTGTCCCTCGCCCCCTGTCTCATGGGGAACTCACCCGTGGCTCCATATTGCATATAATGCGGTTGGTCTTTTCTTTCGCCTCTGGTGCCGTATGCGTATCGAAGGAGCAGACCACATTCCCTGCCACGGCGGCGTGCTGCTGGCGAGCAATCACATTTCTCTGCTTGATCCTGTGCTGATCTCGTATTCTGTTATGGCGACGCGAGGGGTGCAGATCGTGTGGGCGCCTGCCAAAGCGGAATTATTCAGCCTGCCGCTGCTTGGGCGCCTTATTGCGTCGTTAGGCGCGTTTCCCGTCCGACGTGGTCGGAGTGACTTGCCTGCTATACGCCGTATGGCCACGCATATGCAAACCGAAAAATTGCTGCTCTTTCCAGAAGGGACGCGCAGTCGTGATGGTCGGTTAGGGGCTGGCAAGCGCACCGTAGGGAAGCTGCTCCATGAGGGGCGGCCGATAGTGATCCCCGCAGGGGTGTGGGGAACGGACCGTGTGCTGTCTCCAGGGAGCTTGAGGCCGCGTTTCCGTCCACAGATCGGCGTACGTTATGGCGCTCCTCTCGATCTCCAGCGGTATTACGCGCTGCCTGGGACCAAGGAGACGGCAGCGGCTATTGTGCAAGAGCTCATGCGGTCTATCGCGATGCTCTTGGAGACTGCGAAGCCACCCGTGACGGTTGCTTCCACTGGCACTCATGGGGAAGGGCTTTACAATGAGACGCCAAGGGCCTAAGTCCGTAGCCTTACAGCCGCTCGCTATTGTTGTAGAGCACGTGTTGCAACAAGCCGGTCTAGGGCGGGTGACATTGCTTGGACGGCTGCAACAGCAGTGGAAGACGATTGGTGGGCCACAGATTGCCGCTGTGACCCATCCAGAGGGTGTGCGAGGGCGAGTTTTGTTTATCACGGTGGACGATGCTATCTGGCTTCAGCAACTCACGTTTTACCAGGCACAGCTGTTGCAGAACATCCGACAGGTGCTGGGTGACGTGCCCATAACAAAACTGCATTTTACCCTCGCCTCCTCTCCCCAGCCGTTAGCTCCCGCTGTTGGGACGATACCAGAGCCACAGCGTCAGCCGCTAACGGGGGAGGAAGAGCGTCAAATCTTAGCAAGCACAGTGCCTATTGCCGATCATGAACTCCGTGAAGCCGTGAGACAGGCATGGCGCCGAGGATGGGAGGCGGAAAAGTGAATGTTGTGACAATCTATGCCGATACGGCAGGGCATGCCAGAACCCTATGGAGGAGATGCTGGATGTGGATAGGCCTCATCAGCCTCCTCTTCTTGCATGGCTGCGCTGTCGCCCGGTCGCTGCATACTGCTGCCGTCAATGGGGGGGCGAAAGACACTGAGACGATGGGTGTGCAGGAGGTTTTGCGCCGTGGCGAGTCATACTACCATTATCTCCTCAGCTATGCTTTCCAGTTACGTAACGATCTTGAGGAACATCTGGTGCAAGCGATTGGTGAAATGCAAGAGGCGCTCAAACAGCAACCGGAGTCGGTGTTTTTGCAGACAGAACTCGCCCGTCTGCAGATGCGTCGTGGTGATATGACCGCCGCCTTACGAGCCTGCCAGCAGGCGATTGCTCTTGCTCCGGACCACGCGCCTGCCCACTTACTCCTCGGGGCTGTCTACGTCAATCTACAGAAGAAGGAAGAGGCCAAGGCGGCGTTTCGGAAGGCGATTGCGCTGGATCCTGTGCAGGAAGATGGCTATCTCTATTTAGGCACGCTCTATGCCGAGGCTGGCAAGCGAACTGAGGCGATAGGGGTATTTCAGGAACTGCTCCGGCAGCGGCCCAAGTCCGATACGCGGGCTCTTTTCTTTAGGTCGCCTGTATGCGGAAGACGGGGCGTACGATCAAGCGGAGACGTTACTGAAACGTGCCGCAGAATACCAACCGCGCTACGAACAAATCTTCAGAGTGCTTGGCACGGTATATGAGTTGCAGAAGCGCTATGACGATGCCATTGTTGTATATCATCGAGCCATGCAGATTAACCCGTACGATAAGACTGTCCGCCATCGGCTTGGGGAACTCTATATCCAGCAAAAGGCGTATGCGGAGGCGTTGAAAGTCTATCTGGAGTTGCAGCAGCTTGAACCGCAGAATCACCGCCTGCGGATGCGCATTGGCCTGATTCACCTCGAACAAAAACACCTGCCGGAGGCTCTGGAGATCTTTCGTACTGCGGTCACGATGGAGCCTGCCGATGCCGATGTGCGTTACTACCTGGCGCTGACCTACGAGCAGTTACGACAGTACGACGATGCGTTACGAGAGCTTCAACAGGGGATAGGGCTGCGACCACAGGACATTAATTTCCATCTGCGTCTCGGGCACGTTTACGAACGCTTAGGGGATATGCCGAAAGCTGTAGAAGTCGTCACGCACGCCATTACCCTCGACCCCGAAAACGCCCGCGGGTATTTTTATCTGGGGCTGTTGCAATCAGAGCAGCACGAGTATATGAAGGCCGTGACGAGTTTACAGAAAGCGGTGGCACTCGATGCAGAGAATGCTATCTATCATTTCAATCTGGGAATTGTGCATGAGAAACTCGGCGATTTTGACGCCTCTGTCGCACATATGCAACGCACCATTGCTCTCGATCCTCAGCATGCCAGTGCCTTGAATTATCTTGGCTATATGTACGCTGAGCGCGGTATACATCTGGATGAATCGATCGAGGCGATTCAGCGTGCGCTCGTGATTGAACCGAACAATGGCTATTTTCTCGATAGCCTGGGGTGGGCATATTTTAAAAAGGGGTGGTACGAGAAAGCACTGGATGAATTGGCGCGGGCCATTGCGATAGTGCCGGATGATCCAGTCATTCAAGAACACCTTGGGGATGTCTATTTTCGTCTCCGTCGTTTGCAAGAGGCTCACCAGGCCTGGGAGAAATCTCTGCCGCTGAAACCTGACAACACGGTGGTAAAGGAAAAGCTCCGTGAGATTCTCACCCTCATTGAGGAGGCGGCTCGTGGTACGCCTGAGCTCTGGCGTCCTTAGTCTGTGTGGCGCGTTGTTGCTCGTTGTCGGGTGCCGTGGCGCCTTCAGTCCGGGAGCGTCCGTGCCTCCGTCTGCACCGCCCCTGCCCACGGCGGAGTCACTCTGGCAGCCTCTTGCCTTACGCCGTCAGACGTTCCAAAATCTGAAGGGATTAGCGCAAGCCCAGTTCTATTCTCCCACACACAATCTCGGGGTTGACAGTGTGGCCGTCGTGTTGCAGCGTTTCGAGGCGATGCGGCTCGAAGGGCTTGGCTCATTGGGACAACCGCTGTTTCTACTGATCAGTGATGGCCAACGTTTTTCGTACTATGCGCCGCAAGACGCCCGCCTCATTTCAGGGGCTGCCTCGGCACACAACATGGAACGCGTGTTTGGCATTACCCTGGCCCCGAACGCTTTGCATGCCATGCTCATCGGCGATATCCCGCTTGCCACCTTGCCGGTGGGAGGAAAAGTGACGTATCTCCCCAAGAGCAAGGTGTATTTGTGGGAGGGAGCGGTCTCCCCGGGATATTATCGCGTGTGGTTTGCCGCTTCCCATCAGCATCCGGTGCGTTTCGAGGTGGAAGATCTGCTCGGCAGAGTCGTCTTGCGGGTACAGTATGAGCATTTCCAGCAGTTGCAGGAGTTCTCCATGCCCTTTCATATCACTGTTGACCAGCCCCTCGCTGATCAGCGGGTGGTCTGGCGTTATAGTGACGTCCGCGTCAATGCAGGAGTGCTGCCGGCCTCGTTCCAGCTGCGTGTGCCTCCTGGCATTGAGCGGGTCGAACTGCAGTAACAGCCGAGACGGCATCGTTTCGCCATACTTTATCCACGTGACTACCTATGATCATGCGCCAGGCGCCAGCGAAGGTGAACCTTGGTCTTGCCGTGCAACGTAAGCGCCCTGACGGTTATCATGACATTGCCACGCTATTTCTGAAGATTTCCTTGGCCGATACCCTCATGTTCGAGGCCATGCCGCGGGAGATTACCGTGACGTGTGATCATCCTGACATCCCGTCTGACACAGGCAATCTGGTCTACAAAGCGGCGGCGCTCCTGCACCCCCTTGCCCCTGAACGTGGCGTACATATCCGGCTGCAGAAGGCCATCCCGGTGGCCGCCGGACTGGGGGGGGCAGTAGCGATGCGGCGGCCACCTTGCTTGCGCTCAATGCCCTGTGGGAATTACAGCTGCCAGCTGCAGCATTGATGCAGTATGGGGCACAGCTCGGAGCCGATGTGCCCTTTTTTGTGCTGCCCGCCAATGCAGCATTTGGCGTGGGCCGTGGTGATGAACTCGACCCTCTGTCCTGTCCGTGGGAATTCTTCCTGGTGCTCGTCAAACCGCCTCTGGCGGTGTCAACCGCGTGGGTCTATCAGCAGCTCAGATTTGAGTTGACACAGAGACCGAACAATACTAACATCCTCAAGCAACATCTTGAATCTGGCGACATTGCGAGTTTGGGAAGTGCGCTCTTTAACGACTTGGAAACTGTGGTATTACCGCAATTCCCAGTGGTCCAGGAGGTCAAACAGGCCCTCAAGCAACCAGGCGTTGTGGGGGTATGTATGTCAGGGAGTGGGCCAACAGTGTATGCGCTTTGTCTCTCGCGAGAGGTGGCGCAGGAGGTGATGGGCGCGGTGGCACAACAGGGCTGGGATGTATGGATGTGTCATCCATGGCATGATATCACACCGGAGTCGCATAGCTGAGCGTTGCAGATGGGGACGGCCCTCCAGAAAGTCTGTGTCCCTGTCCATGGTCCGGTGTGCCCCGCGTTTCCGTATGTTCATGGGGCGTCGTCAAGCGGTAAGACACAGGTCTTTGGAACCTGCATTCGGAGGTTCGAATCCTCCCGCCCCAGTTTCTGGTTGTCCTGTCGATCTCCCCAGCGTTCCAGATCAGTAAAGGCGAACCATGGCAGGTGCATAGGAGGCGGAAAAGCGGGATGGACCTACGACTTTTCACGGGGCGTTCGAATCCGCACCTGGCCCAGGGGATCTCTCGGTATTTGGGCATCGAGATTGGCCGCATTGAAGTGTCTGACTTTAGTGACGGGGAAATCTTTGTGCAAATCCAGGAGAACATCCGGGGGCAAGATGTATTTTTAGTGCAGTCTACCTGTCATCCCGTCAATCAGCATCTGATGGAACTCCTCATCATGGCTGATGCGTGCCGGCGGGCTTCGGCGGCACGCATTACCGCGGTCATGCCGTATTTTGGCTATGGCCGCCAGGATCGTAAAGATCGGCCGCGGGTGCCAATCACCGCCAAACTGGTGGCGGATCTCATCACTGCAGCGGGCGTCAACCGTGTCTTGGCGGTTGATTTGCATGCCGGACAGCTGCAAGGCTATTTCAATATTCCGGTAGACCATCTGTTTGCGGCGCCTGTGCTGGTGGAATACTTCAAGCGGCACATGTATCAAGACCTCATTGTGGTCTCCCCGGATGCGGGTGGTGTCGAACGCGCCCGTGCGTTTGCCAAGCGCCTGGATGTCTCACTGGGAATCATCGATAAACGACGGGATCGCGAGAAGAAAAACATCGCCAAGGTCATGCACATTATTGGCGATGTCGTTGGCCGAGACGTGCTGATCGTTGATGATATGGTCGATACTGCTGGGACGCTGGTGGAAGCGACAGAAGCGCTTGTCCGGGCCGGGGCCAGAAGGGTGTTTGCCGGGGCGACGCACGCCGTTCTCTCCGGACGGGCCATGGAGCGCCTGGGGGCGTCTCACCTGCAAGAATTGGTGCTGACGGACACTATCCCGCTTGGCCACAAGGAGCAGTGTTGGGAGCGGGGACACGTCCTCTCCGTGGCGCATTTGCTGGGCGAAGCGATCAAACGTATTCATTGTGACGAATCGGTGAGCTCCTTGTTTGTCTAGCCAAGCCGCGAGGAGCGAGGGAGGAAAGCATGGAGGTTGTGAAAGTTGTTGTGCAGCAGCGTCATGAGACGGGTAAGGGGCCTGCGCGCCGCTTGCGGCGTGCGGGAAAGTTGCCAGCAGTACTGTATGGGCACGGGGAGACGGAGAGCCTGGCCATTGCAGAGGAAGCACTCGTGCACATCCGGCAGTCTGAGGCCGGAGAAAACGCCATCCTGGAGCTTCTGATAGAGGGGGATCGCTCCACGACCTATAATGCCATTTTGCGTGAGGTGCAGATCGACCCGGTGTCCCGCCTGCCTGTACACGTCGATCTCTACCGGGTGCGCATGGATGAACCCATCAAGGTGACTGTGCCACTCGAGTTTATCAACGTGCCAGAGGATCGCCTGAAGATCGCTCAGCATATGTTGGCCCCCTTGCTCCGAGAGCTTGAAGTGGAATGTTTGCCGCGGGATATTCCCGAAGTCATCAGCGTTGACCTGGCTGCTTTGGAGATTGGTGAGGTGCTCCATGTCAACGCCGTCGTGCTGCCCGCTGGAGTCACGCTGGTGACAGAGCCAGAAGAGCCAGTAGTGACAACCGAAATGCTCAGAGCAGAAGTTGCCGCCGCAGAAGGTGCCGCAGAAGGTGCCGCAGACGAAGAGTCTGCTACTGAGGCAAAGGCTGCGACAGACTAGATCACGAGGGCTCGTGCTGCGGCATTGTCGCAAGACGCTCGGCCGCGCGGGCGAGCCTCCCAGGACTGCTACGGTCTGGACCACTCCTGAGGCTGAGGAACTTGGGCGAATACCTGTGGATATCATTGTTGGAGTAGGGAATCCAGGATCGCGCTACGCGTATACCCGTCATAACCTCGGTTTTGATGTTGTCGATGTGCTTGCCTGCCGTTATGAGATATCTCTGCAACGGCGCGTGGCTGAGGCGATCTGTGGGCAGGGAAAGATAGGCAGTCACACTGTCTTACTCGTGAAGCCGCAGACATATATGAATGCCAGCGGGCGAGCTGTGGCGCCTTTAGCGCGGAAATATATGGGAGCGGGAGACCGCCTGGTGGTGATACACGATGACATTGATTTACCCCTGGGGCAGATCAAAATCAAGCGCCAAGGGGGCGATGCTGGCCATCTTGGCGTACGCTCTATCATTGCCTGTCTCGGCCATGGAGAGTTTCTCCGTATCCGTATGGGTATAGGCCGTCCTGTCTGTAAAGCACACATTGTTGACTACGTGTTGTCAGCCTTTTACCCCTATGGAAAGGCAGGCGCGCGAGGAGATGATCGCACAGGCGGTCATTTGTGTTGACACGCTCCTGCAGTCGGCACCGTGATCGCACAGTTGGTGCCATCACAGGTCAAGTGAGGACTCGCATAGAGAGGGAGTTGCACACACATGGAACAATCGGCCTCGTCACTCGCCATCGTGACACCGATTCTGGCCATTATCTTCGGTGTCATTGGGTTGCTCATTGCCCTGGCTATCTACAAGTCTATTGTTCGGCAATTACCCGGCAATGCGCTTATGGTCGAGATTGCTGATGCCATCCACGAAGGTGCCATGGTGTTCCTGCGCAGAGAGTATCAAATACTCATCGTGTTTATTGCGGTGGTGTCTTTGCTCTTGATCGTCTTCATTGCCTGGCAAACGGCGCTGGCGTTCGTATGTGGCGCAGCGTGCTCGATGTTGGCTGGTTTTTTTGGCATGCAAGCGGCTACCCGCGCCAATGTGCGGACATCACAGGCCGCGGTGGACGGCGGACAAGCCAAGGCCTTGGGGATTGCCTTCTCCGGTGGCGCAGTCATGGGACTGTCGGTCGCTAGCCTCGGACTTGTTGGTTTAGGCATCTTTTTTTTCCTCTTCGCCACGACAGATCCTGGGTACATTAGCGGTTTTGCCATGGGGGCGAGTTCGATTGCGCTCTTTGCCCGTGTCGGTGGTGGCATCTATACCAAAGCTGCGGACGTCGGCTCAGATCTCGTCGGGAAACTCGAGGCTGGTATCCCGGAAGACGATCCGCGCAATCCTGGCGTTATTGCCGATAATGTCGGGGATTGCGTGGGTGATACGGCTGGGATGGGGGCGGATATTTTTGAGTCCTATGTCGGCTCGATCGTTGCGGCTATCGCGATTGGTGCGACGCTGGGAGCGCATGCCTTGGGGTATATGACGTTGCCGCTTCTCATTGTCGTGCTCGGCTTGGTGGCGTCGGTGATTGGCATTGCCTCGATGCAGACTTTGCGCCACTTCGATCCCGCCGCCGCCTTGCGCTACGCGACGTTTCTCAGTACAGCGATTTTGTTGATTGGCAGTTTCTTCCTGGTGATCGGTATTGGCTTGCCGGGACAGCTCTACTGGGCGATTCTCGCCGGCAGTATCGGTGGCATTGCTATTGGCCTGTTCACCGAGTACTACACGGCTGCCAAACCGATTCG
>CAVZBC010000073.1:0-4882 GCA_963773125.1 uncultured Gammaproteobacteria bacterium | reverse complement strand
TTTTGTGGCAAGGCCATAGGTCTTTAGCGTGCCAATGTGCGGATGCTCGACCTCTGTCACGAGGTCGTTGGCTTGTAGCTGGGGATCGTCAAACAACGCTGCCAGTGGCTGAATGGGACTGCATGGGACGCCTGCGGCGCGCAGGCGCTCGAGCCACATGGCGGCTGGCTGCCGTTGCAGCGTCGTACTAATTATGTCGGTTAATGCCTGTTCATGTTCCACACGTTTGGCGTGCGAGGCAAAGCGCGGCTCGTCACAGAGTTCCGGTCGGTCTATGGCAAGACAAAGTTTACGGAACAGGTTGTCATTCAGTACCGCCACGATGATCCAGTGATCCTGCGTCATGTAGGGGCGATAGGTGGCCGCTGCGCCTTGAGTGCGTGCCGTTGTTTGTGGGTCTTGCGGGCCGTCAACAAACCGCGCTGCCTGCACTGACATGATCGCACCCAACATGGAAAGATCAAGTCGCTGGCCTACACCGGTACGTTCTCGGGCGTATAAGCGCCGCCAGGATACTATAGATCATAGTCATGCCTGTGGAAATATCGACGATCGACTGTTGCTCGCGCTGCGGTGGATTGTCACCACGATACATCACCCCGGCATACCCCTGAATCGCCAGCTCATACCCCGCTTGCTCACGGTGCGGTCCGGTGGTGCCATATGGTGTGTTGGAGCAGTATATAATGCGGGGGTTGCGCTGCCGCAGCACTTCATAACCCAATCCCAGTCGTTCCATGGCCCCGGGGCGATTACTCTCGAGAAACACATCGGCGCTCTCGGCCAGACGATAGACCACATCGATCGCCGCTGGCTGCTTGAGATTGAGGCAGAGCGAGTATTTATTGCGGTTCAGTCCCAGGAAGGGCACACCTGTGCCGTGCAGAAACGGTGGGCCCAGATGGCGACTGTCATCGCCACGTGGGGATTCGATTTTGATGACCGTGGCGCCTAAATCGCCCAGAATCATGGTGGCAAAAGGCCCCGCGATAACCGAGGTAATGTCGATGATGCGCACTCCGTCCAACGGTCCCGCCACTGTCGTCGGCTCCTCTTCTCACGCCGCATCGGCAAAACACGGTTGCATCGCCGTCAAAAAATCCTGCACCGGCACCTGTCGGTAGCGCCGCAGATAGGGCACAGTGGTGTCCTGCACCGGCATGGTGTCTGATGCCATGGCCGTTCTCCCATCTGGCACCTCGGGCAACCGCGACATGCTGCGCTGCAGCATCGCCTCGACGGGTGGGGTGACGTGGATTTCCAGCGTCGGGTGGGCAGTATTGTAATAGTAGACCGTCTTCAACCGGGCGCTGAAAATCTTGCGGACGTAGTCAGGAAAAGCGGCTTCGCCAGGGCTCGGCAGAAAAGCCTCCGGCCAGAACAGACGATTAATCTGCCAATCAAACACTTTTTTGAGCATTCCGCTGGCGCTGCCCGAGGCCAGAATCCAGCTCGATTCTGGCCAGACGTCGAGCGCCCCCCATGGACTGCCAAGTGCCTCCAGGGGGAGCTGGACCCGTTGCCCGTGCGTGGCGACACCGTCCTCATTGACATCGCAAAAGGCGAAATGGTGCGGATAATCAAAAAAGGCCGCCGTGCGTTCGCGCAGCACGTCGTAAAACGCCGTGGTGAACGCGAGAAGTGCATAGCCTGTCTCGTATACGGCCGTGTCAAGACGTGGCACAACCACACCAATACGGTCCTGTATGTGGTACTGGGGGCAAAAGGTGGCAAAATCACCCTGGGTCTTCTGGCCGTGTTCATCCACATGCCAATACTGAAAATCGACTGAGCGCATCACTGTAGTTGTATGCACGATCCTGACCACCTCATGTGGTTACGAGGATTACATTTGGTATAATCGGCGCGCTTTCTCTTGGATGCCCTCATCCAGAGTATTGCAGGGGTATTGTAAACGCGTTTGGAGCAGAAAGCCATCAGGTTATTATACTGGTGAGATACTGCAAGGGCGGTTTTGGAAGGCGGCGGGGCGCAAATTTAGCTTCTGTGCAACGTCATAATGAGCTGGCGCATCATGCCCACAAAGGTTATACCCCACGCTACGAACGCGACGTACAGACCACCCGAGGCGATCACGGTGAGAAAAGTCAGACCTGTGACTTTGGCCAACATCAAGGTAGCGACAGTGTACATCCCCAACGGGAACACCAGACCCCAGTATTGTGGGTCGTAGGTCAGCGGTACGCGTTTCCAGACGTGCCGCCAGATGCCGACGATCACCAGTAAGGGAATCCACCACGTCCCGGTGGCCCAGAAAAACAGCGTAAAGCCTTTGAGGAAAGGCATCAGCTCGTGCAGCAGACTCCATGTATCTGCCGTCAAAAGGAGACGTGATCCCGCCAGCGTGGTGATAGCCAATGCTCCCATGTTAATCCAGTAGGTCGGTACCAGGGTCTCCGCTGGCATGCTTAAAAACATCCAGCGGTAGAGGATGAGCGTGATGAAGAGAATATAGAGCATGGCGCCCACCAGGTACATGGCTAAGGCAACGAAGAGGACGAATTCGGTCCCAGCCAGGGCCGGGGCGACGAGTGTGCCGAGCACGCAGAGAGATTCAGTCGAGACGACCACCAGCAGCCACGCGCCATTGATGCCAGTTTCCAGTGAAGGCTTGGGCTCGCGTACCGTCACGGCGGTGAAAAAGGTGTAGAGCAGCACAGTCCACAACGCTATCCCAGTGAACCAGAGTCCCACTGCCACTGGCATAAAGGGCGTCAACACCGCGAACTGATTCCCGAGTATACAGGTGCCAGCCACCGTGGTGAGGAACGTCACGCCGCGTGCGTGATGCGTCAGGTCATCGATGAGTTGTGCCCGATAGTAGACCAGGCGTAGCAGGGTGAGTACCCAGAGCACGACGTAGGCCGTGATATTCACCCAAAACAGCACGTGCGCCATGTGGGTCAGACCGAGGAAATGCGCCGCGAGCGAAATAATCCCAGTCGCCATGACGAGTGCGAAGTAGCCAGGAAAGAGCGTGGCGATGGCTGATTGGCTCACCAGCGTGGTGTGCTGAGGATGGCCGTTGGTCGTCATAATTTTTCGCCAGATCAGCGATCGAGGGCGCGCAGGTAGCGTACCAGGCCAGCATTCAAACCGAGACAGGCCAGACTGGCCAGCGCCGCCGGCACGACGATGGCATGATCGCCGCCCAGGTACGCCTCCATGGTGGCCGTGAGCAACCAGAGTTGCAGAATCACGATCACGGCGATAAGACATATGATGCCGAGCAAGATGGTCATGCGCTGGCTGCGGGCAAAATGCGAGCGGTTCATATGGCCTCCTGCTGCACGCTGGTGGCGTAGATGCGCCCACCACGGATGTCCAGGGTGATGCGTGGCAGTGGCCGCCGCGGTGGACCGGCTAACGGCTGGCCCGTGTACAGGTCAAAGACGCCTTCGTGGCACGGGCAGTGGAATTTCCCCTCTGCCGGCTGCGGGATAACCGGGCAGGAGAGGTGTGTACATTTCTGGCCGTACGCCACGAACTGCTCATGGCTCACGCGTACCAGTAGGCACGCATCGCCTGGGCGTGGATACGCAAACAGCTTGGCACTGCCCACCGGCAGTTCTGCAACGCCAGCGATGTCTTGTACGGGCGGCTTGCTGCGTGTCCGGCGTAGCACGCTCAACAGCACGATCCACGCCTGGCCGACGACAAAGGCCAGGCTTGTCAGCAGAAGGAATCTGGCGAAGTGGCGCCGGGAGCGGTAATCGTCCTGTGGCTCATCAATCGGGAAGGCCTGACGCCACCGGGGCTGCTCTTCAGGCGGCCGGCCGTCCGGCGCCACCGTGACGAGGTCGGGAGGCTCAAGGCTCATGCGTCACCTCCATGCCAGCCAGCAAGAGGTCGTCCTCAATACTGTTGCCAATCGTTGGCTCGTGCAGCGCAGCAACGACGTCGAGGTGGGTGGCTGCTGCCTGCTTCGGCACCAACATGTTCACCTTCGTCGTGATAATCTGGGCCCCAAAGCTAAAGGTGTTGATGGGCCGCGAATTCGGCCGCAGTTTTTCAATCTCCGTGCGCGTACCAAAATACAGCGCCTGGCTCGGGCACACGGAAGCGCACATCGGTTTCTTGCCCACGGACGTGCGGTCATAGCACATGTCGCACTTCATCATCAGGCGCATGCCAGTGTGCATCTTCGGCACGCCGAAGGGACAGGCCAGCACGCAATTATTGCAGGCGATGCAGCGCGGCTTGCGGGCCGTCTGCACCACGCCATCACCGGTGCGCTTGATGGCATCGGCCGGGCAGACCTCGGCGCAGGTGGGCGACTCGCAGTGCATGCATACCACAGGCACGGTCTGTGGCGAGCTGGCGTGATCGATGTAATCGAGCTGAATCATGGCGTAGCCTTTGTGCGTGTCGCATTCAGTGCACGCCTGCACACACGCATTGCATCCGATGCAGCGCGCCGGGTCGATGAAGAATTCCTGGGCTTCCGGGACAGGCATGGTGGTTGTACTCCTAGAGCACGTGCAGTGCTCTGTGCCGCCGCCTGCGGCACCGTCTTCTGCAGGCGCGCCGCGCAGACTTTGTACGCGGGAATTTTCGACACCGGATCTTGCGCCGCAATGGTGAGCTGATTCGCGCTCTGCTCGCCAGCCCAGTGATACGGGATGAAAATCGTGTCAGGCCGAATCGTTTTGACCACCTGCACCTGGAGCGTGCACGTGCCGCGGCGCGTTTCCACCCTGGCCCAGTCCCCATCAACGAGACCCAGGCGTGCCGCGAGCTGCGGATGCACTTCGACGAACGGGTCCGGACAATGGTCCACCAGCGGTCCAATGCGGCGCGTTTGGGTGCCGGAGAGGAAATGGCTCACCACGCGGCCCGTGGTCAGCATCAGTGGGTACTC
>CAVZBC010000072.1:0-63989 GCA_963773125.1 uncultured Gammaproteobacteria bacterium | reverse complement strand
TCGCGCGCGGCCTGCTGGAGGTCGATCCTCGAATCGCTCATGCCGGGGACCTTCTCAGAAAACCTAGCCTTGACTGCGACACGCAGGCGCGCGATCCTCGAAGGTCTGTGGCAAGTCTCGTCGGCGACACCGGCAGAGCCGATCTCTCGATCCCTTGGAAGGAGATCGAGGCCGAGTGGCGGAAGCGCGAGTACAGCGCCGCGCGACGGACAGTCTCAGCGCTCGAAGGACTGGACGTCGACGAGGTCGACGAGCTGCTCTTCGCAGCGCGCGCTCTCGACGAGTCGCGCGCCCGCCGCGCCTTGGGAGGGGCGTTCGCCGCAGCCGCGTCCTCGCCGGACGGCGAGCAGCTGCTCGCGCTCTACGTGTACGGCCGCTGCCTCGAGAAGTGGGAGAAATCCGAGGACTACGACCGGATCGTCACCGTTCTCCACGCCCTCCGCGACGTCGTCGGGGATGAGTCGACAGAAGGCTCAGACGCGCAGCTCCTCTCGATGATCGTGAGACAGGCCCAGCTCCTCGAGACGGCGATGAGCGTCGAGGACGCCGTGAGCTGCTCGTGCCCTGTCGCCACTGGCGAGCGAGCGAGACGCGTCGTTGCCGGCCTCGACGAGCTGCTCCGCGAGGAGAGGCAGCTCGGTGCAGGGGTCGCGGAGCTGCGGGCCGTCGTTCGGTCCGATGCCGAGGCGAGCCTGCTGTACTTCGACGCGATCGCCGAGCTGGCGGCCGCCGTGGAAGCGTTCGTCGATCCCGAAGCGACAAGTCCTGCGGACTTCGACAAGGCGCTGGAGGTGCTGGACCTGGCCGACGACGAGGCCACGCTCCGGGACGACGTCTACCTGAGCGAGCTTCGGGCTCACCGGGCCTCGCTCGAAGCGCTGCGCGACAGCGCCGACGGGGCGTCCCTTCAGGCCGACGCGGCGGAGCTCGTCTACCTGTATCCGTTTGCGCTCAAGGGCCTGGGCGGCAGGGAGCTGCGCGCCGCGGACACCGTCGCCGCGGCTCTGGACGGCACCATCGTCGAGACGCTGCACGAGCTGGGATTCGGCTCGGCGAGGGCGCGCGCGCTCGAGCTGAACGACCTCTGGCAGAACCCCGATACGAGCCTGGTCGGGTCCGCCGGCGCGTCGATCGAGTTGGCGCCGATCATCGTCACGCCCACGTCAGGCGACGACGACCGACTCGAGTTCGAGGCGGAGGTGCGCTTGAGCCGGCGGGGCAATCACCACGTGCGCATCTCGTCCCGCCTCGGCCGGGCCAATCTGCACGAGCTCAACCAGGCACTGCGGCGAGGGTCTCATGGCATGGGCGAGGAGACGCTCGCGTCCGAGGACCGGGTGTGGACGAAGTTCACGCTCTATGTCGAAGCCGTGATCGAAGCGGTCGAGCGCGCGCTCTTGGCAGAGCACGTGCGCAACCTCACGGCCACGTTCCACGTCGTGCTTTCGCTCCGCTCCGTCTCCGTGGTGATGCCCGATCGGGCTAGGTCGTCCGTCACGCATCGCCGTCAACTGGAGCACACCACTGGCTCCTCGCTGCTCTTCCACCCTGTCCGGCACCTCGCAACTGCGCTCGAGGAGTGGGTCCGCTACCCGTCTCCCAAGGTGACCAACCTTCTCGCAGATGGGGGGTTCGCGGGCGACCTGGTCGTGCGGACCGACAACACCACCGTGTCGTTCATGCCGGCATCGGCCGACTGGCTCGTAGATGAGTACGAGGAGATGATCGAGTTCGTCGCATCGATCCCACCGCTACTCACGCTTTGGGAGACCAGGGCGCATGCCCTCGCGGAACGCGTCGACGCCGCACTTCCCCGGATCGAGCGTCAGCTGCTCTTCCTCACTGCTCAGAATGATTCGGCACGCGTTGCTGATGGTGCAGAGAAGCGGCCGAAGAACAAGCCGAAGGGCACGGATCCGGTCTACGAGCTATACGAGCAGGAGATGGAGATTCGCCGGCTCGAGAGCGATATCCGCGGGCGGCTTGCATTCCTACACTCGCCGCAGCTCTGCCGAACGCGGGGACAGCGGGAGTTCCTCGACGCGCTGTGGGGAGCAGCGGGATTGCCCAAGCAGGAAGGCGAGCTCGAGCGGCGCCTTCAGGTGCTCGCCGAGCGGCAGGAGCGAATCGCTGCGATGGTGTCGTCGTTCGACGCCCTCGTCCGACGGAAGCAGCGAGAGCAGGCCGAGCGGCTCGAGCGCCCGGTCACGATCCTGCTCGCAGTGCTCGGGGTCGCCTCACTCGCCAGCGTCCTCGATTGGACGAATGGAGCCTTCGAGGTCGCTGGACCCGGGTGGGCCTGGAGCGAGGCGTCGATCTTGATAGTCACGACTATCCTCGTCGCGGCTCTCTACCTGAAGCACCACTGGTCGACACGAAACACCGAATGAGCGCGAGCCCGGCCGCCCCGGTCGAGATACGCGACCTCGCCGGCGGCGACGACGACCTCGTCGAGCGTCTCCACCGCGACGTCCTCGCCGCTTCGTTCTCACCCGAAGAGCTCGACGACGCCGACGTGCTCGCGCGCGGGCTGCGCGGCGACGGCGAGACCGTCGTGCACGCCTCCGTCGCGGTGAGCGATGGGCTGGTGCTCGGCGGCGTCGTCGGGGAGGTCTACCCGCGTGAACGTGTCCTGTTGCTCGCGTACCTGGCCGTCCGGCGCGATCACCGTGGGCGCGGCCTCGGGACGATGCTGATGGAACACGTGACGTCCTGGTGGGAGACACGTCCCGACATCGGGCTGGCGGTGGCCGAGGTCCACGACCCACGGTCGTGGACCTCGGGAGCGGGAGACGACCCGTTGAGCCGTCTCCGCTTCTTCGAGCGGTTGGGCGCTCAGGTGCTGGACGTGCCGTTCGTCCAGCCGGCTATCCGCGCCGGTCGCCCTCGCGTGCCCGGCTTTCTCCTGCTCGTTCTCCACGCCGACGCGACGGTCGCCGTCCAAGGGGACGCCGCAGCTGCGGTCCGCTCCGACATCCTCGGCAGGCGTCCGCCGCTACTACGAGACAGCCGAGGGTGTCCCTGCCCAAACGATCCCCAGCTGGCCCGACCTCCTCGAGCAGATCGAGCAACATCCGACGATTCGCTTGCTACCGATCGCCGAGTACGAGCAGGTCGTTCGGTCAGGCACCCTCGCGCGTCCGCCTCGTCGCCGCAATCGCCGGTGGCCGAACGGGACGTGATGGGTCCTGGCCCCGACACGTCTGTCGTGGACGTGTCTGGGTCTGACCCCGGACACGTCCACGCAGGACAACGCGGGTCAGCTCTTGCCGAGCTCGGTGGGAATGTCGGCGATCTCGCCGTCGGCGATCTGCTGCTCGATCGCGTCGACCTGGTCGACGTCCTCCTGCGGCACCTCGGGGCTGACCGTCCCGAGCCCGACCCCATCCTCCTTGAGCCCGAAGGTGGCGTTGCCGCCGCCCTGCCAGGAGCCGTCCTGGACCGCCTTGATCGTGAGGAAGACCGCCGCGTCGACGCCCTTCTGCGCGCTCGTCAGGACGTGCGGCACCAAGCGAGGACTGGTCGGCGTCGACGCCGATTCCCCACCGGTCGCGCTCCTCGGCCGCGTTGAGCGCGCCGAGGCCGCAGCCGCCGGCGACCTGGAAGACCACGTTCGAGCCGCGCGCGATCTGGTTCAGCGCGAGCTCCTTGCACTTCGCCTGGTCTTCCCAGTCCTGCGAGTAGTCGTGCATCGTCGTGATCCCGGGCGCGGCCTTCTCCGCGCCGGCGAAATAGCCCGCGATGAAGCGGTCGACCGGCGGCTCCTTGAAGCCGCCGACCGCGCTGATCGCGTCGGCGCCCGCGCGGCGCTTCTCCTCGAGGCCGGCGAGATAGCCGACGAGGTACCCGACCTCCTGCTCGCGGAAGAGCAAGCCCTGCACGTTGGCGGGCTTGCCGGGCACGAACGCCTGGTCGACGTCGATGATCGCGAAGTTGACGTCGGGGAAGCGCTGGGCGACCTTGCCGATCGCATCGCCCTGGGCGAAGCCGACGCCGACGATCAGGTCGTAGTCCTGGCGCGCGAGCGCGGTCATGTTCGGGATGTAGTCGGCAGCGGAGGCGGACTCGACCACCCGGCCCTTGACCCCGAGCTCCTGCTCCGCCCGCTTGAGGCCGCGGAATGCGAGCTCGTTGAAGCCGTTGTCGTCGAGCTGGCCCTGGTCGGTGATGAGGCCGATCTTGAGCTGCTCCTCCTGGGCCGTGGTCGCCGCCGGCGGCGCCGCCTCGTCCTCGTCGCCGCCACAACCAGCGAGGGCGAGAACCGCTAGGAGCAAGGCGAGCGGAATGAGGCGCAGCATCGAGACGACCTTTCGACTAGGTTTTCGACTGTGAGGCGTAAACCTCGGCCACGATCCTACCACACCCCCTGAGCAGGTCGTCCTCGCCGTCGTGCTGCAAGTCCGAGCCGGCCTCCTGCAGGCGCTGCTCTGGCAGCGGGCGCGCGAGCCTCACGCCGGTGCGTGGGCGCTCCCGGGCGGGACCCTCGGGCCCGCCGAGACACTCGAGGAGTCGATCAGGCGTCATCTCGCCGCGAAGGTGGACGTGCGGGAGCTCGCCCACCTCGAGCAGCTCGGATCGTGGAGCGAGCCGGGCCGAAACCCGGCCCGCCGGGAGCTCGCGACCGCGTTCCTCGGCCTCGTCCCCGCGGACGTCGACCCGCACCTCCCCGTCGACACCGACTGGAAGCCCGTCGACGAGCTGCCCCCGCTCGCGTTCGACCACGGCGAGCTCGTGCTCGCCGGGCGCGAGCGGCTGCGCGGGAAGCTCTCCTACACGAACGTCGGCTTCGCGCTCGCCCCGGCCGCGTTCACCCTCTCCGAGCTCCGCGATCTCTACGCCGCGGCGCTCGGCCACGAGGTCTCGGCCACGAACCTGAAGCGCGTACTGCTGCGGCGCGAGGTGCTCGAGCCGACGGGCGCCCGGCGCGAGCCCGGTCGCACTGGCGGACGGCCGGCCGAGGTCTATCGCTTTCGGGCCCGGCGGCTCGAGATCACGGACCCCTTCGCGACCCTGCGCCCGCCGGCCTAGCTCGACTCAGGCGCGCAGGCCGCTCGCCCGCCGGGTCCCAGAGCGGCTCCGTCGTCACCTCGCCTGCCACCCAGTCGCCGAAGATCTCCACCTTGACGTCCGTCCCGGGCACCGCGGCCGGCGCCGGGAGGTAGGCGTAGGCGATCGAGCGCTCGACCGTGTAGCCGTATCCCCCGCTCGTGACCCGTCCGGCGAGCTCGCCGCCCACGCGAACGGGCTCGGCGCCGAGCGCGACGGCACGAGGATCGGTCAGCGTGAGGCAGACGAGCCGGCGCTCGGGCTCGCCGGCCGCGACGAGCGCCTCCTTGCCGACGAAGTCCTTGTCGAGCTTGACCGCGAAGCCGAGCCCCGCTTCGTACGGCGTGTCGTCGGCGGTGATGTCGGCTCCCCAGACCCGATAGCCCTTCTCGAGCCGCAGCGAGTCGATCGCCTTGTACCCGCCCGCGACGAGCCCGTGCTCCCGGCCGGCGTCCCAGATCGTGTCCCAGAGGGCGAGGCCGAACTCGGACGGGCAGTAGAGCTCCCACCCGAGCTCGCCGACGTACGTGACGCGGAGCGCGAGGCAGGGGACGTGACCGACCGCCAGCTCGCGCGCCCGCATGTACGGGAAGTCGAGCTCGTCCGTGGTGAGCGGCCCGAGCACGTCGCGGGCGCTCGGCCCCCACAGGCCGAGGCACGCGTAGCTCGAGGTGACGTCCTCGACTGCGACCGAGCCGTCCTCCGGTGCGTGCTGGCGGATCCAGGCGAGGTCGTGCCGCCCGAACGCCGTCCCGGTGACGATGCGGAAGCGATCCTCTGCCAGCCGCGTCACGGTGAAGTCGCACTCGATCCCGCCCCGCGCGTTCAGCATCTGCGTGTAGGTGATCGCGCCGACCTCGCGCGCGACGTGGTTGTCGCAGAGCCGCTCGAGCAGGTCCGCCGCGCCCTCGCCGGAGACCTCGATCTTGGCGAACGAGGACTCGTCGAAGAGCGCAGCCGCCTCGCGGCAGGCTCGATGCTCGGCGCCGATCGCCGGCGACCAGAGCTTGCCGGCCCACCCGCGCGGGCGCAGCCGCTCGTCGCCGCTCGCCGCGTTCGGCTCGAACCAGTTCGCGCGCTCCCAGCCGGCCTTCTCGCCGAACGCCGCACCGAGCTGCTGCAGGCGTGGATAGGCCGGCGAGAGGCGCAGCGGACGGCCCGCCTCACGCTCGTGCCCCGGGTACTTGACGTCGTAGTACGTGGAGTAGACCTCGGTCGTGCGGGCGAGCGTGTAGGCGCGGCTCCGGTAGGCGGCGCCGAAGCGGCGCGAGTCCATGTGCCAGACATCGAGGCTAGGCGAGCCCTCGACGATCCACTCCGCGACGAGCTGCCCCATCCCGCCGGCGCCGGCGAGGCCGTGGGCGCAGAAGCCCGCGGCGACCCAGAAGCCGCGGACGTCGGTCGGCCCGAGGATGAACTCGCCGTCGGGCGTGAACGCCTCCGGCCCGTTGATGAGCCGCACGACTTCCATCTCCTCGAGCGACGGCACCCGGCGCAGGGCGTTCTCGAGCAGCGGCTCGAAGCGGGGCCAGTCCTCCTCGAGCAGCTTGCCGTTGAAATCCGGCGGGATTCCGTCGAGCGACCAGGGCGCCGGGTCGCGCTCGTAGCCGCCGACGACGAGGCCGCCCGATTCGGGCCGGAAGTAGACGAGGAGCGAAGGGTCGCGCATCGTCGGCATCTCGAGCGGAAGCCCGCTCGGCCTGGTGACCAGGTACTCGTGCGCCATCGGCACGATCGGGACGTCCACGCCGGCGAGCGCGCCGAGCTCCCGCGCGAACATCCCGCCGGCGTTGACGACGACGTCCGTCTCGATCTCGCCCTGGTCGGTGACGACGCCGGTCACGCGCCCATTCCGAACCTGAATCGAGAGTGACGCGTGTGGCGGTGCACACCTCCGCACCTCGACGTCGCGCACCCTCGGCCAGCGCGAACGTGAGCTGCGAGGGGTCGACGTAGCCGTCCGTCGGCAGGTAGGCGGCGCCGAGCACGCCGTCGGTGGACATCGGCGGGAAGAGCTCCTGAGCCTCGGCTGCCGAGATCAGCTCGAGCGGGAGCCCGAACGTCTTCGCCCAGCCCGCCTGGCGCGCGATCTCCTCCATCCGCTCTTCCGAGGACGCGAGTCGAAGCGAGCCGACCTCGCGCCAGCCGGTCTCGAGCCCGGCCTCGGCCCCGATCGTTCGATAGAGCTCGACGCTGGCCATCATCATCTTGGTCAGGGAGAGCGAGCCGCGGAGTTGGCCGACGAGGCCCGCCGAGTGGAACGTCGAGCCCGAGGTCAGCTCGGCCCGCTCGACGAGGACGACGTCGTCCCAGCCGAGGCGCGCGAGCCAGTAGAGGATCGAGCAGCCGCCGACGCCGCCGCCGATCACCACCGCTCTCGCCCGCGCGCGCATCGCACAAGAACCTAAACGGCCGACCGTGAACCGTTCCGCGATACCGGACGTAGAGTCCTGCCGAGACCGCGACCGAGAGGAGACGCCGTGAGACGCTCGCGCATCGCCCTGCCGTTGCTGCTCGCCATGCTCGGCCTGGGGGTCGCCGCGTGCGGCGGGGACGACGACGACGCTGCCGGGACCACGGCGGCCGAGGCGACGGAGGCAACCGCTGGCGGAGACGGCTCCACGCTGCAGGGCAGCGTCGGCCCCGGCTTCGACATCAGCCTCGACGGCACCGACGGCATCACCGCCGGCAGCTACACGATCGTCGTGTCGGACCAGGCGGCGGACCACAACTTCCACCTGACCGGGCCGGGCGACGTCGACGTCGCGACGGACGTCGGAGGGGAAGGCGAGGAGACGTTCGAGGTCGAGCTCCAGGCGGGCGAGTACACGTTCGTCTGCGACCCGCACCAGAGCCAGATGAGAGGCACCTTCTCAGTCGGCTGACCGCTAGCCCAGCGCTCGCTTGAAGGTCCGCTCCGAGGCGGTCCGCCGCATGCGCTCGAAGTGCTCGTCCGCGTAGGCGCGGAAGTCGACGTCGAGGTCCGAGACGGCCTGCTGCACGACGCCCCACATCGCCTCGCGGAAGTCCGACATGAATCGCATCAGCGTGAGCCTGCGCTCGTCCTCCGGGCGCACCTCGCCGAAGTACGCCTGCAGGAACGTGCTGCTCTCCGCCTGCCCGAGCCCGTTGTTGACCGCGAAGTTCGCGAGATCGAAGAAGACGTCGCCCATGCCGGCGTACTCCCAGTCGACGATCCGGATCCGGGAGCCGTCTTCGATGAAGTTGGCCGTGAGCAGGTCATTGTGGCACGGCCGCTCGGGGGCAGGCCCCCGGGCACGCTCGATTCGATTCGCGGTCTCTCGTGCAGGCGCGAACGCGTCCGGCACGGCGATCCCGCGCGTCGCCGCCGTGGCTGCATAGGCCTCGACGACGCGGAACGAGTCGAAGCGCGCGGGGATCGGTGGGCCGGCGTGCACCGCTCGGAGCGAGCGCGCGACCCGGCGCAGCGCCTCCGGCTCGCGGATCGCCTCGGCCTCGACAACGTCTCCTTCGAGGAACCGCGTGACGAGGTAACCCTCCGGCTCGACGAACGCGACCACCTCCGGCCCGACACCGACTGCGGCTGCGGCAAGTGAGGCCTCGTGCTCGACGCGACGGTCGATCCCGAGCAGCTCCGTGTCCTTGCCGCCGATCCTGAGGACGTACGCGCCGTCGTCGAGCACGACCTTGAAGTTGCGGTTCGTGATCCCGCCGCCGAGCACCTCGATCTGCGCGTCGCGGCCGGGCCAGACTCGCTCGACCATCTCCTCGACGCGCATCTCGAGGCGATCCTAGAAGAGCCGGACGAGCGCGGCCGCCGCTGCGGCGGCGACCATCACGACGAGGAGCGGCGCGCGCAGGGCGACCGCGACTCCGCCGACCGCGACGCCGACGAGGCGCTCGTCGAACACGAGCTCGCGGTCGCCGCCCACCGTCTGGGTGACGACGAGCGCCGCCAGCATCGCGGGCGCGAGCACGTCGACAACGGCTGCGACGCGCGGCGGCAGCGCGCGCCGGCCGAGCAGCACCGGGCCGGACGCCTTGAAGAGGATCGTCCCGGCGCCGACAAGCGCGACCACGAGCCAGGTCACCGGCGCAGCCCGATCAGTGCGGCCAGGCTTGCGGCAACGATCGGCACCCCGGGAGGCGCGAATGGCAAGAGCACGAGCGTGATCGCGGCGGCGGCGAGGGCGGTCGCCAGGGCGCGGCGACTGCGCAGGTACGGAGCGAGCAGCGCGAGGAACAGGGCTGCAAACGCGGCGTCGAGCCCGATCGCCTCCGGGTCAAACAGGTCGCCGACGACGGTTCCGAGGGCGGTGCCGCCGACCCAGAGGCCGTAGAAGAGCAGGCCCACGCCGACGAGCACGCCGTTGAAGGGCCCTTTGCCGGCCTGTGGATTCAACCTGCCGCAGGAGATGCAGGTGGAGCGATCGGCGCCGCGATGACCGCCTGGCATCAATTACAGGAGCAACCCAGGGTAGTCCAGGCAGGACGCGACGCCATGCACGGCAGCTTCCTGGGCCCGGCCTTCAGCAATGCCGAGATCGAACAGTTCCTGCGTGCCAACGACGCGCCCTATACGCCCCTGAACGATGCGACACTCTATGCCCGCGTTGCCGAAGAACTCGCCGCTGACAAAGTCATTGGATGGTTTCAAGGCCGTATGGAGTTCGGGCCGCGGGCCCTGGGCGGGCGCAGCATCCTGGGGGATGCCCGGAGTCCGAAGATGCAATCGGTCATGAACTTGAAAATCAAGTACCGGGAATCTTTTCGGCCCTTTGCCCCCTCGGTATTACGTGAACGAGTGACAGACTACTTTGCCATGGACACGGAGAGCCCCTATATGCTCCTCGTGGCCCCGGTCCTGGAACAGCGCCGCGTGCCCCTGACGCACGAGCAAGAGGCGTTGTGGGGCATTGACTTACTGAACGTTCCACGGTCGGATATCCCAGCGGTCACGCATGTCGACTATTCGGCGCGCATCCAGACTGTCGACCAGGAAAGTAATCCACGTTATTACCAGCTCCTCAAAGCCTTTGAGGCGCACACAGGCTCTGGGGTCATCGTCAATACCTCGTTTAATGTGCGGGGCGAACCGATCGTATGTACTCCAGAGGAAGCGTATCGCTGTTTCATGCGCACAGGTATAGACGTCCTGGTGCTGGAAAACTGTCTCCTGTATAAAGCCGATCAAAAGCCGTTGGTCGAAGACCAGGATTGGCGCAAAACCTTCGCGTTGGATTGAGGGAAGAAGCGACACATGCAGCCCGATCTCACTGCAAAGCAGTTGCGTTCATTTGGTTTCCTAGTTGGCGGCATCTTTGCATTCATTGGTCTGTGGCCCGTCCTCTGGCGTGGCGAGGAGATCCGCCTCTGGGCCGTTGTCCTGGCCGGACTGTTACTCCTCCCAGCCGCGCTTGCTCCGCAGAGTCTGCGCTGGCCGTATCAGGGCTGGATGGTGCTAGGTCAGGGGCTCGGCTGGGTGAACACCCGCATCATTCTCGGTCTCATCTTTTACGGGCTCTTCACCCCTATAGGTCTGGTGATGCGATGGGCTGGACGGGACCCGATGCACCTCAGGCATGACCCGCAGGCAGAGACGTACCGTGTCAACCGGCAGTCACGTCCGAACTCACACATGCGGCGGCAGTTTTAAAGCGGATTCTCAATCTTGGCGCGCCGCCAGGAGCGTACAGAGGCGTCCAGCATGCTCCCGTTGCAGCAGGCGCCACACGTATCACGCGTACATGGAGACACAACGATGGGCGAACTTGTCGTAGAGCTCTGGGCTTTTTTAAAGGAACGGAAGAAGTTCTGGCTGTTGCCGATTATTATGGTGTTACTCGCTATGGGCACGTTGCTCGTGCTAACGCAGGGTTCGGTTGTGGCGCCCTTTATTTATACCCTGTTTTAATCGGCAAATATTCAATGGGCAAGAGTCGTATCAAACGCCCCGGTCTCTGCTGGCTGAAAAAACCGGAGGTGGTCCTGGTGGTGGTTTCCTCTGTGTTGGCGCTCATAGTGGCTGACGTCAGCCTCAACCTCCTCCTGGGATCTATTTATAAACCAACAAAGTATGGCTGGACAATTACAGCAAACCGCACCAAACACCGCACGGTGCAAGATCAGCCTGGGCAGTTCCGCACTGTCAAAGATCAAACATTCAAGTATGGCTTTAAGCGCTGGGGCAACCCCAACACAACGCACACCAAGGTACTCATCCTGGGGGACTCGTTCACGCAGATGAACGTTGTGTCCAACGGCGAGGAATGGTACGCATATCTTGAAAACGCTTTCCCGGCAGTGGAGTGGTTTGTCTACGGTGGTGGCGGATATGGGTCGTTACAAGAGTACATGATCTTAGATGACTACATCGATGAGATTCAGCCAGATCTCATCTTGTGGCAGTTCTGTGACAACGACTACCCAAACAATCTCTATGCCTGGGATCGAAAAACATACCCCCACAACAACTTTCGTGTGCGCCCCTACCTCGAGCAGGGGGACATCGTGTTTAAGCTCCCGTTGCCGTTGCCATGGCTCAGAAAATACTCAAAGATTGCTGACCTGCTCTTGAGTGTTTACGACACCAGCATGAAAAAGAGCCAGCCCACAGGAGTAACGCCAACAGCGCAAGAACAGGCAGAGGCCCACCGTGTCACTCTCGAAATCTTACGCCTCGCCCGTGAGCGAGCGCCTGACATACCATTTTTTCTCTTTAGCGTCAGCCAATTTGCTGCCACAGAAGAAGCGCTCTGTGCAGGAGCAGACCTGACATGCATTCCCGGTGTGTGGGATCAGATCGCACTCCAGAAAGCCCATGGTCTCATCGTCGAGGTGGTCAACGACGGCCACTGGAACACTGTCGGCAACAGAGTGGTAGGCGAATATTTGCTCCAGTATTTACGCGAGGACCCCCTGGCCAAGGACATATTGATGGGCATCATAGCGAGTATACGCCGGCTTCCAACGTAGCACCTCCCATGCTGTCTTGTGCCTCTGTGCCTGACGCATAACGACGCAACACGGCAGCAGCGAGCGATAAATCCCCGTCGCAGTTAGAGGCCTTTCGTGGTAGGCTTGATATTAGTCCTGTAGCGTTTTGTCATGAGATCGTGCTGAAACCGCGAACGTATCTACAGCGTGACACACTGGCGTGAGCCAGCACAGCTATTCTTGGACATATATCGCGCTATGCTCCAGACGCTTTTTTATTTTTTCGACGAACTGTATCGCAATTTTCGCCTTACTGATGCCGTCGACATTGCCATCATCTCGGTGCTGTTTTACTCCCTGCTGGTCTGGTTCAAAGAAAGTGCCTCACGGCGAGTCGTCATTGGTGTTACGGTGCTGCTGGTGGTGTATTTTCTCGCCCGGGTCTTTGACCTGTACCTCACCTCACTGCTCTTCCAGGCAGGCTTTGCTGTGCTGGTGATCATGCTCATTGTGGTGTTTCAGGAAGACCTCCGTCGGGCCCTGGAACGTGTGGCCTCGTGGGAGCCCTTGACCAATCAGCGCTCCAACGCGGCGCAAACGACGGACATCGATACCCTGGTCGAGAGCGCTTTCGCGCTGGCCTCGAACAAAACCGGTGCCCTTATCGCCATCAAAGGGCGCGAGGCCCTGGAGCGGCATGTGCAGGGAGGCATAGCATTGGCGGGTAACGTCAGTAAACCCCTGCTCTTGAGCATTTTCGATGCGCACTCGCCGGGGCATGATGGGGCCGTCGTCATTGACCAGGGTCATGTGGTGAATTTCGGGGCACATTTGCCATTGTCGAAGAATCGCAAAGAAATTACGTACCGAGGCACGCGCCACAGCGCTGCTCTGGGCCTGTCAGAGTCTTCAGATGCGTTCGTCATCGTGGTCTCTGAGGAACGAGGTGTGGTGAGCCTCGCCGAACGTGGCATCCTGAAAGAATTGGCGTCACCCGCTGTACTCAAGAGACAACTGGAATGGTTTTTCCAGGATAGATTTCCGCAAGCACCTGGCCCGACGTGGAAACGCCTCCTCGCCCACGACATACGGCTGAAAGCCCTGGCGGTCGGACTGGCCTGTATCGGGTGGTTACTGTTGGCCTACAATGTTGGCACTATTCAGCAAACATTTGAGGTGCCGATCGAGTACCGCAATATTCCCCCGACTCTCGCCCTCGATGAAAATGTGCCCAATAAAGCCAGAGTGACGGTGTCCGGACCTGAACGCGCCTATCACTTCCTCGACCCAAACAGTTTGAAGATTTCTATCGATTTGGGAGTGTCGCCTGTCGGGAGTCAGGTCCTACAGATTACCGAGAAAAACTTGAAGCTTCCCTCCAGCTTAACTCTCCGGCGCATCGAACCTCAGGTCCTCTGGATCACCCTGCGAAAAGTAGCGCGTACCACCCCTTTGACCCTGGTACATTCCTCGGCCTTGGGGCACAGCTATACTACTGCCCATGTCACCAGGGAGACCACTGCGACGTGGCCGACGCGTAAGGCAGGCTTAGAGCCGTTCTCCAAGGCAGAGCACCGTACACCCAATGGCAACCCGCTCTAGGCGGTGACACGCTACCACGGCGGGCTTACGCTATCGGTCGATAACTCCACGCCGGCAGGCTGCAGTACCCCGCCAGTACCTCTGCCAGGAGTTTGCCAACGCGCACCGAGAGCGCCACTCCATGTCCACGGTACGCCGTCGCCAGCAGCACGCGGTCGTCATCACCTACACTGGTAATAACGGGCTTGCTATCTACAGTGATGCATAACGGCCCCATCCAGCGATGCGTAATGCACACCTGGCGCAGTGCCGGGTGCAAACCACGGATGCGACGCTCCAGGGTATCAAACAGGGGCACGGCGTCGGGGGCATCGACCCGCGCCTGCTCCACGCGCCCACGACCAGTGAGCCCTGCACCGATCACCATGCGACCGTCTGCCGTCACGCGCCCCCAGAGGTACGGCAGATCCAACGTGAAAAAGGGCGTGCGCGTGGCCCAACCAATGGCGTCAAAGACGGGGTCGGCAAGCGATTCCGTCGCCACGGCAATCGTATGTACGCCCTCGGCCCAGCTCTGCAAGCCGAGGAGCTGGAGACAAAAGGCATTCGAGGCAAACACGACGCGGCTGGCGTGCACGGTTTTGCCCGATACCGTCAGCTGTACGTCGCTACCCGCTGCCGTATGCAATCCCGCCACTGGCGCCTGCTCAAAAATCTGCCCCCCTTGCCGCTGGACGCACGCCGCGAGTCCTGCTAAAAATTTTCTCGGGTCGAAGGCACCTCCAGGGATGACATTAACCACCTGTAGCGTGCCATGATCTGTCCAGTGCAACGGTGACTCTGGCTGCCCTCCACGCCGGCCAATTTCCCAGCACCCGTCGACCTGCAGGTCGCAGGCAATGGCCTGCGTGCGTACCAACTCCTGCAACGTGGCAACGCAGTCCTCGACGCCGGGCAACGGTCCGACAGCCGTGTCCTCCAGCACCAGGCCGCCGGTGCGCCCGCTCGCCCCGGCGCCTACCTGCTGCGACTCGAACACTGCCACACGCAGGCCAGGATCATGTTGCAATATATAGTGTGCCGTGGCCAAGCCGGTGAACCCGGCGCCTACAACAGCGACATCCAGCCGCATACCATCTGCGAGTTGACACGGCACAACAGGCACAGGAAACGACCAGACAGGCTCACCCCAGGGATGTGATGCGTTCGGCACGCCCGTTCTCCTTAACATTTGTCCGTAGCAGGGATAATCGGTAACAGCACATGCGACGGCCTGGCCTGATCCACGTAGACCGTGTTCGTGGCAATCGCGCTGTGGGTGCTCAAGCCTTCTGGTTCCCCGGTGTTAAAGTTCAGGTCAAACTGCGGGAAATTGCTACTGGCGATGTCGAGCCGCAGCCGATGCCCGGGCGCAAACCAGTTGCTACAGGGGAACAGTTCAATGCGGATGGCGTACACCTGCCCTGGTTGCATCAGCGTCGCTGACTCCCAGGCGTCGCGGTAGCGCACGCGCAGGATGCCGCCCGTGAGGTTCATGGCGTACCCGTCGGGATAATCGGCGTTGGGCGGATAGACATCGATGAGCTTGGCGGTAAAATCGGTGTCCGGACAATCCGAGGTAATCCACAGGTGGACCACGATGGGGCCGGTGACTTCCACGGCCTGTGTCAGCGGCGGCTGTTTGAAACACCAGGATATCGGGGCGCTCGGCCAGCGGGCGGTAGGGCGGACGAGAGCCGAAGAAGGCCGGGGTCTCACGCTGATCAAACGCCCCACCGACCATGATGGGTTCACCCGAGGAGATCGGACCGCCTATGGTGGGCACCGGATGGGTCGGATCGTAGCGATACGTCCGTGGCGGTGCCGCAGCGGCGGGCGTGTCGGGCGACAGTGCCCCATTCGTATGCAAATAGTAGGGGGTGAACTGCGTCTCGGGTAACGGCCACGTGGCAGCCTGGCGCCAGTGCCCGCCATGCTCGAGACGGCCAGCGGCATTGCGGCGTCCACTGCCACCCCCCATGACGAAGACCCGCACCGCCGGTTCCGTCTCGACACCATTGTCCACGCCGCGTAACCAGCGGTCGAACCAGCGTAAGCGCAGGGTGCAAAAGTCTGGGGCGAGGTTGTCGTCCAGCGTTGCCGCCGGGCCAAAATCGACATCCCCGGCATAGCTGATACGAACGATTGCCGTGTGTCCAGGGACCGAGGATGAGCCGCACTGGACCGCGTTTGCGGGTCACCAGACCCTGATAGTTTTCCGTGGCCGTGCGGACATAGGGATCGTACCACGACGACATATGCACCTGTGGCACATCGGCGCTCTGGGCATAATAGCCAGCGGCGTAGAGCCCCGGTTGCGCCCAGTAATCATCAAACGTGCCGTGGGTCCATTGCTCAAAGAGATACGCTTCATACTCCGGCGCTGCCGTCACGGGCGAGTGCCCTGGCTGTCCAGGGCATCCGAGCAAACCACTGGTGCAGGTCGACCGCTTCAAGGGTGGCGCGGCGCTGCGGGTCCGCCAGCACGCTCGGGCTCTTCAGGGCATTATTGTAGGCCCAGGTGGCCTGCCTGAGCTCGAAGGCGCCGCCCTGGCGAATACCACTCTGATAGGCGTTGGAAAAGCCGCCAGAATCCACAAACATGGCCGCCAGGCCAGGCGGATTGAGGCTGGCGAGCGCCATCTGGGTATGGGCGGCATAGGACAAGCCCATGGTACCGATACGGCCATTGCACCAGGACTGTTGCACGAGCCAGGCGCAGGTATCGTAGCCGTCCGGTGGCCTCAGCGAGGTATTTCTCAAAGACCCCTTCAGAGCCATAGCGGCCACGACAATCTTGATAGACCACCACATAGCCATGTTGGACAAAGAAGGCCGCCACTTCCTGGCGGGATTTGGGGCGCTCCGGGTGGTGGCGCGAGATTTCCGAGCGACTCGTCTGCCCTTTCCCGTACGGCGTGCGTTCGAGAATGACCGGGAACGCCCCGGGAACGGTCTGCCCGGCGGCCGCGGGGCGATAGACATCGCACGCCAGCTTGATCCCATCCCGCATCGGGACCATGATATCGCGTTCAACCATCATGTCGTAGTGCATACCTTCACCTGCCCTGGACACCTCCGAGGAAGCGTTGCTTGACCCAGCCTTGATCAAAGGGCGTGTAGAACGCCGGAATGACGTGTATACGTTGAAATTTCCACCCGCCGTCGACCCGGACGTATGTCTCTTCGTAGCGCGCCGCCAACCAGACAGCCTGGTTGCTATCCGCCCGCGTGCAGGGTTGGAACAGATACCACTGACCAGTGGCAGTGTCGCCTTGCACATCGATGATGGGATTCATCACATGATGGATGGCGAAGGGCAAACGCTGCGACGACCCCTGAAAGAAGCGGCGAATCCCCTCTCGGCCGGCGTAGCGCCCCAGCACTTCGCCACCGTCCCAGAGGGCATCTTCGGTAAACAACGAGGCCAGACCATCGGCATTGTAGTTCTGGTCACAATAGGCACAATAGCGTGCCTTGAGCTTCTTGATTGCCTCGATATCTTCCAATACTGCAATGCGACGAGCGAGTTCCTCAAGGTTCATGACATTCCCCTCTAGTGTTGCGAGGGCCTGCACCGCGTCGTCAGTGGATACCGCCGTGGATACAGTGCGGCACGGGCATCGCCAGGATATCCGACCACAGCAACACGGCTAACAGCAAGGCGATGACCAGGCGATACCAGCCAAAGGGGGCCACTCCCTGGCGATTCAGAAAGCCGACCAGCCAGGAGACGGCCAGGGCGGCAGCGACCGTGGCGGTGGCAAAACCAAGGAGCAATGCGCCCACGGAGAATTGCTGCAGCAGCATGGTTCCACCCTGCACGGCTTCTAATGCTGTGGCAGCTCCAAGGGTAATCAACCCGAGGAGAAAGCTAAATTCGGCGGCGGCAGTGGTACGTAAGCCCAGCAGCAAGGCCGCCACAATGGTCACCATCGACCGGCTGGTACCTGGCCACATGGCAAGACACTGGGCAGCGCCAATCAACAAGGCTGTTGACCAGTTGACCTCATCGAGGCTCCGCCCCTCATCGCCACGGAACCTGGCGTTGTACCCTACCGCCAGCATCAGACAGCCGCCAGCAAACAGCGCCATGACCACGGGCCAGGGCCCGTTCAGGTAATACTCGATACTATCGGCCAGCAACACCCCAATGGCTGCAGCGGGCAGAAAGGCCAGGAGGAGATGACCCGCCAGTCGCTTACCTCCGGGGTTCTTGCCCAGCAACCCCAGGACCATCTGGCTGACACGCTGCCAATAGAGGAGAAGCACAGCAGCGATGGCCCCGGCCTGAATGACAATGTTGAAGGTAAACACTGCTTGCCACCGCGCCGGATCATTCCCGAATCCCATGAACCAGCTGGTGAGGATCAGGTGCCCCGTCGAGCTCACCGGTAAGTACTCTGTCACCCCTTCGACTATACCCAATATCACCGCCTGCCACCATTGCATAAGGGGACCTCGTTGTGCACTTGTAAAGAATCAAGCCACCTTTTCGGCCATGGCTCGGCATGATGCTCCCCCTCTGCGCAAGGGGAGCCAGAGGGAGATTTCTCCGGATCAGTACTTTACACTCTTGAGTATGGCAAGCCAGTCGCTTTATTTCATCTAGCCGTGCCTACCCCCTTGTGAACAACAAAATCACTTGCACTACCAACATGAGAAGGTCAAACACCTCATACTATTCAAGGCCAGAAAAACGAGAGCCACGGCACATGGGGCCTCTGGTATGTGGTCGCCAATCGGCCCTATACGGCAGAGCAAGCGGTGGCCGAGTATGCGCGCCGGCCTGGCTGCGAGGCGAGCTTTCGCGAGGCGAAATGGTGGTTGGGCTTTGCCCAGGCACGCGTGATGCAGATCAGCGCCTGGTCGCGCCTGTTTGCCTTGTGTGCCATGGCGCTGCCGGTCGTGGCGCGTCTGGCAACACGGTTGTTGCTGCGGAGGGGCCAGCACGCCAGCGCTTTGCTGCGTCGGGTCGCATCGCGTCGCCGCAGCCGTTGTGAGTTGAGCGTGATCAGTGCGATGATCAGTTTGCTCCACCAAGAGCCAGAGTTGTATGAGCATCTTGCACCTCGGATCAAGCTCAAATTAGCAGGGGGTTAGCAAATGTGTCCTGACATCAGATCCAGGCCTGTGAGCCAATGCCTGTCCGGCCTCTGCCACCCGCTGAAGTTTTCCAAGGATCTGTTGCAGATGCGTCTCTGCATCGGTCAGACGAAGCTGCTGCAGTGCTTCGCTGACTGGGGCATAATCAACCTCAAGCAGGGAAAGAAGCATCTGTTCCGCGGTGTCTAGCTGTAGAGCTTCTGAGCTACCGGCGACACTTGTTGACTGATATGTTACGAAGACACGATGCTTTTCGGACTCCACAGACAGATCAATCAGGAACTGCTCTAGCCGATCGTATGTACCGAGATCCATAACGCGGATGTCGCGTTGGAGGAAAGCAGGCCGATGCAAGTGAGAAACCTTATCAACAACGAAGTAATGATATCTGGCCAGTTCTCCTTGAGCATCGAGAAGCTTCTCAAACTGCCGCTCCAGGTCGTGGTCATTCAGACCGTATCCCACGAAAAAGAACGCGTGCTGTGCAACGAGTGTGCGCAGCCTATTATTCACCTCTTCCTGTTGGGAATACCTCGCGTAATCCCGTTTCGTGGAGACCAGACATTCGGGGTGATTTGAGTCCCCGTGAAGCGCATCTTTGCAGACCAGCAAGGGTGCGTCCCTGAAACCGCGCGCACCACGGCCCTGTAGGGCATGTCGAAGGCAATGGCCGATGCTGTCTCCCTGGGCTGCCGTCACGCGCGCGCGTACGTGGACCGCTGGGACGAAGAGCCGTCGCTCTCGGCCAGAGTCGGAGCCGGCGTATCAGGACGTGTTCAACGCCAGGACGGGGACGGCGGAAAGTAGGGTGGTGACACGGTGCAAGAGTGCTTTGACCGGGCAAGACGTCGGCAGGTGGAGGAGAATCCGGTCCTTGTACTGTTTGACGTGGGTTGCCACTTTGAACAGCGTGAGGATCACCGTGCAAGGTTGCGCAGTGGCCAAGCGCGGTGTGTGCCAGCGTATGCGTGCGGAGGGCATGGTGGAGGACATAGGCGGCGCACGACAGCAGGAGGCGCAGGGCGTTGGCCAGGAAGGTCGTCGCCGAGGTCCGATCGCTGTGGAGATCGCACTTCACCGCTTTGATATCGTTTTCGCAAGATTTTCACGAAGAAAGGTTACGAGGGCATTGCGTCCCAGATTTGCTTCAAAGAGGGACGCAATCTCTAGAGGGTCTTGAGAAGCAGCTTCTGGTCCTAACCGTTGGGTCATCAGGCTGACGAGGTCTCGCCAAAGCGGTAGCCCACTCGGCCGTGACACACCACTGCCTACAAAGAGGACCCAATCCCTGCTGGCGATGTGTCTGGTCAATTCAATAGCCTGCAGACGATCTTCCTCACAGAGGTAATTGAAGGGCTCGGAGACTATTGCTGAGTCGGTTCCCACATGCTGCATTGTCAATTTTCTCTTGCTATTTAGACTTTCATCTTTTTTATCTCTTTCATCGTCTGGAGAAATATTAAATTTTAGTGAAAAATAATGTCAAATTGTTCTAGACCAAAGACTGGTGCCTGGAGGTCACTCAGCCCACTCGCACGCTGGCGCCACCGTCGACAGGCAGTGCCACACCGGTGATGAAGTTTGCTTCATCAGAGGCCAAAAACAGCGCCGCATTAGCGACGTCCCAGGCAGTGCCCATCTTGTGGCGTAGCGGCACCTGGGCGTCGCGTGCAGCAGCGATCTCTTCGCGGGACTTGCCCCAGCTGCGGGCTCGCGTGTCGACGGCCATGGGTGTATCCATGAGACCGGGGAGAATAACGTTGGCACGAATGCCGTATGCCGCATTCTGCATGGCGATTTGCTGCGTCAGAGCAATTACCGCCGCTTTCGTGGTCTTGTAGCCAACCCACGGATAGGTGGACCACGCCGCCATGGACGAGATGTTCACAATAGCCCCGGAGCGCTGCTGGCGCATGATCGGGATGGTGTGTTTGCAACTGTACACCATGCCGCGTAGATTGACGGCCACGAGCCGGTCAAATGCTTCCGTGGTAATCTCCTCCACGGCGGCATCATGGCCAGCTACACTGATGCCAACATTGTTGTGCAGAATATCAATGCGTCCCCAGCCCTGCATACAGGTGTCAATCACCGCCTTTACCTGTGCTTCGTCCACCACATCCGCGGCACACGCCATGGCCTCCCCTCCCGCCTCGGCGATCAGCTTGACGGTCTCTTCTGCTGAGGCCAGATCTCGGTCGACCACCAGCACTCTGGCACCTTCACGCGCGAACACTATGGCCGTGGCCCTGCCATTGCCAATCGCCGCAGTGGAGCCAGGGCTCTGTCCTGCACCAATAACGATGCCGATTTTGTCTTGCAACCGCATGCTCACTCCTTTCACATCCGTTGAAAGATAGTCAGGAAACCGGGAAAAGGCACCACGCCCGGGACAAGAGGGCAGAGAAGAAGAAAATCTATCGCGAGCCTCCTGCGGGTGTTGGCAGCGCCCGGCTAGGGGGCAGACAAGGCGATCCACTGTGGTGATTGACAGAAAATTCTGTTGTCGGCTAAGGCCTGCTCTGTCTGATTATCTACTCGGATCAGGCGGTGTTGCCGGACACCGCCCCGCATACTGCTATACATCAACACACGACCATCTGGCGCCCAGGTAGGAGAATCTTCGGACGTCCCCTGGGTGGTCAGGCGCTGCTTATTGCTGCCATCCGCGTGGATCGTATAGAGATCCAGCCCGCGGCCGTTGGAACGGCCAAGATAGGCAATGGTATCATGGCGCGGCGACCAGGCTGGCGCAGTATTGAATTCCCCGTCCAGGGTGAGTCGTACAGCATCACTCCCCTGCATATCGGTACGATAGATCTGGAGGGAGCCATCGCGATTGGACGCGAAGACTAACCGCTGGCCATCCGGGGCAAAACTCGGCGAGATGTCGATCCCTGTGTGCGTTGTCAGACGTTGCACACGGGCCTGCCGGACGTCATACAGATAAATATCGCTGTTGCCATCGATACTCTGGCTAAAGGCGAGATATCGCATATCGGGTGACCAGGAGCCGGCCAGGGCGATGCCGGAGTCAGAGGACACCCGCTTGTCCTCCCCAGTCCTCAGATGGCGCACATAGAGGACGGGAAAACGGTGACGATACGAGGTATACGCCAGCATGGTGCCGTCTGGCGACAAGAGTGGGGCAAGATTCAAGGCACCGTCCGCAACGAGCCGCCGCACAGTAGGCTTTTCATAGTCAACGAGAAGAATCTCTTTCCCCGGCTGTCCCCCTGGCTGCGACCTGACACACACCACACGGGGGGACATTGTTGCATTGGTGTCCGGAGACGCCTGCGGGGTCGGGGAGGCTGAGAAGACTGGCGGAGCCTGCTGAGATTCGGCCGGCCCTTGAGTAACAGCTGGAGGAATCTGACTGGGAGGTGCAGTGTTTTGGGTCGGCTGCACAGTACTGGCCTTCTCCTCTGGCACGTTAGGGGCCCGGGAAGCAGGCAGCAACGGCAGGGGAGATATGGCAGGCTCGGGAGCGGGCTGGGACAGCGGGGGACGGGTAGTGTTTGTAACTTTCACACCCCGAGTTGATGGAGTATCGGAGCCCTGCAGCAACCAGCCAAAAATGACCAGACTGGCGACGCTTACCAGACCCCAGCGCACGAACAATGACAGTTTTGGGTTCCTGTACTCAGGGGTTACCAACCGCGCCAGGCGGAGCGGAATAGGCTTGCGTCGGTGCAGCACACCGGCCTGCAGTGCATCGGTGCAGAGGATATTGAGCAGTTGTGGCTCCCCTTTCGCCACTTTCACGATACGGCGTAGCGCCCATGGGGTGAAAAGCGGCGTATGACGCGTCGCGACCTTGGCGAGTCGTTGCTCGATGTAGGCTATGCTTTCTTTTTTCGTCAATGGTGCCAGCGTCGTAATGCGGCGTTGGAGATGCTGGCATTCAGGGGTCTGCAGTGCCTTCGCCAAGGGTGGTTTGCCAAAGAGCACCACCTGCAGGAGCGGCCCTTTCCCTGCGGGGAACTCCTGCTCGTTGAGCAAGAGGAATGGCTCTAACGTCTCAAGTGGCAGGTAATGGGCATTATCGATGAGCACGACGACGGAACGGCCGGCCAGCCGGTCTGCCAACACGATGTACTCCAGCCGGGTACGGAGTTCTGGCACCGCCTCAGTAGAGGCATCCCCCCCGAGGTCGCGCACAAGCGTTTGCAGGAGCAGAGGAAAGGAGACGGGGGGTTTCAGCAAGGACAGTACTTTCTGTCCTTGCTGTGTGAGAATACGCGCCGCAGTCTGCAGCAGCGTGGTTTTCCCCATACCTTGCTCCCCCAAAACCACCACCAGTCCTTGTTGGGTCTCGACGCTCTGCAGAATGGTATCGAGCACCTTCCGGTGGCTTGTGCTCAGAAAGAAGAACAGCGCTTCGGGTGAGTCGCTAAACGGATAGTGTTTGAGGTGAAAAAAATTGAGATCCATGGCAACCGTTTCCTATAGTTTGCGGTCTGATCACCGAACATTTTTAGTAGAGCATTGTAGCTGCAGGAAGGCCGGAGCGCAGGCTTTTTGATATGCTATGAGACTATTTGCCCTACTTCTCCTCCACGCGAGCCGCTGCCCTCAGGAGGCGCTGGGCCGCTTCAACAATGGGATAATCAATGAACTGACCGTCGAGCTGGAAGGCGGCGAGACCTTGCGCCTCTGCAGCACGAAAGGCCTCGACTACCCGTGTGGCAAAGGCTACTTCGTCAGGGGTAGGCAAAAAAACGGCATTGATCGGCTCCACCTGACTCGGATGAATACACATTTTGCCCTGAAATCCTAACTGTTTCACCAATCTGGCACTCCGCACCAGGCCGCGGTGATCACGCAAGTCAACCCACACCGAATCCAGCGGCGCCTCCAGGCCGGCAGCGCGCGAGGCGATCACCAGGGCCGCACGCGCATACTGACTCTCACTCTCCCGCCGTGACCAACGCACGCCAATATCGCGGGTAAAGTCGCCAGCGCCAAAGGCCAGACGTTGCACACGTGTCCCTGCAGCGGCAATGTCATAGGCGTGGTGCACCCCGCGGGCCGTTTCTATAATGGGCATCAGGTCAATGCTCCCAGGGGCCAGGCCGCGTTCCTGCTCCAGCCTACCCAGCAGCTGCTCTGCGTGCCGCACGTCGTCCGCAGCTTCCACTTTGGGCACGATGACACCTGCCAGTTCCTGACTCACGACTGCCTGGAGGTCGGCAGCGCCAATAGGCTGCGAAAAGCCTGTAACAGCCATCAAGGGATTAATACGCACGTAGACCGGGCACGCGGTAATGGTGCGTACGGCATCCCGCACCGCTGGCCGGGTGGCCTCTTTCTCCGCAATCGGTACGGCATCTTCGAGGTCGAGAATCACCGCATCGGCGCCACACTGGCCGACTTTCTGCAACATGCGCGGACGATTCCCAGGCGCAAACAGTAGTGTCCGTAACAGGCGCATGCCATGTTCTCCTCTGCACTGGGAAGCCGACGCACGCGGCATCCTTTTCCCACCTATGATGTCTCATGCCATGTCAGCGAGCCATTTGGGGTACCAATCTCTGGTGGATCAATGGCGCCATACTATAGCACAGAAGAAGGACACACTTCAGCCGTGCGCAGCACTCAGCACAGACTTACGCGGTCCCAACGGTCTTGCCCTGTCACCTGACAAAAGATACCTTTAGAAGGTGAAGGATGCACGGGAAGCGCCTGCCGATGGCACTGCGGGCATTGGATAGAGAGGGGTTGGGGAGTCAGTCATGCGACAAGGGCAACGAGGTTTCTTGCTCATTGGGCTGGCATATCTGAGTTTTGTGAGTCTCGGCTTCCCAGATGGCTTGCTTGGTATCGCCTGGCCGTCAGTGCGGGCCTCCTTCCATCTACCGCTCGATGCCCTGGGGGCACTGCTCGTGATGTTCACCACGGGCTATCTGTTGTCCAGCTTCAGCAGTGGGTGGCTCCTGAAACGCCTCAATGTCGGGGTCCTCCTGGCGCTGAGTTGTCTGGCAACAGCGCTGAGTCTGCTGGGCTATGCCCTGGCGCCATGGTGGTGGGTCATGGTGGCGCTGGGGGCGCTGTCGGGCCTCGGGGCTGGCGCTATTGACGCTGGCTTGAACATCTTCGCCGCCACGCATTTCAGTCCTCGCCTGGTAAACTGGCTGCATGCCTGCTACGGTATCGGCGCCAGTAGCGGCCCCGTACTCATGAGCAGCGTGCTCAATATGCCGCGTCCCTGGCAGTGGGGCTATGGGATCGTCGGCCTTGGGCAGCTCCTGTTAGCGGCATGTTTTGTCCTGACGCATAGGCGGTGGCCGGCCGCGCGCCCAACACCGGTAGCAGCTGCCGGACACCTCCCCTCCAGCTGGGGCACGCTACGCTTACCCGTCGTATGGTTGAGCATCGCCGTGTTCTTCGTCTACACAGGTCTCGAAGCCGCTGCCGGGACCTGGGCGTATAGTCTCTTTACCGAAGCGCGTGGCGTCTCCACCATGACGGCTGGCATGTGGGTGAGCGTATACTGGGGTGCGCTGACGGTCGGACGTCTCCTTGCCGGGGTGGTGGTACACGTCGTGTCCGTGCAGCGGCTTTTGCGTCTGTGTCTGTTCCTCCTGGCGCTTGGTGCTACGCTCCTATGGCTCAATCTGACCAGCACGCTCAGCTTCCTGGGACTGGCGTTGATGGGCCTGTCATGCGCCCCCCTGTTCCCGTCTCTCATTGCCACCACCCCGCAGCGACTCGGTGCGGCACATACGGCGAACGGCGTTGGGTTGCAAATTGCCGCGGCAGTGCTCGGCCAGTCATTGTTGCCGAGTCTGCTAGGCGTATTGGCTCGCCACCAGAGTCTCGAAGTAGTCGGCCCGGCGCTGCTGGCTGGCGCTCTCGGGTTGCTGGGGTTGTATGAGGTACTGACGGCTATAGGGTCCAGGCCTGTCCAAGAGTCACAGGCGGTGGCATGAGGGCGCACAACTGTCGACACGGCCTCCTACCGCATGCGGCTGAGCAGCAAAAGCGTAGGCTTTTAGGCCGGCAGACAGGCCTTGCAAAGTACCAACGAACTTCTTATCCTCCACCCATAAAGGCATGTCCAGGTGCAGCGTAGTACACAACACATCACGCGCCGCATCATACAGTGCAGCTCCACACACCGGCGGGAGGGAGGGCGCAGCGTGGGGGAGGTAGTGAACTGTGCCGCCTATGCGGGGGGCCGACGCATTGCTGATGTTGAGATCAAGGCCATCAACACCGTGCTCAAGCAAGAGGATCGCTTTATCTGGATCGGGCTGCATGAGCCGAGTGAAGACCTGCTGAAGCAGGTCCAACACGAGTTTGGCCTGCACGACCTCGCCATCGAGGATGCCCACAGCGCGCACCAGCGGCCCAAGCTCGAACGCTACGACGACTCACTCTTTGTGGTACTGCGGACGGTACAGGGGGAGTCCGAACCCGGGCAGCTGCATTTCGGGGAAACGCATATCTTTGTCGGGCCGCGGTACGTCGTCTCAGTGCGCCATGGCTCCTCCCTCTCCTACACGGCAGTGCGGGCACGCTGTGAAGCCGTGCCTCAGCTCCTCTGCAAGGGGCCAGGCTTTATCCTCTACGCCCTGATGGACTTTATTGTTGATCAGTACTTCCCGGTGGTCGATGCCCTCGAAGACGAGCTCGAAGCGCTCGAGGAGGAGATCTTCGGCGGCACGGTGACCCGCGAAACCACCGAACGCATCTATAAACTGAAACGCCAGTTAGTACAGATCAAACGTGCCATCTCTCCCCTGGTTGATGTCTGTAATCGCTTGATGCGCTTTGATTTCGAGATGATCCCCGAGGATGTACGGCCCTATTTTCGTGATGTCTATGATCATGTGATCCGCATCAACGAATTGACTGATATGACCCGGGAACTGCTCGCCAGCGCGCTCGAGGCCAACTTTTCTTTAACCTCCGTGACACAAAACGAGGTGATGAAAAAGCTTGGAGCCTGGGTCGCCATTATCGCCGTACCCACCATGGTCGCTGGCATCTACGGCATGAACTTCGACGTCATGCCAGAGCTCAGATCGCCCTGGGGATACCCGCTCACCCTGGGAGGGATGTTTACTGCCTGCGCCCTGCTCTACGTGTACTTTCGACGCTCCGGCTGGCTCTGAGCCACACCAGCAACGCCATAACAATGATAGGAGAGGAGGAGCGAGGTGCCTGAAGGACGGTGTCGTGTGGACAGCGGCCTAAGTGCTGCGCACGGCTGGACGAGGCCCGTTACGTAGACGGCGCTGACCGCCGTGAACGCCGCATGCAACAGAACAATACCATGGCCCGTTGTCGAGCAGGCGGGGAGTGCTAACGCCACACTGCCAGTCAGACACAGCTCTCAACGACCGTAGGTATTTGGCGTGTGCACGATTCACTGTTACAATACGCCCTCCTGTTTCCATACATACTGCTGGGATGGAGGGAGGAAACTGCCGATGCAGATTCGCGACATTCTCTATGCCGTAGGACGAGCCGGGTATTTTAACAAGGACCTGCAGGCCATCAGAGCCGGGGCAACTCCGAACGGCTTCGGCTATGATGGGACGCCCTGCACGCCGGGCTTTCGCCGCGTCTGCCAACCGAGCGAGTGCGTATCGGTCATGCTGCTACTCGATGATGGACAGGTAGCCATGGGCGATTGCATGGACGTCATCTTTACTGGTGCGGCGGGACGGGATGCGCTGTTTCGGGCCAGTGACCACCTGGGAGTGCTAGAAACTGGCGTGCGCGAGCTTCTGCGCCACAAAGCCTGCGACACGTTTGCTCCTCTCGCTCTGGAGGTGGATGCTTACTCATACCAGGGCAAGCGCCTGCATACGGCCTTGCGCTACGGCATCACACAGGCGCTGCTGCATGCCGTGTCACTGGCGCAGCGCTGCACCATGGCGGAAGTCATCGCCCGCGAATATCAATGCACCATTGCCGAGCGGCCCATTCCTATCCTGGGCATGTGCCCCACGGATCAGCTCAAACACGTCGATAAGATGATCATGAAAGGCGTTGACATCCTGCCACACGGTTCTTTTGCCAATCTGGAGCTGGATGTCGGCCGTGATGGCCAGAAACTGCTCGACTATGCCGCCTGGGTGGCACGTCGTGTACGCGAACTGGGCGAACCCGGGTATCAGCCAGTCGTCCACCTGGACGTCTATGGCACCCTGGGCGAACTTTTTGACGGGGACGTGGGTAGACTCGCGGAGTTTCTCGGCACGTTAAAGGCCCAGGTCGCCCCGCTACAACTCTTCGTCGAAACACCGCTTATTGCCGCCAGCCGTAGTGCGCAAATCGACGCCTTCGGCGCCTTGCAAGCGGCGCTCAGGCGCCAGGGGTACGACGTCAAACTGATTGCCGACGAGTGGTGCAACACCGTCGAGGACATCCAGGTGTTTGCCGATGCGGCAGTTGCCGACTATCTCCAGGTCAAAACCCCAGACCTCGGCGGCATCAACAACACCATCGACGCTCTGCGCTACTGCCGTGCCAAAGGCGCTGGCCTCTATCTCGGTGGCAGCGCCAACGAAACTGAACATGCTGCTCGCGTGTGCACCCATATCGCCCTCGCCTGCCAGGTGGACTTCATGATGTGCAAACCCGGTCAGGGTGTGGATGAAGGCCTGATGATACAGACGAATGAGATGCAACGCACCCTGGCATTGTTACGCAGGACGGGCAGGGGCGATGGAGAGATAGAGAGATAGAGAGATAGAGGGAAAGGAAAGCATATGAAAAGTATCGAGATCGACCGTAGCAAGCGTCTCAAGGAACAACCCCATACCGGGCACAACCGCTGGCATCCCCATGTGCCGCCGATCTTAGAGGTCGATCCTGGCGAGGAGGTCGTCCTGGAAACACGCGATGCTTCGGATTGTCAGATCAAGCCCGGCATGACAGTCGCCGACCTGGTCAACCTCGACGCCAAAGTGGCCCACCCACTCACCGGTCCGGTGTACATCAAGGGCGCCCGGCCGGGCGATCTCCTGGAAATCGAGTATGTTGACATCATCCCGCAACCGCATGGCTGGACGCGCTACCGTCCCGGGGCTGGCTTCTTGCGTGATCTGTTCCTTGACCCGTATCTAGTGCACTGGAACATGCGCGATGGCTGGGCCACCTCGCCGCAATTGCCAGGCGTACGCCTCCCCAACGGTTCCTTTATGGGCACGGCCGGTATTGCCCCCTCCCCTGTGCAGTTAGCCGCCTGGACTCGGCGCGAGGCCGACCTCGTGGCGCGCGGCGGTGTTGCCTTCCCCCCCGACCCTGAAGACGCCGTACCGGCAACAGGCCCTGTCGCCACAGCGGGACTGCGCACCATCCCACCGCGCGAAAATTGCGGCAACGTCGATGCCAAACAGTTGACCAAAGGCTCGCGCTTGCTCGTCCCAGTCAACGTCGATGGGGCGCTCTACTCGGTGGGTGATGGGCATTACGCGCAGGGCGACTCAGAATGCTGTATCACGGCTATTGAGATGGGTGCTACGGCCGTGGTGCGTTTTCGTCTACAGCAGGGGGAAGCGGCACGCCACAATATTCGCTGGCCACGCTTCGCGCATCCCGGCTACTTCGCCGCTCCCGAATGGGCCGCCCCCCGGAACTTCATTGCCACCATGGGCATGCCGGTGCGAGAGGACGGTACGCAGGAAGGCGAGAACGTCACCCTGGCGGCCCGCAACGCCTTGATCAACATGATCGAGCTACTACAAGAGCGCGGCTGGAGCCGGGAACAGGCCTATATCATTTGTAGCGTCGCTGTGGATCTGCGCATCAGTAATATTGTTGACCTGCCCAATGTCACGGTGTCGGCATTTTTGCCGGAGGATATTTTCCAAAGCTAACGCACGTGTCAGGCAGATCAGATAAGGGGGAGTAGCTTCCATTCCCCCTTATCTGTCACGCCAAGACATGATCCTCTACGAGCGTCCAATCTGTTTCGGCCCCTTGAGCTTGTCGCGGAACTGCAGGCGCGGAATGGCTGGCAAGGTCATAATGCTCACCGTCCCCCGCGAGCCGAGATCAACAGAGAGATGCGCCACCGTCTCGTTATCAGGCGCTTCAATGATGCTAATAAAATCGTACTGCCCTAACAGCGCATATTGCGAGACGATCTTACAACCAAACTCCTCGATTTCTTTGTTCACTTCCTCCAGACGGTCTGGGTTTTTGTGCAGGGTCTGTCGGCCTTCGGAAGTCAATGTGCTCAACAAAACATACGTTGGCATGGCTTGCTCCTTTCGCAGGCTTGACGAACATTTCCCCTCTGTCACCGGCCCTGAGGACCGGCAGTACAATGTAGCCCCAACAACTGGATTTGCACGTGTAAGATGCACTGTAAGAGGCGACTATATCTCTGTCAAGCAATCAAACGGTCACCTAAATCACATGAGATCGATTAAACTACGCGATAAACATATGTTTCTCCTCCACTCCTCTACCCCTCTACACCCTTCGGCCCACGGCGCAGGACATGCCCGGGGAGCGCCCCGGTATGCTCACCAGCGTCGATGACCACCTCGCCGTTCACCAGCACCATCGGGATACCAGTGGCGTACTGATGGGGATTGTCAATGGTGGCGGTGTCGGTGATGGCGGCAGGATCGAACAGCGTCACATCGGCCCGGTAGCCTTCCCGCAACAGGCCACGATCGGTGAGCCGCAAGGCGGCTGCAGCGCCACCGGTCATTTTATACACCGCTTGCGGTAAGGAGAGGAGCCCCAGGTCGCGCACATAGCGTCCCAGGACGCGGGCAAAGGTGCCGTAGAAGCGTGGGTGTGGCTTGCCTTGCCCCGTAATGCCGTATGGTGCCAGCGATGTGCCATCAGAACCCACCAGGGCGTCTGGATGCGCCAGAATGGTACGCACATCCTCTTCGTCCATACAGGTGATGAGAACGCGGGTGTGCCCACGATCGGCGATGAGGTAGTCGCACACCGCATCCACCGGGTCACTGCCGCGGCTCTGGGCAATGTCGTCAATGGTACGTCCAGCATACGCCGGTTGGTGCGGGGAAATGGCAATACGGACAGCCTCCCAGGAGGGAATCCGGCCAAAATTGTTGAGTCCCTGGGCGGCGATGTCTTGCCGTATGCGTTGGCGCACCTCCGGAGCAGCCAGGCGTTGCAACATGGCGTCCATGCCGCCAGCCTGCACCCAGGTGGGCAAAAGATTGCGCAAAGGATTGGTGGCCGTAGTGTAGGGATACTGATCACAGTCCACCTGCACGCCACGCTGCCGTGCCGCCTGAATTTCGGCGAGCAATTCGGCGGCCTCGCCCCAGTTGTCCAGGCCTGAAAGTTTGAGGTGGGCAAGCTGGACATGGATGTGGCACTGTTCCCCCACAGCAATGGCTTCCTGCACAGCCTCAAAGACCCGATTTGCCTCATCGCGCACGTGCGCTGCATAGCCAGCGCCGTAGCGTTGCAATACCCGTCCCAGCGCCAGCATCTCGCTGGCATCGGCATAGCCACCGGGGGTGGTAAACAAGCCCGATGAGAGGCCCAGGGCTCCAGCCTGCAGGGCTTCGTCGAGCAAGTCCTGCATGTGGCGTAATTCGTCAGGGCTCGGCGGACGATCGTCCGCGCCCATAGCCATCAGCCGCAGGGTGTGGTGTCCCACCAGCATGATGGTGTTCACCGAGGTAGCAGGAAAGGTATCCAGGTAGTCGGCGAACGTCGTGGCGCGGAATTCCAGCCAGGGGGCGCTGGCCGCCAGATAATCGCGCAACATCTCCACGCGCCCTGGTAACGCTGGCGCCGCCGAAAAACCGCAGTTGCCCACCACCTCGGTGGTCACACCCTGGCGGATTTTACTCTCAGCACGCGGGTTCAAGGGCAAGGTGAAATCGGAGTGCGTATGAATGTCAATGAAGCCCGGAGCAGCAACTAACCCCGTGGCATCGATGCTCCGCCGCGCCGGACCCGTTGACGCAGCGCTGATGGCACGGATGCGACCGTCACGCAGCGCCACATTGGCCAGGCGTTCTGGTGCTCCGCTGCCATCAATGACACGGGCGCCACGAATGAGAATATCGTCCATAGACCAGTTCCTTTCCAGGCATGCAGGAAGAGGAGGCACAAGAGCTTCTATAGAAAGGCCGGACGACCCGGCGGGTCGTCCCTACCGTAGGCAGACGGGACGCCACCCGGGCTCCGTGATCTGGTAGGGGCGCCTCGCCGAGGCGCCCGCTGGCCTGAGGCATACTGTATCACACTTCGCACCTGCTATCCTCCCCTGTGTTTGGTGTATAATGCCGGCTCGACAGCAGCACACCAGGAACCGCCGTCCTCACGTACCAGGGAGATGCCGATGCACATTACACACGTCGAGGTAGAAGTCCTTCGCGTCGCCGTGGAACACGCCTATGTCGCCGCTGGACGGCAGGTGGATGCCAACTGGCACGTCCTGGCCCGCGTTACTACAGCGGACGGGGTACAGGGCATCGGCTACATTGTGTACCCGCGAGGCGATCTGATGCCGGCCATTGCCCAGGCAACGCGGGAGCTCGGGGCGCATCTCATTGGCCTGCACGTGCTCAGCGTCGAAGCAGCCTGGGAGCGTCTGGCACGGCGTGGGGATTGGGTGGGACCTGGCGGTCTGCTGCACTGCGCCATTGCACCTCTCGACATCGCCCTGTGGGATGCGGCCGGCAAAGTCCTGGGGCAACCGCTGTACCGCCTGCTGGGCGGCTACCGCGACCGTTTACCGGCCTACGCCAGCGACGGCTTATGGTATAGCCTCTCCCTTGATGAGCTGGCGGCCTCAGCCAGTCACCACGTCGCCCAGGGGCTGCATATCATGAAACTCCGCCTGGGCAAAAGTGCCAGCCCACAGGAGCAAGTCGCACGTGTGCAGACTGTGCAACAGGCGGCTGGCGTCGGTGTACGCGCCATGGTCGATGCCACGGAAAGTTGGGACCTGCCACAGGCGCTGCGCACCGGGCGTGTCCTACAGGAGGCTGGCATTACCTGGCTGGAGGACCCTGTACACCATCAAGACCTCGCCGGCCTGGCCCAGCTCGCCAGTACCCTGGAAGTGCCTGTCGCCGGTGGTGAACACCTCTATCAGCTCGAGCAGTTCAAGGCGCTGTGCGAAAGCCGCGCCGTGGATATTGCCATTCTCGACCTCGCCCGCGTCGGCGGCATTACCCCCTGGCGCAAGATCGCAGCGCTGGCGCAAGCTTACAGAGTGCCAGTGTGTGGCCACGTCGTGCCAGAAGTCCACGTCCACCTGCTCGCTGGCAGTGCCCAATGGTTACATGGTGGAATACATGCCACGGTCCAGCGCCATGTTGCAGACAATGCCAGCCCTGCAGGATGGAAACCTGGTGGCGCCGCAGGCCCCTGGCCTGGGACTCGCACTCGACGAGGGCGCGGTGCAACGCTTTCGGGTTGCCTGATGCCAATACGTGCGTTTTATTGTGCCAACGCGGGTCATGCACCTGCGGACATTGCTGAATGTTCCATTCCGCACTCCGCGCTCCACACTCCGCCTTTGGATTAGGCCCTGACCGTTTGCGGGGTGAGCGGCACGGGAGGCAGCGGCTGCGGGGCACGCAACCAGAAGGCGAGCACGGCACCAGCACTGCCAAACAAAAAACTGAGCACATACAAGCCGGTATAGGTTCCCAGGCTGTCGAACAGGTATCCGCCGAGCCAGCCTCCCAATCCCATGCCCAGGCAGGACAGCCCAAAGATGGCGCCATAGCTCGCTCCCAGCGCCCGAGCGCCAAAATACTCCCGAGCCACCACGGCATAGAGCGGCATCACACCACCGTAGGCGATGCCAAAATACAGCGCCAGCGCCGTAAAGCTCCCGAAGTCCCTGACAACGAGAAACAGCAACACTGCCGTGGCCTGCATCATGAGCCAGGTCACGAGGATATTTTTACTGCCAAAGCGGTCCGCCAGCAAGCCCGTGCCAAGGCGACCAGGCAGACTGGCAAAACTCGACATGGCAAACACTGTCGCCGCTGCCAGCTTATCTCCCCCCGCATCGATCAGCGCCGAGACCATATGAAAAATGGGCCCAGAATGAGCCGCACAGCAGAAAAAGTGCACCAGCGCAATGACCCAGAAGGCGGGGATGGCCAGCACTTGCGTGAACGTGTATGGCACTGCGGCAGTGACTGACGTCCTGGCCGTCTGTGCTGGCGTCGTATTGTAGGGCAGGAGCCCGATATCCTGCGGTCGTTCGCGAATGAGCAGGGTGAGCGGCAGCACAACAGCCCAGACGAGTAAGCCGTAGACGAAAAAAGTGGCGCGCCAGTCAAACGACATAATGAGCCACCGTGACAAGGGGGCAAAGAGCATACCACCAACGCCAATGCCACAGTTGGCCAATGCCACCGCCAGGCCACGATGCGTGACAAACCAGCGCGTCACCATGGTGGTGAGGGGCACGTTAAACGCCCCGACCGCCCCGCCGATCAGCAGGCCATACAGCAGATAGAACTGCCAGAGGTGCTGCATCTGACTCAAACCGAGCATGCCACACCCGAGCATACCGGCGCCAATACGGACCACCAGTCGTGTCCCCAGGCGGTCCGAGAGCATGCCAAAGACAAACGCAGAAACACCAAAGGCGATCCAGCCATAGAGGTTGGCCTGGGCAATTTGCCCGCGACTCCAGCCCAGAGCGCTCTCCAGAGGCTCCATGAAGACCCCCAGCGAGAACATGAGCCCCATGCCAAGCGCAATAATCGTCAGCGCTGTCGCTACCATGATCCAGCCGTAGAAGATGCCCTGTCGCCGTGTGGTTTGCATGTGATCTGCCCTTTACACCAGAAGGCCTCGACACGAGCGCGCCTGTAGATCCCTGTTGAGGAGGCCGCACGACAACGCTCATGCAGACAGTGGTCGCCCTTTGCGGACGATAAATTCGGGAAAGGCCTCCTCGGCCCTGGCGCCTCGCACCACCTGGCGCGTGTAGTCCAGCTCATTGGCCCACTGCTCTTCCAGGTTGCAGCCCATATGCTTGAGCAGCAAGGCCTTGACGCCCATGACCGACTGACGGTTGTTGTTGGCGATCATCGTCGCCAGCTCCAGTGTTTTTTCTCGCAGCTGGGCACACGGCACTACATGGTTGAGCAGGCCAATACGATAGGCTTCCTCCGCCTCGACCACACGGGCGGAGAACAACAGTTCTTTAGCCATTGGCCACCCCACCTGGTTCGGCAGCGTCCAGGTGCTGTTAATGCGGCCATAGGCGGCGGCTAAAAAGCGGAAGCTGCTATGCTCACAGCCAATACGCATATCCAGGGACGAGGCTAACACGGCGGCTCCACCGTAGGCCAAGCCGTTTATCATGCCGATTGTCGGCTTGGGACAGGCGCTGATCTCGTAGCTGCCGCGGCTACGGCTGGCACTGCGCGCATCCAGCTCTTCCTGGGTATAGGTGCGATCGTCCTGGCGCTGTTCGTGAATATCACCCCCGGCGGAAAAGGCCCGCGTCCCGGTTCCCGTAATCACAATGCAGCCGACAGCGTCGTCGGCACACATGCTGCTGACTGCATCGTGTAACTCGGCCGTCAACTGCCGATTCATGGCGTTGAGCTGCTCAGGCCGATGCATAGTCAGAATCGCCACGCCAGCCGTTTTTTCGACCAGAATATACTCGTATGCCATCCCTCTCTCCTCACCTCGCACAGGCGTAGGAAAATTACCGCTTCTTTTTCTTCTTGTCATGCGTATACGTATGACCACTGAAGGCGGCGCACACCTCAGCCTATCCCCCTATCCCTCCGTCATTCCGGTGAGGCATTGTAAATGCCAAACGCGTCAACATCAAGTCGCCAGACTAGCCCTACAGCCTGGCAGGATGAGCCGGCAGCCGCCATAAATTACGCTACAATTTAGAGTGTTACGCGCCTAACCCCCTCTGCACCGCTCCCTTGACACCCCCGGTGCTTCTGCTACAGTGACGCCTCTGCACTCGCGTCGGTGCCGTTCGCCCACTGAAAGGAGCGCTGCATGGCCAGACAGACGATAACTTCTGACAAGCTCTATCCAGTGTACGGTCCATACAGTCACGCTGTCCGAGCCGGAGATTATATTTTTACGCACGGGACGGTGGGTGTTGACGCCCAGGGACAACTCCCTGGGAGCGTGGCAGGACGGGCCGATATGCTGGGGCAGTGTCAGCAAACCATCGAGAATCTTGGCACTGCCCTGGAACTGCTGGGTGGTAGCCTGCAAGACGTGGTGCGGGTGCGCGCTTTCCTGCCACAACACTGTCGCCCAGGGCGGCCTGGCGTGCCCTCCTTTGATGAGACCTTTGATGCCGTGTATGGGCGCTATTTTCTGCCACCGCGACCGGCGCGGGCGGCCCTGCAACAGGGACTCTTCCTCGAAGATCTGCTGGTGGAAATTGAAGCCCTGGCAGTGCTCAACCAACCGAAACGCCTGATCGAATCCGCCGCCTTGCCACCCCTGCGCCGGCCCTATGCCCAGGGCGGCATTGTCGCGGGCAATCTCCTCTTCTTGCGCGGCTTTACGGCCCAGGACAGGCAGGGTGACCTGGTCGGCCGTGGTGATATGCGCGCCCAGACGGAACAGACGTTTGCCAATATGGCCGTGGTGCTCCAGGAGGCTGGCGGTTCGCTGGCGGATCTGGTGCAGACGCACGTGACGCTGACCGATTGGCATGCGTATCAGGACTACAATGAGGTCTACAATCGGCATGTCCGTGAACCCTTCCCGACCCGTGCCACCTGGCAGGGCGGGCTGGGGCGTGAGGGTCTGCTGATTGAAATTGAATCTGTGGCAGCCCTGGGTGTGCCGAGGCTCACGGTTGACGCTGCCATACCGCAGCCTGGACGGTCCATCTTACAGCGTCGGCACGACGTGATCTACGCCGAGCAGCTCGCCCCTGGCCGTGCGGCCTACGCCCAGGCCGTGCGCGTTGGCGACCTGGTGTTTGTCTCGGACCAGCAAGGCGTGGAGGCCCAGGGACGCCTGGTAGGGCCTGGCGATATCGGCAGTCAGACCCGGCAGGCCCTGGCCAATCTGCAGACGATCCTGCAACTGTTTGATCTCAGTCTGGAGGATGTGGTGAAAACCACCGTGATGCTGACCGATTGGCGTCACTATGCGGCGTATAACGACGTCTATGCGAGGTTTTTTCAGGCACCGTACCCGGCGCGTTCAACCATTTGCGCTGGCATTGCACGGCCAGGCGCCTTGATTGCCATTGAGGCCATTGCCGTCGCCGGAGCGCGGCAGCAGGCCATCGCGGTCACCAACGCCTGAGAGTCGGCCCTCAGGACCCGCTCTGCCTGGCCTGTGTGGAGTGCGGCAGGCAGCGCCCAGTACCATTCTCGACAGCCTGGCAGCCAGGCTGTCATTTCAGCAATCAGTGGGAGGAGAAGAGCGATGCAAGCACGCGCCGCCGTGATGCCAGAGCTGCATGGACGCTGGACCATCGAAACGCTGGAGGTCGCCGAACCGGGACCACAGGAGGTCCTGGTACGGGTGGTGGCGAGCGGCATTTGCCAGACCGACGTGCACGCCCGTGATGGGTTCTTTCCGCTCCCCTGTCCAGCCGTATACGGTCATGAAGGCGCCGGCGTAGTCGAACGGATAGGCAGTGCGGTAACGGCACTACGGCCCGGCGATCATGTCATTATGGCCAACCCATCGTGCGGCACCTGTGCAGATTGTCTGGCGGGTTTTGAGACATACTGCAGCAAGGCGCCCATGCTCAAGCAAAGCGGCTATCGCGCCGATGGCACCTCGCTCAGCTTCCATCGTGGCCAGGAACCCATCTACGGCTCGTTTTTCCAGCAGTCCTCGTTTGCCAGCCTCACCATCGCCATGGCACGCAATACCATCCGGGTGCCTGACGAGGCGCCGCTCGACATTCTGGCAGCCTTTCCGTGCGGGGTGAACACCGGTGCTGGGGCGGTCATGAACGTGCTCAAGCCACCGCCCGGCGCCTCCTATGTGGCGTTCGGCACTGGGACCGTCGGCTTTGCCGGATTGCTCGCGGCCAGGCTGGCGGGGTGTGATCCCATCATTGCCGTCGACCTGTTCGACGACCGCCTGGCGCTGGCGCGCAGTCTGGGAGCAACGCACACGGTCAATGCCAGGGACCCACACCTGGTCGACGCCGTCAGACGACTGGCGGGCGGGCGTGGAGCCCAGTATTGCCTCGAAGCGGCAGGATCCCCCGCCGCCCTGCGCGCTGCGGTTGAGGTGCTCGCCCCGCGCGGTACTGCCTGCCTGGTGGGCAGTGCCCGGGCGGGGGTCGAGGTGCCCCTGGAGATGCGGACGCTGCAACAGGGCCGCACGGTGCGAGGATGCATACAGGGTGAAAGCGATGTGCAAACCTTCCTGCCGCACCTGATCGACCTCTACCGCGACGGCAAGCTGCCGATTGAGCGGTTGGTGCGGCACTATCCACAGGCGGCCATTAACGACGCCGTGACAGACATGCTGGCCGGCACAACCATCAAAGCCGTGCTGCAGATCGGCACCGCGTAGCTGGCGCATGAGAGGAGCCATATGGTAGACAAACCCACCCTCTACATCGACTATCGGACTGGCAAAATTCGCGGGCCGTCTGAGGCCATCGGGCACCTCTTTGCCAACCCGAAGCTCAAGAGCTGGTACGGACCGCCTGAGTCGATGATGGTCATTAGCGATCCGCAACGGTTCCAACAAACAGTCGAGCGCTTGCGGCAACTGGGTTATCCCCTGGTAGAGACCCCATCCCCTGGCGAGACACCGCCAGCAGCATCCCCCGATGCCAGCGAGCAGTCATGACCACACTGCGGGCCACACGCACTGGCTGGCCCGGGGCTCAATTCTCCCGGAACTGTGGTTCTTGCTTGGCGCGGTAAGACGTGCGCGCCGTTCTCTCTCCGGTCTGCAGTGGACGAGAACACATTGACTCTGAGCGGTAATGATGTGACACTGAGTGCAGCGACGCCCCGCCGCCTGGTGGTGGGAGAGTCATTTTCCCGCCCCAGAGCTGTGCAATCTGGCACGCCCAGAGGTGCCAGGAGTGTAGCGTGAAACTGTTGGCTTTTCCCTTGTGGCGGCACCCGACAGTACCGTCCAATACGCATGAGGAGACCACTCTATGACCGCCCCAGCACGCATGAAATTTGGCATATTTATGGCTCCCTTCCACCGGCCGGGGGAAAACCCCACCCTGGCGCTGGAACGCGACCTGGAACTGATCCAATGGCTCGACGTCCTGGGCTTTGATGAAGCCTATATCGGCGAGCACCACAGCGCTGGCTGGGAAACCATTGGCTCCCCGGAAGTGTTCATGGCCACTGCGGCCGAGCGCACCAGGCGCATCAAGCTCGGCACTGGCGTCGTCAGTCTCCCCTATCATCATCCCTACATGGTAGCGCACCGCATGGTGCTGCTCGACCACCTGACGCGTGGGCGGGTCATCCTGGGCGTGGGGCCTGGGGCCCTGGCCTCTGATGCCTTGATGTTCGGCATCCCACCCGAGCGTCAACGGGAGATGATGGATGAATCATTAGGAGTGATTATGCGGCTGTTTGAAAGTACGGCGCCGCTCACCGTGAAAAGCGATTGGTTCGAGCTCAATGAAGCCATGCTGCAGTTACGCCCCTACCAGCAGCCCTCCATCCCGGTTGCCGTGGCCTCGGTGCAGTCCCCTGCCGGGGTGATAGTGGCTGGGAAGCATGGCGCTGGGGTGTTGTCCCTGAGCATCCCACGCGATACGGTGCGCAAGACCACGTTAAAAGAACTGTGGGACATTGGCGAAGAAACCGCGGAAAAACACGGTAAAACCCTCCGGCGTGAGGAGTGGAGTCTGGTGGTGTCCGTGCACCTGGCCGAAAGCCGCAAAGAGGCCATTGAGGCCGTCCGTCTTGGTAGTGGCCGCGAGCTAACAGAGTATTTTGGCGCCACGCTGGGACATCCCGTGCCCAATGTGCCTGCCGACCAGGTCGTCGATTTCATGGTGCAGCACAAGCAGTGGCTGATTGGCACGCCCGATGATTGCATTGCCGGTATTGAAGAGCTCCAGGAAATGAGCGGTGGCTTTGGTGGCTTCCTGGTGCGGGTGGTCGACTGGGCGACACGGGAGCAAACGCTGCACAGCTATGAACTGCTGGCGCGCTACGTCATGCCACGTTTCCAGGGCAGTCTGACGGGCATTCACCTCTCGAACCAGTGGGCCAGTGAACGCAAAGACGCCTTGCAAGTCAACCGTCTCGCCGGGCTGAAACGTGCTGATGAGGCCTACTACGGCCAGACACGCTCGTAGGGCGTACCGTTGGCAAACATCGCCACGCCTGCATGCACCGCGACAGGCGGCAGGAGAGCAGCAGCGTTCTGAAGGAGTACACTGTGCAGGTTGGAGCCATTTTTCCCCAAACCGAAATCGGCACCGATCTCGGCGCCATTTGTGCTTATGTACAGGCGGTTGAAGAGCTGGGGTATGACCACATTTTCGTCGCCGATCATGTGCTGGGTGCGGATACGCAATTTCACCACCATCCCAGTCTGGCACGCTACTCCTATCGCAGCGTGGTGCACGAACCCTTGACCTTGATGGCCTATATGGCGGCCATTAGCACGCGCCTGATCCTGGCCACCGGCATTTTAATTTTGCCGCAACGGCAAACCGCCCTGGTGGCCAAGCAAGCCGCTGAGATCGATGTGCTCAGCCAGGGCCGTATGCGGCTTGGCATTGGCGTGGGCTGGAATATCGTCGAGTATGAAGCCCTGGGGCAAGACTTCCATACGCGCGGTCGGCGTAGCGCCGAACAGATAGCCGTGCTGCGTGCCCTGTGGACGCAGGAAGTCGTGGACTTTCACGGTACCTGGCATGACATCTCGCATGCCGGGCTCAATCCACTGCCGGTGCAGCGCCCCATCCCCATCTGGTTGGGGGTGGGCAGCTCGCAGAATCCAGCGTCCTCCAGACGTGGTCTTACGCCGGGTGGCACAACTGGCGGACGGCTGGTCGCCCAATATTCCCACCAACGACGAGGGCATGGCGATTGTGGAACGGGTGCACGCCTATGCCAGAGACGCCGGCCGGGATCCCGCCACGTTGCCTCTCGAAGGCCGGGTGCATATTGGCGGCAGGCCGCCGACAGACTGGCAGAAACAGGTGCAGGCCTGGCAACGTTTAGGCGCCACCAGCATTATTGCCGAAGCCCGCGGCGGCGGTCTGGCCTTTCCAGACCAACATATTGCCGCCCTGCGGCACTTTCGACAGGTCGTTGTCTGAGACACCCAGCAGACGGTGGTGGCACGCCTACCACTACAGGAGGAGCAGCGCATGACAATCAAGAACTTTGGTACCCAACACGACGCGACACAGCCGCGTGCCAGCACACGGCTGCGGCAGATGCTGCGGAGTGGGCAGATGGTCACGGCACCCTTTATCCTCAATGCCTATCACGCCAGGATCGCCGAGATGGTGGGGTTTCAGGCGGTGTATATGACAGGGTTTGGCACCGCGGCCGAGCGTGGTTATCCGGATGTGGGTTTGCTCACGCAAACGGAAATGGCGCAGAACGCTCGCTATATTGCCAATGCCGTGAACGTACCCGTCATCTGCGACGCAGACACCGGATACGGCAATGCCATTAACGTCACGCGTACCATCCGGGACTATGAGATGGCGGGCGTGGCGGGATGCCACATCGAGGATCAGGTCTTCCCAAAGAAGTGCGGTTTCTTCGAGGGCAAACAGGTCGTGCCTCTGGAAGAGCACGTGCTCAAGATCCGTGCGGCCCTGGACGCCCGACAGGACCAGGACTTTGTCATTATCGCCCGCACTGACGCCCTGGCGGTCACGGGCTGGGAGGACGTCGTACGCCGCTGCCGCGCCTACCACGATGCCGGCGCCGACCTGGTCTTCGTCGATGGCATCAAGACCACGGAGGACCTGCGCATCTACGCCAGGGAACTGCAGGACCTCCCGCGCCTGTACAACGGCATGTTACTGCCAGTAGCAGAGGTAGCGCACCTGGGCTTCCAGGTCATGATCACCGGCGGCACCATCGGCGTCATCTTTAAGGCTCTCAAAGAGGCCTTGCAGGAGCTGAAGGACACGGGCACGGTATCATCCAGCCGGTGCGGCACTCGTGAGGAAATCACCAGCGTACTCGGACTGCCGCACGTGTACGAGCTGGAAAACACCTATGGTGTATCCGTGGGCCAGCCCCTGCCCAGTGCACGCTGAGGCACAGCCTGGCCCCGGCCCTCGGTCGCGGCGGCTCTATGGAAACGCAGACATCCGGGAGAGGCGCGATGCAACGTATCGGTATTATCGGTGTGGGACTGCTCGGCAGTGCCGTAGCCGCACGTTTACTCGAGCGGGGCTTCGACGTCAGCGGCTACGATACCCGTGCTGAACAGGTGACAGCCCTCGGTCCGCAGGGCCTGCGACCTGCAGCAAGTATAGCCGCCGTAGCTGAGGAGGCAGATGCCATTTTCACCATTCTGCCCACGCTGGAGAGTGTCGAGGCGGTTTTCTGCGGCCCGCATGGCCTCATTGACACTACACCGCACCACGCCATCCTCATGCAAATGAGCACGATTTCACCGGCGCTCACGCAGCGGCTGGCAGGGGCAGCAGCGGCCAGGGGCCGGCACTTCCTTGATACGCCTATCAGCGGCACCAGCGCTATGGTGGCACGGGGTGACTGTACGCTCCTCGTGGGAGGGGCGGCGGCAACCGTGCAGGCATGCCGCCCCATCTTCGACGCCATTGCCCGCCGCACGGTGCACGTCGGGGACATCGGTATGGCGTCATTGGCCAAACTGGTCACGAACCTCCTGGTGGCGCTCAATACTGCCGCGCTCGCCGAAGCGTTAGTTTTGGCGGCCAAGGGAGGTCTCGCTCCCGCCACCATGCTCGATGCCCTGAGCGATTCGGCGGCCAGCTCGCGCATGCTGGACGTGCGTGGTCCGCTCATGGTGGCGGGCGAATTTCCACCGCAGATGAAGCTCGACTTGTTCCTGAAAGATCTGCACCTCATGCTTGAGGAAGGACAGCGTCTTGCGGTGCCTCTGCCTCTCACCAGCACGGCACAGGAGCTGTACGCTGCAGCTGCTGCGGCCGGGGCAGGCTCTGAAGATCTCGCAGTGGTCATGCGGAGACTCGAGCAGTTGGCTGGCCTGTCGCGTTCCCCGCGATGAGGGATATCACTGTGTATCAGACAATTGTGAACTTCAGGAGGTGTGACGCATGGGAAAGCTCGATGGCAAAGTGGCCCTGGTGACCGGCTCAGGGCGGAATATCGGCCGCGCCACCGTCCTACAGCTGGCCGCTGAAGGCGCCCACGTTGTGGTCAACGCCCGTGCCAACCAGGACGAGGCGGAGGCGGTCGCGCGGGAAGCTCGCGCCCTTGGCGTCAAGGCCCTGCCGCTCCTGGCTGATGTGGCCAATAAAGCGCAGGTCGACCGCATGGTGGAGCAGGCGTTGGCGGAATTTGGCCGCCTCGACATTCTGATTAACAATGCCGCCATCCGTCCCCATAAACCCTTCACAGAACTGACCGTGCAGGACTGGGAGGAAGTCCGGGGCGTCGTCCTGGACGGCGCGTTCTATTGCACCCGGGCGGCCATCAACGCCATGGTCGAACAGCAGTATGGCCGCATTGTGTTCTTCACTGGCGAAGGCGCCTTTGCCGGTGGTGCCAAACGCGCTCATGTCTCGGCCGCCAAGATGGGCCTGGTGGGCTTGGCGCGCAGTTTAGCCTCGGAGTTTGCCGCGCACAACATACGGGTCAACGTCGTGTCGCCAGGCAGCATCGATACCAGCCGCGCCAACCCCGAATGGTACCAGGGACGCCCCCCCAACGCTGCGGGGATTCCCCTGGGGCGTCAGGGAACGCGTAGAGGAAATTGCCGCGACCTGCGTGTTTCTAGTCAGCGATGACGGGGGCTTCATCACCGGACAGACGATTCACGTCAATGGCGGCGTGGCTTACCACTAACTCCAAGACGTGCCAAGGCTCGAGTGTCTTGCGCTGGCGCCAGGCGAGCGCTATAGTGGCGCTGATGTGTCAATGGTTGAGCAGGTCGGAGACGAATGCCGGCAAGACTGCTATGCAGGAGGGCTGAGATGAGCTGGAACGGATGTAAAGTCATCGACATGGATGCCCACATCGTGGAGCGTCCGGAGCGCATGTATCAGGAATATATCGATCCCGCCTACCGCCAGCCGTATGAGCAACTCTGCACGGCAATCGCCAGGCAAACGGACGCCGGGCAGAGGGCGTCCCTGTTTGGCAGTCGTACCTCTATCGTCGAGCCCATCGAGACTGGTCGTCCGCTCGGCGTGCGGGATACGTTTGGTTTGACCGGGCGGTCACGCATGGAAGGGGGACGCAAAGCCTTTCCACCCGGACGACTCGACGCTCTGCCGCCCATTCGGCCAGAGGTCAACTGGGATGTCAAGGCACGTCTCGAAGATATGGACCGTGCCCTGGTCGACGTCAATGTCCTCTTTCCAACACACGTCTCGAGCTACTGTGCCTTGCGCGACGTTGGCTTTGAGAATGCCCTGTATCGGACCTACCACCGCTGGGTAGCGGATTTCTGTGCCCAGGCCCCCGCGCGCCTCAAATGGACCCTTGTCGCCAATATGCGCGATGTCCAGAGTGGCGTTGCTGAAGTGAAGTACTGGGCCGCACGGGATGCGAACCTGGTGGGCATCTATATCTCTCCCCAGGCGCCAGAGGGAAAGTTGCTGGATAATCCGGACCTCTATCCGCTCTACGAGGTGGCGCAAGACCTTGATCTCCCCCTACTGGCGCACGGCGGCACGTCCCGGCCCCCGTATGGCCCGGGCACCTTTGACCTGGACAGCGCCTGGTTCTTGCTGCATAGCTTCGCCAACCCCTGGGCCGGCATGGCGGCCCTTGGCGCCTTGATCGGCGGTGGCATTTTCGACCGTTTTCCGCGCCTGCGCGCCGCCATCATTGAGACGGGTGGCGGCTGGATGCCGCTGGCCATGGACCGACTCGACACGCACTACCTGATGTCTCCCGGTCATGTGCCGCATCTCAAGCGCCTGCCCCGTGAGGTGCTGGCCGAAGGACGGTATTTTCACGGCCTCGATAGCTGGGAACGCTCAATCGATTTCTGTGTACAGGAGTTGGGTGAAGACATGTGGTTGTTTGCCACAGATTGGCCCCACGGCGACACCGCCTGGCCCGAGAGCGTGCAGCAGATCGTCGAACGCCCCGGCCTCTCGGCGCAGGCCAAGCGCAAGATGTTAGGCGAAAACGCCCTGCGACTGTGCCCACGGCTACGCGATTAGACGCATTGGTCGCATATGCCTATGGTAGGGACGACTCGCCGAGTCGTCCGGCCTTTCTCGGCCTGCTACGGCGGGGTGGATAACACACTGCGACTTATTGAGAGCGCTGCTGATTCACAACACGCACGAGAATTCTGCCACTCACTCGTTCGAACAGTAGGAATACACACATGGAATACCGCCAGCTCGGCAATGCAGGGGTACGCGTCTCCATCATTGGCTTAGGCACGAACCGTTTTGGGACAACCTCTCTCCCACAGGCAGAGGTCAATAGAGTCATTGATGCCGCGCGGGATCTGGAGATCAATTTTATCGACACGGCCAATACGTACACACAGGGCCAATCAGAAAAAACCTTAGGCCAGGCGCTCAAGGGACGGTGGGAGAAATTTGTCGTGGCGAGCAAATTTGTCCTGCCCATTGGTCAGGGTCCCAATGACCGTGGTGCCGGGCGGTATCATTTGATGCAGGCGCTGGAGACCAGTCTGCGCCGCCTCCAGAGCGATCATATTGACCTGTATTACGTGCATCGCTGGGATCCCACCACCCGTATCGACGAGACGCTGCGTGCCTTAGACGATCTGGTCCGCCTGGGGAAAGTGCGCTACCTGGGTGTCTCAGCGTTTGCGGCCTGGCAGTTAGCGCATGCCAATGTCCTGGCAGAGCTGCGCGGCTGGACGCCATTTGTGGTCATCCAATCCGAATATAACCTGCTGGCACGCAACGTGGAATATGAGGTTCTGCCCTATTGCCGGGCGTATGACGTGGGTTTTGTGCCCTATTTTCCTCTGGCCGGCGGCTTTTTGACCGGCAAGTACCGCCCTGGGGAACCACCGCCTCCCGGCTCGCGGGGGGAAAGGGATGCGAGCCTGCAACGATCCATGACCGCAGCCAATTTTGCGCGCATCGAGCGCCTGGCCCTCTGGGCTGCCGAGCGTGGCCACGACCTGAACGAACTGGCGCACGCCTGGCTCCTGGCCCAACCCCAGGTGTGTTCGGTCATCTCCGGGTCGACTAGCCTGGACCACGTCCTCAGTAATGCCAAAGCCGCCTCGTGGACGCTCACGCCTGACGACGTCGCCGAGGTGAATGCCCTCCTGGAGCCTTCGACGTCCTGAGTCAGGCCACAACGAGACGGCTGACGCGCTGCGCTGCGATACAGGCTGAGGGCAATCACGAGCACACTGTGGGTAGCGCAGTGGGTAAATTCCTGCGCTGGAAGGCGGTCAATGCTCCTCAATCCTTGCTCCCAGCCGCGCCGCAATCTGCTGTAATTGCCTATAAGCAATGTCGCCAACTCGTCCATACTCAGCACCGATCAACCGCCTGTCAGAATTCGCCAACTGTCCCTGCCAAAATTGCGCCAGGCGCCCCACGACCTCGGGGTAGTCGCCCCCGCTCCCAGCTGCCCCAACGCCCCTGCCGCTGCCTGGCGCACGTCACTGTCCGTATCGGCAGTCAATGCCACCAGGCGCCCCACGACCTCGGGCGTGGCCGCCCCCGCTCCTAGCTGCCCCAACGCCTCTGCCGCTGCCTCGCGCACATCACTGTCCGTATCGGCGGTCAATGCCACTAGGCGCCCCAGACCTCAGGGGTGGTCGCCCCCGCTCCCAGCCGCCCCAACGCCATTGCCGCTACCCGGCGCACATCACCGTCCGTATCGGCGGTCAATGCCATCAGCGCCCCAGCACCTCGGGGGTGGCTACCCCCGCTCCTAGCTGCCCCAACGCCCTGCCGCTGCCCCGCGCATAGTCGTGTCGTCAAGATAATGGAGCAGTTCTGTATAGATGCGCTCTCCATCTACAGTGGGCATGGCATAGGCGAAGAGCGCCTCGATCTCCTGCCGCTGTGATTCGTATGGCGTGGTGCGCCAGAGGGTAATGAGTTCGTCCATGAGGCGGTTACGGAGGTCGTTGTCCACGCTGAGTTTGCCAGTGTCACAGAGACAACGGACCGCAAAGAGGAGGTCACGTTTTAATACGTCTTCAAGCCAACTACCAGCGTTGTGGATGGCGCGAATCAGGTCGCTGGTGAGTCTGCGGGCACGGCGACTGTAGTGGCGGACGTCGCTGAGATGGCCAACTTCAAGCAGCAACACCTCTCGCCACCACGGGTCATGCAAATGCCGCAAAGTATAAGCAATGTAGTCCTCACGAGTCTGCAATGGCACGCGCCGCGAGGTATTCCTGAAAGGTGAGATGGGCGAAGGCATACACCCCTGTCTGCACGTTCCACCAACAAGCCAGCGCGCTCATCAATCACCCGTAGGAACAGGGCAGCACGGCTGCGCGCTGTTTCCTTGTCGTCGCCCAAAAGGTCCATAAACTGACAGGCAATTTCCTGCTCCAGCTCGCCTTGTGTCGCTTCCAGACCTTGCTCACCCCGTTCGTGAAACCATAGCGCAATGGGCTCCAGGAGCGTGCGCTTTTCGCCACGCGTGAGGGCACCGTAAGTGGCCAGTTCGCGCGCCGCTTCGCCACCTTTGGTCTGATCCCAGTACCCCAGCAGCATATCCGTACACTCGTCGTACAATTCGGCCCGGCGCTGCGGTAGGCCCACGCCACGCTGATGTACCATGGCCAGCACCGACAGCAGCAACGGATTGTGGGCCAACGCCTGTACACGCGGATCATTGCGAATGGTGCGCAGCAAGTCATCGGCCTGGCGCTGGGCTTCGGCGACAGCGTCAGGGGTATCTCCCATGCGATCACGCGTGACCGCGGCATACCAATTGTGCGCAAACGCCGTCATGTCAGTATCATCAAAGTCGCGGATGGTACAACTGGCATAGAGCGCAGCGAGTTGTTGCTGCGCTACCCCCTCATAACCGCGCGGGCGTGAGGTCACCACAAAGCGATTGTCTCGATAATGCTGCGTGAAGGCGGCCACCGCTTCGGCAACGCGCGCCCGCTGGTGTGGATCGGCTACTTCATCGAGGCCATCGAGCAACACCACGCACTTGCCGTGCGTCAGGCGTGCACGGAAAAAGTCGTCCGGGAGATGCAGATGCGGGGCGATCTTCTGCATATGCTCGGTGAGGAAGTTCGGCAGCACGTCTGGATGGCGATGGGAGGTCTGTGTCATTCTGTCTCCCCCCTCCAGAAAACGACTGAAGTCACGCAGGGTCACAAAGAGCGGCAGGCGCTCCTCATCCAGCCCGAGCCGCTCCGGGGCCTGACGGCGGGCGAAGGTCAGCGCCAGGAAGTGCAGTAGCGTTGTCTTGCCTGCTCCCGGCGCGCCAACGACAGCAAGGCATCGACTGTTCTGGAGGGCATCAGCAAGTGACAGCGTGACAGTGACGTCTTCTACTGGTTCGTGAACTGGCCCGCGAGGAGAAGGTGCGGCAGCCCTGCTTGACGACACGGGCGGCGCAAATGGCTGTTCATCTTCAGACGTAAACCCTATCCGGATAAGTATCGGACGTACGACCGTGCGCCGCTGCTGCGTGGCGGTCAGTTTGACAAAGACCTGCTCCAGATCTACGGCAAGCGGAGCGTCTGAAGTCACAGAATAGAGTGTGAGCTTGCCGTACCGGTCAATGAGGTGCTGACGGTAGGGGGCTTCAACGGCAACAGATGGGTCAGCAAGTGTGAACATTCCACTGCGCCAGGCAATAAAGTCCGGCGCGTGCCGTGCCAGATCTGTAAAGACGGCATCAGTCGTCCAGATGACCAGCGGGCAGGCAAGCCGTGTGCGCATCTGATCTCGATGCAGGTTCAGGTGTGCCAGTGCGCCAAGGCGGTGCTCAGGGGAAATGAGGCTGCGTTCCAGGCCGTGGAGAAAGAGAAAGCGGGCCTGTGGATGGGCAGCAGCCGCGGTAAAGATGTCCTCCAAAGGCTGGTAGGAAGGTTTTGTGAGATCAAGCCGTGCGACCTCATGGCCATCAGCGACAAGCGCTGCCGCGAGATGGGATGCCAGGCGGCGCCGCAGCACGGGCGAGTCCACCAGGACGAACAGTAACCGTGGGCCTTGATTGAGCGGTAGCAGACGCGTGAGGCGAGCCCAGTCTTCCTGTGCCTCTGGTGTGAGTGTCACATCGGCTGGCAGCGGGTAAGCAGGCGGTGGCGCATTAGCGCCGTGATTTCTTCTTCCTGGTGCGCACGGGGAGCCCTCACATATCTCGGTGCATCCTTGACACAGGGATGCAGGGCCGTCCAGGTCTCGTGATTGCGATATTCCAGCACCAGGAGGCGGTTGACCAATTCACCATCATGCGGCCCACCAGGCAGTTCCTCATGCTGGGCAACATAGTCTAATGGCGCAATCAGCTCTTGCTCAATGGTGCGATTATACAGGTCGACCATGCCAGTAATGGCTCTGCTGGCATCCGCTTTGGTAATACGCTCGCCGAAACCACTGGCAGCTTCATGCACCAGACGCAGGAAATCGCGGATATGCCCGCCACTGGCGAGCGCTAGCATCTTAATGACTCCAGGGGCAAACACGCTATGCACCACCCTCCGGGTGACAACTTCTGTCATCAAGTTCAGCGCCTGCCTCTCTTCCTTCCCATCACGGCGGCGGACACGCACCATGGGCATAATCTCTGGACGCTCCGGAAAGACTTGCCCAATGTTGGCGCTGCTGAACAGGGCCAGCGGCAGCGTGTACACCAGGTGACAGGATGGCGCTTTGAGGTGCCGGCCATTGTGAATGAACACCACATTGTGCGTGGTCAGCCTCTCGCTAAACGTGCGCAGCGGGATCTTCTCCAGGCCATCGGCAAGGATGACTAAACCATGGCGACCCTGCTCATGGAGGGACGCCTGGACATGAGCAATCATATTGTTGACGGCGTCATGGAGCACTGCAGGCCGTCGTTCCGCCTCTTGCTCAATTTTCTGCATGCTGGAGGAGCCGGTTTTCACCATGGCTTTGAGCGCTGCCTTTACTTTGGCAAAAAACGGCAACCCGACTTCGGCGCCAAGTTCAGTCTCCAACGAGGCTGCCATCTCGGCACGTGTTATTTTCTCGGTCACCACCCGCGCCAACCACTCCACGGCACTATCGCGGAGCGTATCGGGAATGTGCAGGTTATAGGGTGACTGTCGCAGTTGCTCGTCCACCTGCCAGACCATCTCCAACAGGATGCTCCACCAGTCCACATTTTGCTTCTGCAGGTCGAACTCGATACCCGCGTCAAAGTACACCACGGCAAAACCAGCCCGGGAGAGCAAATCCTGGAGCCGGTAGAGTTCCGTGGTTTTGCCACAGCCGCTATGGCCAGTGACGAGAAAGCGGGCGTAGTCGTTAGACCTCCCCGTCCTTAAGGCGTCTTCGCGGGCCTTGATAAGCGCCGTGAGCGACTGCGCCACATTGCGTATGCCGCGCACCGCATCGAGTTGGACGTAGCGCTCGTCCCCACTCAGCAGCGCCTCATCGGGGTTGACAGCGATATAGGCTTCTGTCGGAGTTTGGGCAATCGCTCTGGGCATTGCAAGATATCTTCTGCAGCAGGAGAAGTAAAATGCTCTGGACCGTGTGAAAGTCCTTGTGGAGAGGAGTGTAGCACATCCTCTATGAGGGGCAAGAACAGAGCAGACGTCGCTCACCTATGAAAGGGTGTGCTACCATGCATGAGAAAGAGACATCACTCCATGAAAATACGGAGATAATAGACCATGCCTGCACGAATGACGAATCAGGAAGTTAAAGCGTTTCTGGATGCAAAACCAGGCTGGATCATTCTGTCGACCATTGGGCCGAATGGGTATCCACATAGTGTGCCGATTGGCTATTTTCGCCTCGGTGACGACATCTATCTTGGCTGCCGAGATGGCACCCAAAAAGTCAAAAACATCGCACGAAACCCCAAGGTGAGTTTAACGCTCGAGAGCGGCAGCACCAGACAAGACATTAAAGGCGTGCTCATCCAGGGTGACGCTGCCGTATACACCGACCCCGAGAACGTGCTACGACTCAGTCGCGCCGCCGCCCGGTTACGTGGCGTGACAGAAGAGGCGCTGCCCCAAGAGCCCCGGCCGGGGGTGGCGTATATCAAGGTAGAACCGCGACGGATTATCTCCTGGGATTACAGCCGGCAGACAGAGAATTCCTAGGCAGTACGTCCAAGAACACGGTGTAAAGCCGTGGTTGCTATAAGCTTTTAGAGCTACCTCTGGCGCCCTGCCGATGGCTGGAAGTACACACGCCATTTTCACCCCGCTCCCCCGACCACCCGCCGCAGCGGCTCGCAGCAAGGCAACGCACGGCAAAGCGCGGCCTGGACAGACGGCTCAGGAGGGGGAGGATTGCGTCTCAGGGATGTCCCGGTGCGAGGGCCTCGGATGGCCGGTTTGGGAAAGCGGGGTCTGGGTGCGCGCGGACAATGGTGTCTACACCACTTGTCGCCCCGCTCCCTCAGCTCCAGAGACGGGTACTGGCAATACGGGCGCCTTCTACCAGGGCCTGCAGTTTGGCCCAGACCACATCCGTGGTCACCTGCCTGGTGCCGACATTTGTCCCAAAGCCACAATCGACACTGGCAATGACTCGGCTGCGGTCGCCCACAGCGTCTACGACCTGCTCGATACGCTGGGCCACCACTTCGGGATGCTCGACAAAATTGGTCGTCGAGTCGATCACACCGGGTAGCAGGAGCATGGTGTCCGGCAAGGGATAGCGCTTGAAGAGCCGGTACTCATGCTGGTGGCGGGGGTTGGCCAGTTCGATTGACAGAGCACCGACTCTGGCCTGATAGAGGAGCGGCAGAATGGCCTCCAGGGGGACGTCATGGGTGTGCGGTCCTTCGTAATTCCCCCAGCAGACGTGCAGACGCACGCGCTCGGGAGGAATATTGGCAATGGCGAGATTGAGCGCCGCAATGTGCATCTCGACCACGGCTTGAAAGCGCTGCAGGGAGTCATGCTGGAAGAGCATGGCGCGCTCCATGGCGAGGTCAGGGCAGTCGAGTTGCAGCAGCAGGCCTTTGGTATGAATGAGTTCATATTCCTTTTGCATTTGCCGGGCCACGGCAAACACATAGCGCTCGTGGGAATCGTAGTAGGCGTTGAGGAGCGCAGTAGCAATAATGCCCGGGGCGGCAGCGGTCATGAAACCCTCGGTAAAGGGCGATGGTGTGCCTGCGGTGCAGCGCAGGAAGCCGTCGCATTCCGCCTCGGCCTCGCGCAGATCGACGTACTCTACCTCCGCTATAGCCTGGGGTGTGAGGGGGGTGGCTGTGCCCTGCCGTCGGGCCCGCCAGACTTCCTGAAACTCCGGGAACGCTGCCACGTCGAGCGGCACCGCCCGCTGCCCCTGGCCGCCAAACCCCCGCATGCGCTGCGCCACGTAGGTGTGAAAGGCCACGCGCGGTTGCTCGCCGTTATTGCCAATGTCAATGCCGACCTCGTGTTGCTTCCGGACCACCTCGCGGACTGCGGCATCGCAGTGCCGTGCCAGCTCGTCCGCAGCAACGGGTTCGCCCTGTGCCTGCCGCAACAATAACTCGGCCAGCGCCGCAGGGCGCGGCAGACTGCCAACATGGGTGGTCAGGATACGCGCAGTACTCTGGTGCATACAATGCTCCTCATTCTGGCTTGAGACGCACATCTTCCAGTGGGGCCGACCAGGGGTAAGGGTTGATCAACAGTAACCCCGGCTCCTCTACCCGCGGCCCCACGCCGCTCGGCCAGATGTACTCCCAGATGGGCCCGAACATGCACGCGCTCGTGGATGAGTCTGTTGGATCTGGTGCAGCAAGGCTTCGCGCTTGCTGCGGTCGGTCTCGACGTCCTGCTGTTTGAACAGGGCATCGATATCCGCATAGCCCCCATACGCGAAAGGACCATCGCTCACTGCCACTTCCTCAATGCGGGTCGCAGCATTGCCGTATCGGCCACTGGCGCACACGCACAGCCCCCGCAGTTGCTTCGCCTTCCAGGCGGCGAAGAAGGCGGCGCGTTCCATTGGGCGCATTTGTACCTTGATCCCCACCGCCCGCAGATAATTCACAATCGCCTCTCCCAACTCAGAAATAGGGCGGGATCTGGTGCAGTTCTCCGGCGTCAAAGCCGTTAGGGTATCCGGCTTCGGCCAACAGTTGTTTCGCTTTGACCGGATCGTAGGGGGAGGGTTCAAGGGGCAGGGCGAACTCAAGAGTCCTGCGGAACCATGCTGCCCGTGGGCTTGGAGGCTCCGAGCGTTTCCGCTTCGTTCAAGGCCTGGCGATCAATGGCATAGTTTGCCGCCAGTCGGACCCGCCGATCATGCCATGGCGATTTGGGGTCCCATTGATCCAGGAAATCCAGCCAGAAGATGCCAATGGCCCCAGAAAAGGCGACTTTGAGCTTGGGATCGCGTTTTGCCTCCTGCGCCAGGGGCACTGACAACAGATAGGCGACATCCACTTCCCCCTTTTTCAGCATGGCCATGCGTGTGGTCGCATCCGGCACGCTTTTGAACACCAGCCGCTTGACGTGCGGCATCTTGCGCCAGTAGCCCTCGAAGGCCTCCATCACCAGCTCGATGCCCGGCGTCTGGCGGACAAATTTGTAGGGACCCAGACCGATCGGGTGCTTCTTAAAGCCGTCTTCGCCGACCTGCTCGATATACTTCTTGGGCACGATCCAGGCCGCCCCGGTGGCCAGTGTGCCGTAATACGTCATGAAATCGGGCCACGGCTCTGGCAGATGGAAGCGCACCCGGTACGGGTCGACCACCTCCACCTCTCGAACCTTCTGGCTCTGATGCTTTGGCCACCTGTAGCGCAGGAAGCTAAACTTCACATCCTCGGCGGTAAACGGGTCGCCGTTGTGGAATTGCAACCCTTCACGCAGTTTGAATTCGTACACCCGTTGGTCTGCACTCACCGTCCAGGACTCCGCCAGACTGGGGGCCATGGGGTTGCCAGGCATGGGCTTGACCAGGGCATCATGCAGGCCATAGATGATCCAGAAGGGATTGAGGCCTACCATTGCCACCTCTCCAGGGTCGAACCAGGCAGGAGGGAAGGTCACGTACAACGCCCAGCGCATTTCCCCGCTTGGCCTGGCGGGGGGGGCTGCTACGGTGTGGAGGGGAGGCGCCAACAGAGCAGCACCACCAAGCGCTGAGGATCACGGCCATGAGGCCCCTGCCTCGCCTGCTCCACCTTGCTCTGTCTGACGTGAATATCAGCCACCTTGGTCTGCGCATGCTTTGCCCTCCCTGATGCGTGGTAAGCGCCTGCACAGCGGGACAGCCCCACACAGCGACCGTTTCTGCTGTAGTCGATCAGCCCGATAAACGGCATGCTACTGCTGGCCTTATACTGTGTCAATGGGAAGACTGTAGAGACTCATTGGATTCTGGGCATAACGTGCGTGGCAAACCGGCTCATCGAGGTGAGCATGGTCTCCTGTTTGAGCAGGCCAGGGGAAGGAGGATTGCACACGGCGTTACCCTGTGGACATGCCACTGCAGAAGGAATATCCTGGGCAGTAGTGAGTGCCGAGGGCCGGCCTCTGGTAAAGTGGCAGCATGAGGGGAAGGATAGGGTACCATGGATTTTGGCATTTGTGTGGCATCGAAAATTGACGAGGTTGGCTATATTACGCATGCCGAAAATCTGGGGTACTCCCATGCCTGGGTCGCTGATAGCCAGATGATCTGGTCAGACTGCTATGCGGTGCTGGCGCTAGCCGCCCAGCAAACCAGGAGGATTAAACTGGGTACGGGAGTGGCCGTGGCCGGCACGCGCTTAGCCCCGGTCACCGCCAACAGTATTGCTTCCATCAATCGCCTGGCACCCGGCCGTACCTTTCTCGGCATTGGCACCGGCAATACGGCCATGCGATTGATGGGCCACAAGCCCATGCGGCTGGCCGAGTTTCGCGAGTATCTCCGGGTGGTGCGGGCTCTGCTGCGTGGGGAAGAAGTGGAACTGACCTTCCAGGGCAAAACCCTTCCCGTACAGTTTCTCATGCAGGACTATAAATTCATCGAACTCGATGCCCCCATTCCCATCTATATTTCGGGATTTGGTCCCAAAGCCCAGGCGCTGGCCGGAGAACACGGGGATGGCCTGGTCATGTCCATCCCTCCCGTGCCAGGGTTTGTTGAACGCGCCTATACCAATGCCCGCTTTGGAGCGACGCAGGCCGGGCGGCAATTAGGCGCGGATTTTTATGTGAGTTCTTTGACCACGGCAGTCATTTTGCGCCCCGGAGAAGCACTGACTTCCGAACGCGTGCTCCAGGAATGTGGTGCTTTTGTGATCTCGTCGCTGCATTATCTCTATGACAAAGTGCGGCAATTTGGCGGCGACCCGCCACGCCACCTGCGCTCCATCTGGAAGGAATACAGCACCATGGTCGAAGCCACGCCGCCGTCGCACCGTCACCTGCGGATTCACGCTGGCCATTGCACCTATCTCTTGCCGGAAGAAGCCAGGTTCGTCACGCCGGAACTGATCCGGTCCACCTGCCTGGTCGGTACCCCCGAAGAGATCATGGCGCAAATCCGTCAGCTTGAGGCGGCTGGCTTACACCATCTCGTGTTGTTACCATCTTTTGCGACCCAATATCAGGTCATTGACGATTTTGCCCGTCAGGTGATGGCGAAATTGTAACGGCAGTTCCATAGAAAGAGAGCGTCATGCCGTATATTCTCGTGATCTATACAACACTTCGGGGCCGGACAGGCGAGATGGTTGCGCCGATCTGTGCGGGTATTCACGGCGAAGGTATGGAGGCCCGAGCTCGGGCTGTGGAGGAAGTCACCTGGGAGGAGATGCAAGCTGCGGATGGTATTGTTGTGGGGAACCCGACGCGCTTTGGCGGGGTCGACTGGCAGATCAAACGCCTCTTTGACGTCGTGGCCATCCAGGGCTATCCCGGTCCACTGACGGGAAAGGTCGGTGGCGCGTTTACTGCAGGGGGCAGGCCTGGGAGTGGTGCTGAACTTGCCCTGATGGCCACACTCCACATCCTCTTGAACCACGGCATGGTCATTCAGGGGAATGCGTTCAGTGCCCATTACGGTCCGGTCTACTTGCGTGAGACCTCAGAGGCTACTATGCAGGAAGAGTGTCGCACCTGGGGGCGGCTCTGGGCGCAACTCGTCAAACGCCTGACACACGGCTCCCAGGCCGGCTCCAGTCGTGTGGGCACAGAGGCGCACGCTTGACGCAAGGCGTACTCTTCCACGCCGAACTGCACAAGCTGGCGTGATACACAAGCCGGATCGTCTGCACTTTTCCTAGGGTGTACCACAGACCCACTTCCCGGGCTCTCACCCCTACGTGCCTTTGTCTGCACCCGGTCGCCTGTGACGACGCTGGCTTTTGGGCGGGCTTGACACCTACTCTGGCGTTGAGCGGGAGTGGCAATCCCTACATCGCCTACGACGCCACCTCTCACGCGCGCTGTCTTTATCAAGACCCAACCCGTCCCAACGATCCGCCCGAGCTACCTCATGGCGGTGGACACCAAGAAAAACATGCTTTACCATTGCGGCGATGGAGAAATCAGTCTTGGGTCAAGGAGCCATATGGACGAGACACACGTCGAGCGCCGGCTCGCCGCCATCCTGGTGGCGGATATTGTCGGGTATAGCCGCCTGATGGCCGAGGACGAGGCCGCCACCGTCGCGACCCTCAAGGGGCATCAGGCCGTCGTCTTGCCGCATGGTCGAAGCCCACGGCGGACGTATCCAGGACACGGCCGGGGACGGCATTCTCGCGGAGTTCCGGAGCGTCCAGCAGGCGGTGGAATGCGCCATCGCCATCCAGCGCACGATGGCTGAGCGCAATGCCACGGTACCACCGGCGCGCCAGATGCGCTTTCGCATCGGTGTCAACCTCGGCGACGTGATGTACGACGGCACGCGGGTGTACGGCGACGGGCTGAATGTCGCGGCCCGCGTGCAGGCAGTTAGCCGCGCCGGGTGGGATCTGCGTGACCGCGATGGTGCGCGAGGAGGTGGGCGCACGCACCAGCCTGGCCTTCGAGGATCTCGGGGCCCAGAGCCTGAAGAACATCCCACGGCCCGTACGGGTGTTCCGTGTCCGCCTCGACGACCAGAGCGAGCTGGGTACCACGCCGCCTGTCGCACTGGCGCGGCGCGACACGTGCCTGGCGTCGTGCTGTCCTCATTGGTCTCCTGGTGGTCGGCATGCTTGGGGCCCTCGGGCTCGGCGTCCGGCTCGCGATCAAGCGCGGGCAGCCGGTGGACCGGCCCCGCCTGTCGATCGCCGTGCTACCCTTCAGTAACCTGAGTGGGGACCCAGCGCAGGACTACTTCAGCGACGGCCTGACCGAGGACCTGACCACTGACCTGTCGCGTATTGAGGGCGCCTTCGTGATCGCGCGCAACACCATGCAGTCCTACCGCGGCAAGACAGTGGACGTCAAGCAACTGGGCCGGGAGTTGGGTGTCCGTTACGTCCTCGAGGGCAGTGTGCGACGTGCCGAGCGACAGGTGCGTGTGAACGCCCAGCTCATCGATGCAGAGACGGGCGCGCACCTCTGGGCGGAACGCTTCGACCGGAGCGCCGAGGATCTGTTTTCCTTCCAGAATGAAGTGACCGGGCAGATTGCCCGCACCCTCCACCTCCAGCTCAAGGAGGCGGAGAGCCAGCGCGCCACGCGCGGCCGGCCGGAGCACCTCGAAGCCATTGATTACGCCCGTAAGGCCTGGGCCGAACTCTGGAACAAACCGCCGGCCAGGGAGACCAACGACCAGGCGTTTGCCTACCTCGACAAGGCGCTCGCTCTCGATCCGCAGGTGCCGGAGATATGGACCAACCTCTCCTATGCACATACCCGCGCCGCGGTCGCCAGGTGGAGTACGTCACGGCCGGCATCGCTGCAACTGGCCCGCGCGGCTGGGGAGCGGGCGGTGACGCTCGAGCCCCGGAGCGCGGACGCCCACTACGTCCTGGGCTTCGCGATCCGGGCGCAGGGCGACATCGACAGGGCGCTCGAAGAGAACGAGACGGCGGTGACACTGAACCCGAACCACGCACCGGGGCATGCCGGGATCGGCATATGTTGGATCATGCGTGGGCGCCCGCGGGAAGCGCTACCCTACTTCGACCACGCGTTCCGGCTGAGCCCACGCGATCCCCTGCGCGCCGGCTGGCACACGTGGGTCGGCGTGGCCCATATGATGCTGGGCGACGACCGCAAGGCCCTCGAGCAGGGCAAGCGGTCAGCAGCGGCGAATCCGAAGTCCGCCGGGGCCTTCACACTGCAAGCGGCCGCCTTAGCGCTCCTCGGTCGGGAGGACGAAGCACGTGCGGCCCTGGCTACCCGCCTGCAGATCGGCCCGCCCACTCACGATCACCGCGATCAAGGAGGAGCTACTCACGTCCGACTACCCTGAATACAGCCGACTCATGGAGAGATACTATGAGGGTCTCCGGCAGGCCGGGCTGCCAGAGTGATGCACGGCAAACGAGCCTGGGTACTGCGTACGGCCGATTACCCCCGCCAGTATGGCGGGGGCCGTTCGCCTTGCGCAGCATCCACCAGAACCCCCAATCCCGTCTCTGCAAGCCGAGATCCAGACGGAGCGAGGGCAACGGTCGGCTGGCGTAGGTCTATTTCCTCCGCTTTCTGACAGGTTTCTTCTCGCTCCACTCTCCGCGGTTCTCCGTTGGTGATACGCAACTCCAGCCCGAACTTGCGAATCAGACCCGTATCGATCCGTGCCTCATCCCGGACCTCGAGTTGCCACGTACCCTTCGCACTCTTTCCTGCGTACGCCGCCAGCCCCGGTGCCACGACGGTGTCATAGCCCCGCCGGAGATTCACCGTACGGCCACCCTGGCGGTTGTGCAACACTACCGGCGGAGCGGCCATCGTACCTGGCGGAATCAGCGTGACCACCAGATCGCCGATGTAAGTGTGTTCGATATCGACGCTTGCCTGAATCTCTACCAATGCAGCCGTCTCCGTCACCTCGAGTTCTACCGTCGACGTCTGGAAGTCCACAATCGGCTCGGTAAACGACTTCTCGATCCGTACCGTCGCCGGCCCCTCTGAGGGCAACGCCAGCCGCACTGCTGTCTCCGCGTTCAGCCGCCCGAACCCGTACTTTTTGCTGTGCCCGCTGGCATCATAGGCACCTCCCTGCGGATCGATCCGATCGCACGCTTGCCGCAGGATCTCTTTCACCTCCTGCCAGCGCAGCGCTGGATTCCGGGCAATCACCAGCGCTGCCACTCCAGCTGCTCCGGGACACGCACTCGATGTCCCGCCAAACCCGTTGGTGTACTTCAAGCCTGCATCCCCAGCGATCTGACCAGAGTCCGGGTCCGGGTTGTAGCCCGCACGACCTGTCCGGTCCACCGTCCAGATGCCCGGTGTCAACGGCTCCGGCCGGCTTTCCGGTGCAAATGCGAAGTCGTTGCTGGGGAAGCTGCAGAACACCGCGTCGCCAAAGTCGCTGTACACACTCCGCTTGCCACGATCATTGCACGCCGCCACCGCAAGTACCTTCTCGTAGCTCGCGTAGCCGTCTAGATCGACGCTTTCATTGCCATTCCCGGCTGCGAACAAGATGATGCACCCCTTGCCGCCACGACCATTGTCTGCCGCATAGTCGATAGCCAGCCGGATGTTGTCCGGTAACGCAAAGGCTCGCGAATGACTGGGATCGTCCGGACGGAACCATGGGCCATCTGGAGGCCCCCAACTGTTGGAGATCACGTCAGCCCCGCGATCAGCAGCCCACACAAAGGCGTCCGCCAGCCGTTGCGAGTTCAGCGAAAACGGCATACGCAGCGGCATCAGCCGCGCTTTGGGCGCCACGCCCGAGGCGCCGAAGTTGCCATCGGCACACGCCACGCCAGCGCAGGCGGTCCCATGATCATCTCTCGGCCCGGGACTCGGATCGTCATCCGACGACTGGAAATCCCGTGCGGCGAGGATCTTTCTCGCACTGGCAAATTCCTCGTGCGCCAGGTCGAAGCCATCGTCGATCACCGCGATCGTCACCCCTTCTCCCTGTGTGATCGCGTGCGCCGCTTCGACATTGGCGCTCGCCGTGATCATTTGCCCGTTGATCGTCGTGGTCTTCAAATGCCACTGCTGCGCGAAGACGGTCCGCCGCATCGCCGGCTGCACGATCTCTGGGTGGCAGTACTCCACGTCTTCCCGCTCGAGCAGGGTATTCGCGATAGTGAATACTTCCTGTCCGGTCCCTTCTGGTGCTTCAGCAAAAAAGGCGTTCGTGGCGTAGGTGAGCTCGCGTTTGACCGTGAGGCCGGCCTGGCGCAGCACTTCCATGCAGTCCTCCCGGTCCTCTTCGTCGCGGAACTTTACAAAGATGTTCTCCGTGTATACCACCGGTTCCTTCGACTGCGCCTCTACCAGCACGCGCCCCGCAAACCGCGTGTCCGGTGCCTTCTTCAACTCCTCCCGCACCGTCCTGACCGATAGGCGCACTCCCGGCCGCTTGCGGTACACTTCTACCCCAGCATCCGGAAACTCCGCTACCAGCTCCATCTCTTCGAGCAGCGCCGCCTCTGGTCGTGGCACAGGACCACTGCGGAACGACTGCTTGCTGCGCGTTCGGACGACTATGAGATCCGGGTCCACCTCGTACTGAATCACTTGCCCTTGCTTACCGCCGTACCGTAGTTGTGGCATAATCTCGCCCTCCCTTCTTTGTCGGGTGAGGAGAATGGCTCTCACCTTGCACGCAGGCCCGTCGATGGTACCGCAGGAGTAGGCCCGGAAGCGCGCTCCTCCCACCGCTATCTTATTGGCGGTGACCGGCAGTTCTTCCACCTGGCTCTGACGCACATCAGAGCGTTGGGAAGCCTGGCCAGACGGAGAGGCATTGTAAAGTATGTTGTCCTGGGTGTCTACCCGCAGTCCTCCCGTCCCGTGTGCAGCATCCCTGAGCCCCCCTTAACACTCCCACATCCGAAAACTGTCTTGCTTTATCCTTCGCCAGAGCCTCACTGGAGTGCAGGGAAGCGCGATCTGGAGGGGACGCCCGGCCCCGCGCGCAGGGATGTGAGGCTGCAATCTTGCTCTGTCTTATGGCAGATATTCATAGGCGGGCAGATTATTCACAAACGCCGCTCCTCGCCGGCGTACGCATTCCCACGCCAGCTGCTGGTGTGGTATGCACCTATCTGAAAATCATGGACCGGGAAGCCTGGACCCATGCCGAAGTCAGTGTGGCGGTGGTGCTGCATATGGATGGCGATCGCATACGCACAGTAGACGTTGTGTTGGGAGGCGTCGCGCCGATTCCGTGGCGCCTGACCGACGTCGAACATTTTCTGCGCGGTCAATCCCTTTCCGCCGCCGTGGCAGACCAGGCCGGAGCCCTGGCGATTGCCAGCGCGCCACCGCTTGCCAAGAATGGCCACAAGCTACCCATGACCAGCGTGGCAGTCATACGCGCGCTGATGCGTCTGACACCGGGGTGAGCGGAGCCATGATGAACCGACGCCATGGCGATCGAGGGCGTGCAAATGCTAGGGATTATGCCTGTGTAGTCAAAAGAGTCATGCGGCCTTGGTGGCGGTTCTCCTCGATCATGCGCACGACGAGTTGTTCCACCTCTTCGAGGACGTGGGGTTGGCCAAGGGCGCCCCGGCGTTGACTACCGTCGAACTTCTGGGCGATAAGCCGTTTGTACCAGCGCATGAGAGTATCAGGCGTGGCAATGGCGGCGATCTCTTTGAGGCGTTTGCGGCCGAGCGGGTGTGCCAGCGCGGCGAGGCGGCGGCGTTGGAGATCGGTGAGACGCAGCCATCGGCTGCCGAGTTGGGCTTTGAGGACGCGATTCTCTTCTTGGGGATAGGCGATCACCTGTTGCTGGTGACGCTGCACCCAGCCAGCGACCATGGCGATCAAGAGTTGGAAGCAGTGACGCTCATATTCAACCAAGTATACATCCAACCTGAGCGATTTCAACGGGGTAGATTCAGTCGAGTTTTTCAACCCTACGGGACACCCGTGAGGATAACCTCTGTGGGGAAATGGGCCCCTTTGAAACTGATCGCCATCGTCTCGCTCTCTCGTTATGCACCGTTGGTCATAGAGGAAGATCATACCCCAAGTGACCTTAAATGAAAATTACAACAGAACCGGCCTTGTCGCCTTGACACCACTAAGCAGCGCTTGCAGAGCCGTGACCGCGGCCTTCTTTCTTGCAGTATAGCATCCAAACGCACCTATTGCGGCGTAGATCTAGTAGTCGATACCAGGCTGAGTGTATCGGAGTGGCTGCACACTCTGTTGCCATGCCAGGCGGTTGCAGTAAGCTGTCAGCACTCGGCTGGGGCAACCGTTGTCTTAATCGCAAGGCTTTGAGGGACGGGGCCTTGCGGGCCCAGGTGGGGTATCACGGTCCGGCTTATTGCAGAGACGCACAGCACCTCAGGCAGATGCCTCTGCCCGTGCAAGCCATGACCAACACGGAGCCGAAAAGGATCACCACGCATGAGGATCGACGCTGAGCACTTGCAGCAACTGCTGCTCAATAGCGCCTGGGGTGATCACGAGGCCTTTACCAGGCTGTATTATGCCACCGCCCCCTATCTCCTGGCGTTAGCAACGCGCATCCTCAACAGCCGGGACCAGGGAGAAGAGGTGTTGCAGGAAGCCATTGTCCAGGCGTGGTACTACGCCAAAGATTATCACCCTACCAAAGGTACAGCGCTCGCATGGCTGGCTGGCATTGTTCGCCACCGGGCACTCGACCGGCGGCGGTACGAACAGCGTCACCGCGCTCGACGGCAGGCATGGGCCCAACAGCCCGACTCCATGCCAGTGCCCGATCCAGCGGCGTCGGCGCAACACAGCAGCGAACTGCAGGCATTGCTGTGCTCTTCCGATAGGCGCGCTTGACTTCTCATTTTGAATCCGTTACATCAGACGCCGAACCTCAACCGATGTGCTCACTCCAGACAACGGTGGCCACCCCGATGTTTCAACGGCTCAAACTTTTCATAGACCTTCTCGCCCTCTACCTGAACCGACAACAAGGCATGGCATTGCTTAAGCGCGTCCAAGCCAGCAGCTTAAGCGATGAGGATCGAGACCGCGTCAGCCACATTCTTCGAGTCATGTTGAGGCTTCCGGATGATCAGGTACCCGAGTCGTCTCCCCCTCAAGCTCCTTTACCGGATCGCCCGACGGCACCGCGCCAAGTCACGAAACGTCCGCGTCCGACGGCGAGCGCCTCCCGCCGTCGTCGGGGACCCGCATGGTGAGCTGGCTCGGCTTGACAAGCTCGTCAGCGTTAGAGCTATGCAAGCGCTTGCCAACCGTATTGTGCCCGTCTCAAAGGATGCGTGGTGAAGAAGCCAGCCGAAGCCGTGACGCTGAGTAGCGAAGAAGGCGAGGCCCTGATTGCACGGGTGCATCAGAACACGTTGTCCCCAGCGGATGCGAGCCTGGTGGAACGGATCATCCGCACGCATTTCTGGCTGGTGTTGGCCCTGCAAGAGACCCGGATCACGATGAAACGGCTTCGCGGTTTGCTCTTTGGCAAGAGTCTCAAGCCATCGCCGGGCACCGGAGGCCTCGTCTGCCCCGAGTCCAGCCGGTGGTGCTGAGACGAACGCGGGTGCCGTCCTCGAAGCCGATGTCGGCGCTGCCGACGCGCCGGCCGCTGAAGCGCCGCCGGATGCCTCGCAGACGCCGGAGCGGGTCAAGCCCAAGGCGGTCACCGCCCTGGCACGGGTCGGCGGAGTGCGAAGGCCTATGTCGGGCCCGAGCGCATCGAGTGCCGCCATCGAGGAGCTTGCGGTGGGTCAGCGCTGCCCGGTGTGCCGGTAGGGGAATCCTAGCGCTGCCTGCTGGGGTCGAGATCACGTATTGACGGCCATGCCCTGCTCAGCGCCATACGCTACGAGTTGGAAAAGCTTCGATGCTCGGCGTGCGGTGAGATTTTCAGCAGCCGGGTTGCCCGAGGGTGTGGGTGAGGAGAAATACAGCGCCCAGGCCCGAGCGGTATTGGCGATGGGCCGGTATTATATGGGGGTTCCCGGCTATCGCCTGCAAGGTTATCAGGCGATGCTCGGGGGTGCCGGTGCCCGATGCGACACAGTGGGACGAGATCGAAGCGGTGGGAGATTGTGCCTACAAAGTGTTTGAGCAATGGGAGAGGGGAGGCGGCCCAG